>JAKBWB010000007.1 GCA_021843755.1 Pseudomonadota bacterium
ATCGCCGGCACCTGCCGCAGCCACGGCATGACGATCGGCGCGCCGGCCTGCACGACGACCACGGTATGCGCATTGGCGCGCGCCACCGCGCGCACCAGCGCGTTCTGCGCGGACGGCAGGCGCAGATCGGGTCGATCCGCTCCCTCGGTCTCGGTGTCATCGGCCACCACCACCACCGCCACCTGCGCCGCCCGGGCCGCCGCCACCGCCTGGTGAATATCGGCGCGCACGGTCGAAGGGGTCGCCCAGGTGAGCACGTCCCCCGGCCCGCCCGTGCGCATCAGCGTGCGCATCCTCTCGAGCTTTTGCTGAAGTGGCTTCGGCAGCGGACCGCTCATCATGGCGCCCGTCACCGTCAGCCTGTAGGCCTGACCCCTGTTCAGATGAACCGCGGCCGAATAGGTGGGATTCGGCGGCGTACCGGGATTGTTGATCAGCACCCGGCCGTCGATGGCGACGCTCACGACGCTGTAGCATCCGCAGCGGTTGGTGAAGCCGATGATGTAGGTGCCGGTTGCCGGCGCCCGCAGCGTCAGCGCCGCCCAATACCGCCGGCCGGCGCGTTTGCCGCCCCGGGCCCACGCCAGGTCCGCGGCCGGGATCGGCGTGAGCTCGGCATTGGTCGGCAGGCCCTGTGTGTAGCGGATGCGGGCGGTGCCGGCGAGCGCCTCGATCCCCGCCAATGGGCTGATCACCCTCGAGGGAATCACTGCGGCGCTCCCACCCCCGCCCGAGGTGACCTGCGCCGAGGCCGCAGGTCCAATCACCACGATCTTTTCATGTGTCGCGAGCGGCAGCAGATGACCGGCGTTCTTCAGCAA
The DNA here is from genome assembly GCA_021843755.1 of Pseudomonadota bacterium. Taxonomy (GTDB): domain Bacteria; phylum Pseudomonadota; class Gammaproteobacteria; order Steroidobacterales; family Steroidobacteraceae; genus 13-2-20CM-66-19. Next base: position 822 of record JAKBWB010000007.1, read on the forward strand.
AACGGTGCCGGCCTCGGCGATCCGGGTCGAGATCGCCCGGTGCGCCGCCGTGCTCGCCACCGCGGTGATCGTGGCCGGTCGCGGATGATTGAAGAAGTCGAAGCGGAACAACTGATAGAGGATCGGTGCGACCATGGTGTTGAGCGTCGCGCGCGGGATCTTGCCCGCCCGCACCGCCTGCTGCAGCGGCCGCCCGAAGAACCGATCGGTGGGCTCCTCCAGGTCCGCGCCCGCCTCGGCCGCCGACACACTGTGGATGGCGCCCCAGTCGGAGGTGACGAACCCGTCGAAATTCCACTCGCGGCGCAGCACGTCGGTGAGCAGGTAATGATTCTGGCAGCTGTAGTGACCGTTCACCGTCGCATAGGAGCACATCATCGAGCCGACCTTCCCGCGCCGGATCGCGGCGCGGAAGGCCGGCATGTAGATCTCATGCAGGGCGCGCCGCGAGACGAGCACGTCGTCCTCGGGCGTGTTGCGGTACGTCTCCTGGTTGTACGCATCGAAATGCTTCACCTGGGCGATGGTTCCCTGGCTCTGGATGCCGCGGATTTCGGCCGCGGCGATCGCCCCGGCAAGGCGCGGATCCTCCGACAAGCTTTCGAACTCCCGGCCCCAGCGCGGATCGCGGTCGATGTTGACCGTCGGGCCCAGATCGACGGACGACCCCTTGGTCGCCTGCTCGGCACCGATCACCCGCCCGTACTGATAGGCGAGCGTGCGCGAGAACGTCGCGGCCAGCGCCGCACCCGAGGGCAGCTGGGTGACACCGGTCATGCCGTCTCCGACACCGTTCGGGCCGTCCTCCAGCCCAATCCGCGGCAGGCACAGCGCGGCATTCTCCGCGATGTCACCGACGTACGGGTGCACGCCATGGCCCTCGACCACCCCGATCTCGTCGGCCAGGGTCATCTTGCGCATCAGCAGGGCCACCCGCTGCGCGATCGGCAGATGCGCATTGAGCCAGGGACAGTCCGCGGGGTTGCCGACAGGTCCCGGCAATTCCGCCGCCTCGGCGCTGCCGCGGCACACGCTCATGCCGAGCGCCGTGGCGCCGAGGACAGCGATGAGCAACAGCCGGGCACCACGGCCCCGTTGGGTGAATCGAGACGTCATATCCACACTCCTGGCACACTCGAGGGGAACCCGGGCGCAGTCCCCGCCCGGCTGTCAATGGCCGGCAAGGCTGCGCGCGGGGTTGTTCGTTGCAGTGACGCGGACCGTGCGCCGCCTTCCGGCGGGCGGCGCGCGAACAGGGCCGGCGCATCGCCGGCGGCGCGGGTTTTCTTCGCACGAGGGGCGCCGGCTTCCCGGGGTGCACGCCGGCGTGATGTCGGAATCGTCCCCGTGCGCATCACGCCGTACCCCCGCTATCGCCCCGACAGATCGTCTGCTTGCCGCCTGCCCGGCAGCCCTGTGGCCGCCGCGCTCAAATGAGTTCTGCAACCGGTTTCACAAGACTGCCGTCCGGCTTGAGAATTGTCAAGCGCCAGAGCGCCGCCTCGGCGTAACGGCCCGGGCGATCCGGCCATCAACACCCGCGGGGGCGCGCGCTGCGTGGGGAAGCGCACGGGCGAGAACTTCAGACCGCGCGTGGTGCACGGCGCGGGATCATGCTAAAAGGCCAGCCGGCGCACTGAGCGCGGTCAACCCTGCATGGCGGACACATCTCGCGGCATGCGCATCGCCTTGGTGGCGGCTCTCGGGGGCTTCCTCCTGGGTTTCGACGCCACGGTGATCTCCGGGGCCGTGCCCTTCATCCGCGCGTATTTCGGGTTGGAAGGCGCGGCCCACAGCCTCCTGGTCGGCTGGACGGTCAGCTGCCTCGATTGGGGCGCCATGGCCGGCAATCTCGTCGCCGGGCCGCTCGCCGACCGGCTCGGGCGCCGCACGGTGCTGCGGCTGACCGCGGCGGTGTTCTTCGCCTCCTCGCTCCTGGCGGCCGATGCGCACACCTTCCTCGTGCTCATTCTGGCGCGTGTGCTCGGCGGGCTCGCCGTCGGCGCGGCGATTCTCGTCGCGCCGATGTACGTCACCGAGATCGCCCCGGCGGATCGGCGCGGGCGGCTGGTCGCCACCAATCAGCTGATGATCGTCCTCGGTATCTGCGCCTCGTTCTTTTCCAACGACCTGCTGCTCGCGCTCGGCGCCGGCGCCTGGCGCGCGATGCTCGGCGTGGAAGCGATCCCCGCGCTGGTGTTCCTCGCACTGCTGCTGACGGTGCCGGAAAGCCCGCGCTGGCTGCTCGCGCGCGGCCGACGGCACCCGGCGCTCGCCGCCCTGCGCGCCGTGCACGGGGACGCGGCGGCCGGTGAGCTCGAGAGGATCGCGCCGGCCGCGCCCGCCGAGCCGCTCGGCTCGTGGCGCATGCTCTTGGCCGCGCGGCTGCGCTTCGCATTGATCTTCGCCGCGGGGCTCGCCTTTTTCCAGCAGGCCACCGGCATCAACGCGGTGCTGTACTACCTGCCGACGATCCTCGCCCGCGCCGGCGGCGGCCTCGCCAACGCCTTTCGGCAATCGGTGTTGGTGGGGCTGATCAATGTCGGCATGACGCTGGTGGCGATGAGCCTGATCGACCGGATCGGCCGCAAGCCCTTGTTGCTTGCCGGGGGAACGGGCATGGCGGTGGCCCTGCTCACGATCGCCTGGGCGTTCCGGGTCGGCGGCGCCGCCGGTGCGCCCGTGGCGCATCCGGCGCTGGTGCTTGCCGGCATCGTGACGTTCGTCGCCTCGTTCGCCGTCTCGTTCGGGCCCGTGACCTGGGTCATGGTGGCCGAAATCTTTCCCGACCGCGAGCGCGCCGTGGCCCTCTCGGCCGTGTGCTTCTGGAACTCCCTCATCAGCGCCGGCGTGACGCTGATGTTCACGTGGGAGCTTGCGCACTGGGGAGCGGCCGGAACGTTCCTCGGCTACGGGCTGCTCGCCGTCGCCGCCCTGGCGTTCATCGCGGCGGTGGGCCCCGAGACGCGGGGCAGGACGCTCGAGGAGATCTCGCAGCGGCTCTCGGGCCGGGGGCTGCGGCACCGTGCGCCTGCGCCCGCAGCCGACCTCGAGGCCGGACAGCCGGCGGCCCCGGGGCCGCCGGCATGAAAACGCCTCCCCGGGGGGAGAGCAAGCGCGGACCGCGGCCGCGCCAGCTCGTCACGCTGCGCGACATCGCGCGCGAGGCGGGGGTTTCGGCCAGCACCGTCTCGCGCATCATCAACGGCACGGTCAAGGTGAGCGACGAGCGCAAGGCGTCCGTCGAGGCGGCGATCGCCAAACACGATTTCCGGCCCCACGCCGCCGCGCGCGGCCTGGCGCTCGGCCGCACGTTCACCATCGGGGTGTTGAGTCAGGCCATCGACAGCCCGTTCTACGCCGAAGGCCTGCGCGGGGTCGAGCGCCGGCTGCTCGCGGCCGGCTACGCGGCTTTGTTCATGAGTGGCAACTGGAACGTGGCGGACGAGCAACGCTGCATGCGCAAGTTCATCGACCACGGCGTCGATGGGATCATCATGTTCTCCGGGTGCCTGCCCAATGCCGCGATCAAGGACTTTGCGAAGCGCTGTCCCATCGTCGTGACCGGGCGCCATCTGCCGGCCCCACAGACCTACAGCCTGCCGATCAAGGATCGCCTCGGCGCCACGCTCGCCATGCGGCACTTGATCGGGCTCGGGCATCGGCGCATCGCCTTCATCGCCGGCTCGGAGAACCACCCGGATGCGCTCGAGCGCCTCGCCGGCTACCGCGAGGCGTTGCAGGAGGCGCACATTGCGTTCGAGCCGCGTCTGGTCGCGCAGGGGGACTGGCAGGAGAGCGGCGGCCTGATCGCCACGACGCAACTGCTGGAATCGGGCCGCACGTTCACCGCGGCCTTCTGCGTCAACGACCAGACCGCCCATGGCGCGTATCTGGCGCTGTTCCGCGCCGGGCTCAAAGTGCCCGACGACGTCTCGGTCGTCGGTTTCGATGATCTGCCCTCCTCCTCCTACAGCCTGCCGCCGCTCACCTCGGTGCGCCAGTCCGTGCGCGTGCTGGGCGAGCGCGCCGCGGAGGCGATCCTCGCGCTCGTGTGCGGCCGGCGGCCGCGGGTCGAGCCGCCCCCGGTCGAGCTCGTGGTGCGCGACTCCACGCGCCGGCTGTGAGACCGAGAACACGCGTCACAATAGGTCCCCAATGTCCACCCATCTCATACAAACTCAAATCGAACTCAACGCCTCGGCTGAACAGGTCTGGACCGTCCTGGTGGATTTCGCCGCGTATCCCGAATGGAATCCTTTCATCCGCTCAGCGGTCGGGGTCCCCGAGCGAGGCGCGCGGATTCACATTGCGGTCCAACCCAAGGGCGGCAAGGTTATGCACTTCTCCCCCGTCGTTTTGGTTGCCCAGGCCGGGCGTGAGCTGCGATGGCGGGGTCAGTTGCCGCTTCCCGGCATGTTCGCGGGCGAGCATTCCTTTATCATTGAGCCGATGGGCGAGCGCACGGTGCGTTTTCAGCACAGCGAGCGATTCAGTGGAATCCTGGTTGGATTACTTCGTGCCAGCCTGGACCGAGATACCCAGCGCGGGTTTGAGGACATGAATCGCGCCCTGAAGCTACGGGCCGAGCAGAGGCGTTCGGATCTGGTGCGGTAACGGATCCTCGCTCCGGTGACGATGCTCAGGCCCACCGGGCTCACGCCAGGGCTTTATCCCACTGCTCCTTCAGCGCCATGAGCCCCGACCTGTGCGCCTTCGCCGCGCACGGCGGCATGCGTACACCTTCACCGCCTTGGATGGGTGCGAGGGATGACCGTCCACGATCAAGTACACCGGGCGACGCTGCCCCTGCATCAGGCGCTTTCGAAAACAGATGAACACCTTCGCGCCCACTCTGCCCTTGACGACCATGAAGCAACAGGGCTCGTGCGACCCCACGACAATCTGCGGGATACTGCAGGTTCTAGAAACGCTGGGCCTTTAATTCTCGGTTTTATTTGTGGCAAAAATATAACCTGACCTATGCCCAATGCAGTCATAGTAGCCATCGATGCGAAATCCATTCGTTGACAGGATTTCTACCAAGCTGTCTGCCATGGCACGCTTCTGTGCAACATGTTCCGGGCGTGGGTTTGTGAACGACCAGTCCCGGATCGGCACCGTGTATTCCATCGCTACCCGTCGAATGCGGCGCCAAGTCTGCGCCTCGATCCCTGGAAGAATGTCGTGTTCGGCCCCTTCACAATCGATTTTTAGAAGATCACACGTACTCACTCCAGCGTCACTCATGATCTGACTGAGAGGATACGTCTCAACTTCGATTGATCCCACGCCGTGATCGAGAAGCGTTGAATGAAGGCCGGATTCGAGCGATACGAAGAGGTGCAGTCGCCCCCGCGAAGCCGAAACAGCTCCTTCCACCACTCTCACGTTCGACAATCCGTTCTGCCGGACATTCCGTCGCAGATATCGCAGATTGTCAGGATGAGGCTCTATACTCACGATCTTCCCTGAAGTTCCTGTATATCTGGCCGCGGCGAGGGCGAAAGTTCCGATGTTCGCGCCAATATCAATCACAATGTGGCCCGGCCGCGGCCGAAAGCCCTCATGGAAATTGAAATATTCTTCCTCTTCTAGGACAGAATGAATGAATATTTCATCCATTGAAGCGCGCCGACAGGAGATTCGATAACCCGCGGCCCTCACGGTTCGGGAACGAAGGCCCGCCCGTTTGAGTAGTGCGGCGATTTTTCTCTCAACGAAGTAGGGAAGTAAGCGGTAATTCCGCGGCGTCTGGCCTACGCGGCGAGGGTATGCAAAGCTGAGCTCAGCGGGTTGCCCGCGAAGTGCTGCTTCCAGAGCCGAGGGGTGAGTTCGGCGACCCGCGAGGCGGGGTGC
>JAKBWB010000058.1 GCA_021843755.1 Pseudomonadota bacterium
CAGACGCCGACGGCGTCTGTCGCGACACAATATGGGCCGTTAGCTCAGCTGGTAGAGCAGGAGACTCTTAATCTCTTGGTCGTAGGTTCGATCCCTACACGGCCCACCAATAAAAACAAGGACTTATGCGGTTTTTGGTTCAGTCTCTTGATGGTCGCCTTCCATCCCGTAGCACATTCGTAGCAGTGCGGTAAGTCGCACTCCTGGCCATTGGTTCCTGTCGGCGCCGTCCTGCAAGCGCCGCCCGGCCCGGTTCACCCCGAGCCGGACGGCATGAGCACAACAGCCTGATCGGAGGCCATCATGCCTAAGTCCAATCGTAGCCCCGCGCCCACCGAGGCGCAGTCCGTCGACGCATCCCCAGAGATTCAGCGTGCCATCGCCGAAGCCGTGGAACTCATCGAGACGACACAGCGCGCACTCGAGCCCGACGAGCGCAGGGTCAGCGAGTACGGCGCCCTCGGCCAAGCCGTCGCGAAGCCCTGGGCGGCACACAACCAGGTTGAGCTTCTGCCCTCGGGGGCGATCGCTCCCGCTGGCGGGGAAGGCCTCGACGAGCTGCTGCACCGCATGCTCGATATCGTCAGCCACCCGCACTGCGCGGATCGCGTGCTGTTTGACCTTCAGAACGTGCCCGAGGCACTGCAGCCGGCCTGTATCGTCCTGCATCGGGCGACGCAGGACCGTGGCCGCCTGCGCGTCGATCTCGATGAGTGGAGCAGTTCGCAGGCCGGGGGTGGCGCCGATGAGCGCCGCGGCAAAGTCCGGCGCCACCGCGCCGAAGGCCGAGCAGCGCGCAATGCGGGCCGCGATGGCCGCGCTGCGCGAGACGGTGGCGCTCACCAGGCAGGAACAGGCTCGGTTCCGTCGTGAGCTGGCGCGGCGACTCAGGAGGCGCGGCCGTGAGCGCCCGTCGAGGTGCCGGCCCTGATCGCAGGCAGCGTGAACTTGTTGGCGTTCAGCGGCGCGCTCGCACAGGCCGGCATCGTTGGCCGGTTCGATGCGGATCGGGGCATCCTCGTCATTGAGCCGGCCAACGCCCGCGAGCACGATGCGGCCGACGCCAGGATCGGCATCGCATGGTGGAATGGCCTGACGCCAACGCGACGGCGCTACTGGCTGGACGTTGCCGGCAGCGCCAGGCCGGCCGATGCTTGGCGGGCGGGTGCCGGGGCCGTAGGCGCGAGCGCAGAGCCGCACGAGAGCGCCCCGAAAGGGGCGTTTTCGTCTGTGACGCGGGTCCGTCCGCCGCCGTTCGCGATCGGTTTACTTTGTCCGCCATTGGCGTATAGTTCCGCCCCATGATCTTTATCGAGTCGGAGGCGTTCGAGCAGAACCGCGAGCGCTATCTCGGTGACGATCAGTACGGATTGCTGCAGGCGGCGCTCATGGCGAATCCGGAGGCCGGCGCATTGATCCCAGGCGCTGGCGGAGTCCGCAAAGTGCGCTGGGCGGTAGACGGCAAGGGCAAGCGGGGCGGCCTGCGGGTGATCTACTACTGGATCACCGCACGCGGCCATATCCTGCTGCTCACGCTCTACCGCAAGTTCGAAGTGAACGACCTCTCGCCCAAGGAGCGCAAGGCGCTCGGCGTGCTAGTGAAAACCCTGAAATGAGACACCCTATGGCCACGAAGCGAAACCTGTTCGAGGAAATTCGCGCGGGCGTCGAGGCATACCGCGACCGACCGCGTACACTCAGCCGCCGCGAGTTTTCGGCCCCGGACGTGAAGGCCGTCCGGGAGAAGTTCGGTATGTCTCAAGCCGATATGGCAACGTTCCTGAGCGTCAGCAAGCGCACCCTGGAGAATTGGGAGCAGGGGCGGCGCGGCCCCACGGGACCGGCGCAAACGCTACTGCGCATCATGGACCGCGAGCCCAGAGCCGTGCGCCGTGCGCTGCGCGACGATCGAACCCACGCTGCCGCGTAGTCAGTCTCGTCGCCCTGCTCGCGGGGGCGGCGCTCTCGTTTATGGCGGGGTACCCGAGGGGAGAGAGGGGGGTGGGGTGCCGATCGCGGCGCCACGGCCATTATACGCGGTCGATTCTCCGCGCCACGCTCAAGCCTCAACGGCCGGCGGCCGGGCGCGGCGGCCACAGCTGCCGCACCTGCACAACTTCAGTCGGCCTCGCGCACCAGCCTTCATGCGTCGGCCGCCATCCCTTCGGCCCACGACCATAGATGGCGCGCTGCCGATCGCGCTCGTTGTGGCGGGCCACCTCAGCGCGCACGCGCCGGGCCAGGCGGCGAGCCGATTTCGCGCTGCGTTTCATAGCACCCCCCCCCTGATTTCTCGAATTGCCTCCAGCCAGCGTGTGAGCGTGCCGTCGTGCCACTCGAATTTTCTGATCAGGTATGGTCTGACCTCTTCGTGATACCGGGATTCAAGAATGTCCGGGTCAATGAGTCCGGCTTGCGCCAGACCACGAACATCCTGGCTGTCATGCCGGTTATTCCGCTCGATCTTCGAGAGCGCCAGGTCATGAGCTTCGAGAGCAAATAACCGCAGGTTCTTCCATCGGGCTTGTGGATACACCGCAACCAAGTGCTGCTGGTAGCCGCACGGTGGCGTAGAGACGCCAACGTACTGAACATACATCTTGTGCTTCCTGTGAAAGGCGGTGCCCTTTCCGGCCAAAGAGTCAATGTTGAGTGGTACAGAATGCGCGATGTCGATGGCCGATAGGAAGTCGATGTCTTCTGTCGGTCGGTCTCTGTGGATGTCGTAGGCGTGCTCTGCTACGACATCGCCAAGACAGTGGATCTCGACAGACGTTCCGACTGCGGCATCAAGGGCGGCGAGGAACGACGCCCACGGTTCAGGCGGCGTGGCTTTCGCTGACATACGTCAGATCCTCTGGCGTCATGGCGCACAATAAGTTCCAGTGACGGGCGAGACTGCTCCGGTTATCGCGCAGCCATGCTCAAGTCCAATCGTATCCCCGCGTCCGCCGCGGCATAGTCCGCCACCATTTCGCGCGACATCCTGCGCACACGATCGCCGACGCCATAGAGTTCGTCGAGACGACGCAGCGCGCCCTCACGCCCAACGAACGCAGGGTCGGCGAGTACGGCGCCCTCGGCTCTCGGTTCTGTCTCTTGCTCGCCTATCATCTCACTCTCACGCTCGGTCGTAAGCCGCCTGCTCGCGTCGCTGCAGCGCGATCGACAGCGGCACGGTGACCAACAGAGCGACCGTGAGAGCGGTCAAGGAGCGGGTCGCGCCGAATCGGCTGACCGCCTCGAGGCCGATGATGGGGCCGAGGGCGCCGCCGACGTCCCCCAGCACCTGATAAATGCCGATGGCCCGGCCATAGCGATCGGCGCTGACCAGCTCGCCCAGGATGATGATCAGCGGGATGTTGATGCCGCCGAGACCGATGCCGATCGCGGTCAGTCCGAGCACGGCGGCGCTCAGCCGGCTCGAGACCGCGAGCACGCCGAATCCGCCCACGGTGCACAGCGATGCCGGCAGGAGCAGGCCGGCCTTGCGGCCGTGGCTGTCGATCCATCGTCCGGCGCCGAGCGACGCCAGCGCCGAGGCGCCGATCATCGCGCCCATGAGCATGCCGGAGGAACCTTCCGGGCCGAGCGAGCCGAGCAGTAGATGGCGGTCGCGGATGATCAGTACGAGGGACGCGAGGATGACACCCTGTACGGAGAAGAACACGACGAAGTTGAACATCCATACCATCCACAGCGGCCGGGAGTGCAGCAAGTCCCGCATCGCGCCCCGCTCGGCGCGTTTGTGGCGCGTCCCGTGGATGTCCGCCGCGGTCCTCCTCGGAGCGATGAAATAAGCCGCGATCATTCCGCCGAAAGTGATGCCCGCCGCCGAGAGAAAGGCGGCGCGCGCAGAGTACAGATCGGCGACGAGCCCCCCGAGCGCCAGCCCGGCTGGCACCCCGAGGCTCAACCACATCCTGACCACGGCCGCAGCCTTGCCGCGCCTTGCAGGCTCGCTCACGATCAGCGCGGCGGTGAGCGAGCCGACCATCAGGAGCGAGGAGCCAACCCCCCAAAGCGCCCGCCCGAGCAGAAACCAGGCGGTGGGATGAACGCTGCGCAGTCCCGCCGCGAAGCACAGTGCGGCGAATCCCTCGATACACAGTCCGGCGAGCAGCGGCCAGCGCGCGCCGAAGCGGTCCACGAGCTCGCCGGTGAGCGGGTTGACGGCGAGGCGGGTGATGCGGTTGAAGGCGAGGATGAGACCGATCATCGCCGGGCCGATGCCGAGGGCGAGTCCGACGACCGGCAGGATAGGAAACACCGCGCCACCGCCGAGTCCGCCCAGGAAGGCGAGGACAGACAAGCCCCACAGCGAACGTTGCGCGGTCGGGTCGCCGCTCATCACCCGCAGAGCAGCGCGAGTATCTGCGCGGTGGTGCCGGTTTCGCCCAGCCGCGGGAATATCCCAGTCACACTGTTGTGATGGGTTTGCGGGTTCGGATCGGTCATGGCGTCGACTGCCAGCGTGACGTTGAATCCCAGCTCATGGGCCTGGCGGGCGGTCGATTCCACCCCGACGCTGGTGGCGATGCCGGCGATGACGACCTGCGTGACGGACTTCGACCGCAGGTAGTCTTCCAGGTCGGTGCGCGTGAATGCGCCCCAGGTCCGCTTGGTGACCCGGTGATCGGTCGTCTGCGGATCGAGTTGCGGCAATAGCTCGGTCCAGTCGCCAGGCAGGTCCGTCAGTGTTCGGGCGTGCTCGGTCCTGCCGGGAGCCCCGCCGGCTACGTTCACCAGTACGACCGGCAGTCCGCGGCGGCGGAAAGCGTCAGCCAGCTGGCGCGAGCGACGTACCACTTCATTGAAGGCATCTTCGGCGACAAAGGAGGCGAGGCCCTTCTGCAGATCTACGACGATCAGGGCGCTGGTTGGGTCGAGGGTGGTAAGAGGCATCAGGGATCTCACTGCGGTGCGGGCTGAGGGGGCGACCGGGTGGTGAGGCGGCCGTGCTCATGCTTCACCCAATCGTTTGATCAGCGCAATCGCCTCGACGAGGATCTGCCGCTGCGAGGCGTCGAGGCCCGCCACCACGGTCGCGAGCCATTGGCGCTTGCGCGCGCTGTGCTCCTTTCTAACCGCCGTGCCCTTGGCCGTGAGGGCGAAAAGGATTCGCCGGCCGTCGTCCGGGTCGGGCCGGCGGCGCACCAGGTTCTCCTGCTGCAGGCCGGTCAGGATCGCGCCCATCGACTGCGGCCTCATCGCCTCGGCGCGGGCGAGGTCCGCGGCCGTCATCCAGCCATTGCGTTCAAGTCGGGCGAGGACCGCGAGCTGCGAGAGGTTCAACCCCCCGGTACCGCCTTGTGAGCGCGCCCGGCGGACCAGCTGCCCGATGCCGAGCAGCAACTGCGTGGCTAGCGCGTCGGCGGATATCGGTGGAGCATGGGAGCGGACCATGAAGCCAGTCTATTCATACGCAGGTAATCTTGCAAGGTTAACTGATTACACATGCGGCTCTGCGTCACGGGTCATCCCCGAACCGCGGCGTTGCCCATGATCTGCGAATCGGGAGCCGGTCGTTCCATGACGACTGAATGCATGAGAGTTCCGGCGTGATGTCGCATCGCCAGGCGCCGCTCATCGGCTCCGGATCTCCGGGTCGCAGGATTGATCCCAATGCCGCCCGCTAATCAACTCCTTCGCGGTCGTCGGCCGTTTCCGGTCTCGGGACGGTCGGCCGGCCGCCGCGCTCGTTACCGGCGGCTACGACGGCCGGGCGGCGGGCCCGGTTCTGCTCGCAATGGAGCGCCTCGACCCGATCGGCGTTTTCCTCGTAACCGTGCTCTGGGCAGCTCCGGGCAGAAGTGCCGCGCCATGCCGCATCGGCGTTGGCGCAGATTCCGCCGCACCGAAGCCCGCCGCTGTTGCCCGATCTGCCTGCAAACGATGAGCAATCTCAGGTATCATCCCCGCTTTGATCATACCGGTGAGGCTCTCCGGCTGTCTCACGCCGAGGCGGGTGAGTGGTGAGTGCCGACTGGCGGTCCGGCCAGGCGCATGGAGCCTAGCGGCGCATCAGGTCGGCGCGTGCCGCGCAGCGCAATTGACGCCCGAAGCCATGGCTGGCCGCGGCGCGCGTCATGGCCGCTTCGGCGCGTACGCCGCGTCGCCCGCGTGTGGGACGGGGGGAGCCGTCATCCGGGCTCGCGGTCTCAGCGTTGGTTTGTCCGGCGGTATTAGCCTGGGCGTCGGCCGGCCACCCGCGAGTCTGCGCCGATGTTTCCGGCTTGACGAGGATCATTGCACCCATGAGCTCGAGATCGCTGAAATCCACCGTGGCCTGCGTCATTGCTCTGGCTGTCGTCGTCGCCACCGGCCCGGCGCGCGCCGCCGATGCCAGTCCCAGCGGCGCTGACGTGCGCGTGCTGAGCTATTCTGCCGACGTGCACGTGCAGCCGAGCGGTGCCTATACCGACCGGAAGACCCAGGTCATCGAGGCGCTGACACGCACCGGTGCGCAGTCGCTGAATCCGTATCAGGAGGAATACTCCAAGTCGATGGCGACGATGAGGGTGGAGTCGGCCTACATCGTCACAGCCGATGGCCGGCGCATCGACATTCCTGCCGCCGACATCGTCGAGCGTCCGGCACCGGCGCCGCCGGGCTCGGACGGCTCGCCGATCTACGACAACAACATGATGTTGAGCGTAGGGCTGCCGGGTTTCAACAAGGGCGATATCCTGCACCTTCGGACGCTGAAGACGCAGCACAAGGCGTATTTCCCCAAGCAGTTCTTCGACGTATGGGGTCCGGCCGAGAGCGAATCGGCGCGCCAACTGAAGATCGTGGTGCACGGTCCAGCCGGTATGCGCCTGTACGCTGCGCAGCGCGGCGGCTGGACGATCGCGCACAGCACGGTCGGCGGCGCCGAGATGTTTGCCGCGACGTTGGCTGCGCATCACGCCGAGTTCCCCGGTACCTCGACAGTGGATGCATCCGACTACAGTCCGGTATTCGAGGTCACGAGCTTTCCCAGCTGGGCCGCGGTGGGTGCGGCCTACTGGTCCAGCGCCCGGCGCAAGGCGGCGGTGACGCCGCTGGTGAAGCAGGTGGCCGACCAGGTCGCCGGCAAGCTGCACGGCTGGAGAGCGGTGAAGGCGCTGTATATGTGGGAGTCGCAGCACATTCACTATATAGGGCTGGAGCTCGGCGTGGGCGGCTACGTGCCGATCTCGGCCAATACCACCCTGAGGACCGGCTATGGCGACTGCAAGCAGCACTCGACCCTGCTCGAGGCGTTGCTGGCGGCGCGCGGTATCCGCGCCGACCCGGTCCTGATCAACTGGAACAACGGCTTCAAGCTGTTGCCGCTGCCGGGACTCGACTTCAATCACGCCATCGACTATCTGCCGAAGTATCACGTGTTTCTCGATACCACCGGCGAGTTCGAAACGCCGGGACAGCTCGCCATCGGCGAGCGTGACAAGGAGGTGGTGATCTCCGGTCCGCATCCGCGTCTGGCGCGCACTCCGGGCGCCGAGCCGGCGCACAACCGGCTGGTCTACGACGCCCGCCTGCATCTGGCTGCCAACGGCACCCTCAGCGGCAGCGTGCACATGACGACGCGCGGCTGGTGGGCGTGGTTCAACCGCATGATCTTTTCCGAAGTGCCGCCGGGGGCCTACGGCCGACTGATGAACATGCTGCTGATGCCGAGCGGCGGCGGCAGCGGCACTTTCCAGCCGGGCAATCCGACGGTGCTCGACCAGCCGATGCGGGTCGCTGCCACCTGGAGCACGCCGGCCTACGCGCTGCCCGGCAAGACGCTCAGCGTGCCGTTGCCCGCCGGACCTTATCTGGTGCCGAGCATGGCCGGGGCCGAGGATCCGGTCAGCGCGTTGACAGCGGTGATCGGTCCGGTGAGCCGCCGCCACAGCGTGACCACGTACCTCGGCGAGGTGCAATGGCACAGTACGCTGACGCTGCCGGCCGGTTACGTGCCCACCTATCTGCCGCCTGGCGAAAACCTGCATAATGCCGCCGGCATCTTCATCTACTCGGTGCACGCCAGCGGCGGGGCGGTGAGCGCGAGCTATCAGCTCAAGTTGAACCACGTCGTGTATGCCCCCGCGCAATATCCGGCGCTGCGGGCGCTGCTGCTGGCGGACCTGCGCGCGCAGCGCGCTCCGCTCGTGTTCCACCACATCTGACAGGGCCTGCCATGAAGCGCAACCAGACCGCAATCGCCGCCGCGATATCCCTCGCCTGCCTGATGCTGGCGGCGCGGGCCAGTGCGGGGGCGGCCGTGCCCGCGCCCCGCGTCAACTACCAGATCCTCAAGCAGTCGATTGCGCTGCATGTCAATGCCGACGGCAGCTACAGTGAAACCGTTACGCGCATCGTGCAGCCGCTGACGATCGCCGGTGTTTCGGCGGTCGGACATGTGGAGATCGCCTATCCGGCCAACTTTGCCACGGTCAAGATCCTCGCCGCCTACACCGAAACCGTCACTCACCGGCGCGTCAACGTGATGCCGTCGCAGATCTTGAATCAATCCACACCGGCGGCGGTGCGGGCGCCTTTCCTCAGCGACGGTCACGTGACGAGCCTGTTGTATTCGGCGGTGACGCCCGGTGCCGAGGTGCATCTGAAGTACGTAGAAGCTTTCAAGCGTCCGTACCTGCCCGGTGTATATGCCGTTTCCGAGGTCCTGGCGCCGCAGATTCCCGTGCGGGCCACCGACATCAGCATCACCGCGCCGAGGCGCATGCATCTGTACTATCATGCGCGCGGGCCGTGGTACGAGACGCTCGCGCTCAACGGCGACATGCGGACGCTGACGGCGAGCGCAACCTCGCGCTCGGTGGAGTTTCCACCGATGAATGCTGCCGCGATCACCCAGTACGCCCCGATGGCGGTCATCAGCACGGCCGGCAATTGGCGCGCGATCGCGCAGGCCTATGATCGGCTTGCCGGCGATGCCGCTGGCGTGACCCCGCAGATCCGGGCGACCGCACGGAAGGTGGCCGACGGCGCCGGCGGCGAAGTGGCGGTGGCGCGTATCTATCACTGGATGCAGCAGCACGTTGAGTCGGTGAATGTCGATTACCACCACGCCGGATTGCGGCCGCCCAGCGCGCAAAGCACGCTCGCGCGTGGCCTCGGCGACAGCAACGCGAACGTGACCCTGCTGTGCGCTCTGCTGCGCGCGCAGGGTGTCGCGGCGGTGCCGGCGATGATCTCGCCCGCCGAGCGCTTCGTGCCGTATCCGGGCGCCGACCCGTTCGCTTTCAACCATTTCCTGGCCTACGTGCCGGCCTACCACCTGTTTCTCGATACGAGCGCGCGCTATGCCGGCATCGCTGCCTTGCCTGCCGACGATCAGGGTCGGCCGGTGCTGATCACCGGAGCGAGTCCTCGGCTCACCCATACTCCCGGTCCGCCGCCCGGGCTGGTCGAGGCGCGTGAGGTGCAAGATCTGACGCTCATGGCAAACGGCGACATCAATGGGCGCAGCACGATCGTCGCTGCCGGCTGGCGTGCCATGCAGGTGCGTCATGACGTGTTGGGTGATCGCAGGGGTCGGCGCTTGCAGCGGTTCATCCAGAACAATTTCTTCCTGAGCGGCAAGGCCGGTTTCATGCGCGTGGTCGCGGTGCGCAATCGTGAGGATCTGGACAAGCCGGTGCGGATTGTTCTGCGCTGGCATGACAGCGATGCGGCCATTCCCGGCAAACAGATGGCGCTGCTACTGCCCACGCCCGGCATGATTGCCGCGACGCTGGTGCCATTCACCAGCCAAGCCAGGCGGCATGTGCCGAGCGTGCTGCAGCCGGTCACCATCGACCAGAGCATGCGTCTGCGTTTGCCGCCGGGCATGACGCCGGAGGAGCTGCCGAGGGATCGGCGCATGAGCACACCTTTCGGTAGTTACCGGATCAGCTACCGCTACGCTGATGGCGTGCTGGAGGTGGACAAGGACCTGCACCTCACGCAGTTCGTGGTCAGCACGCGGGAATACCCCGAGCTGCACAAGCTCGCTCTGATCGCCGTCAGCAGCGAGCGCAAGGCCGTGCTGCTGCACCGTGCCGGGTGAGGCTGCGTGCCGATGAACGAACGGTGGGGCGGGGCGGGGGGCTCATCCCGCGGCCGTCTTTCACCGCGCAGCGGGAATTACGGGGCTTCCAGCTCCTGCGGGCGTGCCGGCGATTCGACCCCGCTCGAGGCGAGGGTCTTGACGAAGTCGGCGCAGCGTTGCGCGGCTTGGCTGCCTTGGCCGGCTCCGATGGCGGCCCACAGCACCACCAGGCTGAAGCCGGCGATGATCCACATGCCACTGAAGAATCCGAGCGCGCCCGTTCCCCCCATCGGGCCCGCAGGACCCAGATAGCTGATCAGCCACATGCCCCCGAGATAGGGCGGGATCCACCACGCGTGCCGCCACCCCAGATCCGTCAGGGGCCGGCGGCGTACGGCGAGATGCCACGACAGATACGCGACGATATAGACGAATACCGCTCCAAGCATCCACTGGACGGTGCCATAGCCGGTCCAATAGATGATCCAGTTGGACACGATGAAGGCCACGGTCGAGATGAGGCCCGCGGCCCGCAGACGGAAGGGACGCGGCGCCTGCGGTAAAGCGATGCGCAATCGCAGAAGAATCACCGGCCCGATGCTGAAGGAGAGTACGGCAACGAGCGAGACGGCCGAAACGAGCTTCTGCCACGAGGGGAACGGAAAGAAGAACAGCACACCGACGAGATAGGTGACGATGAGTCCGACCCAGGGAACACCCTGTCGGCTCAGCTTGACGACCTGTTTCGGCGCAGTGCCCATCTCACCCGCCGCCATGATGACGCGGGGGCTCGAGGTGACGTAGATGAATGCTGTCCCGAGCGGCGAGATCAACGCGTCCACGTAGAGCAGCACCGCCCACCAGAACGCGCCGACGGCCATGGCGATCGCGGCCAGCGGGCCGAACATGCCGGAGAACTGCAGGTGAGTCCAGCCGCGGCTCAGCTCCCCGGGCTGCAGTGCCGTGATGAACGCGATCTGCAGACCGACGTACACAAGCATGGCGATCAGGACCGAGCTGATCAGGGCGATGGGCATGTAGCGGCCTGGATTGCGGGTCTCGCCGGCGAGCGCAATGGCCTGCTGGAAACCGAAAAAGCTGAACACGACGCCGGCGGTGGCTACCGCCGTGAACACGCCGCTCACCGGTGTGCTGTGCAGATGAGCCAGCATGTTGTGCGGATGGAACGAATAGGCCATGAGCACGCCGATGGTGGCGATCGGGACGATCAGCTTCCACCAGGTGGCCGCGCTGTTGATGGCGACGACCCAGCGAATGGCCAGGAAGTTCAATGCCACGACGGCGGCCAGCACCAGCACCGCAGCAGCCGTGCCGGCCGCGGTCATCATTCCAGTGTGAGGCTGAATCAACCCCGGCAGATAATTGTTGGCGTAGGTGAGGACCGCGCTGACCTCCACGGGCGGCACGGACACGGAGGTGAGAAACAGGATCCAGCTCCAGATCTTGCCGGCCAAGTCGCCGTGACTCACATGCGTCATGTGCACCAGAGCGCCGGAGTTTGGAAACATCGTGGTGAGCTCGGCGAACACGAACGCCAGCAACAGGACGGCGGCCGCGCCGATGATCCACGAGAAGACGCTCCATGGTCCGGCCTGGACGGCGGCATGCAGGGCGCCGAACAGCCAGCCGGAGCCGATGGTACTGCCGAGTGCGACGTACAGAATGCCTATGACCCCTGCGTCGCGCCGCAGTCGTGTAGGACGCGTCATTCTTCTCCCCGTGCCCGTCGGTTGGCTGACTGGGGGCCTATTTCAGCATACGGTCGCGCAAATGGCTTCTCGAGGAATCGAGCCAGGTCGGAAAATCGTGAGGGCCACGGCAATCCTCGGCTCACCCGGTCCGCGGCACTGCCGGCGACACCCATGGTTTCCGCCAACCTCGCCAGTGCCCTGCGCCGATCCTGAACGCCGAGCCGCCAGGGCGCGCCTCGGTGGGGGATCGCCAAGGCAGCAGGCCGGTGGGCTTTGCTGCGCTGCGGCGTCGTGTCCGGTGCCGGGGCTCAGCACCGGGATGTGTATAATTGACCACTGGAACCAACACATGTGACGCGTTCAGCCGGGCCTCGGAGTGCGATCCCAATGATCCAGAGCTTCAGTGACCATGCGGCCAATGAGCGGACGTTCCTCGCCTGGGTGCGGACCGGTATCGCGGTCACCGCCTACAGCATCTATCTGGTCATCAGTTGATCGGCGCGTGCCGGCGGCTGGCCCGTTGATCCCGGGCCGCGCGGCCGGCGGATCCGGAGGAGCGATGTCCGCTGCGGCCGCCCGCTCCAGCGGCAAGGAAGGGGCCGCGAGTGTGTCCGGTACGCCTTACGGCGCGCCGTGGCCGCGCGGTGGCGCAGAGCGCCGCGCGGACGCGCCAGAGGCGCGCCCGCGCGGGCTGCCCGGTGCCTCGCCCAAGTGCGTACGGGGGCGGGCTGGACTCGAGCCATTGGGCCGGGGCGCTAGCTGCGCGCGACGCGCAAGGCATTGCTCCGTGCGGCGCGCGCCGCCGCTTGTCTCACGCCGCGGCCAATGAATGACGCGGTGTCGCGCAGATCGCCGCGAGGGTGTTGCCGACGTCCGTCTCGGTGACTTCCTTGCGCGGCAGGGCGTGTTCACGCACGGCCTCGCGTGCCAGGTCGGCGAGGGAGACCATTCCGAGCAGCGCGCCGTCGCCGTTCACCACCGGCAAGCGCCGCACGCGCGCCTCGCGCATGATGCGCTCGGTCTGGGCCAGGGAGTCCGAGGGCCGGCATGTCGTCAGCGACCTGGACATCGCCTCACTGACGCGCAGATCCTGCAAAGCCTTGCCTTGGAACAGCGCGTCCATGCAGATGTCCCGATCGGTGATCACGCCGACCACGTGCGGTACCCCGCCGCCGGAGCACACGGGGACGCAACCGCAGTCGTGTTCCCACATCAGTTGCGCGGCATAGGCGAGCGAGTCGCCCGGTTGACACGCATGAGTCTTTCGGGTCATGAGATTTTCGACGAGCATGGTCCCATCTCCTCGATGCAACGTAATGGGTTCCGGTCGGGCGGATCGCGCGAGCGCCTCAGTCCTGTCGGGGTTTCTCGACATAGCGGCGCAGAAGAACCGGAACGCGTGTATGACGTACGATGTACTCCGCATCGCTTCCGAGCACCAACCGCCGCACGCCGCGCCGTCCGTGGGTGCCGCAAACGATCAGATCGGCGGCCCACTCCTGCGCATGGCGCAGGACGGCCGCGCCGACCGGAGCGCCTATCTCATCGAGCAGTGTCGATGTGGCGGTCAGACCCGCGGCGCGGGCGCGAGCATCGGCGCCATTGAGCAGTTCATCGCCGCTCCGGCGCAACGTTTCCGCGATCTCTCCGGGGTTGGTTCCGGTGCTGTCCGGGGACATCATGACCAGGTCATTCAGCACGTGCAGCAGGAGCAGGTCGGCGCCCTGATCCTTGGCGAGTTTGATCGCTTCCTCGAGCCCGAGATCGGATGCGGGACTGCCGTCAATGGGAACCAGGATGCGCTCGTACATTCGGTCAGTCTCCTCGGGAGTGCCGCAGGGCGAATGCTTCACGGACCGTCGGCGTTTGTTGAAGGTAAGAAAACAATGTCTCGTCCGGCGGCCGTTTCCAATACGTACTTGCACGCCCAGGCGATGGGCGCCGTGATCGGATTCGACCGGTCGGGCGCGCGCCGATCCGCAGAAATACCTAGAGTATCGGGGCCGGTCCCGGGGGCTGGACGGTCGTCGCGGCAAGGACCGGTCGTGAGCGCGCGGGTCGCGACCGGCAATTACGTATTGGCGGGCGGTTGTCGTGTCGTGCAATGTATCCGCGGGTCGATGCGGGTTCGGCGCGAGCGGGGAATCTTTTGGCATGTACATCCGGATCGTCTTGGCGGATCAGGCCGAAGCACGCCTTCACGACATGCAGCTGCCCGGAGTCATTGCGTCCGTCGGGACGCCTGCTCGATCCGAGTTGCGGTTGCACGAGCGCGATCTGGTGCGCGATCGTCCGGGGCCGGTGTTCGAGCGCCTGGTGCTGATGGCCAATCCGCGCTTGCTCGGCATGCTGCGCCGGGTGTTGCCGCCGCGACTCGGCGCGCGCGTGGCGGCGGTCGTGCCGAAGGATCTGGTGCACCAGAGCGAGGGAGCGGTGCGCGCTCACCTGCCGCAGGAAGCGCTGCGCTGAAGGCGGCGGGCGCCATCGTCAGTCCGAGGGCCGTGCATGCTGGATGAGTTCGTGAGTCTGCCACGGGTGGCCTACTTCTCCATGGAGATCGCGCTGCGCAACGAAATTCCGACTTACGCGGGCGGACTCGGCGTGCTGGCGGGAGACACGTTGCGCTCTGCGGCGGATCTGCAATTGCCACTGGTCGGTGTGACGCTCGTGAGCCGCGCCGGGTATTTCCGGCAGGAGATCGACCCCGGCGGGCGCCAGCTCGAGCAGCCGGCCACATGGGAGCCGGCTCGATGGGCGCAGCCGCTCGATGCCAAAGTCGCGGTGCGTATCGAGGATCGACCCGTGTGGGTGAGCGTTTGGCTCTATGTGATCGAGAGCCACCTGGGTGGGCGTACGCCGGTGCTGCTGCTCGACACGAATCTGCCGGAGAACCGCGTCGATGATCGGGAGATCACCCACTATCTGTACGGGGGCGACGACGCCTATCGTCTCAAGCAGGAGATGGTGCTCGGCTTCGGCGGGGTGCGCATCCTGCGGGCGCTCGCCTTCGAGATCAGCGCCTATCACATGAACGAGGGTCACTCGGCGTTGCTTGGCGTGGAGCTGATGCGCCGCTTCGCGTACCTGGCCGAGGATCTGCGCCCGGGGGATCCCCCGTACGATCTGCCGCGCGTCCGCGACCTCTGCCGCTTCACCACCCATACCCCCGTCGAGGCCGGACACGACCGGTTCTCCTATGACCTGGTCAAGCAGCTGCTGGCGAGCAGCGTCTATGGGTACGACGACCGCAAGGCGCCGAAGCCGGGGGCGCTGGGCACCGAGCATGGCCCGATCGATTTCTCCGTGCTGACCGCGCTCGCCGGACCCGACGCGCTCAACATGACGCAATTGGCGTTGGCGTGCAGCGATTTCGTCAACGGGGTGGCCAAGCGCCACGCGGAAGTGTCGGCCAAGATGTATCCGGGGCACCAGGTGCGCGCGATCACCAACGGTGTGCATCCTTACGCGTGGAGTGTGGCGAGCTTCCGCGCGGTCTACGACCGGCACGTCCCCGGTTGGCATCACGAGCCGGAATTGCTGGCCCGGGTCCACGGGGTGGCCGACCAGGAAATTCTCGCGGCACATGCCCAGGCGAAACAGGCGCTCATCACCAGGGTGAAGGCGCTGACGGACGTGACACTCGATCCTGCCGTTGCGACCCTCGGTTTCGCGCGACGCATGACCGCCTACAAGCGGCCCGAGATGTTTTTCACCGACATCGGGCGATTGCGGCGCATCGCCCGGCGGTATCCGCTCCAGATCGTGCTCGGCGGCAAGGCACATCCGCACGACCAGGAAGGCAAGCAGCTGATCACGCGCCTGCACGAGCACGCCCGTGAGCTGGCCGGGGCCATCACCGTGGTGTATCTGCCGGACTACGATCTCGATCTGGCGTTGCTGATGGTCTCCGGTACCGATGTCTGGATCAACACGCCGCTGCCGCCGTTGGAGGCGTCAGGAACCAGTGGCATGAAGGCCGCGTTCAACGGTGTTCCGAGCCTGTCGGTGTGCGATGGCTGGTGGGTGGAAGGGTGCATCGAAGGAGTTACCGGCTGGGCGGTCGAGGATGCCGCCTCGCTTTACGAGAAGCTCGAGAGTGTAGTACTGCCGCAGTTTTATGCCACAGGTGATGGACGCCACGCCTGGGTCCGGATCATGAAGGCGGTGATCGCGATCAACGCGGCCTATTTTAACTCGCATCGCATGATGCGCCGGTACGCAACCGAGGCGTACCTGCGCTGAGGGTGGCCTCATGAGCAAGCCGAGTTCCATTCTGGCAGTAGCTCAACGCAGCAGGTCCGACACGGTGCTGTTGGCGAAGGCGGCGGCTCTGGCGCGCGCCTTCGGCTTCGGGCTGGAGCTGTTTCTGTGCGAATCGGAGCAGGCTTACGCGCTGAAGCATTCCTACGCGCCGAATGGACGCGGCACCGGGTTGAGTGACTGCGTGGCGCGCGCCCGGCAGTATCTGCTCGAGCAGCGCAAGCTGATCGATCCGGCCGTCGGCAGCGTCGGGATCGACGCCGCCTGCGACAGCCCACTGTATGAGTCGATCGTGGCCAAGGTGACGCGCAGCCGGCCGAATCTGGTGATGAAGGCCGCCGGGGGAGTCGATCAGCGCAACCACAGCGCGTTCGACGAGAATGATTGGCAGCTGATGCGGACCTGTCCGGCGACGTTGGCGCTGGTGCAGAGCCGGCATTGGCGCAAGCGGCTGCGCATCGCCGCGGCGGTCGACGTTTCGGAGGAGGAGACCGAAGGGCTGGCGGCGTCCATCGTGCGGATCGCACGACGGCTGGCGCTGGCGACCGGCGGGGAGTTGGATCTGATCTATGCCGAGCATCTGTCGGCAGAGCACGCCGAAAGCCGGGAGCATGCCGGCAAGCTGCGGAACCTGGCGCGCCAGGCGGACCTCGATGAGCGTCATGCGTATATCCTCGCAGGCCCCCCCGAACGGGAGCTGGCCGCGTTCGCCGCGGGACGGGACTATGACGTGCTCGCGCTCGGCGCCTTGACTCACCGCAAGGTCGCCGTGCAGCTGGTGGGGAACCTCACCGCGACGCTCGTCGAGGCGCTCGACAGCGATTTTCTACTGATCAAGCCGGATTCGGCCCTGCAGGGCGACCGCGGTGTGCTGCGGATGCGCGACGGGGTGCGCGCGGACACATCGGGCGAGCAGCGGGACGCGGCGATGCGAGCATGGAGTGGGTTCTGCGCACCCGGTGCGCGGCTAGGCCGCTGACTTACCGACCGTCCGCCGCGTCGTGCGGGACGCCCCCGGCGCGCGCCTCGAGCGCTTCCCACCGCTCGTAGAGGCGCTGCAGCCGTGCTTCGATATCCTGCAGACGCTGGGCGTCGGAACGAGCGCGTTCCGGTCCCTGCGCGCGGTAATCCGGCTGGCTCATGCGCGCGCTGACTTCGGTCTGCTCGTGCTCGAGCGCCTCGATCTGCGCGGGCAGGGCCGCAAGCTCCCGTTCCGCCATGTAGCCGAGCCGTGCGGATTTCGGGGTACGTTTCGCTGGAGCGGGCTCGACGGCGGCGCGAGCCGCCGCGGGTGTTTGGGGCCGCGGGAGCGGTCGCTGGCGCAGCCAGTCGCTGTACCCGCCGACGTACGTAAGCCATCGACCGCCACCCTCTGCTGCGATGATTTGGGTCACGATGTTGTCGAGGAAGCGCCGATCGTGACTGACCAGCAGCAGCGTGCCGGGGTAATCCTGCAGGTGCTGCTCGAGCAGCTCCAAAGAGTCGATGTCGAGGTCGTTGGTGGGCTCGTCGAGCACCAGTAGATTGGCAGGCCGGGCGAACAGCCGCGCCAGCAGCAACCGGTTGCGCTCGCCGCCGGAGAGCATCTCGACCGGCGAGTGCGCCCGATGGGGCGGGAAGAGGAAATCGCCGAGGTACGTGCTTACGTGCTTGCGCTCCCCGCCGACGGTGATCCAGTCCGTGCCGGGACTGATTGCCTCGGCGACCGTCGCCCGCGGGTCGAGCTGCTCGCGCATCTGGTCGAAGTAGGCGATCTGCAGGTTCGTGCCCAGTCGTACGCTGCCGCGCTCCGGTGTGTACGTTCCGAGGATGATGCGCAGGAGCGTCGACTTGCCGGCCCCGTTCGGGCCGATGAAGCCCACCCGGTCGCCGCGCAGAATGCGTGTCGAGAAGTCCTCGATCAACGTGCGTGTCGAGAATGTCTGACCGACACCGATGAGCTCGGCGACCAGGTGTCCGGAGCGTTCGCCGGCATCGAGCGCGAGCTTGAGACGGCCGATGCGGTCGCGTCGTTCGGTGCGCTGTCGGCGCAACTGTTCGAGACGGCGCACACGTCCCTCGTTGCGGGTACGCCGGGCCTCGACGCCCTTGCGGATCCAGACCTCTTCCTGCCGCCAGAACTTCTCGAAGCGGCGCCGCGTCGCGTCTTCGGCCGCCGCCTCCTGCTCCCGGCGCGCTTCGTAGGCCGCGAAATTGCCGGGATAGGAGCGGATGACGCCGCGGTCGAGTTCGACGATCCGTGTGGCGACGGCATCGAGAAATGCGCGGTCGTGCGTGACGACGATCGCGGCGGGCATCCTGCGGACGTGCGCTTCGAGCAGCGCGATGCCGTCGATGTCTAGATGATTGGTCGGCTCGTCGAGCAGCAGAAGTTCAGGCTCGCAAGCCAGCGCCAAGGCCAGCGCGGCGCGCTTGCGTTCCCCGCCTGAGCACTCTTGGGGGCTCTCCTCACCCGTCAGGCCGAACCGTTGAAGATACTCCGCCAGGCGCGAGTGCAACTGCCAGCTCTCCCGGTCGATCCCGTGGAGCTGCTCGGGCGTGCAGCTCGAGGCATGGGCCAGCGTGCGCGCGCGCTCGATCAGGCTCTCGCGCAGGGTCGGTGCGGACGGCAGTTGCGGCTCCTGCTCGAGAAGCGCGAGGCGCAGACCGGTACGGCGCTGCAGCTCGCCTTCATCGAGCACGGTCAGGCCCGCGATGATCTTCAGCACGGTCGATTTGCCGGTCCCGTTGCGCCCGATGAACCCGAGCCGCTCATCCTCGCGGACCGTGAGGGCCGCGCAGTCGAGCAGGGGACGGTCGCCGAAAGCAAGACAGGCGTCGCGTAATGTGATGAGAGACATCGGAAGGGTCTAAGTCAAATGGACGTGCCGCCGCCGGACCGGTATAGTGCACGCCGCAAGACTATACAGGCGCCAAGCGGTCTGCGCCTGCTTCGCTCGCGGTCAAGCCATTCCGGCTTCGCTTCGATTCCTAAAACATCCCCTTGCGGAGACCGCCACGGCTGATCAGAAGGCCTGCGCGCAGCCCCTCGGGGCTGCGGGTGGCCCGGCCGTTTGCGCGAGTTGCTTTACAGAGGTATACATGTCATTTTCCACACTCGGGTTGCTGCCCGAGCTGGTTCGCGCCGTCGAAGAAAAGGGCTATACGACGCCCACCCCGATCCAGGCCGGCACGATTCCCGCGATTCTCACCGGTCGCGACGTTCTGGCCGGCGCCCAGACCGGTACCGGCAAGACTGCCGCGTTCGTGCTGCCGATCCTGCAGCTGCTGAGCCAGGGTGTCCCGGGAGGCCCGCGCAGCGCGCCGCGCGCGCTCGTGCTGACTCCAACGCGCGAGCTGGCCGCCCAGATCGCGGACAACGCCGCCGGATACGGCCGTTATCTCGCCCTGCGCACCGCCGTCGTGTACGGCGGAGTCGGCGTCAATCCGCAGATCGATCAGCTGCGTCGCGGTTGTGACCTGCTCATCGCCACGCCGGGCCGGCTGCTCGATCTGAGCGAGCAACGCGTCCTCGACCTGAGTCGGATCCGCTGCTTCGTGCTGGACGAGGCGGACCGGATGCTGGACATGGGTTTCATTCATGCCATCCGCCGGGTTCTGAAGCTTCTGCCCGGGGAGCGGCAGAACATGATGTTCTCGGCCACTTACTCGCAGGACATCCGTGCTCTGGCGCAGCGGATTTTACGCGACCCCGTGACCGTCGAGGTCGCAAGCCGCAACGCCACCGCCGAGCGGGTGACACAGTGTCTCTACCGGGTGCCGAAGGAGAACAAGCGTCACTTGCTGGCGCATCTGATCCAGGATGGCAATTGGCAGCAGGTGCTGGTGTTCACCCGCACCAAACACGGCGCCAACCGGCTGGCCAAACAGCTCGAGGGCGCCGGCATCGCCACCGGGGCGATCCACGGCAACAAGAGCCAGAACGCGCGGGTGCGCGCCCTCGAGGACTTCAAGAGCGTGCGGATCACGGCGCTCGTGGCCACGGAAGTCGCCGCCCGCGGTCTCGACATCAAGGAGTTGCCGCACGTCGTCAACTACGAGCTGCCGAACGTTCCCGAGGATTACGTCCATCGCATCGGGCGTACCGCCCGCGCGGGCGCCAGCGGCTCGGCTGTCTCCCTGGTGGCGTCGGACGAAGAGCCGCTGCTGCGCGATATCGAGAGGCTGCTCAAGCGCTCGATCCCCGTCGCGCCGTTGCCGGCCTTCCCGATCCTCAATACCCCGGAAGCCGATCCAGGTGCTGAGCGGGCAGGAGCCGACCGCGCTGTCCCACAGCGGCGGCCGCGCTCGGCGCCGCAGGATTCGCGCCATCGGCCCGGCACGCGCGAGCGTCATCCTGGTAATGGTCAGAGCACCCAGGCTCACCGCCGGGGCGAATCGCCTGCGCGGCAAGCAACCGGCGGCGCGCGGCGCAGCGGCGAAGCCCATCGTCCCCATTCGCCGCAGGATCGGCGCGGCGAGCGCCGTGGAGGGCACACAGGGACCGGACGCACCGACTCGGGATGGCGGCGGGCCTGAGCCGCCCGCCACCGTCCCGCCGTCGCCGTCCGAGGGACCAGGGGGCATGGACCTGCCAGTCCATGCCCTCCTCGGTGCACGATGTGGCGGTATGCCGCTACTGAATCGTGATTTCCTTGGGCTTCTTCTGCTCGCTCTTGGGAATGTGCACGGTCAACACCCCGTCCTTGCTCTCGCAGCTGATGGCCTCGGCTTTGATGTTTTCCGGCAGGGAGAATGCGCGGCTGAAGCTGCCGTAGTAATTCTCCACCCGGTGATATTTCGCTTTGGTCTCCTCCTTGTGTTGCTTGCGCTCGCCCTGGATGGTCAACAGACCATCGTTGAACGTGACCTTCACGTCCTCTTTGTTCAGTCCCGGCAGGTCGGCGCGCACGACGAATTCCTTGTCGGTTTCGCTGATGTCCGCGGAGGGTGACCACTCGAAGGTCACGCCGCCGTCCTCCTCGACCGACAGACGGGGCCAGTGGCCGCGCCGCGGCATCATCCGGTTGAACAGGTTCTCGACATCCGCGAATGGATCCCAGCGTACAAGGCTCATGGCGGTACTCCCGTGAAAATGCGATAACGGCGTCCAGTTTCGGACTCATGCATCTTTGGGGATTGGCATGGTGGATGTTATTCGGTGATTTACGTACTGGTTAGGCGCTGTTCAGTCCGCGCCCCGGCTCCGGTCACGGTGGGCATGGACGGCGCGCGCCTGAGCGAGGAATATCCGGACTCGTCGCGGCACTGGATGCGGGCTCATCATCCGCAACGCCAAGTGCATTCGGCTTGTTTTGAAGGGGGCCCGTTGTGTCCGCAATGTCTCCCTGGGAGGGTGGTACATGTGCCTGCGCCCGAGAAGATCAGCAAGAGCCGGCGTATTCGGTTCGCTCGTAACGCTGGGAGCGATCTGTGTGATCCTGTCGGGCTGCACGACGACGCAGCCGTTCGAACAGCCGAACGGCTCGATGGCCTATCAGGTGAAATGCACGCTCTGGTATCAATGCAAAGACGAAGCGAAAAAAATGTGTCCGGAGGGTTTTCGACTGGTCAGAGGCCCGAATCGTCCTCGACCGAAGCTGGGGAACAGGAGTCTCGTTGCAGGGCCGATCCGGCTCGATTTCGCGTGCAGATGATCTCGAGGTGCAGCGCGAGGTTCCCGGAGCGAACGCACGGCTGGGGGCGCCTGCTGGCGGATCTTCCGGATGGCCGGCGCGGAACTGTTCGGCTATGGCCGCGGCGAGGAGTGGCTGATCGCGCCCATGGCGGCCGTTCGCGCCACCGTTGCTCTGCTGGCCACACTCGGCCTCACGGTCTGCCGGAGCATGGCGGCAATCGAGCCGATTCCGCCAATCGCGCACGTCAATCTGGCGCGCTACATGGGCCGCTGGCGCCTCATCGCCGCGATCCCGACCGGGAATCGAGCGCGACTACCATGATCCGGTCGAGATCCGCCATCGCGAGCCGGAGGGCTTGATCTGCGCCATCCGGCGCTTGCGGAACGGCAGCTTTTTTCAGGCCCCGTTGCAGACGGTGCGCGCGACGGCTACCGTGGTGCTACACCCCGGTACTGCCGAATGACACCTGCATCCGTACTGGGTGCTGTATCTGCAGTACGTCGTGGCGTGACTCTCGCCCCGTCGTGCCGCGTACTCGGCGACGCGTTGGCGCCCTTGCGTCAGCCCCTCGGTCAGGTGGTCGGACGGAAAGTCGACTGGCCCGAGCGCCATGCAGGTCGCGATGGTGCGGGTCCTGCCAAAGCCCGCACCGATCAGCCGAAGCCGCATAATGTCTGTGCCTGAAGAAGACAGCGCCATCCTTACCGCGATTTCCACGCGATTGCCGCACTTGCCGACCCGGCGAGAGGCAATATCTCGGTCGATGTGAATCCGGCTGACCGGCACCAACCATCGAACTGAGCGAATGTGTAATCGTACCCTTCTGGCGTCTCGATCAGCATATTGAGCGACATCAGTAGGCCGGCTGCGTTTTGGCGCCGCGCATCGTCGATGATGTTTTCGATCGCGATGAAGGCGCCGCCCTCCGGCAGCGCGGCATATGCCTTACGGATCAATTGTTCCTTGGTCTCGGTGCCCCAGTCATGCAGGATGTTGCCCATGGTGATGACATCAGCGTGCGGTAGATCCTCGGTCAGGAAATTGCCGCTCCGTGCCGTGATTCTTTCGCCGAGGCCCGCGGCCGCGATCCGCTTGCGTGCAAGGTCCGTGACGGCGGGCAGATCGTAGGAGATGCATGCGACCGAATCATGCCGCCGTGCGATCGCGATCGACAGAGCGCCGCTCGCACCGCCGGCATCGCAGATCGTCGTGAAGCGGTCGAAGTCGAACCGGTCCGCCAAGGCGAGGAAATTGCCTTGTTGCACCCCGGCCATCGCTTCGAGGAATTCTGCCAGGCGCCGCGGGTCGGCGTAGAGCGCAGCGAAGGTGTCACCGTCTGCGCGTTGCGTGACTTCGCTCTGTGGCCGGCCGGTGCGCAGTGCCTCGGTGAGGCTGCTCCACTGACGATAGAGGCGGTTATTGGCCATTTTGAGAATGCCACCGAGATAGCGCGGACTCGCCGGGTCGAGAAACGCGGCTGTATCGGGTGTGTTGGCGTAGTGCGCGCCGGGCCCGTCGCGGTCGCGGCGCAGAAGGCCGAGGGCGACCAGCGCATCGAGAAAGTCCGCGGCGCCGCGCTCGTGCAGTCCGAGGCGGTTGCGCAGGGTCTGCCCGGTGAGCGGCCCGGTCCCGAGCATCTCGAACACGCCGAGTTCAACCGCGCTCAACAGGGTCTTGGAGGAGAAGAAGCCCATGCCGATCTGCATGATCTTCGACGGATCCGGGGGTGTCTCGGACGTTGCCGTTTTCATGCTCATGCATCCTCATGCACCAAGGATCTTCTCGCCGAGAATCGCCGCCGCATTGGCGCCGATATGCAGGCCGATTTCCACCGTTTCCACCCGCGCGAAGCCCGCCTCGCGCAGCCAGGCGGTGTATTCGGGTAACGTGAAGGTGTCGCCACGCTCGGTGTTGAGCAGCATATTCAGCGCAAACAGCAAAGCCACCGGCGGACTGGTGCGATCCTCGTTCGGCACCAGATCGACGATCGCGACTCGCCCGCCGGGCCGCAACGCCCGGTACAGACGGGCGAACAGCGCGCGCGAGGATCGCTCGCCCTCGGAATGCACGATGTTGCCGAGGATCGCCACGTCGAACCGGTCGGTTCCGAAGTCCACCTCATTCAGGTCCCCGGCCAGGTAGTCGAATCGATCGGTCAGTCCGGATCGGGCGACGTACCCGCGGGTCTCAGCCAGCACCGCAGGGAAGTCGTGCGCCGTGACGCGGGCTGTGCGGTCCGTCAGGGCAAGCGCGATGCCCCAAATGCCCGAGCCGCAGGCAACATCCAGCACCACGCGGGCGGTGGGTGCGCCATCGGCGCAGAGCGCGGCGGCGAGCCGCTCGGCCGGGGCACGATTGGTCACATGCAGGCTGCGGATCAGCATCGGAAAGAATGTCTCGGCGCGCTCGCGCCGCTCCACTGTGTCCACTGGTCGCCCACTGCGCACCGCCTCGGCGAGGCGGCCCCAGACGTTCCAGATATCGTCGGTTTCGAGCATCGCGCCGACATAGTCCGGGCTCGAGCGCACCAGGTGGGCGCGCGCGAGCGCAGTCAGCCCATAGCGTCCCTCGGTCTTGGTGAGCAGCCCCAGCGCCGTCAACGCATCAAGCAACATGCGCAACCCCCGTTCGCTCGCGCCGAGCGCGGTGGCGAGGCGGGGAACACGATCCAGCCCGTCAGCCAGGCGGGAGAACAGATCCAGCTGCACGCCGACCGCCAGCACCCGCGACGGCATCATCGCAAAGTGCATCTGCAGGAGCGACTGCGGGTCGGTGGGCGGTGGTGCCGAGTCTGACATGGTGAACCTCCTTCGGAGGTTTTTGCTCAATGTGTTACCGAGCGGCTTCAGTCGTAAGTGCCGTATCTTCGGCAAAAACGTCGGCAGCTTCCGGGGGCGAGGCGAACGGGAGCAGCGCGGATATGTCGTGAGTAGGTCGGGGGAGTTTCGTCCCCAGCCGCGCGCAAAGCATCACATGACACCCTCGCGTCGCACGGGGCCGGGCGTCCGTGCCGGGAGTTTTCCAAAAACGCGGCAATCAATCGACAGCAGGGGGGGCGGTGGACCATCTTCTTCACCCGGCGGCGCCGATCTTGAGCGCTGTACCGGCGTTGTGTGCGGCGCCGTAGCACGGCGTTCATGTTGGAAGCATTGCATGGCGACGGCCGAGAATTCAATCAGGCGGCGATGAAAGCAGTGCGGTTTCTTGCGGGCAATTGCGGTTTATTGCGGTACGATGGCGCCATCAGTTCGTGCGCAACGAGTCGCGATACTCGCTCGGCAATAGGCCAAAGAATTTCCGGAATGCCGCGATGAACTGACCGTATGAGTCGAAGCCGCAGTCCCTGGCGATCACCGCGAGCGGCAAGTCCGCGCGGGCGAGGATGAGTCGGCGCGCCTCATTCACGCGGCTCTGGAGAACGGTTTGCCAGAGACTGCGGCCGGTCGAGGCTTTATATGCGCGCGCGAGGTGATACGGACTGAGGCCGGCAACGGCCGCAAGCTCGTTCAGCGTCAGCTCCTGGCCGAGATGCGCCTTGATGTACTCAGCGAGGCGTAGTTGTTTCCATCTGGGCAAGGGCTGCGCCGAGCGGTGCGAAACCCGTCCAGTTGAATAGCGCGTTTGAACGTGAACCGCGGTCGCGGTCAACAGCAATTGCTCGAACAGGAGACCGCCTACGGCTGAGCCGGCAAAACAGGCCGCAATGGATTTCAGGAGATGGCACAGGATCAGATCCTGGTGCGGCAGGATGTGGGAGAGCAGTTCCATTGGCCAACGACCAATATCGTCGCCGAGCGACTGGGCGAGCAAGGCGGGCGCAAGCGTCAGGAACAGTCCCTGCACGGGCGCGTCCCAGCGGGTCGAGAGTGTGTCGCCGCGCGCCAGGAACCGGAAGCGCTCGGGCTCGATCAGGCCCGACATCTGCCGTCCGTTCAGCCGACTGCGAAAACGCACGGCCTGGGTGCCCAAAGGCAGCATCAGCACGTCCGCGTCGAAAGTATGGGCGTCGAGACTGCCGGCATCGACCGCCCGATGCTCAAAGACGTACAGACCGGTACGGCCGCCGACCGCCAAGGGCGGCGCTGGGAAATAAGGCACGCGAGCGCAATCAGCGGTTCGAATGTAGATCCTAGGAGAGGATGGCTCAACCATGCGGCGCGCTCAGGATCGGATCACACGTCGGCCGCCGGACGGGTGCGGCAGCCGGTCGGGGTGATTCTGGACTTGGGTGCACCAAATGCAACTCAAGGACTGACGCAGGAGGGTGCCAGCGCAGCCTCTGGCGCCACAGGACCGGCGGGCGGGGACCCCCCAAGCTCAGCCCGCACAGGATCGCGGCGCAGCGGGCAATACGGGCGCTCCTGCCGGAGGCGCTATGCCTCCCGGTGCGTCGGCCGCTGGAACCGGCGGCCAGGATGGGATTGCCGATCCACGGGAGACTGCCCCCGCAGGGGACGGTCAGGGCTTTTTCAGCCGCGCGACGGCCGAGCACGCAGTGAAACGTCGCCAAGCATGCCTCGCGCGGTCTCGGGCACGCACAGGATGCCCTGCGGCATCAGGGACAGGCTGGCGGGATCAACATCCGGCTGAATCAGCCGGAGTGATGCGCACCGCCTTGACCGGCAATACCATGTTGGTATATTTACCGCAATGCACGTCATCGCGAAGCCCGCCTTGGTCGAATTCTGGAAAAAACATCCGGACGCCGAGGGGCCGCTCGAGGCGTGGTACCGGATCATGCGCCGGGAGGTCTTTGCGGACTTCAACGTCCTGCGGGAGACCTTTGGCAGCGCCGATTACGTTGACCCGTTCACGGTGTTCAATATCGGCGGGAACAAATACCGCCTGATCGCGGTGATCCATTACAACCGGCGCAAGGTGTACATCCGCGAGGTGCTCACCCAGGCCGAGTACGACCGCGACAAGTGGAAGCGGAGAAACTGAACATGCGCCATGCACACAACACTGTCCCGGACCCGCAGGCGATCCTGCGAGCCTGGATGCCGTTCAAGAAGGCGATCGGCGTGACTGCGGTGCGGACCGAGGCGGAATACGCGGCCGCGCGGTCCGTCGTCGATGCGCTGATTGACGAGATCGGCGACAAGGAGAGCCATCCCCTTGCCGAGGTGCTCGATTATCTCTCCGATCAGGTGAAGGCATACGAGGACGAGCACACGGTCATCCCCGAGGCGTCCCCGGCTGAGACGCTGCGTTTCCTGATGCAGCAGCACGAGCTCAAGCAGGAGGATCTCGTCGACTGCGCGCCGCAGAGCCGGATTTCAGACATTCTCAGCGGCCGACGGGCCATCAGCAAGAACCTCGCGAAGAAGTTCGCCAGGCGGTTCAACGTCGCGGCCGATCTGTTCATCTGAGGACGCCCATGACACCGCCTGACCAATGATTGATATGAGCAACGGAAATCCACTCTGGGCTCGGCAGCGAGAACGACCGCTATTCAAGTTTCGGGGAGCGCTGAAAAACGATGATTTCGACCCAGAATGCCAAGGGCGCGCGGCGATCGGCCCAAAACTGCAGGCGCTCGGCAAGCGTGTCAATAAGATCGAACCAGCCGTTGCCGGCCGAGAATCCCCAATACATGCAGCTCTTGTCCATTGGCAGATTCCGGCGCTGGAAGAGCGTTGGGTATCGGGAGCACAACAGTCGATCGAGATCAGGTGTCATTTCTACCTCCACACTCGCGAGAGACCTCCCGCCGGGGCGGCGGAAACCGCCCCGGTTGCTCTCCTCACGCTCCTCAGTTGACCGGGATCGGGGGTGCACCGCCAGCGCTGTACGCCTGCGAGGCGCCGGCTGCTTGGCAGTTCCGCAGCGTGATGTCAGCGAGCTCGTTGCTGCTTTCGTGCCGCACACACCCCTGCAGTTCGTGCCTCCGAGAATGCGGATGGTCCGCGTAGTAGCGAATTGAGCGCCGGACGCTGCATCCCGCGAGGGCAGCGATCGACACAGCGGCGAAAATGACGCGACTGATGCGTTTCATGTCGGGATGCTCTTAATGGCAAGTCATGGCATTCGTAACGGGGAGGTCCAGCACAGCCACGTTGTCGACGTGCCAAACGCGTTGGTCGCGCGTGGTGCGGAGGGCGATGCTCATGCCTGCAAGCCCCACAGTGAGACGGCGATGGAACCGCGGCCCCACCAGCCGCTGGTGCGCCAGCGCCGGGCGGCGCGGACGATGGTCCATTCCCGCATTGCGGCATAGCGGCGCAGGGAAACGCGATGGCGGTGGGGAGCGCGGCCCTGCCGCTCGATGGTGACGATGGCGCAGCCGGTCTTGCGGTAGGCGCGGATAGTGGCGATGGGGACGGTGGCAGGTACCCCTGCCGTCAGCGGCGAGATAGGATCAGCAGTAGCCATACTCGAACCTCAATCGTTCGGGCGCCAGTCAGCCGGCTCGGTGCGGGTAGACGCATCCGGACCGGCGTCTTGGCAACGCCGAGCATGAAGTCGAGAGAGGATCCGCTGGGTGCCCTTACTGGGCACTTACATGAGTCCGGCGAGTTAGGCTGAAGTTCCTCCGCCTGCGGAGCGAAGTTCCCCTATGATTTCATTGACATGGAGTCAATGAGTCGGTCGGGATTCTGACTACGCGGCGATCTTCTCGATCAACTCCAGGGCGCGGCGCTGGGATGCAGTGGGCGCAGTGGTCAGCTCGAAGGTGCCCGAACGCTCGGCGGGGCCGGGTGTGCGGCAGGTGTTGCGCACGATCGTGGAGAGGTCTTCGAGCAGAGTGCGCAAGCTGTGCGCGGGGGTACCGTCGGGGAGCGTGTGCGAGTGGACTTTTTCGAGCGCCTCCTCGGAGCGCTTCGCCGGAGCGACCGGGTCGCGCGTGGCCTTGGCGGTCTGATCCTCGTCGGCGAAGAGCAAGGGGCGCCAGGCTTCGATCAGATGCCATTCCACGTAGTAGGCGAGCATGCACAGGAAGATGTGGGCGCGCACGCGGTTCTCGAGCCGATGATGGATGGGACGCACCTTCAGGTCCACGGTCTTCAGTGAGCGGAAGGCGCGCTCGACGTTCGCGAGCGCCTTGTAGTTCCTGACCGCATCGGCCGCTGACATCCGCTTCTTGGGCACCGCGGTGCGGATGACGTAGATTCCATCGAGGGCCGCCTCGGCGGTGATCTGCTCCTCGAGCCTGTGGAACTCAAAGCGCTTATCCGTAATCTCGAGCGCAAAGTGCTTGGCGACCTTGTACTTGTTGAGCACGCGCCCGACCCGCACCCCGATCGCCGCCTCGCCCTTGAGCCTGCCGCGCGAGACTCGCTCGCGTACCTTCTCGAGCTCCTTTTCCGTCGCCTCGAGCAGTGAGAGTCGTTTGTGGGCGCGCAGCTTCGCAAGCTGCGGATTACGACAGGCGATGAGCCGCTCCCCGGGGTAGTCCGGGTGGGTGAGCTCGAGCAGATTGCGCTCATCAAATAGCCCCAGCTGCAGCGCTTCGCCTTCCACGAGCGTTCGGATCTGGCTGCTCTTGAGCGCGGTGATCCACTTGAGGCCCTCGAGCTCACGCAGCTCCTGGATTGCCTTGTGCGAGATCATCCCCCGATCCCCGACCAGCACCAGCTGCTCAAGCCCAAAATCCTCGCGCAGCTTCTTCACCTGCGGCATCAGCGTCTTGGCATCCCCGGTGTTGCCTTCATACACCGAGACCGCCACCGGACAGCCTGCCTGGTTGGTCAGAAGACCGTAGTTGACCTGCAGCTTGTGCTTCTTCCCATCCCGATCGTGACCGAGCTTCGCCAGAGGGCAATGCGTGCCTTCGAAGTAGCTCGAGGACAGGTCATACAGCGCCAGCGACCCCTCCTTCAGATGCCGGGCAGCGAGCTTGCGCTCGATTGCCCCCTGGCGCTCGAGCAGCCAATCCATCGCGGCGTAAAGATCATCCTCATCGGCCGCCTCCACACCGTACTCCTCCGCCAGCGTCACGCCCTGCCACCAGCGTGTGGTCGCCAACTTCGTGTGCGGGCAGAGCACCCGGGATGCCACCATCGCGCAGACTCGATCGCGCTCGGGGCTCGGGTGTGAGGCGATCAAGGACTCAAAGCCCAGCCGCTGCATCGCCGCACGCACCGCCTGCACGTGGCCGTGGGGTTTGGAGCGCACGATCTGCAGCCGCTCGCCCACCGGCACAAAGCTCTCCCCGTGAAGAGCCCGGCGAATCACCTCAATCAGCGGCTCGGGCAGATGCGAGAGGTTGCCGACGGTCTCGTTCTTGACCTTCCCGTCCTCGCGATAGCTCCTGCGCAGCAGATGGGTCGAGTACACACGGCCCTTGTAGCGGCGCCGTGTGGTGACGACATGAACCGCGCCACCTCGATGCGACATGCAGGAAACCCTAGCACACTCTCACCAAAAAAGCAACGATTTAGTGACTACGACTGGACGCCCAATCCAACCCTCCCATGCGCACCAAATGCGGGGAAATTCAGCCTCTGCTGACTACCGATCAACCAGGACCGGGGAGGAACTTCCGGTTAGGGCGAGGCGGCTAAGTGCTTGATTTATTGGTGCCGGGAATAGGATTCGAACCTACGACCCGCGCATTACGAATGTGAAATCATCCTGTTTTCACACTCCCCATCAAATCAACCGCTTGCTCTTCACTAGCCACAAAATACCGAAAAAACAGTGCTTC
>JAKBWB010000017.1 GCA_021843755.1 Pseudomonadota bacterium
AGCGGCCTGCAAAGCCGTCTACGCCGGTTCGATTCCGACCCTAGCCTCCAATAAAACAACATGTGTGGAGCGTTTTGCTCACGGTCACTTCAACAAGAAACCGCTCATTGTCCGTTGAAATGTGGCAATAGGCACCCGGTTGAGAGTGTCAAAACGTGTACATGCCGTAATCCCTCGTGACGGCAGCCATCGTGCGGTGCAGGCTTCACGATCGACCCGATAGTCGGATAGGCGGTTCGGTTGTCTTCGAATCGGACATCGGGAACGCAGCCCGCTCTCGATTGACGTGCTCTTCGCCATGAAGGAGAGAGCAAGTCGAGGAGGACGCCATTTCAATCTTGCCCGTGTTCGGTGACCCATGCACTGGGCGTCATGGCATTCGCCCGTCGAAGGAGTTCCTCGTCCCACGAGATGATGGTTCTGTCTTTATTTGTGGCGACAGCCGCATAGAACGCGTCGCCGGCACGCAGAAAGACCTCGGTTTCCACCGTCAGCGCGGTTACCAACAACGATCCTAGATTCATTTCGGTGATGAGCGGGGATTGCACAAGGCCGTCAGCGAGTTCGCGGTCCCTTGCGGCATCGCGCAGCCGGCGCGAGAGCGCACAGGCGACTTTCGGCCGCGCGATGGCGGGGGTGGTGCTGCCGCATGGCGGTGCGGAGAAACG
The DNA here is from genome assembly GCA_021843755.1 of Pseudomonadota bacterium. GTDB lineage: Bacteria > Pseudomonadota > Gammaproteobacteria > Steroidobacterales > Steroidobacteraceae > 13-2-20CM-66-19. Next base: position 669 of record JAKBWB010000017.1, read on the forward strand.
TTCGGCTTGGGGTGGCAGTGTATCGGCGTCGTCGGCTGCGGAGACCCAGACGCTGGCGTCAACCACGAGTGCCATCACTTCGGCGTCCTGCGGTGATCCTGGCGGCTGCGGTCAGCGATCAGCACCTCGCGTGCGGAAGGTCCGCGCGGAGCGGCTCGCATGGCCTCGTCGGCTTTAGCGAGCCATGTGTGCAGCCAAGTTTGGAGGGAGGCGTCAGGCTGTGGTTCATCGTCCTCTCCCAACCAGTGCTGGTACAGCTCCACAGTGACCTCGCGCACTGGCTTGCCGAGCAGGGCGCTCTTGGCCTTGACCTTGCGATACAGCGTATCCGGAATATCGATAGTCGCTTTCATCATGGCAGGATAGCTGTCTTCCGTATTCCTGTTAAGCTGGCTCTTGTGGAGCGCCGCCCAAAATGAAGTCACTGCAGCGACGAATAGCAGCCCAAGAGTCATTCGGGCCAATGGGTAACCATCCTCCGGCAAAGCCGGAGGCTTTCACGTCGCGGGGCCCCTCAAAGGGGCCATTTCCGCGACGCAAGAGTGAAGAATGTCGCTATGTTCAAGATCATGGCGCTATCCCATTCAGCACCCGGAGCGGTTCCAGTCCATATGCTGTCCATAGTCCATGATCGTCCTCGGACGAGCTTCCACTCTTGCGACTGCATACTGCAGGAACTGTCGAACTTCTACTGTCACCCCGGCAGAGCCGGGGGGTTTCCCATGTGACTAAGGTTGCAATGGCACCATTTCCACCGGGAAGGCCGGCGGCAGCAACGCTTGCATGAGTGCCAGCCCGCCGCTGGAGCCTGTGAGCGCCCTGTTCATCCTGGTTACGCAGCAGGGGCGACTGTGGGCAGCGGATCGGCACGTTTGGCGAGGCCCGCACCCCCGGGAAGCGTCAGGATTGCCGATGTGGCGCGCCAGAGCCCGGATGTGGAAGGCAGCGCCCGCACGCGATCGCCAGGTCGAAATCGCAGTGTCGGTCGGCGAGGGCGTCGCGTCGCGGGGCGGGGCTGATGACCCGCAGGCCAGGAGCGGTCAGCGCGACGTTACCTGGCCCGCCTTGCGTGAACAAGTCACCGCAAAAAAGGTCCGAGTACTCAACTCCATCGTCAAGTCGCACTCCCAGGCATGCGGCACATGAGGCGTATCGAACCACCGCATTGTGTGGTGGCCAAGTGCGATTTCATCAGAGTCGTTGAGCGAACGAGGGGGCCGTTCCGCGAAGTCTTCGACTGGGGTCATTGCCGCGATTCGGCCGCAGACAAGGGATGGCCCGTGGGCTGGCTGCGAGAAATGCGTTGAGCGAGCCGCATTCGTCGAAGATCTGCCCGAGCTCGGCCAAGACCATCATGCTCGATTTCAAGGCGGCCAGTTCCGCGTGAGGGAGCGGGGGAGTCCCGCGGACATGTGCCCGGACGAGCGCCGAGAGATATCCCGGCGCCTTCATGCCACGCACGGCTGCGTGTCGAGCGATCGCCGCCCCGTCCCCGGGGCGCAACCGAATGGTGATCCGATCGGTCGCTGCGATACGTTCCATTGCAGTCGGCGTCTCCGATTTCTCGCCGTCGGGACCTAGGAAGTTCCGGATCGCCACGAGCGCGAGAGCCGACTCGGATACACCAGAGCGCAAGGCCAATGCCTTGAAGCGCATCTTCTCGACCACAGAGGGGCGGGCAGTGATGCAATGGCGCGACGACTTGGTGGTCGGTTCGGCCGTCGATGACACGGGATAATGTGCTGCAAACGCGGACACTTCGCTATCCTGCCATCAAACCACTTCCAACTCGGGCAAGGGCGGTGCTCATCACGATCTTACAGAAGACGCTCTATCGCGAATTGCGAAGAACTGTGACACCGGCCAGAGGGTGCCAATCTATGGCCTCTTCCGACAGGGCGCATGACCGTGCTTCGCAGTCCCCGGCTGCCTGACGGGATCGGCAGCCGGCTACGGGCGACAAACAGAAGGGAAGGGTTTTCTGGACCGACATGCGCGACCGGGCGTAGTCCCTGGACGGGCTAACATTCGTCGTCGACTTTTCGATGAGCGCCGCGATCGCCGTCGCGGCGATGAACCGCCGGCAGCCCGGGACCACGCTCGGAAGGTTGCCCGAACGCAGAAGATCGTAGATCGAACATGCAATAAGACACTTCGATGTCGCGCAGCTCCCAGCAGCTGGTGATGATCTGCGTCTGATGTCCGCTCTCGCACAGGCGCGTGATCTGCCGAAAGCGCAGTTACCCTTTCAGGAAGCGCACCGGCTGGTCATGCAGATCGTATGTCACCCAACGCCCATCGAGCTTGGCGCAGCGGCGTACGAAGCGCCGCTCGTTGACGAGCCGGCCCTTGCCTTTGCGGTAGGTGAGGATATCGAAGCCCTGTTTGATCATGCTGCGGAACAGCGTCGGACTCCAGCCGCCGCGGTCAAAGACGATGGTCATCGGCCGCTCCCCGAGCGTCATACGCACCCGGCGCAGAAACTCGGGGAAGGCCTTGGCCAAGGAGGTATCCACCTCTGCGGTGATCGGCAGCAGCGGATCGCCGCCGCGATCGTCGATCCAGTAGTCGGTGGTGGCGGCCATCGCCAGATGGCGCCGGGCCACGTAAGCCTTGGAAATCGTGCGCTCCCCGTGATAGGTGCGCACATCGCCATCGACGTACAAGAACCTCATCAGCTCGCCGCGCTCGGCCACGCGCACCTGCGCCAGCTCCGCGCCCATTTGCTCGGCGCAATGATGGGCGGCGAAGCGCCCGCCCGAGGGTCTTGACCTCGGGAGCCCGGTCAAGCCCGAGGAGTCTGCCGTCTGGCACCCGGTTCTGCCGGCTCCGGCACTGGTCTGCCGGGTTGGCGAGACGCATTCCTCGGCGTGGGAGGCAGGGCCGTGCAGCCCGTGTACATGCCCGAGCGAAAGTGCTGAGTCCGGTCCGGAATTGGGTACGATCAGGGGGCCAGGATCGCGGCGATCCTGTCGGCAAGCCGGCCCAGGAGTCGACTCATTGCCGCGGCTTGCCCGCGGGAGCCCCCGGCCGGATGTGCCCGCGTTACCAGCTGCACGCGCTGCGGCAGTAACGGTTCCCCGGAGCCGGGTGCGAACTGCGCCCAACTCCCCTCGAGACGAACGGTGCCGGAGGGGCCGGCATCGAAGCGCAGCACATCGACCACGAGCACGTGTGTTCCGGCCGGCGGCAGCGATCCCGGAGGCAGCACAGTGCTTGCCGGCAGCCGTGCGGCGAGGTCCTGCTCCAGCACGCGCTGTATCATCCCGGCGAGCGGCGCGCCCCAGCGGTTGCGGTCGCTCAGATGAAGAGTTTCTGGTGCGCTCTCGCGCACCATCTCCTGGCGCTGGAGAACCTCGGGGATATGCACCGCGGCGACCTGCAGCATGAGGCCGGCCGCCGGTAGCTGCACGCGTGGGGGTACAGGGTCGAGTGTGTAAAACCGACTGGGCGGGCTCGAGGCACAGCTGGCAAGCAGTAGCGCCAGGACCAAGCAGGGGGCGAGGGATCTCATGCGATTACTCCGTACGCCCGCGCAGCAGGGCCCCGGGATGTTGGTCGAGGTAGTTTGCCAGCGAGCGGATCGCTCGCGCGGCGCCGGCGAGCGCTGTGAGCGTGTGCTCGACATTGCCATTCGGCGCGGTCGGGCTGGCTCCCAGGGTGCCTCGGGCCGCCTCGGTGGTCACGTCGATCTGCTGGGCAACGGCGCGCAGCTGCTTGGCCGTTAGCCTGAGGCTGACCAGGGTCGGGGAGACCTGAGGTCCGGCCTGCCGTACCGTCTGCTCGAGCGCGGCGAGCGTGCCGTCGAGGTGCGCGATACTGCCGCGCAGCTGCGGCGAGGAAACGAGGCGGCTCAGTTGCGCCGTCAGGGTCCGCACATTGGCGGCAATCTGCGTGAGCGGCAGCGAGCCGAGCGTGCGCGACAGGGCGGCAAGCCCACCGCCCGGGGCCGTGGGGATGAGCGGGTAGCGCTGCGCTGTCTCGAGGTGCGCCGGCGCCGCGCCGGCGACCATTTCCAACACCACCTGACGGCTGCCGACCAGGGGCAGGGACCGCGTGAGCCTTGCACGCAAGCCTTTGCGCACGAGTCGCCCGAGTAATCGATTGAATGTCCGGCGCGAATAACCGGCGGCGATCCCTCGACCGACGAAGTGAAAGCGGCTCGGATCCAGATCGAGCACGACCGGCGTGCTGATGCGCCCGGTGCGCCGGTCGATTCGAAGTCCCACGCTCGCGACTTGCCCGACGGTAAATCCGCGCAGCGTGACCGGCGAGTGGACGGGCAGATTGCCTATCGCGGCGTCGAATTTGACCCGATAGGGCAGGGAGACGGCGAACATCTTGTACGGATTGCTTTCAATTCCCTTGAAGGAGCGCGTCGGCGCTCCGCCACCCGGTCTCATGACGATTACCGGGCCGGAGATCAGTGTCATCAGTGAAGACGGATGCAACAGGCTCGGGTGCGCTCCTTCGAGAAAGAAATGGGTCCCGCTGCGCAACTCTCCCGCGAGGCTCTTCTCGATGTCGAGGTCCACGATGACGTGCAAGTTGTCGCTTGCCAACGCAACGCTCGTCACCGTACCGACCCGAACGCCGCGATACATCACGCGTGTACTACCGGGTTGCATGCCGTGGGCGTTGGTGTAGATGACCGTTACCTCGATGCCGTGCGAACTGAGCGTACGCACGAGCAGCCACACCACGAGGCCGATTGCGGCGATGGGTATGCCCCAGATCCAGCCCGGCCATCGAGTCGTGCGAGTGGCAGCCATCGTCCGCCGGGGCGTCTCGGCCTGTCGATCGGGCTCGTTCATGGGTTTTCGGTTTGCCCAGACTGCAGAGGGAGACCGGCATCCCACATCAATCTAGGGTCGAATGTACGCGATGCAACCATCGTGAAAACGACCACGAGAATGAAAGCGGGCGCGCCGACCGAAGCCCCGGCGGTGACGATCCCCGGGAATTGCAACAGCGGGGTGAATACGGCGATGGTGAACACATCAACGTTGGCCCAACGCCCAATCTCATCGATGAAATGGCACAGACGGGTCTTCAGCACGAGGTGATGCGGCGAGCGGTGGCGAATCGAGACCAGAAACCAGGTGAGTCCGAGCAGCTTCAGCAGCGGAATGGCTATGCTCGTACAGAAGATCAGCACGCCAAGCGGGTACAGGTGAGCATGGAAGAGATCCTCGATGCCATCGACGATCCGGTATTGCACACGAACTCCGAACTGGGTATCGGTGCTCATCGGGTAGATGTTGGCTGGGAGCAAAAGGGCGTAGCCGGCGATGACCAGGGCGAGCGTGCGCACGAATGCGTCGGGCTTGCGCGCCCGCAAGCGCACGGCGCATCGCGGACAGAGTGAGCCCTCGGAGGTGGCCGGCAGCACGAGTTCGCAAACCTCACAGCCTATCGTTGCCACACCGGCACTCGGGAGCGCCCTTTCCGGGTAGATCGCCCGCCATACCGTGCGTGCATCCAGGGTTGCACGCGACAGCATGCACAGCAGCGCGGCGATGATCAGACAGAATCCGCCTGCGTCGATCGCTACCGGCAAAACCGCCTCCAGGCGGCCGTACCCCACAATGCACCCGATGAGATACACATCCGGCATGGCCCAGCGATCGAGCCGCACCGACCAGCGGAACAACCGGCCGAGCCAGCGGGGGCGGTGCCCCAAATGCACCATCGCCAGGACAGTGCTCAGCAAGCCGAACCGCACGAACGGCGCGATGACGGCAAATGCCGCCACCAGCACCGCGAGGATCACCCAATGATGATTCCACAGGATGACAACGCCGGAACCCAAATGGCTCTGGCGGGTCATGCCGAGCATCGAGACGCTCATCAAAGGCAGAAAATTCGCCGGAAACAGCAGCACCAACGTGGCTATTGCGCAGGCGAGCGCCGCAGTGATGCTCCGCCCATTGGTCCGCTCGAGTCGGCTGTCGCAGACCGGGCATATGGCAACTTCCGCGCTAGCGAGCTGGGGGAGCTCTTCCAGCGTACCGCAATGACTGCACGCGATGGTCATGCCACTCGGCCCGCCTGGCGGCAGGCAGTTTCTTGCCCGAGTCCCGCGCTGTCATCTCGAATTCACGTTAGCACACGTTCGCACTCGAACCGCTGCTCACCTTAATTCTCGCGGAGCGGCGGATCGGTGCGATACCGCACAGACCCGCGCGCAAGATCACCGTGACGCTGCGGAACGGCTTGGTGCGTATGACGGGGCGAATGCCGAAAACGGCGCGGATGGTGCCGCCGGCACTCCGGCAGTGTGAACGGTGGTCAGGAACCGCCTGATTCCGGGGTTGGGCTGCGGTTTTGAGATGACCGCCTGAGCCTCGAGGCGGTCGATACTGCCTGTCTCATCGTCTTCGGATTTCCCCCTCTATACGTCGTTCTTTGGCGCGTCGTCGCGCAGCGGCGGCGCGGTCTGACCGGCCGTTCAGGCCGGGCAGAGATCTACTTCTGCGATTGGACTTCTGGGGGTGTGCGCACCTGCGCCCCGGGTGCGGTTTTGTCTGCTTCGGCCATGCTGAGGGCACGAGACGCACATAGACGAAGGTCCGGGCAGTTTGATTGGCGTCGACCCCCGGGCCCTCGGTGCGCAGCGCCGTCGGAGGCGGCTTTGCCAGTCCTTTATGCCTCGCCGCCGCGGCGCTGTCCAAGGCCGTCGGGGAGGGGGTCTAGGGGCTGCCCGAGGAGCCGGCAACCTACCGGCTCTACCATTGCCGCCGCTGCGGGATGCAGGTGTGCATTTTCGCGCAATGCGATTGCGGGAACCTGTACTGCCCGGGAGATTTCCCGCAACAGGCTCGCCGGGAGTCTGTGCGCCGCTCCGGCGCCCGCTACCAGTGCATCCCCCCCCCCCCCCCCCCGGGGGGGAGCCCGTCGACATGCCGTACGACAACGGCGCTACCGGGAGCGGCAAAAGCGGGCGGTGACGGATCAGGGCTTCCCCCTCGTGACGCGCCGGTGCAGCGTATTGCGGCATCTTCTCAGCGCGAGCGAGTCGATCGACGTTGACTCCAAAGAGCCTTCCCGTACTCCCACCCGTCTCCTGCAGACGCACTGTGCGTTCTGTGGACGGTCATTGCCGCCTTTGCCCGGCTTCACTCCTGGCGCTGGAGCGGATGAGTCCCGTCGTACCCGACACTTGAGGGTGCGGCGATGATCTTGCGCGAGTTCGAGGCCGAGATCCTGCGCCTGTACCATGTCGAGCACTGGCGGATCGGCACGCTCGCCCGCTACTCCAGCTTACGGGCCCCGCGCCTGTACGACATGGTGCATGAGCGCGGCCATCCGGGTCGTCCCGATCACTTCCGCACCATCGTCGCCCGGTACCGGCCGCGGCCAGCCGCCGAGGCGTATTTGCGGTTGCGCACCTTACCGGCATTGCCGCTAAGGTAACTTTGGAGTAATTTCTTGGCTCTATCCGAGATTCCAATAACTTTGGGGGCGCATCCAGGTAGTTGATTCTATTGAGAGACACGGGTCTCATCCCGTCTGTTGAGTACCCGTCGACCGAGGAGAGAAGACCCGTGAGCTGGCAAACCTATGATGACGCCGATTCTCAGTCTGCATGGAATGGATAATTCAGAATCGGGCATTACGATGAACACGACGTTCTTGATCGTCGCGTTGCCGATCTTCAATAGCTTCGCAATGTCAAGTCGAACGGCGACAGACCGTCGAGTCGAACTGCAGACGGTCACGCGATGCCCAAACATCTCGATTCCGAAACGCGTCGCGACGGAAGCGCTAATTGTCGAAAACGAGGCTCCGGTGTCGAGCATTGTTCCGCTCTGGTGTCCATCAATTTTGATTGACGCTCGCATGAGGCCAGCCTTCTCGTCCGTGATCGACAACGATCCGGGCGTCTCGCGCACCACTTGCATAGGCTTTACCCCCGGAAATCGCATGGGCATATGCGATGGCCTGTCGGTAGGCCATATTGACCGATGCAGGGGAGTCCATATGTCAGGCTAGGAATTGTCGTCGCCATCCGGCATGCCGGACCGATCGATACCGTTTCCGCCGTCCTGGTGGAGCCGGAGCCAGCTTTCGCGCATGAACGGGTCCGTCACCGCGATCCCGGTTTCCGTTGCGTATGAGCGAGTTGCCGGCCCTCAGAGATTCACTCGCGTTTTGCTTGCGAATGGAGACAGTTGAGGGGCGGCGGGCCCCCGAGGGGGAATTCTCGCATCCTGGGGGCCCGTCTGCCCGCCGCAAAAGCCGAGACCTCACTTGGAGTTGATCCGGATGTGCTTGACGTCTTCCACTTCTCGCGCCGTCTTGGGCAGAGTCACGGTAAGGACGCCCCGATGGAACGAAGCGGTGACCTTGTCACCCTCGACCTCGGCCGGGAGCACGATCCGACGCTCGAATTGGCCGTAATACCGCTCGCTCACGCGCCGGTGTCGGTCGTCGCTCGCGCTTAGCCGCTCCCCTCGGATCGTCAGAATCCCGTTGTGTAGCGTGATGTCGACGTCCTTCTCGTCCATTCCGGGGAGCTCCGCCTCAACCCTCACGTCTCGTTCGGTCTCGATGACCTCGACTCGCGGAAAGCCGGAGGAGGGCATCAGGGAGCTGCCGATCCCATCGAAGTCGCGCCAGAAGTCATCGAACAGACGGTTCATCTCCTCGTGGAAGGCGGCGAGCGGATTGATGCTCTCGCTGCGCGCGACCGGCACTCGCCAGCGCATCCGCGGAATCAGATCTCTTACAGCCATAGAACATCACCTCCTATAGCAGGGTTCGCATGAGTTTCGGCGGCGCCGGCTTCCGGAACCTCGCCGCCAGCTACCAAAGTAGGAGCGGCCGTGTGGACTTCAAGGGCAGAACCCACGCGGATTCATATGCCGAGATCGCGCTGCCGCCCGGCCCGAGGGCACCCCGCCGTTCACCGACGTCCTTGAACGGGATTCCGCGACTTGTGCGGCCGGGTGCGACGCCTCATGTCGAAGAGCATCGGGGGCGGGGTGGTGTTATGGAACCCTCAGCGCTTCATGCGGTCAGTGTGCAGGGTTCGTCTCACTGCGTAACCACCGGAACGATTCCGCCGGTCCTAGCTGGGGCAGCACGTGCCGTACGGTGTCGTTGTGGAGCTGAGCTGGCGGGCGAGGGTGCCGAGCAGGTAGTTCCCGGCGTGGTACAGGCGCAGGATCTCGGCAACGAGCTCGCGCAAGATCATCGCCGTACCGGCGCGCATCCAGGATGGGGACTTGATCCGCACCGGCGCCAGGTGTGAGGCTGGGCAAAGACAGAGCATCCACAGCAGGCAAATGGGGAAACGGGGAGGCTCTTTGGCGTCGCGATCGCTCGGTGCGCTCGCGGTGACCCGATGCCGCGAAACGGCGCACCTGCTCCTCACGAGCGGCAAAGAAGGCGAGAGCACCCCGTGTATTCGTGGCGGAGTTCGAGCTCGATCCGGCCCGCCGCTGCGGAAGCGTCACTTGGCTATGCGGCGGATCGTGCGGTTCGATCGTGTCTGATGTTCGGTATCCGTCCACAAAGGCTCGATCCTGTGCGTTTTTTGCTAAGCTGGGATCGTGAAAGGCGGGCTTCAACAGAGACGACGCTGCAGACAATGGGGGGGCTGGCGCGGTTGGCGGGCAGAAAATTGCCACATTCCAGGTGCCCGCACATCGGAGCGGCACGGCGACAACGGAACGGACGTGGACGGAATCGGCGCGGTCCCCATGGTCCGCGTGTTGGACCTCAGGAGGCGGCCATGCGGTGATGATGGCCGCGCGCAAACGGGGATCTCATGCGGTTGAGGGTGTTGCCCATACTGTCGCCCAGTGACGACACATGCTGGAGGGCGGGGTGAGTTCGGTTGGGCGCCAGCAAGTCAGTCCGCGCGGCGACTTTCATGGAATGATCGGGCGCAGTCCTGCGATGAAGGCGCTTTATGAGCGTGTTTGTCGGATTGCCCGCGCCGCCGGACCGGTGCTGATTTCCGGGGAGAGCGGGGTCGGCAAGGAACTGATCACCCGTGCGCTGCATGAGGAAAGCGATCGCGCCAGCGGTCCGCTGGTTCCGGTCAACTGCGCCGGTATTCCTGCGGAGCTGCTCGAAAGCGAGCTGTTCGGGCATGCTTGCGGGGCGTTCACCGGAGCGCAGCGTGCCCGCAGTGGATTGTTCGCCGCAGCACACGGGGGAACCCTGCTGCTCGATGAAATCGGCGAGTTGCCAGCCGGCATGCAGGCAAAGCTGCTGCGGGCGCTCCAGGACGGCCGCGTTCGTCCGGTCGGTGCCAACATCGAGCGCACCGTCGACGTGCGTGTGGTCGCGGCCACCAATCGCAATCTCGAGCGCGAGGTCGTGCGCAAGACATTCCGCGAGGACCTGTTCTACCGCCTCAGCACCTTCAAGCTGCGGATACCACCGCTGCGCCAACGCGGCGAGGACCTGACCTTGCTTGCGGAGTATTTCACTCGCCATTTCAGCGCGAAGCTGAGCCGCGAAATCGCTGGTGTCGGCGATGACGCGTTATCGCTGCTCAGGCGGTATCCATTTCCGGGCAACGTGCGTGAGTTGGCGAGCATGATGGAGCAGGCCGTTGCGTTCTGTCGGGGCAAGTGGATTGCGCCGGCGGATTTGCCCGAGGAGCTGCACGGCGCGCAGGCGGGGGTGGCACCGGATGGCCTTGGAGCGGACCTGCGCGAGACGGATAGTCTGCCGACGCTGCGCGCGATGCAGCTGCGCTACATCAATCACGTACTCGATCAGGTGCAGGGAAACAAACGCCTGGCGGCGGCAATTCTCGGGATAGGCCGCCGGACGTTGTATCGGTATCTGCAGGATTGAGTCGCGTAGCGTGGGCCATATTGGCGCATGTGTCGATGTGACCCACGAGCGCCGCTTGAATCAGGGGTTGGCTCGGGGCTGATAACGCTGTGGCTGCGGCGAGAGTGCGCCATTGACCCTGCCTCTGGTGGCATGATCCTTGCAACGCTTCGCTAAGCGATCCAACCGGATACTTCAGAAGGAGATCTCGATGCGAGTGAATCTCACGCCTCTGTCACTTGGAATCGTCATGTCGTTGGCGCTCGTCGCGAGCGGTACGGTCCTGGCTCGGCAATCGCCCGCGCCGGAGCAGTCGCCGGCGTGGCTGTCTGCGGCGGGCAACCCGCACGTGAGCGCGCAGACGCTTGCCAAATTCAAGCGAGCGTTTCTGTCGGTACGGAAGATCGAGAAGGAATACTCGACGAAAGTGCAACAGACTCACAGCGACAAGGTGGCGGTGAAATTGCGCGAGTGGGCCCAGACCGAGATGGTGACCGCGGTCAAGAGCGCAGGTCTGACGGTGGCGCAGTTCGACAAGATGATGATGTTGGTGAGGCGTGATCCGACCTTGCGCAAGCAGTTGCTCGGGCAATAGGAATTCGCGTGGACAGGACGTCAAGGTCCGCTCCCGCGGGCTATGACGCGAAGGCGCATGGGTGCGGGTGCAGGGCCAGAAGTCGCGGTGCCCGTCGCTACCGGCGCCGGCAGATGTAATGCCCGATGGATTGTGACACAATCTCGCACGGAGTAAGCCGGCGCGGAGGAACGTTGTGTACGGGCCTGTCACGACAGTCTTGGAGGCTCGGGAGAGCCTCGCGGAGCGGAGACTGATCAGCACGGTGCTGTTGGATATGTGCCGCAGGCGCGCGGGTGCCGGGACGGCGCGCCGCCCGGCAAACGTCGGGCAATCCGGGCGGGATGGCGCCTGAGGTGCCTGTGGACACGGCCACTTTGGCGGCAGCCTTTGAGCGCCACTTGACGCTCGACCATGGGCTTAGGCTCGAGAACGCCAGCGACCGCGATCGCTTCGAGGTGCTCGCCGCGGCAATCCGCGAGGGGATCGCGGCAGGATGGCTGGGGACGGACGAGAGGTACGGAGCGCAGCGGCCGAAGCGCGTGTATTACCTGTCGATGGAGTACTTGCTCGGGCGGTCTCTTCAGTCCCATCTGACCAACCTGCGGATCGGGCCGAAGGTGCGAGCGATGCTCGAGCGCCGAGGCATAGACTTCGATCGTCTCCTTGCGACCGAGCCGGATGCCGGCCTCGGCAACGGAGGCCTCGGCCGTTTGGCGGCGTGTTTTCTCGAATCCCTGGCCACGCTGCACTTTCCGGCGATGGGTTACGGCCTGCGCTATGAATACGGCATGTTCCGTCAGGAGATCGTCGACGGCTGGCAAGTCGAGCATCCGGACAATTGGCTGCGGCGCCCCGATCCCTGGGAGCTCGCGCGGCACCACCAGGCAGTGGATGCGCAGATCCGTTGCGCACTGAAGTTCGAGGAAGGCGAGGCGCGCTTGGTCGAGGATCACGCGGCGACGCTGCGCGGCATCCCCTACGACCGGCCGGTCGTGGGCTTCGGAGGTCAGACGATCAACACGCTGCGCTTGTGGAAGGCGACGTCACCGGATTACTTCGATCTCAACGAGTTCAATTACGGTGACTTTTTCGGCGCCGTTCACGAGAAAATCCTGGCGGAAACTCTCACCCGGGTGCTCTATCCGGACGATGCCACGCCTGCGGGCCGCCATTTGCGGTTTTTGCAGGAGTATTTCCTCGTGGCCTGCTCGCTGGCCGACATCGTGCGGCGCTTCCGCGGTGAAGGTGGTGAGTGGCCGACGTTTGCGGACCGTATCGCCATTCAGCTCAACGACACGCACCCGGCGATGGCCGTTGCGGAGCTCATGCGCATACTCCTCGATGACGCCCGACTCGGTTGGGATCAGTCTTGGGAGCTGACGGTCCGCACGTTTGCCTACACCAACCATACGCTGCTGCCGGAGGCGCTCGAGCGCTGGCCCGTGGAACTGTTCGAGCTGGCGGTGCCGCGCCAGCTCGAGATCATCTATGAGATCAATCGGCGATTTCTTGCGGATGTACGGGCGCGCTTTCCGCAGGACGAGGGTCGCATCGAGCGCATGAGTCTGATCGAAGAGCGGCCGGTAAAATCGGTCCGGATGGCGAATCTCGCCGTTGTGGGCTCGCACAGCACCAATGGGGTGTCGGGGATTCACAGCGAGCTGCTACGCACGCGCACGCTGAAGGACTTCGCGCAGATGCTGCCCGAGCGCTTGCGCAACGAGACGAACGGGGTGAGTCCGCGGCGCTGGCTGCTGGGGGCCAATCCGGAATTGGCCGAATTACTGACTGAGTCGATCGGGGAGGGCTGGATTACCGATCTTGGCGCTTTGCGCGCAATACGGCCGCTGGCGCAGGACGCGGCGTTTCGCGCGCGATTCCGCGAGGTCAAGCGGACCGCCAAGACTCGCTTTGCCGACTGGTTAAAAGCGACGCAGGGCCGGATGGTCGATCCGGACTCGGTGTTCGATTGCCAGATCAAGCGCATTCATGAGTACAAGCGCCAGCTGCTCAACGTGCTGCACATCATCATTCTGTATGATCGCCTGCGGCGCGAGGGTGCAACGCCGGGGGAGCCGCCGCGCACGTTCTTCTTCGCGGGCAAGGCGGCGCCCGGGTATGCGCTGGCGAAGCTCATCATCAAGCTGATAAACAACGTTGCGGCGGTGATCGATGCCGATCCGGCTACCGCCGGCCGGATCAAGGTGTTGTTTCTCGCCAACTACGACGTCACCTTGGCGCAGCGCGTTATCCCGGCGAGCGACGTGTCGGAGCAGATATCCACGGCGGGCTATGAGGCGAGCGGTACCAGTAACATGAAGTTCATGATGAACGGCGCGCTGACCATCGGCACTCGCGATGGCGCGACCATAGAGATGGCCCGCGAAGCCGGCGAGGAGAATTTCTTCCTGTTCGGTCTCGGCGCCGAAGAGGTTCTCGGTAGTCGTGCGTGGTACGATCCGCGGTGGCACTACGCGCACGAGCCGCAGACGCGCGCCGCGATCGACCTGATCGCGGAGAATTACTTCAGCCGCGGTGAGTCGGGGATTTTCGTCCCGATCGTGGACGCATTGTTGGCGCACGGCGATTACTACATGCACCTCGCCGATCTGGCCGCCTACAGCCGTGCGCAGGCTCAGCTCGGCAAACTTTATCTCGATCCGCACGCCTGGGCGGATCGCGCCATTCGCAACATCAGCTGCAGCGGAAACTTCTCCAGCGATCGCGCCGTTACCGGATACGCCGAGCAGATCTGGCGAGTCAAACCGAGCGCGCCGCGCACGGCTGATCGGCTCCGCAGCGGTGCGGCGCGCAACGCGCACGACCCACACTAGCCGGAGTCACAGCGATGCCGATCGACCCACGCGCCGGCCAGCCTGCCCCGCCGCAGCTGCTGGTGGACCTGAACCGGCTTGAGAACGCGTATTACGAATGCAGTCCGGATCCGACCGATGCAGGTCAACGCGTGCAGTTCGGCACCAGCGGACACCGCGGGTCATCGCTGGATGCGACCTTCAACGAGGCGCATATCCTGGCCATCACCCAGGCCGTGTGCGATTACCGTCGAAGTCAGGGTATCGACGGACCGGTGTTGGTGGGAAAGGACACCCATGCTCTGTCGGCGCCGGCCGAGCGCACCGCGATCGAGGTGCTGGCGGCCAATGGCGTCGCGGCCGTTGTGGCCGAGGGCGCGGGCATCACCCCCGTGCCGGTCATCTCCCGAGCCATCGTCAGGCACAACCGGGGCCGAACTGCGCATATGGCCGACGGTCTGATTGCGACGCCGTCGCACAATCCGCCGCGTGACGGGGGCTTCAAGTACAATCCGCCGCACGGCGGACCGGCGGGCACCGAAGTGACGGCCTGGATCGAGCGGCGTGCGAATGAGCTGCTCGCGGCAGGCAATCGCGAGGTCAAGCGCGTGGCGTATACATCGGCGCGGAATGCCGCCACGACCCATGCGGCCGACTTCATCACACCGTATGTGGAGGACCTCTCCCTCGTGATCGACATGGAAGCGATCCGCCGCGCACGGCTTGCTCTCGGGGTCGATCCGCTGGGCGGGGCGGCGCTGTACTGCTGGGCGCCGATCAATGAGCGCTACGGCCTCGACATCGAAGTCGTGAACCCAAAGGTCGATCCGAGGTTCGCCTTCATGTCGCTGGATCACGACGGGAAAATCCGCATGGACTGTTCCAGCCCCTACGCAATGGCGAGACTCGTGGCGCTCAAGGACCGGTTCCGCCTGGCGTTCGGCAACGATCCGGATTCGGACCGTCATGGAATCGTGACACCGTCGCAGGGGTTGATGAATCCAAATCAGTTCCTCGCCGTCGCGGTCGACTATCTGTTGACTCACCGCCCGTTGTGGCGACTTGGAACGCCGGTGGGCAAAACTGCCGTCAGCAGCAGCCTGATCGACCGAGTGGTCGCGCACCGCGGCGGGCGGCTGTATGAGGTACCGGTGGGATTCAAATGGTTCGCGCCCGGGCTGCTCGCCGGCTCGCTCTGCTTCGGCGGCGAGGAGAGCGCCGGAGCGAGCCTGCTGCAGCGGGATGGCGCGGCGTGGACGACCGACAAGGACGGGCCGGTGATGAATCTGCTGGCCGCCGAGATCACCGCGGTCACCGGCAAGGATCCGAGTGAGCACGCCCGCCGTTTGGCCGATGCGCACGGTACCGCCTGCTACACTCGCATCGACGTGCCGGCGACCGTCCGGGAGAAGTCCGTGCTTGCCAAACTGGCATCCGAGGCAGTGACGGAAACGGAGCTTGCCGCCGAGCCGATCGTCGCGAAGCTGACACGCGCGCCCGGCAACGATGCTCCCATCGGCGGGCTGAAGGTGATTGCCGCGCAGTGTTGGTTCGCCGCGCGCCCGTCCGGCACTGAGAATCTCTACAAGATATATGCCGAGAGCTTTCGTGGCCCGGAACATCTTGACAGCGTGGTGCGCGAGGCGGAGCGGATTGTCGGCCGTGCCTTGGCTCGGGAGAACTGAGTGCCGCGCGGGCGCTCATGGACCGGATGAAACGGTGGCTCAAATGGTGAATTGGACCGACACGGAAGGAGCGGCGCTGCCGCTCGGCGCCACGTGGTGCGCGGACACGCAGGCGTGGAACTTCGCGCTCTATTCCAAGCATGCCGAATCGGTCACGCTGTTGCTTTATGGTGGTCAGGAATTCGTCAAGCCGCTGCTGAGCCGCGCGCTGGACTACCTGCGCAACAAGTCTGGACGGATCTGGCATTGCCGCGTCCCGGCGAGCGATGCCCGTGGGGCCCGGTATTATGCGTATTCGGTGAGCGGCCCACCCTCCGACGGCGGTTTCGAGCGCTTCGCGTTCTGTGCGCAGAAGATACTGCTCGATCCGTATGCGCAGGCGGTATTCTTCCCGCCCGATTTCGAGCGCGCGGCCGCCTGCCGGCGGGGATCGAACGCGGGCAAGGCGCCGCTCGGCGTGCTCACGGGTCAAAACGCGAATTTCGATTGGGGCGCCGACCGCAGGCCGCGGCACGACTCCGATACCGTCATCTATGAGTTGCACGTGGCCGGCTTCACGCGCAGCCCGAGCAGCGGTGTCGACCCGCTCCGGCGCGGGACTTATAGCGGGTTGATCGACAAGATTCCCTATCTGAAGGACCTCGGCATCACCGTGGTGGAGTTGATGCCGGTCTTTCAATTCGATCCCCAGGAAGGCAATTTCTGGGGGTACATGCCGCTCGGCTTCTTCGCACCCCATCACGGCTACGGCTGTCGCCCAGAGGAGAGCAGCCAGCACGACGAGTTTCGCGAGATGGTAAAGGCGCTGCATGCCGCGGACATCGAGGTGATTCTCGATGTCGTCTACAACCATACCGCGGAGGCCGGCGAGCGCGGGCCGCTGTACAGTTACAAGGGGATAGACAACAGCACTTATTATATCCTCACCGGTCGGAGCAAACCGATGTACGAGGATTTCTCCGGCACGGGCAATACTCTGCATTGCGCCAATCGTTACGTGCGCAAGCTGATCGTGGACAGCCTGCGCTACTGGGTGCGCGAGATGCATGTCGACGGGTTCCGGTTCGATCTCGCCTCGGTGTTCTCCCGTGCCGCCGACGGCTCGCTGAGCAGCGCGGATCCGCCCATCTTCGGCGATATCCTCTCCGACCCGGATCTCGCCGGGACTCGGTTGATTGCCGAGCCCTGGGATGCGGCCGGGACATACCAGCTCGGTCGCGGCTTTCCGGGTGTGCGCTGGCTGCAGTGGAACGGCCGGTTTCGAGACGACATCCGCCTCTTCGTGCGCGGCGATGGGTCGATGATGGGTGCGCTCATGCAGCGTCTCTATGGGAGCGACGATCTGTTCCCGGACGATCGCGCGAGCGCATGTCATGCCTATCAGAGCGTCAATTTCGTCACCGTTCACGACGGGTTCACGCTCTACGATTTGGTAGCGTACAACGGCAAGCACAATGAGGCCAATGGCCACGGCAACGCGGACGGCGCCGCGGAGAATTTCAGCTGGAACTGCGGTTGGGAAGGCGATGACGCAGCGCCGCCGCAGGTGCTGGCGCTTCGCCGGCGGCAGGCGAAGAACTTCTGTGCGCTGCTGTTTCTGTCCAACGGTACACCGATGTTGCGCGCGGGGGACGAGTTCCTGCAGACCCAGGGCGGAAACAACAACGCATATAATCAGGACAATCCGACCAGCTGGCTGAATTGGGAGCTCCTGGAGCGTAACGCGGAAATATTTCGGTTTTTCCGCGCCATGATTCGCTTCCGTACGTCGCATCCATCACTCGGCCGCAGCCGGTTCTGGCGCGACGACGTACGCTGGTTCGGCACCGGACCAACGGTCGACTTTGGGCCCCAGTCGCGCACGCTGGCCATGTACCTTGACGGTGAATCGCAGCAGGACGTCGATCTGTACATTCTGATCAACGGCTCCGATGAGGCCATGACGTTCCAGATCCAGGTGCCTCGCGCGGACGGTTGGCGGCTCGTCCTCGACACGGGTCTGGACAGCCCCGAGGACTTCCCGCAGCCACCGTCCGGCGAGCCGCTACCAGGAACGAGCTATCGATTGGACGCCCGTGCAGTCGCGGTAATGGCCTCGGACGAGCGGCTGCGGAACGGAGCGTATACGTGTCGGTGAGCTGCCGGCCACAGTGGCGGGCCTGATACCGCTACGACGCGAGGGTTGGGCACAGCACGGCGGCGATGATCAGCACGAAGGTGACAGCCACGATCACCAGGCCGCGCACCGTGGCGTGAGCGTTGAGCCGGTCGGCTATGAGAGTCGTCATCACGATCGAGAGCATGCCCGCAGCCACGCCGGCGATGCCGGCGATCTGGTTGATCCGGTACCATCGGGCAAGGCTGCCGTGCAGCAGGCGCGCCTCGTGAATCCCATACAACGGGTTGCGCGGGATCCAGCGCATGGCCAGCGGAATACACAGGCCGATGAGCACCGCCGCGACGACGTAAGCGCTGATCCGGTAGGCCTTCAGTAGCGAGCCGCCTTCTTGTTCGGCATCGGCCGCGCCGTCGGCACCACGGGGCGGGGGCTCGCCCTTGATCAGAAAGACGAGGCTCAAGCCGATGCTGAGCACGATGGCGGCGAGGAACGCGGCATTGAAGCCCCAGAATGCCTCGATCACCGGCAGCGCCACCAGCATCAGAGCGATGTACGCGGCGAGGGTCACCCAGCCCTGCCAGCCCAGGGGGAGGCCCCAGCCGAACTGCTTGTGCGGGAACCACCATTCGCTTCGCTCACTCACGGACGTGCCCGCAGGGAGGCTGTCTGAGCGGCCGAAGCGATGCCCAACCTGTGGTGGCGAATCCGATGCGCACGAGGGTGCGCATCCCGCCCCAGGGCGAGCTGTTGTAAGCCGGCGCTTGCGCGGCGCGTCTGCGCGAGGGCGTGCGCGCGGATGATCCAGGGGCCTATCAGCGGGGGGATCCAGAATCTGGGCACGAACGCGAAGCGGATCCGCATACAGGTCGTCGCCGGATGCGCGGCGCAGGGCCCGACGAGCCACCGTCCGACGGCGTATTTGAAGTCACTCAACGGCCGGATCAGGGTCGCCCGCAAGACACCGCCGTGCGCATCGCCATGGACCTCGATGAGCTGCTCCTCGTGGAGGGTCTTGCAGAAAAACAGGACACAGGCGTGGAGCGTCGTATAAAGCCACACGCGATCGGGGTTGCCTGAGCGCCGGATACGGTCGAGATGCAGACTCGGGTTGTACCGCGACACGGCACGGTAGTCCTGCAGTGCGCGAAATACCGCAGGCGGGGGAGCATCGATGCGCACCTGCATGCGCACCACGAACCGGGCGTGGTGGTGTGTCACCTGTACGCTCAAGACTTGGGCCGCGTGGCCGAGGGAGGCGACACACAGCAGTGGCAACAGCAGCCATGTGGTCGAGACACGGTGTCGCGAATTGCTCTTGCCTGGCATCTGGCCCCGTTCAGGCTGGCCGTTCGTGCCGGCCGTCGCGGCCGGGATGTCTACTGTACCGCTCGTCAGCACTTCCGGCGCAATGGTCTTTGAGTGGCCGCCCGCGGGCGGTGCACCGCCCCAGCGATCCCCCGATGGGTCGCGGGTGAGACGCGGCGCCCGGCTCCGGTCGGCCACGCACGCACGCGCCCGAGTAGCCAGGGTGCATCCTGCAGCCTAGGGCGCGGCGGGTACGGACAGGGCCACAGGGAATGGGCCTACCGGGAACGAATTCAGCACTCGCCGGGAATGCGTGCCGATCGTGACGAGGTGTCCCGTCTGGGTGTCGATGACGTAGGCGGTCTTGCCGTTCGAGCCGAATGCGACGGCGATTGGACCGCCACCGACTTTGATCGGCGCGGTAGCGCGGCTCGCTCCGGTACGGATCACGCTCAGCGTATCGACTGCCGAATCCGCGACGAACAGCCACGTCCCGCGCGGGGATATCGCCAACTGCCGAGGCGAAAGGCCGGTCGCGATCACTCTCCCGGCTCGTCCCGTGGCTGCACTGATCGGCCGTACCGCGTTCGCGAGGGTGTCGGCGACGTAGAGCGTGTTGCCGCCGGGTGCGATTACGATCCCGGCCGGTCCGGCGCCTGCCGAATATGTGGTGCGCACCCTGTCTGTGCGCGTGTCGACGACACTGACTGTATTGGCGCTCTGATTCGTGACATAGAGGCTCGCACCGCCGGGAGCGAGCACCAGGCCCGCCGGCGCCGTTCCGACCGGGATGGGCTTACCCGCCGTCAGCGTCGTGGTGTTGACGGGTTGAACCGTGTTGTCACCGCCATTGACCACCCAGAGCGTGTGACCGCCGGGGCTCAACGCAAGCGCATCCGGTCCCGTTCCGACCGTGACGGTGGCAATGACTCGCAGAGTACGGGTATTGATGACAGACACGGTATTCGCGCCACCATTGGCGACGTACAGTCGGGTGCCTTGGGTGCCGGTCACGAGCGCCGAGGGGTTCTCGCCCACCGCGATCGAGGGTCCCACCGACTCGGTGGCGGGATCCACCGGGATCACGGCGTTGCTGGCCGTGCTGGCCACGAACACCAGCGGCAGCAGACGACCCGGCGCCGCGGTGCGCACGATCAGGCGGGCGACATTCAGCAGGGCGCCATTTGCGGCGCGGGCGTGTACCGCGACGTTATAGTAGCCGGGAGGCAGAGCGCTTCCTGCAGCCATGCGCAACCGCACGGTCCGGTGCTGACCGGCGGGAATCGTCAGTCGGCCTGAATGGGGCCGTACACGTAGGCCCGCCGGACTCTGCAGATACCAGTGGATCGACACGGGCGGTGAGCCGGTCGCGACCCGGATCGTGAATCCAGTCGTCGCGCGCTGTCCGGGCCGCAGCAACGTCTGAGTCTGTGTGGGCGCGATGCTTGCCGCTACCGCCGGCGGAAAGTGCGTAACGCCGGCCCTGAACGACGGCGGAGCATCGTGCCCGCCGCTTCCCCAGTGTCGGTCCGGGGTGCTGCCGAGAGTGAAGTGCAGCCGGACGGTGCCCGTGAGCGGCAGCTTGATCCAGGGCCGCTGTGTTGGGTGGCCATTGACGCTGAGCGCGTGCACATAGGGCGTTGCCGCGCTCGCACCGGGAGCGTCGATTTCGATGGTGGGTCCGGCGGGAGAAATCAGTGTGATGTGACTGAACAACGGACTGCCCACATCGAGGCCTCGCACTGCCGGGATCTGCGGATAGAGCCCGATGGCGGACCAGACATACCAGGCGCTCATGGTGCCGAGATCATCGTTGCCCGGCAGGCCCGCGGGGGTGTCCGAATACAGCGAATCGATCGCGCGGCGCACCACCTTCTGGGCGCGCCAGGGCGCGCCGGCGGACAGATAGACCCATGGCGATCCGAGCGAGGGCTCGTTGCCGAGCCAGGCATACGGGGCGGCCTGGCCGGCGTTGAGCTGCGAGAAGAATGTATTCAGGCGCCGCCGTGCCGCGGCCCGCCCGCCCATCGCCGCAATCAGGTCGTGCAGGTCCTGTGGCACCATCCAGGTGTACTGTGCCGCGTTGCCTTCCTGGAAGCCCCGCTGGCCATTGGAGTTGATGGGCGTCTGCACGAACGCGCCGCTTGCCTGGCGGGCGCAGATCGAGCCGCTGGCGGTATCGAAGACGTTCTGCCAGTTCATCGAGCGGCGCAGAAAGCGCTGCGCCAGCGCCGAATCGCCCGCTTCAGCGGCCAGGCGCGCGATTGAGAAGTCATCCTCGGCATACTCGAGCGTTTCCGACGAGCCGTTCGGCACCGGGGCCGAGGAGGTGGTCAGGTCGTCGTCCACATAGCCCTTGCGCAAATACTGTGGGAGACCCGGGCGCTCGACATACCAGCCCTGTCCGAGGGGTCCGTGCGTATCGGTGGCGCCCTTGACCATCTCGCGCAGCGCCGCGTGGACATGGAGGTCCCGCGCGCCGAAGGCCCAACCGCCCGCCAGGATGTTGTCCGCCGAATCCCCGCCCATCACCCCGGTGTAGCCGTTCTCGAGCGGCCACTTCGGCAACCATCCGCCCTGGCGGCCCGCATCGACCAGCGATTGCATCATGTCGCTTACACGGTTCGGTGCCAGCAGCGCGATCAGCGGTATTTCCGTGCGGTAGATGTCCCAGCCGGAGTAGTTGGCATACTCGGCATGGCCGGGTGCGACGTGGTGCACCTTGGCGTCGAACCCCCGATATTCGCCGTTCACGTCGCTGTAGAGGGTCGGCTCGAGCAGCGTGTGATAAAGCGCCGTGTAGAAAGTCGCCTGCTCGGCATGCGTGCCGCCGGTGATGCGGATTCTCCCCAACATGTCGTTCCAGGTCTGGGTCGCACGCCGGCGCAGGGCCGCGAGGTGCCACTGGTCGGGTGCGGCCTGCAGATTGGCGAGCGCATCGGCGCGGCTTACGTAGGAGAGGGCGACTTGCATCTCGACGCTGCGCGCGCTGCCGGTGTGGAAGGTGACCCAGCCGCCGCTGTTGATGCCCCGCACCTGCGCGGTCCCCGGCATCAGCGTGCGGTTGTGCCAGGTGCCGAAGGCACTCATGGGCCGATTGAAGCGGGCCACGAAGTAGACTGTATAGGTGTCAGGTGCGCCGCAGAATGCTCCACCGGTGGCCGAGCCGCTCACTTGGCGTGGTCCGTCGACCTGAAAATGCGCCGCCGTGACCCCCGCTTGATTTGACGACACATTGAAGAGCAGGTTGGCCGCCTTGTCGGCCGGAAACGTGAAGCGTCCGAGCCCGCTGCGCAGGGCGACGGCGAGCTGCACGCGAATGCCGGTGTGAGCAAACGAGACGTCGTACCAGCCCGGCCCGGCGCGCTCATCGGCGTGGGAGAAGGGCTGGGCGGCGGTGGCGGGCGAGCGCACCGGGCCGCTCGTGGGCAGGATGCGAAAGTCTCCGGCCACGGCGCATCCGGGGCCGCTGAGGTGGGTCAGACTGAACCCGGTGATCGCGTGATCGGTGTAGTCGTATCCCCCGCCGTCGGGCGAGGTCGGCGTGTCCGGGCTCCACTGGATCATGCCGAACGGCAGGCTCGCTCCGGGAAAGGTGTCGATCGGTCCGCCGGCCGTCGTACCGGAGGTGCCGACGAACACGTTCACGAGGGCGGCGGGGTCGGTCACGGGCTGCGGGGGAATGGGCGCTCGTGTCGCCAGTGCGCTGGTCGCGGCGGCGAGCATTCCGGCTGTGAAGGCCCGCGCGAGGAAGCGGTTGGAACCTGAGGGGAATCGTCTCATTGCGCGCTCCCGGTGCGAGATGGCGTGCCGGTCGGTACGGCAGGGCCGAGGGCGGTAGGGTACCGCGCCCGGCGCGCAGTACAAGCATCTTGCGCCGAGCGGACGGGGTGGCGCGGCTCGATTGCCCGGCCAACGGCGCCGCCATGTATGGACGGCGCTGATTGATACAATATATCATTTCGCGGATGCGCACTTCGGTCCGAACGCGATGGTGGAATTTGATGTGGGCAGGGCTCGCGGGCTATGTGGCGCTGGCGGCCGGCTGCGCGCCGCAAGCGAATCACGGCGCGCCAATGGCGATCGGGGTGGAGAGCCAGTACGCCAATGTGCTCTGGCAGGTCGGCGCGCCGTACGTGACAGTGCGCGCGATCGAGACCAACCCTAACACGAACCCGCACGCTTTCGAGGCCAGTCCCGCGGTGGCCCGAGAGATCGCGCGGGCGAGCCTCATCGTGGAGAACGGCCTCGGCTACGATGCGTGGATCAAGCCCCTCGTCGCGGCGGCTCCCAAGCCGGATCGGCGGGTGCTCGTCGTGCGCCGGCTGCTCGCTCTGCCGGCCGACACCGTCAACCCGCATCTGTGGTACGACCCGCGCACCATGCCGGCGGTGGCCCGGGCAGCGGCCGCGGCCTTCGCGGCGATGGATCCGGCGCACGCGGCATACTTTGCGGCCAACGCCCGCCGCTTCGACGCCTCGCTCGCGCCCTGGCGGGCGCAGATCGCAGCCTTCCGCAAGCGCTATGCGGGTACCGCGGTCGCGGTCACCGAGCCGGTGGCCGATCTGCTGCTGCAGGCCGCCGGCTGCCGCATCCGCACGCCGATGGCATTGCAGCTGGCCCTGATGAACGGCACCGATCCGGCACCCCAGGATGTGGCCGCCGAGCAGGCGCTGTTGCGTGACCGGTCAGTGAAAGTATTCGTATACAACCAACAGGTCACCGACGCGCTGACCACCTCGCTTCTGCAGCTGGCCCGGGCCGAGCACATTCCGGTGGTGGGGGTCTACGAGACGATGCCGCAGCCCGGCTATGACTATCAACGCTGGATGCTTGCGGAGACGCAGGCGCTGCGGGCCGCGGTGGCCCACGGCCTCTCGACCGCCACCCTCGGCCGATGAACGCCGGGGAAGCAGCAGTTGCGCTCGATCGGGTGGCTGTCACGCTCGGTGAGCGGCCCGTGCTGCGCGAGGTCAGCTTCAGGCTCGAGGCCGAGCAGTTCTGCGCGCTCATCGGCACGAACGGCTCGGGCAAGACGACGTTGCTACGGGCGATTCTCGGTTTCATCCCGGTGCAAGCCGGGCGGATCGATCTGCCCGCCGGAGCCATCGGCTACGTGCCGCAGAAGATCACCCTCGACCCGGGGTTGCCGCTGCGCGCCCGGGACGTCATTGCCCTCGGGCTCGACGGGGCACGCTTCGGAACGCGATTGCCCTCGAAGGCGCGTGCGGTGCGCGTGCAGGAGATGCTGCGGGCGGTCGGGGCCGAGGAATTCGCCGAGCAGCGCGTCGGGACGCTCTCGGGTGGGCAGCAGCAACGGGTTCTGCTTGCCCACGCCTTGGTTCGCCGGCCGAAGCTGCTGTTGTTGGATGAGCCGCTTGCGAACCTCGACGTCGGCAGTACCGCCGAGATCGTTGCGCTGCTGCGCCGGCTTTCGCACGAATTCGGCGCCGCGGTGCTGCTCTCGGCCCACGACATGAATCCGCTGCTGCCGGTGGTGGACCGTATCGTCTATCTGGCCAACGGCTGCGCCGTCTCCGGCAAGGCCGATGAGGTAGTGCGCACCGAGGTGCTCAGCCGCCTCTATGGCTACCACGTTGATGTGCTGCGGGTACACGGCCGGGTGGTGGTGATCGCCGCCGGGGCGCGCACTGAGAGCCGGGACGCACTCGAGCGCGACCCGGTTCATACCATCACGGTGCCGTAGGACGCCATGGACTCGATTTGCACATGGGGGCACATGGGCGGGTTCTGGTGCAACCAGCCGGTCCGGGTCGCACTTGCGGTCGGCGGGGGGGCGGCGCTGGTGTGCGCAGTGGTCGGATTGTCGACCGTGATGCGCCGTCAGGCGTTTGCCGGCCACGCACTTGCCGATGTCAGTGGCGCGGGTGGTTCGGCGTCCTACCTGCTCGGGATCAATCCTCTGTTTGGCTTTCTGGGCATGGCCGCCGCAGCGGCCGGAGTGATGGAGTGGGCCCAGGTACGCGAGGCCCGCGAGCGAGACCTGCTGACCGGGGTCGTGTTGGGTGCGGGCCTGGGACTGGCGGCGCTGCTGCTCTACCTCGATATGACGGTGCGCAACGTCAGCGGCGCGGCGATCACCGTGCTGTTTGGCTCGATGTTCACCATCCCGCCCTCGATCGTGCCCGTGGCGCTCATCGTTGCCGCGGCCGCGCTGGGGGCGAGTGCGTTGATATTCCGGCCGCTGCTCGTCAGTACGCTGTCGATCGATCTGGCGCGCGCGCAGGGCGCGCGCGTCAGGACCATTGCGCGGATTCACGCGATGGCGCTTGCCCTGGCGGTGTCGCTCGCGGCGATGACGGTCGGGGCCATCCTTTCGACCGCGTTGCTGATCGGACCGGCCGCCGCGGCGCTGCAGGTTGCGCGTCGGCCCGCGAGCGCACTCGCGCTGGCGGTGCTCATTGGCCTTGCTGCCACCTGGGGCGGCATTGCACTGGCGTACCAGAGCTACTATTGGACGCCCGGGCGTGGCTGGCCGGTGAGCTTCTTCATCGTCATGCTGATTGTTTGCGCCTATCTGTTGGCGAGCGCAGTGGCACGCCGTCGCAGCGGCTCTTCTGCCACGGCACCGCTTTCGGGCTGCCAGGAGCATTGAGGTGTTCTCCGCGTTCATGCTGCATGCCTGGATCGTTGCCACGCTGGTGGCTGTGGCAGCCGGGTGCGTCGGGTTTTTCGTGGTGGCACGCCGGGCGGCATTCGCGGCGCACGCGTTGCCTCTTGGCGCGTTTCCGGGCGCGGCGGCAGCCAGCCTGATGGGGGTGAACGAGTTCTGGGGCCTCGCGGGGTTTGCCGTGCTGGGAGTGCTGGCAATCGGCCAGCTGCAGCGCGCCGGACGGCGCGAGGTCGCCAGCGCACTGTGGCTCGCCAGTGCACTGGCGCTCGGGGTGCTGCTGCTTGGCCTCTCGGGCCGATACGCACAGAGCGTCTATGGCCTGCTGTTCGGCGATCTGCTCGGCATCGACACGAGGCAGATGGCGGTCGTGGCCGGTTTCAGTGGACTCACCGTGGCGCTGGTGGCATGGGTTGCCCGGCCGCTTTTGCTGGATTCGCTCTCGAGCGAGTTGGCCTCGGCGGCCGGGGCGCGCGCTGCCGCCCTCGAGTTCGTGTTTCTGGGCATTTTGGCGCTCTCGACCGCAATCGCCGTACCGGTGGTGGGCGCACTGCTGGTGTTCAGCCTGATGGTCGGGCCGGCCAGTGCGGCGCGCGCGTTCACGGATCGGCCGTGGCGCTCGCTCGCTGTCGCGGTCGGGATCTGTCTGGCCACCGTCTGGAGCGCCATCGCACTGGCGTACGTGACCAACTGGCCGGTGGGATTCTTCGTGGGTGCGTTGAGTGCATTGTGTTATGCCGCAGGACGGCTGCGTGGCGGCACTGTCGCGCTGGCGCAGGTGGCATGAACGGTACCGCGCCGATGTACAAGGCAACCCAACGCCCCGAAGCCGAGGCGCAGCTGCGCACGCTCGAGCGGCTCGAGACCGTGTGCCGCGCCCGCGGGCGACGTGTGACCCGCCAGCGGCGTGCGGTGCTACGCGCGTTGCTTGCGGAGGGCGGCGCTCTGACGGCATACGAGCTGCTCGAGCGACTGCGCGTGGAGGACGGACGCTCGACGCCGGCGGGGGTGTACCGCGCGCTCGAGTTTTGGATGGCCGCGGGAGCGGTGCACCGTCTGGAGTCCACACGCTCGTTCATTCTGTGTGAACATCCCGAGGCACCGCATCCGGGACAGCTGCTGATCTGTCGCGAGTGCGGCCAGGTGGTCGAGACCGAGGATAAGGGGGTCGCGGCCGCTGCCCATCGCCTCGGCGAGCAGCTCGGCTTTGTGCTCGATCGACACCTCGTCGAGCTTACCGGTGTGTGCGGCTCGTGCCGCGCGCGAGGTCGGGCAGCGGAGCCGGGGCGCCGCCCCGCCTGATGAACTTATGACGGAGCACCGACGGACATGACTGACACACTCGATAAGCTGCAACGCGTGGCGCTGCTCGCCGGCGCGGTCTTTTCCCTGGTGCTTCCGCTGACCTCGTGGGCTACCCCAACCGGGCCGGCCACGGCGATGAGCGCACACCCCTGTGCCGGGGAGCCGAGCGGCTTGCCGGGACCGGCGTTCATGCACATGATCCTCGCGCCCGGGGCGCATTTCGTGCTGCCGGCGCAAACGGCGCGGCAGAAGGGGCGGGCGGCGAGGGCGACGAACCTGCAGCGCGCCCGGGACTGGGCGGATCTGTGTCGCTATCGAACCGCAAACGCCGCGCTGAAGCACGGGGCGCGAGTGGTGTTCATGGGCGACTCGATCACCGATTTCTGGCAGGATGCGCAGCCGTCGTTCTTCACCGATGGCGTGGTGGATCGCGGTATCAGCGGCCAGACTACGCAACAGATGCTGGTGCGCTTCTGGCCCGACGTAATTGCGCTGCATCCGAAGATCGTGCAGATCCTCGCCGGCACGAATGACATCGCCGGCAACACCGGTCCGAGCACCGCGCAGTGGTACAAAGACGATATCAAGGCGATGGTGACGCTGGCGCGCGCCAATCACATCCACGTCCTCCTCGGCTCGATACCGCCCTCCAAGCGCTACTGGTGGGCGCCGCAGTACCGCCCGGCCGCCGAGATCCGCCGCCTGAATGCCTGGTTGGGCCGCTATGCCCGCGCGCATCGCCTGCGGTTCGTGAACTACTACGCCCATCTGGTCTCGTCCAGCGGCGGTTTTCGCCGCACTCTCTCCAATGACGGCGTACACCCCAATCGCAACGGCTTCAAGGTGATGAGCGCTCTGGCGCGGGCGGCAATCGACAAGCCGTGGCGGCATCGTCCGGCTCGAGGCATGCACCGCTAGCGCGCTCCCCGCCCGGTGGCGGGTCGAGACGGCAACTGCGTATGGACGCGCAGGACCCGCCGCTCAAAGATTCAGCCGATGCGGATCTCGACCCGCAACTTCACCGCACTGCACAGCCCAGTCGTGCTGCTCGCCGGGCTGCTGCTCGGCTGCAACCTACTCGTGTGGCTCTGGGCACTCGGCGCATTTCGCCAGCATGTGCTGTTGCTGGGCACCGCGGTGCTGGCCTATGGCTTTGGCCTGCGGCACGCGGTCGACGCCGATCACATCACGGCCATCGACAACGTGACGCGCAAGCTGATGCAGGAGGGCCAGCGGCCGGTCACGGCCGGGCTGTACTTCTCCCTTGGACACTCGACGGTCGTGGGGGCGCTGACCGTGCTGGTCGTGCTGGGGACCGGGATGATGCGCTATCACTTGGGCCATCTGAAGGTCATCGGCGGGGTGATCGGCACGTCCGTGTCTGCGCTGTTTCTCTTCGCCATCGCAGCGGTAAATGTGGCAGTGCTCGCTGACACCTGGCGACACCTCCACGAGGTACGTTCAGGCGCACAGGTTGCTGACGCCTCGGACACGCCCGTCGGCGGTGGTGTTATGGCGCGCCTTTGGCGCAGAGCCTTCCGGCTGGTCGACCGGAGCCGTCAGATGTACGGGATCGGCCTGCTCTTCGGGCTCGGCTTCGATACGGCCACCGAGGTGGGCGTGCTCGCATTATCGGCCGCCGGCGCCGCGAAAGGTCTGTCCCCATGGGACATCATGGTGTTTCCGGCGCTCTTTTCGGCCGGCATGGCGTTGATCGATACGGCCGACAGCATCCTGATGGTGGGCGCGTACGGCTGGGCGTTCATCACGCCCATTCGCAAGCTCTATTACAATCTGTCGATCACGACGTTGTCGGTTGTGGTGGCGGTGATCGTGGGGGGTATCGAGACGCTCGGGCTCATCGGCCGGTATCTGCATCCAAACGGCGCGCTCGGTCGGCTCACCCGCACGCTCACCGGCCATTCCGATGCGCTCGGGTTCGGTATCGCAGCAATGTTTCTGTTCGGCTGGCTGGTCTCGTTCGCGCTCTACAGACTCAGGCGCTACGAGACCGCTTGATGTGATGGTGGGTGAGCCCGCCGGGTGCGCTGAAGCGCCCCCGGCGCATGGTCGTTTCAGCGAACGGCGAGGTCGCCGCTCAGCTGCGAGCGTTGAACGAAGCGCACCAGCCTTGAGCGTCGACCGAGTAGCCGGCAAAAATTTGGCAGCCGGCATAGCCGGATTTCTGCCCGGGCGTTCCCATGAAAAAGCGGCATTTTCCGCAGCGTTCACCCGG
This sequence comes from Pseudomonadota bacterium, assembly GCA_021843755.1. Lineage (GTDB taxonomy): Bacteria > Pseudomonadota > Gammaproteobacteria > Steroidobacterales > Steroidobacteraceae > 13-2-20CM-66-19. The sequence continues at coordinate 30,137 of JAKBWB010000017.1, forward strand.
CTGATACGTGGGGAATTTCTTGCGATCGACGTTGTGCGCATTTATCTGGTAGCCGAGGGACTTCGCCAGCGGGTCGGCCTCGGACAGGTGCGGTAGTTTCGTGTCAGCTGCGCGTGCACCGCGCGGGCGCAGCCCGATGGCGGCTACGGACGCTGCAACCGCCGCGGTCGCGAGGAAGGCGCGGCGAGACGGATCAGTAGTATTTTTGGACTGGGACACGGCACACCTCCACATCGACGTGTGGCGGCAGTATCGGTCAAGGGCCCTGACGGAGGCAACCGGGCAGGCGCGCGATTTGTGCGTATGGGCGGTCCAGGGCCTGGTTGGCCGGCCGCACCCCCCCTGGATTCAGGTGGGGCAGGCGCGCCGCAGCGTCAGATTGATGCGCTGGCGGCCGAGTCCGGAGTGAAGCCCTGCGACGATCGGCGCCACGCCATGAAAGATCATGCGGGCCGGTCCTCCCCAGACGATCACGTCGCCGTGGGCCAGAGGGAGGCGCACCGGGCGCGCACTGCGCTCGAGGCCGCCGAGCAGGAATACGGCCGGCAGTCCCAGGGAAGCCGAGACGATCGGTGCGTTCAGATCCTGTTCGTCACGATCCTGGTGCAGCGACATGCGGGTTCCAGGCGCGTAGCGATTGATCAAGCACGCATCGGGCGCGAATCCGACGAACCCGGCGGCCTCGGCGGCCCGGCGCGCCAGCGTCGAGAAGGAGCCTGGCAGCGCAGGCCACGGCTGGCCGGTGTGCGGATCAAGACTTGCGTAGCGATAGCCCGAGCGATCCGAAATCCAGCCCACCGAGCCGCAATTGGTCATCGCAGCCGACATGCGCTGACCGCCCGGGGTGATCATGTGGCGAAAGGGTGCCGCGGCGACCACACGGTTGATGTCGGCGAGCAGGGCCGCCTCCCAGGGCAGGGAAAAACCTCGCAGCAACCGCACGCCGGGGGGCAGGCGCACCTGTTCCGGGGGTTCGATCAGCTCGAGCTCGATCACACATCTGCCCATCGGTGAACCATGATCAGGATTCTACGCTGAGGAAGGATCGGTCCCGGCGCGCGCTCCGATGAGACGTGACCGTCAAGCGCCACGGCTGCGGTATGCCGATGCTCGGGAGAGTCCATGTAATAACTTAGGAATAATCTGCAAGAACATGATTATTCGCATATACATAGCTCATCCCAGACGGCATTTCCGACCAAATTCCCGGCGGCCGTTCTGAGTCGGCTCACCGCTGGCGGTCGGTCTGCGCGTCGATCAGACGCTCGGTTTGAGTCTCCCGGGAACGTCAGCGCTTTCTGAGCCGGCGGTAGTTGGCGATTGCCCGGCGCAGCAGGCCGGCCTGCTCGGGGGAGACGAGCCGGTGGAGGATCTTGCCCGCCTTCATGGGTCCCCATTCGTATACCGTGTTCACGGACATCGGTCTGTTGCGGCTTTGCAGGGACGGGAAAGGATATCGGCTCTTGCGGGTGACGCCGCGAAACTCCCGGAGCGGGGCGATGGCTTGCGGGGACAGCGGGACGATGTGCCGCTCGCGCATCTTCAAGCGCTCTGCCGGGATGGGCCACTCGGCGGCGTGCAGATCGATCTCGCTCCATTCAGCGGCACGTCGGGGTAGACGCCGAGCGAGATCCGGCGTTCCTTGCCGCCGAAGTAGTACTTGAACCCCACCGGCGCGATCCGTTGGGGTTCACCAGCAGGTAGAGGCCCCTGTGCGCCTTCTCTCTGGGGTTGAGGCTTCGAATCTTCCCATTCCACAGCATGGCGCCACTCCTTCGAACGCCGGGGATAACCCGAACCTGCCTCGGTCCAAACCAGGAACTCACAAACATTGCGACTCACAGCGGACGCAATTACCCCAGCACGAACCTGCCGTACCGGCAGGACTTCCTCGGCAATCCCGCCCTGACCAAGGCTTGCTCAGTCGGTTGCGCGAGCGCTGCCACACCGTGCTCATTGACGGGCCGTGCCTGCGGTCACAAACCGGCTGAGCGCCGCCACAGCTCCACCTGCCTGCCTCCCATCGGTCTCGACGGCCCCGCCCGCAGGCGCCCTCGCGCCGCTGGCCTCATCCCATCCCGCGCGCAATCGTGCGCGATATCTCGTCACCCAAGCGGGTTCTTCTTGACGAGCAGACCCGGATCATTTTTGCCGAGCGCCGCAGAGCCGGTGAAGGGGCCGGCGTTCGGGAGCTACCCTAGCCGCGGCGCATCCAGTCTATTGCCTTATGCCTCGCGCCCGATCGGCACGCCGTTGGCGCTGTCCGTGAGCAGATCGATGTAGTGCGGTGCTGCCTGCATCATCCGATCGTATCAGGCCGCGTCGGCAGTCTCTGCCGGCGGGGTGGTGATGCGGCGCACCTTGGCCCTGAACTGGCGCTGCGCATGCCACAGGTCGTAATCGGCCTGCATGCCGTACCAGAGCCCGGGGGTGGTGCCGAGGGCCTTCGACAGGCGCAAGTCCATGTCGGCGCTCACGCCGGCCGCGCCATTGAGCACGCGCGACAGCGCCGCGCGCGTCACGCCCAGCCGCTTGGCTGCCTCAGTGACGCTGATCTCGGAAAGCCACTCGCGCAGCACTTCGCCGGGGTGCGGGGGGTTGTACATCTGGGTCATGGCGGTCCTCCTCAGTGGTAGTCGCGGTAATCGACGAGGACGGCATCCTTGGCCTCGAATGCGAACGTCAGTCGCCAGTTCTCATCCACCCAGACAGCCCAGTGGCCCTTGAGTTGAGGTCCCCGTGCAGCGGGTGCAGGTGCCAGCTCGGCACGGCCATGCCGTTCGCGCCGCTCGCGCGGTTCAGCGAACCCAACTGCTTGCGCAGCCGGTTCGCATGCTTCGGCTGAATCCCTGCCTTGGAGCCGGAGCGGAAGAACGCCTCAAGTCCAGCATGGCGGAACGAGCGGATCACGGTGAGCAGTGTATAGGCGCGCTATACGAATGTCAACGGACGGTGGCGGATTGCTGCGGATCGTGAATCGCGTCATGCCTTGCGCCGGATCGGCGTCACCTTCGCGCCCCCGGCCTTCAGCCCGTCGAGGTAATCCGCCCACGCCTGCATCATCTTGCGGCGCTCAGGCAGGCGCTGCGCCCGGTTGTACGCGGCCCGGACCTTGTTCCGCTCCGCACGCGCGAGCTGCAGCTCGATGACATCGGGCGGGACCCCCTGCTCGTTGAGCAGCGTCGAGGCCATTGCCCGGAAGCCGTGCGCGGTCATTTCGTCTGTGGTGTACCCGAGCCGGCGCAGCGCAGCGTTCAGGGTGTTCTCGCTCATCGGCCGCTCACGCGAGCGCAGCGACGGGAACAGATAGCGGCCGTTGCCGGTGATCGCCTGCAGGCCGGTGAGAATTCCAACGGCCTGAGAGGAGAGGGGGACGATGTGCGCGTCGCCCACCTTCATGCGCTCGCCCGGGATGCGCCACTCGCCGCCCTCGAGGTCGAACTCACGCCACTCCGCACCGCGGAGCTCGCCGGGACGCACGAAGGTGAGGGGGGCGAGCTTCAGAGCCGCTGCGGTCGCTGGTTCGCCCGCGTAGCCGTCGATGGCGCGCAGCAGCTCACCGACGCGCACCGGGTCGGTGATCGCAGCTCGATTCTTCGTCGGTACGGGAGCCAGCGCGCCGCGCAGGTCGGCGGTGATGTCGCGCTCGGCTCGGCCCGTCGCGATGGCGTACCGGAAAATCTGCCCGCAGCGCTGCTTGGTGCGCATCGCAGTCTCGTGTCGGCCTTTGGCCTCGATGACGCGCAGGGCCGCCAGCAATTCCGGCGCCTTGATCTCGTTGATGAGCTTGTCGCCCAGGCGAGGGTAGATGAACGCCTCGAGCATCCATCGGCCTTTCTCGAGCGTCACGTCGGCGAGCTTCTTTGCTTGCAGTCCCAGCCACTCCTCGGCGACGAGTCTGAACGTGTCGGCCTGAATGACCTTGCTGCTGCGCTTTTTCTCCGAGGGGTCAGTGCCGCGAACCAGGAGCTTCTTGGCATCGTCGCGGGCCTCCCGGGCTTCCCGCAGGTTGATATCGGGGTAGGTCCCGATCGCCAGCACCTTCTCCTTGCCATGCACACGGTACTTCAGGCGCCAGTAGCGCCCCGCTGAGCCGTCTTTCTGGGCGGACACCATAAGGTACAGCCCCCCGCCGTCAAACAGCTTGTAGGGCCTCTCACGCGGCTTGGCGGTGCGGATCTTCGTGTCGGTGAGCTTCATCAGATATCCCCTGATACCCCGAACAAGGACCCACATTGGGGAACTTGAAGCGCACGGTACCCCCGAGTATGCTCGGCTGTCAACGGACGGTGACGGATCCTCGCGCACGGAAAGTACGGGTTCTCAGGGGATTTTCCGAGCGGTCAGGATGCTGGCGGATGGCTGCGGACGCTTGAGTGGTGCCCGGGGCCGGACTCGAACCGGCATGGGGTTGCCCCCGAGGGATTTTCGTACCCGCTACGGCTTTCGCCGCTGCGCGCCGCTGCGAACAACGGGCGCATTTGGGGTCTGGACTTTACCTTTACCATGCCGCACGGCGTATACCGCGTGGTTTAGGCAGGGGCCGTCAAGTCTCTACACTTTCCGCGCGCCGAGGCGGCGGCTTAGCTCGGTATTGCAGGCACCGCAACGTGCTGCTGTTCCACCGACTTTGACCCCATTCACGCCGGGCGTTTCCGCCCCGGGTGCTCAATTTCGTTAAGTCCCTTGCGTCTACCTATTCCGCCACCCGGGCAGGGAGGTTGTCCCATTCTACCTGAGGGGCCGCGAAGAAGCGGGCCGCCGTGCCGTAAAACGCCATGGGAAGCAATACGCAGGGGTACGTACCTCCCGTAGCGCTGTCCCTATGGCGATATCCAGCGGAATTAGCGAGACTTATCTCCCTTGGAGACTTTCACGGGCCGACAACCGGCATGTCCGAAGCGACGCTTGAGGGCGAGAAGATTCATCTGTGGCGGGGTGAGCGGCATGTTCTGCGCGGCGTGAGTTTCAGGGTCACCGGCGGGGAGTGCCTGCAATTGACCGGGCCGAACGGGGCGGGCAAGACGAGTCTGCTGCGGACCATATGCGGCCTGTCCTATCCGGAGGCTGGAGCCATCCACTGGCGGGGCGAGGACGTGCGCCGGGATCTGCCGGCTTTCCACGCGGAAATGGCTTATCTGGGTCACGAGCCGCCGTTGAAAATGGAGTTCACAGCGCGGGAGAATCTCACCTACTGGATTGGCGTGCGGCGGCGGTTGACTCGCGCGGAACTTGATCAGAAGCTCGAGCGGGTGGGCGGGGAGCGCTGGGCCGACCGGCCGGTGCATACGCTTTCGGCCGGGCAAAAGCGGCGCGTGGCGCTGGCGGGGCTGCTTCTCATGAACGTTCCGCTGTGGCTCCTCGATGAGCCCACGACCCATCTCGATGTGGACGGTCAGCGATTGGTGGGCACATTGCTTGATGAGCACCTGGCCGGCGGCGGGCTCGCGGTGGCGGCCGTACATCATGCTCTGATGATGTCGGAGCGCACCCTGCGGTCGCTGGAGCTCGGCGTTGTCTGAGGTCAGCGCATGGTCCGCCGCGCTACCGGCCGCGGTACCCGAGCGCAGAGCGGCGCCCTCGGCACTGGCCGTGGCTCGCCTGATGCTCGAACGGGATCTTCGCCTGGCGTTCCGCAAGGCGAGCCAACTCATCCAGCCCCTGGCGTTCTTCGTCATCGTGACGACGCTCTTTCCGCTGGCGGTCACACCCAGTCTCCCCGAGCTGCGCCGCATCGCCCCCGGGGTGGTGTGGGCGGCGGCCCTGCTGTCCTCGCTCCTGGCGCTCGAATTCCTGTTCCGCGATGACGCCCAGGACGGCACGCTCGAGCAGTTCGCGCTCTCGGGCCGGGCACTGACCGGGTTGCTGGTGGCCAAGACCGCTGCGCATTGGCTGCTCACCGGGCTGCCGCTCGCGTTGATGGCGCCGATCGCCGGGGCGGCCCTCGGTGTACCGCAGGCCGCGATGCCCGGCATCCTGGCTTCGGTCGGCCTCGGAACGGTGACGCTGAGCCTGATCGGCGCGGTCGGAGCGGCGCTCACGATGGGACTGCGCCGCTCAGGTGCGCTGCTGTCGCTGTTGACGCTGCCGCTGGTGATCCCGGTGTTGATTTTCGGAGCGCGCGCCACGCAGCTCGCGATCAAGGGCGAATCCTATTCGGCGCCGCTGCTGTTGCTCGCGGCGCTCGCCGTGCTCGCCACGACCCTCGCGCCGCTCGCGGCCACCGCGGCGGTGCACATCAATCTCGAGTGAGACTCGCACCGCAATGACCTGGACTTGGTTTCATCGTCTGGCCTCGCCGCCGTACCTATACCGGACCGCTGGCCGCCTGATCGCCTGGTTCGCCTGGCCGGCCGCGATCCTGATCGTCGCGGGCCTGATCGGCGGGTTGTGGCTGGCGCCTCCGGACTACCAGCAGGGCGATGCATATCGAATCATCTACGTGCATGCGCCGAGCGCCTGGTTGTCGTTGATGATGTACGGGGTCATGGGGATTGCCGGGGGCATCGGCCTGATCTGGCGGATAAAGGCGGCACATGCGCTCGCGGCGAGCGCCGCTCCGATCGGCGCCTCTTTCGCCCTGGTGACCTTGGTGACCGGCTCGCTCTGGGGCAAACCGATGTGGGGAACGTACTGGGCGTGGGATCCGCGGCTGACCTCGGAGCTGTTCTTGTTGCTGCTCTACCTGGGGTACATGGGCCTGCGGGCCGCATTCGAGGATTTGCAGCGCGCCGACCGCGCCAGCGCCGTGCTGGCGGTGGTCGGACTGGTCGATGTTCCGATCGTGCATTACTCGGTCGTCTGGTGGAATTCCCTGCACCAGGGGGCGCTGGTGTTCATCGGCAGAAAGGCGATGCCGCCCTCGATGCTGATTCCGTTGATGGTGATGTTTCTGGGGTTCACGCTCTACAGCGTGGCCGTGCTGTTGATGCGCCTTCGTGCCGAGGTGCTCAACCGGGAGCGCACCGCACGCTGGGTGCGGGAGGAGGTGGGAGCATGATGAAATTCCTGTGGATGGGCGGCTATTACCCGTTCGTCTGGCCGTCCTATGCGGTCACGTTCGTCGTGATCGGCCTCAATATCTATTGGGCCAAGCGGCTGCTCGTGCGGGCACGCCGCGCCGCGCATCGCCGGATGGAGATCCAGCTCGAGATGCAGGAGGAGCCGACATGACCCCGAGACGGCGCCGTTTGCTGCTGGTGGTCGGGCTGCTCGGGGGCGTCGCCCTCGCCGGCGGCCTCGCGCTCTCGGCGCTGCGGAACAACGTGATGTTCTATTTCGTGCCGACCCAGGTGGCCGAGGGCAAGGCCCCGGTCGGGCAGACGTTCCGGCTCGGCGGCATGGTCGCCAAAGGGAGCGTGTATCGCACGCCCGGTACGATGGAAGTGCATTTCCGGGTCACGGACTACAAGCACGAGATTCCGGTCGAGTATACGGGCGTGCTGCCGGACCTGTTCCGCGCTGATTCCGGGGTGATCGTCCAGGGCAAACTGCTGCCCGATGGAGTGTTCCGGGCCGACCAGGTGCTGGCCAAGCACGATCAGTACTATCGTCCGCCGGGCATCCATCCGAAATGGGGCATCGACTACGGCGACCCGCGCGATCCGTCGCTTGCCGTCAATGCGGATGATTACAGCGGCGGCAGGGGAGTGGGCAAATGATTCCGGAACTCGGGGAATTCGCGCTCATCCTCGCGTTGCTGCTGGCGGGGCTGCAGGCGTTGTTCGGCATCGGTGGTCCGGCTTTGCGGCGCGAGCGTTGGGTCGCAGCGGTCAACCCGGCGGTGGCCGGACAGTTCGTGATGGTCGCGACCTCGATGGGCTGCCTGGTGACGGCCTTCGTGCAGAACAACTTCACGGTACGCTACGTCGCCGAGAACTCCAACTCGCAGCTGCCGTTGTTCTATCGGGTGGCCGGCGTGTGGGGGGCGCATTCCGGATCGCTGCTGCTGTGGATCTTCCTGCTTGGGTGCTGGACGGTGGCGACAGCGTTCGGCACTGCGCGATTGCCGAAGCAATTTTCCGCGCGGGTGCTCGGCGTGCTCGGCGCCATCAGTTTCGGCTTTCTGCTGTACACGCTCCTGACCTCCAACCCGTTCATCAGACTCACGACCCCCTGGGCGGATGGGCTCGGCTTGAACCCGTTGCTGCAGGACCCGGGGCTCGCTGGCCACCCCCCGATGCTCTATACCGGCTACGTTGGCCTGTCGGTTGCGTTTGCCTTTGCCTGTGCCGCGCTGCTGGAGGGCAAGCTCGATCGCGAGTGGGCGCGCTGGACACGGCCGTGGACGACGGCTGCCTGGGCGTTTCTCACCTGCGGCATCGTGTTGGGTAGCTGGTGGGCGTACTATACCCTCGGCTGGGGCGGGTTCTGGTTCTGGGATCCGGTCGAGAACGCCTCGTTCATGCCGTGGCTGATGGCGACCGCGCTCATCCACTCCCTGGCGGTGACCGAAAAGCGGGGACTGTTCAAGAGTTGGACGGTGCTGCTGGCGGTGCTCGGGTTCTCGCTGAGCTTGATCGGCACGTTCCTGGTGCGCTCCGGGATTCTGATCTCGGTACACTCCTTCGCCGTGAGTCCGGGCCGCGGGGTATTTCTACTGACCTTCCTCGTGGTCATGATCGGCGCGGCGCTCTCACTCTACGCCTGGCGCGTGCCGCATCTGAAGTCCGAGGCCGGCTTCGAGCTCACCGCGCGCGAATCGTTCCTGCTGTTCAATAACATTCTGCTGGTCACCGCCTGCGGCACAGTGTTTGCCGGTGAGATGGCCCCGATCATCTCCCTGGCGCTGGGGCTCGGCAAGCTCTCGGTTGGTCCCCCGTACTTCAACCCGACCTTCCTGATCTCGATGCTGCCGCTGCTGGCGCTGCTGGCAGTCGGCATTCACGCGCGCTGGAAGCGTGGCGGATTGGGCGGCCAGGGGCGCACACTGCTGCTGACTCTTGCGGCCGCGGCGCTCGTCGGTTGCGTGACGGCCATCGTGATCTTTCACGGCAGGGGCGTGCTGGCGCCGGTCGGCATGACGCTCGGGACGTGGATCATCTTCTCCTCGCTGATCGACCCGATCGAGCGGCTGCGTCGGCGTATCGCCATACCGCGCGCGGTGCTCGGGATGACCATCGCGCACATCGCGCTGGGGATCTTCGTGTTCTCGATGACTGCGGTGCAGGGCTTTACGGCCGAGCGCGACGTGGCGCTCGCCAACGGCGCGAGCGCCCGCGCCGGCGGCTACACCTTTCAGTTCGAGGGCGTCGGTCCGTTGCACGGACGGGACTATGGCGGGTCGATCGCCAAAGTGGTCGTGACACGCGATGGACGGGCGGTGGCGGTGATGCATCCTGCGACGCGCATGTACTGGGTACAACATACCGTGACGACCAAGTCCGCCGTGCTGTTCCACGACGGGAGCAACATCCTGGTGGCGCTCGGGCAGAACCTCGGCGATGGCCGCTGGAGCCTGCGGCTGCAGGTGCGCCCGCTGGTCAGCTTCATCTGGATCGCGGCACTCATCATGGCCTTCGGCGGCCTGCTGGCGATCACGGACCGACGCTACCGCATCGAGCAAGCACGGGCGCAGGAGACGGTTGCGGCGCTCGCCGGAGGCAAGACCTGATGATTCGTCGTTTCATCCCGCTGCTGGTGTTCGTCGGGGTGGCCGCACTGTTGGCGATGGGCATCATGCAGGCGCCGCGCAAGGACCTGGTGCCTTCGCCGCTGATCGGAAAGCATGCGCCGAACTTCTCCCTGCCGAGCCTCATGCACCCGCATCGAATGGTCAGTTCCACCCAGTTGATCGGACATTGGTATCTGTTCAACGTCTGGGGCACCTGGTGCATCTCCTGTCGCCAGGAGTACCCGGAGCTGCTGGCGATCGCGCGCACCGGCATCGTGCCGCTGATCGGCCTCGATTGGAAGGACACGCGCGGTGAGGCTTTGGCGTTTCTCAGCACCAAGGGCGATCCCTACCAGCGCATCGCCTTCGATCCGGGCGGCCTGGAGGCGATTCACTGGGGTGTCTACGGTGCGCCGGAGACTTTCCTCGTCAATCCGCAAGGCATCATCGTGTACAAGTACATCGGGCCGATCACCCCGCGGGCGTGGACCGAAGACATCCTGCCGCGCCTGCCGGCCGACACCACCGTGGCGGGCTCGTGATGCGCCTGACACGACTGGCTCTGGCGCTGCTGCCCATCGCGCTGCTGCTCGGTGCGCCGTGGGCGCGCGCGATCGCACCGACGCAGATGCCGACACCGGCGCTCGAGGCGCGCTACGAGCGGCTCATTCACGGGTTTCGCTGCATGCAGTGTCAGGACGAGTCGCTCGCCAACTCGCCGGTGAGCCTCGCGGCCGATATGCGCCGGCAGATCCGGCAGATGCTGCTCGCCGGAGACACCGATCGGCAGATCCGCAAGTTCTTCGTTTCCCGCTATGGCTATTTCATACTCTTCAAGCCGCCGTTCGTATGGAAGACCGCGTGGCTGTGGCTCACGCCGGGCATCCTGCTGCTGGTGGGCGCGGTTGCCGCCGGCGTGGTCATCCACCGGCGTACGCTGCTGGTGCAGAGCGATCACGAGGAGCCAGATCCTCGCGACGGGTTGACTCGAACCCAGGAGCGCGGCCGATGATCCTATTCATATTCCTCGTGACGCTCCTGATCGCCATCGCGATTGGTTTGGTCGTGGTTCCGCTGATCCGGCCGCTGCGCACGCAGCTGCCGCCGGCTCGCTGGACGGCGCTGCTGGTCGGTGCGCTGCTTGCAGCGGGCTCGGTCGGTCTGTACCTGAAGTCGAGCAACTGGCCGTGGAAGCGCTACCCGGGGGTCGCCTCGCCGCGATCCCCCATCATCGCGCTGATCGATCATCTCGATCGCGACCCGAAAGATCTCGATGATTGGCTGAAGCTCGGACGCTCATACATCATCGTGCAGGAGTATCCGTTCGCGGTGCGCGCGTTCGCACGTGCGAATCAGGTGGCGGGCGGCCGCAACGCGACAGCGTTGGTGGGTGAGGCCGAGGCGATGATCCTGATCCATGATTCTTCGCTCGAAGGGCGCGCCGGACAGCTGATCGACGAGGCACTGGCCATCGACCCGACTTCCCCGCAGGCGCTGTTCTTCGGTGCCGCCGAAGCCATGCGCCTGGGGGATCTGCGACTGGCGCGGCTGCGCTTCTCAAAATTACTCGCGATGAATCCACCGGCACAGGTCAAGACCATGCTAAAACAAGAAATCACCGCGATTGACGCGAAAATAGACCTGAAAGTCGCTGATCCTGCGGGTAAAAAACATAAATGAACTCGATGATGAGCGGTGGGGTATCCTGGGCGAAATCGCTGCAGGAACCCTTTGGGCATCTAAGGGGTCTTATGTTCAGCGGTGGCTCGGTCGCCGCGGGCTTATGCTGAGCCCCATTTCTGTTTCGACCAGAGGAGAGAGCCCATGATCCAGCCAGCTCATGAGGGAACCCAGCCCCAGAAGGGCGTCAGCGGCCGTGGATTTGCGTCCATGAGTCAGGAGCGGCAGCGCCAGATTGCCAGCATGGGTGGCAAGGCGGTACCGGACGGGAAGCGCAGCTTCTCACAAAACCGTCACTTGGCGGCGGAAGCCGGTCGTAAGGGCGGTCAGAGTGTGCCGGATGAGAAGCGCAGCTTCTCGCAGAACCGGCGTCTGGCGGCGGAAGCCGGTCGTAAGGGCGGTCAGAGTGTGCCGGATGAGAAGCGCAGCTTCTCGCAGAACCGTCAGTTGGCGGCCGAGGCCGGCCGCAAGGGCGGGCAAGCCAGTCACGCCACCCACCGGGAGTAAGGACGGTGGACCCGCCGTCACGCTGAACGGTGACGCCGGGGTCTCGCGGCGGCCCGCGCTCGAGGACTCGAGTGCGAGCAATGGGAAGGCAGAGCGCCGGTGTCCTCGGGGCACGCGGTGGGAGCACGTTTGTTGCCTTGCTCGGGAACGCCCGCGCGGCGGCGTTGACCCGCGTTGATTCACGTACTATCGTGTGCGCATGACTAGGGGAGCCCCGTCAAGGGGCTGAGAGGCCGACGGCGCCCGCGGGCGCGGCGCGGCGACCCTTTGAACCTGATCCAGTTTATGCTGGCGTAGGAAAGTTTCGGCTCTCGCCTTTCTCGCGCCGGCGACTCTGGGTCTTCTGCGGTTGAGCCGCTGAAGGAGCCGCCACGATGAATGCCGTCCCCAAGGTCGTCGCCGACGCGTTGCCCGCCTCACGTAAGATCCACGTGGGGGGTACACTGCATGCCGATGTGCGCGTGCCGATGCGCCAGATCGCGCTGCAACCGGCAAGCGGCGAGCCACCGTTCACCGTATATGATTCCTCCGGGCCCTACACCGATCCGGATGCGCGCATCGATATCGAGCGTGGCTTGCCGCAGCTGCGCAAGGGCTGGATCGAGGCCCGTGGCGACGTTGAATGCATCACCGGGCGTGCGGTGTGCCCCGAGGACGACGGGCTCGCCTCCGCTCAGGCGCAAGTGCTGTCTTTTCCAAATGCGCGCCGGCCGCTGCGGGCCCGTGCGGGGCGCGCGGCGACGCAGCTCGCTTACGCGCGCGCGGGCATCATCACGCCGGAAATGGAGTTCGTCGCCATCCGCGAGAATCTCGGGCGCCGCCCCGGGGAGCACACGAGGCGTGACGGCCAAGACTGGGGTGCGAGCATTCCGCCGTACGTGACCCCCGAGTTCGTGCGGGCCGAAGTGGCCGCCGGTCGCGCCATCATCCCGGCCAACATCAATCATCCCGAGGCCGAGCCGATGATCATCGGCCGCAACTTCCTGGTCAAAATAAATGCCAACATCGGCAATTCCGCGGTCAGCTCGTCGATGGCCGAGGAGGTCGACAAGCTGGTGTGGGCTATCCGCTGGGGTGCGGACACGGTGATGGACCTGTCCACGGGACGCAACATCCACACCATCCGGGAATGGATCCTGCGCAACTCGCCCGTGCCGATCGGAACGGTGCCGATCTATCAGGCGCTGGAGAAGGTCGGTGGGGTGGCCGAGGAGCTTTCCTGGGCGATGTTCCGCGATACGCTGATCGAGCAGGCCGAACAGGGCGTCGATTACTTCACCATCCACGCGGGCGTGCGTCTGGCCTACATCCCGCTCACCGCCGCGCGGGTGACCGGCATCGTCTCGCGCGGCGGCTCGATCATGGCCAAGTGGTGCCTGGCGCATCATCGCGAGAGCTTCCTGTACGAGCATTTCGAGGAGATTTGCGAGATCTGCCGCGCCTACGACGTCAGTTTCTCCCTCGGCGACGGCCTGCGGCCCGGCTCGATCGCCGACGCCAATGACGCGGCGCAGTTCGCCGAACTCGAGACGCTCGGCGAACTGACGCGCATCGCCTGGCGGCACGACTGCCAGGTCATGATCGAGGGCCCTGGCCATGTGCCGATGCACAAGATCAAGGAGAACGTGGATAAACAGCTCGCTTGCTGCGGCGAGGCGCCGTTCTACACCCTCGGTCCGCTGACCACCGACATCGCTCCGGGCTACGATCACATCACTTCGGCGATCGGTGCGGCGATGATCGGCTGGTATGGCACCGCCATGCTCTGTTACGTCACGCCGAAGGAGCACCTCGGGTTGCCTGACCGCAACGACGTCAAAACCGGAGTGATTACCTACAAGATTGCCGCCCATGCGGCCGATCTCGCCAAGGGGCACCCCGGTGCGCGCGCGCGCGACGATGCGCTCTCGCGCGCGCGATTCGATTTCCGCTGGGAGGATCAGTTCAACCTCTCGCTCGATCCGGACACCGCCTGCGGGTTTCACGACGAGACGATGCCGAAGGAGGCGCACAAGCTGGCGCATTTCTGCTCGATGTGCGGACCGAAATTCTGTTCCATGCGCATCTCGCACGAGGTGCGTGCGCAAGCGCGGGAACAGGGTCTGAGGGAGATGGCCGAGAAGTTTCGTGCCGCGGGCGGGCAGCTCTACGTGCCCGCCGGCGAGGAGAATTGAGTGGTGCGCGCCACCGTGATCGGCGCCGGTGTCGCCGGACTCGCCTGCGCCCTGGAGCTCGCCGAGCGGGGTGCGCGCGTGGAAGTGCTCGAGCGCAGCGCCCAGCTCGGCGCAGACTCATGTTCCTGGTTCGCCGGCGGCATGCTGGCACCGTGGTGCGAGCGCGTCCACGCCCCACCGCTCATCGTAGCGCTCGGGGATGAGGGCTTCGCGTGGTGGGGTGAGAAGTACCCTGCCATGGTGCGACGTGGAACTCTGGTTCTGGCGCATGGGCGTGACGGTGCGGAGCTGAACCAATTTGCCCGTCGCACCGAGCATTACGAGTGGCTGGATGCCGAGGGGATTGCCGCGCTCGAACCTGATCTTGCCGGGCGTTTCGAGCGTGGTCTGTACTTCAAAGGCGAGGCGCACATCGATCCGCGAGCGGCACTCGTGGCGCTCGCCGAACGGCTGCGCACGCTCGGCGGCACCATCCGTTTCGCCACCGCAGCGGATTCCGCCGCCGCACAAGATGGCCAGTGTGTGCTCGACTGCACCGGGCTTGCGGCCCGAAACGTGCTCACGGATCTGCGCGGGGTCAAGGGCGAGATGCTGCATGTGCGCGCACCGGATCTGACTTTGACTCGCCCGGTGCGCGTGCTGCATCCGCGCACACCGGTGTATGTGGTGCCGCGGGAGGCGGGACACTACATGATCGGCGCGACCATGATCGAGAGTGACCAGGCGAGCCGTATCACTGCCCGCTCGATGCTGGAGCTGCTTGGGGCGGCCTATGCGTTGCATCCTGCTTTTGGCGAGGGGGAGATCCTCGAGATCGGCACCGGCGTCCGACCCGCCTTCCCCGACAACCTGCCACGGCTCGTTCGGCGCGGCGGCACGCTCTACGTGAACGGCCTGTTCCGTCATGGATTTCTGGCCGCTCCAGCCTTGGCGCGCCGTGCCGCGGCATACGTGCTCGAGGGGCGCGAGGCCCCCGAGGTGATGCAGTGAAAGTTCAGGTCAACGGCGAGTGGCGCGAGCTGCGCGCCGCCGACCTCGCCGCTGCGCTGAGCGAGCTCGGCTTCGAGCACGCCGTTATCGCAACGGCGGTCAACGATGAGTTCGTGCCGGTCGGAGGCCGAGCCACACTCGCCCTGAGTGAGGGCGACCGGATCGAAGTGCTGGCGCCGATGCAGGGAGGTTGAATGCTCGCGCTATACGATGTGCCACTGGGCTCGCGTCTGCTGCTTGGGACGGCACGCTATCCGTCTCCGGCCGTCCTCGCCGAGGCGGTCAAGGCGAGCGCAACCGAGGTGGTCACCGTGTCCCTGCGGCGCGAGTCTGCGGGCGATCGGGCCGGCCAGGGGTTCTGGTCGATCGTGCGGGAGCTCGGGGTGCGGGTGTTACCCAACACCGCGGGTTGCCATTCGGTCAAAGAGGCGGTGACGACCGCGCACATGGCTCGCGAGGTGTTCGGCAGCACCTGGCTGAAGCTCGAAGTGATCGGCGATGGGGACACCCTGCAGCCGGATGTGTTCGCGCTGGTCGAGGCGGCCCGCGTCCTGTGCGCGGAGGGTTTCGAGGTGTTTCCCTATACCACCGAGGATCCGACCGTCGCCGAGCGGCTGTGTGCGGCGGGCTGCCGGGTGCTGATGCCCTGGGGCTCGCCCATCGGCTCCGGGCGCGGCCTGAATAACCTGTTCGGCCTTAAGGCGTTGCGAGCGCGCTTCCCGGAGGTGCCGCTGGTCATCGATGCGGGGATCGGTGTGCCCTCGCACGCGGCCCAGGCTCTCGAGCTCGGTTTCGATGCCGTGCTGATCAATACGGCGATCTCGCAGGCGGCCGACCCGGTGCGCATGGCGCGCGCGTTCGCGCAGGCGGTCGCCGCCGGACGGCAGGCACATCAGGCCGGACCGATGGAACCGCGCGAGATGGCGGTGCCCTCGACACCGATCGTGGGCACGGCTCTGCTGCGTTGATGCTGGGGCGGGTCTACCCCATCGTCGAGAGCGCCGAGTGGGTCGGCCGATTGCTGCCCTGCGGTGTACGCCTGATACAGCTGCGGATCAAGGATCGACCGGAGGCGCTGCGCGCAGAGATTCGTGCGGCCCGCGCGCAGTGCGTACACGCCGGCGCGCAACTGGTGGTCAACGATCACTGGCAGCTCGCGCTCGAGGAGGGGTGCGATTTCGTTCATCTGGGTCAGAGCGATCTGGATACGGCCGACATCCCGGCGCTGCGCCGTGCCGCGGTGCGTCTCGGGATCAGCACGCATGACGAGCGGGAACTCGAGCGGGCGATGGCGCTTGAGCCCGACTACCTCGCACTCGGGCCAATTTATCCGACGCTGCTGAAGGCCATGCCATTCCCACCGCAGGGATTGGCTCGCATCAGGACATGGAAACGGCGCATCGGTGCGCGGCCGCTGGTGGCCATCGGTGGATTGACACTCGAGCGTCTGCCCGGCGTGCTCGCGGCCGGCGCGGATTCAGCGGCGGTGGTGACGGACATTGTCCGCAATCCCGATCCCGAGGCGCGCATGCGCGCCTGGGTGCGCGTGGGGCAGGCGGCATGAGTGATCGCTATGTCCGCCAGACTGTTCTGCCTGAGATCGGCCTTCAGGGGCAGGCGCGATTGCGCGCGGCGGCCGTACTGGTCGTCGGGGCCGGAGGCCTGGGTTGTGCGGTGCTGCAGTATCTGTGTGCCGCGGGTGTCGGCCGGCTGCGGGTGGTGGATCCGGATCGGGTGGATGTGACCAACTTGCATCGCCAGCCGATCTATCAGATGAGCGATCTCGGGGCGCCCAAGGCCGCCGCGGCGGCCGAACGCCTGATTGCGCTCAACCCGGACGTCGCGATCGAGGCTGCCATCGAGCGGCTGACCCCGCAGAATGCCGCACATTGGTGCGGATGCGCCGATATCGTGGTCGATGCGGGCGACAGCCTCGCGCTGACGTACATTCTGAGCGATGAGTGTCGCCGACTCGGCAAGGCGCTGGTCAGCGCCTCGGTACTGGGCCTGTCCGGCTATGCCGGGGTGTTCTGCGGCGGCGGCCCGAGCTATCGCGCAGTGTTTCCCGAGATGCCGCGGCGAGCCGGCTCGTGCGCGCAGACCGGTGTGCTCGGCAGCGCGGTGGGCGTGCTCGGCACGCTGCAGGCTCATCTGACGCTCGCGCAGGTATTGGGGCTCGATCCGCCCGTGCTCAGCCGGCTGGTGACCGTGGACCTCGCCAGGCTGCGATTCGGGGGTTTCTCCTTCTCACGGGTCGCGGAGCCGCCTGAGCCGCTGCTGCGCTTCATCGCCCCGAGCGAGGTGCGACCGGAGGATGTCGTTGTGGACTTGCGCAGCTGCAGCGAGGCGCCCGTTTCCCCGTTTCCCGGCGCCCTGCGGCTCGCCGTCGAACAGATGGCCGGTCAGGCGCTGCCGAGCGGGGTGCGCATCGTGTTGTGTTGCCGTTCGGGCATTCGGGCCTGGCGGGCCGCGCGGTTGCTGCTGGAGCGAGAGGCGCGCGACGTTGCGCTGATCGCGCTTGGGGAGTGACGGTGCCGCGGCCGATCGTGCTGGTGATCGCCGGGACGGACAGCAGCGGCGGAGCGGGGCTTTTGCGCGATGCGCGCACGCTCGAGCGGATGGGCGTGGATGTTGCGTGCGCGGTCACGTCCGTGACGGCGCAAACCGACGCTGGCGTGCTCAGCGTGCACCCGGTACCGCCGGCGCAAGTGCGTGCACAGATGGTCGCGGCATTGAGTGCGCGGGCCATCGGCGCCGTCAAGATCGGAATGTTGGGCACGCAGGCCACCATCGAGGCGGTGGCCGAAGTGCTCGAGGAACGTCGTGGGAGCGCGCCCGTGGTACTCGACCCGCTGCTGTACGCCTCCTCGGGTGCGGCGCTGCTCGAGGTGGCCGGTCTGGCTGCGCTGCGCGCGCGGCTCTTTCCGCTCGCGACGCTCCTCACGCCCAACCTTCCCGAAGCCGCCTATCTGGCCCGCGGTGGCACCTTCGGAAGCGCGGTGTCGAGTCCGCGGGAAGCTCGCCTCGATTGGGCAAATGCGCTGCTCGCCGAGGGCCCGCGGGCGATACTGCTGAAGGGCGGGCATGACGAGGGACCCGAAACGAACGACGTGCTGGTGCGTCCCGGGCTCGCGCCGTTGTGGCTCACCGCCGTGCGACTCGATGTCCGCATGCGTGGCACCGGCTGCGCGCTGGCATCAGCAATCGCGGGGGCACTGGCCTCAGGGGCGGATCTGGTCCAGGCGTGCCGGCGGGGGCGTGCGCACGTGCGCGAGCTGCTCGGGCAGGCTCGGGCGGATGCCCCGGATTCCTTATGACCGCGCACATGCCGTACGGTGAACGCCCCAAGACCCTGTTCCGATAAGGACAATCACCCGCCACGTCTCCGGCGATCCAGCGACCCGCGTTTCAGGTATCGTCGGCGACGCTTATCCAGCGCCGCGCCAGGGGCTCGACGGTGGTGGCCTGTACCAAGATGCTGAAGATCGCCACCACGTAGGTGGCGGTGACGATCAGCTCGCGGGCAGGCCCCTGGGGTAACGACAGCGCGAGTGCGATGGAGAGCACGCCGCGCAGCCCCGCCCAGGTCATCAATTTCACGAAATGAGGCTCGAAGCGCTGGAAGCGCCGCAGGAGCGCGGTGGGCAGCGCGACGCTCACGTAGCGTGCCGCCAGTACCAAGGGCAGGGCCAGAGCGGCCGGGAGCAGGTACTCGCGCACTGCGCCCGCGAGCGCCGTGAGCTGCAGTCCGACGAGCCCGAAGAGCAACAGATTGAGCAGATCGTCGGCAAGCTGCCAGAACTGATACAGGCGCTCACGCACCGGCGCCGGGGTCGCGAAGCGGCGGCTGTCCGCACCGACCACCAGGCCCATGACGACGATGGCGATCGGTGCGGATATCCCCAGGCCCGCCGCGGCGTCGTAACCGGCGGTGGCGAGCGCCAGGGTAATCAGGATCTCCACCGACGGGCTGTCGACGCTGCGCAGCAATGTCACGGCCGCAAAGCCCACCAGGACACCGAAGGCCAGACCTCCGAACACTTCACGCGCGAACAGCGTCGCAATGTGCGCGGTGGAAGGCAGCTGTGCACCCGTTACGCCGAGCAGCGCGACGAACAGCGCCACGCCCGTGCCGTCGTTGAACAGCGCCTCACCGGTAATTTTGGTGAGCAGCGACAGTGGGACACGCGCCTTGCGCAGCAGGCCGAGCGCCGCGATCGGATCGGTGGGGGAGATCAGCGCGCCGAACAATAGACTCTCGCGCAGCGTGATGGGTAGGCCGAGTGCGCGCGTGAGGTAGAAAAACGCCCAGCCGATCACGGCCGTCGAGATGGCGACCCCTGCGGTGGCGAGCACCAGCACCACCCAGCGCGCTCGGCGCAGCGCATGCAGGTCGACGTGCAGGCTTCCGGCGAACAGGAGCAGTCCGAGCAGGCCGTGGAACACCAGTTCCGGGAAATTCACGCCGTGTGCCACCTGCTCGCCCCAGGCGGACACCCGCGGTACGAACTGGCCGACGATTACGGTGACAATCGACAGCAGCATCGCCACCACCGTGATGCCGATCGAGTCCGGCAGGCGCACCAGCTTGTGATTGGCATAGGCGCTCAAGGCCACCACGGCGATGACCGCCGAAATCAGCGTAAAGACGGGCATCGGGCGCGCGGGCTCCCAAGGCTGCTACGGCTCGGACGAGACAGGAGGGAATTATGGCATGTCTGGGCGCGGCTCGGCCGTCGGTCGGACGGTCAGAGGTGCCGCGCCGAAGCGCAAGAGGTCCGGTGTTCGTGGTCGAGGGTCAATCGCGCGGTTCGGCGTGCGCGGACCACCCGCCGTAGCCTCATTGGCGGCGCTGCGGGGTGCGGCGAGCGCGGCCGGCAGCCTGCCGTGCGCGCCAGAGCGCGGGGCGATTCGCCCCGCGCCGGTCAAAGCTGGGACGGCGTTAGAAGATGCTGCCGACCAGGTCGCTCGCGAGCCCGAAGCCCGCGCCCATGCCGAGTCCCGACATGATGCTGCCCAGGAAACCCCCGCTGCTGCCGGCATAGGACTGGGATGACCAGCCGCGCGTCTGGTAATTCGGCTGGGGCTGGGAATCGATGTGCGTCTCAAGGCCGTGAATATACTCCGCCATCTGCTGGATGAGCATCACGGCCGACTGATTCTGTTGCTGGATCGCGAGGGCGGTTTCGCGCAGATCGAGCAGCAGCTCGCGAGACAGCGCAGGGTCGCTCAGCTTGGCTTGCAGCTTGTCGGCCAGCGCCTTGACGCTCTGGGCGACTTGATCTGCCTGTTTCTGCAGCTGCACGGCCTGATTTTCGGCGGTCTGATAATCCATCATGTGCTCCGGTGATTTTCGGGACTACAGGGCCGAGCGCCCGCGGGTTGGACCCCGGAGCCACCCGGTCGGTTCCGCGAATGATGGGGCCGCAGTCAAGACGGTTCAAGGCCCGTACGGCCTCAGCAGGGAACGGCAGCGCGGATCACGGCGGCTGGGCAGGGGGGAATCACCAGCAGTCGGTCGTTACGCTCCCCGCGGCATTGTAGGAGGTCTCCACACCGGTGGAATCGACGGTGAAGATCTGGCAGTCCGTATCGGCCGTCTGGCTCCCGATCGCCGTCGCGGTGAGCAGGTAGGAGGGGACCGCGAGATTGGGATCCGGCACGGTCGCCTCGATCTGGTAATAGCCGCTGCCGATCGTGACGGGCCAGGCCACCGGTGCCGCCGCGGTGCCGTAGCCGAGATCCGCCGGGTCGCTCGTGTAGGCATTGTTGGTCGCGTAGTAGCGCTCCTCCCGCTCGGCGAGCTCCAGCAGCGCGGTGCGCGCATCCGTGCGGCGCGACTCCTCGATCTGATGCTCGTAGATCGGCACGGCGATCATGGTGAGAATTGCCAGCACCACCAGGGTAATCATCAGCTCGATCAAGGTGAAGCCGGCGGAGCGGCCTGCCGGGCGGGCGAGCGTCTTTCTATGCGTTCGTGTCATGGCAGGTCACCCTAGCGCAATTCGATCCAGGTCTCGGGCATGCCGTTGATATCGTTGGCCTCGATGATCTGCTGCGAGCCGGCCGTTCCGTTGATCGTCTGGTAGACCAGATAGGTCTTGCCGACGCTGGCGCTGCCCGAGCTGCCCGTCCCGTTCGTGGTCACCACGGAGTCGGTACCGGTCGCCTCGGACGCGAACGCCACCGTGAACACGTTGCCGTTATTGAGCGTTGTCGAGGAATCATTGAAGAAGTTCGGGATCGGCCCGCCCGTCTGCGCGTCGATCGCGTATGTGTAGCCCGTATCGGTGCCGGGATTGCAGTCGAGCGGCGAATTGATCGCCGGCAGCGTCGAGTTGAACACCACCGCGGTGCTCACGATCGTCGGATTGTAGATCAGCTGCTCGTCGGTGGTCTCGTTGTAACCGGTGCTGCTGCCCGGAAAATCAATGTACCAACCGAACTGATCGTTCCCGCCGCTGCACGCGAGCGTTCCGGCCCAGCAGATCGGCGCAGCCGTGCCCATCGTCCGGTCACCGTTGGCGCCGAGGCTGACGGTCTGCTGCACGAGATTGCCGGCCGTCAGCGTTGGATTCGAGCCGCTCGAGCTGATCAGCCCGGCGACGGTGGCGGGGCTGAGGCTCGCGAACTGGGTCAGGCCGTACGCGTTCCAGCCGTCCATGTTCCAGTCCCACACGCCGTAGAATGCCTGCGTGCCGCTGGCATAGCTCGTGGCGCTGGAGTTGGTGAGCGGGAATTTCTCGCCCGTGCCGAAGAACAGCATGAGCTGAGTCTCACTTGTCACCGCGTTCGTGACGAACGCCGGCTGCACCGCGGTGGTAATCGGCTGGCCTTTCGGCGTGCTGAAGATCGGGCCGGGTGTCACCGCCCAGTTCGACGGCGATTGGCTCGTCAGGTCGAAGCGCCATACGTGGCCGTTGACGTCGCCCGCATAAACATAGTCAACGATGTGGTCGCCGGTCATGTCGACGGGCGTGACGAACGCTATGCCGTCGCCGGTCCCTGCCTGTCCGGTCGACAGGTAGTAGGTGGTGATTGCGCCCGTGGTCGAATTGACGTCCATGATGTAGATGCCCGCATCGCCGCTTGCGCTGCCAAGTCCGTTGCCGAAGATTATGCCCCAGTTGCCGTCGTGCAGTCGGCGAATCACCGGGGTGCCGTAGGTGTCACCCAGATCGGTGCCGCAGTTCGACACGTTCGCGCACGTGAGGTTCGAGGCCATCCAGTCGCCGATCACGAGGTTGGACGCGTTGCTCTCGCTGAATTGCGAGGGATGCGTCACGTTCAGTGCGAAGATCTCCGCGCCGCCCGGCCCGAGCCCGCTCACCAGCCACGTGTGCCAGCGGCCCGCATAGTACAGGTCGCCCACCCCTGGGGTGGCGTCGACATAGAAGTTATGACCGTACTGCGGGTTCGAGTAATCGAGATTCGGATTGGTCGCGTTGTGGATGTCGTCGAGTACGCCCTGCGGCGTGTACGCCAGGACCTCCTCGCCGGTATTGGTGCTGCTGTCGTAGGTCGTGCCGGTCGAATTGTACGAGCCGGCGGCAAAGCCGTGCAGGAAGCCGTCGTTCGCGCCGACGTATACGACGTTCAGGCGCGTCGCTTCGTTGGCCTCGTACTGACTGTAGGTCTCGCCGGAATTCTCCGGCATGACGGTGTTCGGATAGAGATCGTCCTTCCAGGTGAGCGGTGTCTGGTAGGCGCTGAAGCTCATCTTCGAGGGCGGTCCGACCCACACCGGACTGGAATCCACGATGTCACCGAGCACGCTGACCCGATCGCGGAACAGTCCGCTGCCGGTCGAGGTGATCTCGTTGCTGCGATCGCCGCGCAGATATTCCAGCAGATCCTGTCCGAAGGTGGTGTTGTTCGTGGTTCCAGATGCCGTCTGCTCGACGTCGAGCGCATTCTGTTCCGGGGCGGTCAGGTCGGACCACTCGAAGGGAATGCCCGCCGAGCCGCTCCAGGTGAGCATCACGCGGCTGCTGGGGGATTCGGCATCGATTGGGCCGGCCTGCCCGGTGGTGGGGCAGCTGCTGCCGCTCAGAACGCCGGTGAGGACGCACGAGGCGTCCCAGTTGGCGTACTGCGAGATCACGAGATTCCCCGAGCTGTCCGTGGAGAGCTCATTGGCGGTGAGCCGTCCGGTCCAATTCGATGGATCGTAGTAACTGAGGTAGACCTGCGAGCCGTTTTGGACGCGGGAAGACTCCTGCTGATTCAGCGCCGAGGAACTCGCGGCCTGGGTCACGGGCTCGGCCCGGAAGCACAGCAGTTCGTGAATGTTCGTGTCGCCGCCCGTGGAGCCGGCGAATCCGAAGCGCAGCAGCGCGGGCAGGGGGCCGTTCGAGTCGGTGATGTTCTGGTTCTGCAGCACCCCGATCCACGAGCCGCCGTCGTAGCTGTACCACATGCTGAGCAGGCCGTTATCGGTGATCTTCACCCGATAGGTGATCGGCGTGGCATCCTGGCGCGAATAGCCGCCATTGGCGTACTCGTCGCCGATCAGCACGGCATTCTTGCCGGAGGTGGGCAGAACCGCGTAGGCGTTTGGAATCGCGGAATAATCCATGACCGGGGTGCCGGTATTCTTCGGGTTGTCCGGATGGGAAAAATTCCATATATCCCCGGTCTCGCACGTCTGCTGCACCGCGTACTCTTGTTCGCTCGCCGATAAGGTGTCCGGATAGTCGGTCGGGTAGTTGGCCGTCAGCCACGGCCAGGCAATGTTGCCGGCGCCGCGCATGCCGATGCGATTGGGCTGGTAGCCGCCCCCGGTCGCGGTGTTGTCGCCGCTGGTGTACAGGCTGTTCTCCCCGAGCGTGTTCACCGTGCCGTTCAGGAAGTTGCCGAACTCATCGATGCCGAGGCCGAGATAAGCGCCGACGATGCCGTTATAAGGGGGATTTGTATTCGAGCAGTCGTAGCCCAGGCTGCCGCCGAAGGCGCCGATCGAATTCTGTATCGGGCTCCATTGCGCGGCATTGACCAGGAAGAAGCTCATGCCGTCGGCGCCATCACCGTCCGCACCCCCGGAATTACCGCGATACGTGACGGTCTTGAAGGTGATATCCAGACCCTCGTTCGTCGTGAACGTGTCGCCCGAGACGATCGCGCCGTTTTGATTGTAGCCACCACTGCCGCAGCCGCTGTCCGTGCAGCCGTTCGTGAAGCGCAGGGCGCCTTCGCCGACCGGGTCCGGCAGCGTTTCGGTGCTGCCCGGCACGCCGTTGAAGCCCCCCACGAGCGGCTCATTGTAGTAAGCGTTCGATCCGCCGGTTCCGCCGCTCGAGGACGTCTGGATGGCAATGCAGCCCGGCGGACTGCCGGGTCCCGGCGCCGCCGCGGCGCTGGCGGTGCTCGCGGTGAGACACGCGCCGTTGAAGTAGAACCACGGATTCTCGGTCGTCGCGCCGGTGAAGTCCTCTTTCAAGTTCGACACGGTGGAGGTCGTGTAGGTTTGCGCGCGCGCCGGCAGCAACTGCACGACGCAGGCTGTGAACAGCGCGGCGAACCACAACTTGTTGCGAACCATGGATGATCTCCGTACGTTCATGGACCGCTGGCCGATGCGACGGTATAGCGGATCTGATACGTGCTCTCCACCACCGCAACCGTGGCCTGAGAGCCGCCGTATGACCATGCGTCCACGACGTAGTCTTGGGCACCGGGAACGGTGGCGTCGGCGCCGAGATAACCGATGTAGGCCATCGGATAGCCGTACAGTGTATTCTGGCCGCCGGTGGTGCTGGTGGTGATGTCGGTCGTGTACTGGAAGGCCCCGCCGGCCGCCCACGGCACCTCGCTCGGTTGGGTCTGGTCGATGAGCGGCTCATTGCAGATCACGGGCGTGCTCAGCGCGACGGTCTCGGTGGCGCAACTGACGAGCGGGGTGGTCGTGACGTCGTCGTACAGCCACTGTTCGGCGTATTGCTGCGCACTGTCGGCCGCCTGCAGCGCCCGCTGCTTATCGAGCACGTTGCCGGCGATACGATTATCGAGTCCGGTGCCGCGGAACATCGCGAGCGCAAGGATCGTGATGACGATCAGCAGCAGCAGCGTCGTGACCAGGACCATGCCGGTCTGCGCGCAGCAAGGACTTCGGTACGGCGCGCGCATGCTCACGATCCTCCTGTGCGGCTCATCAGCGCGATTACCTTGGTGAAGGTTGCCGCCTGCTGACCGACATCGGCCTGCAGGGGATTTTTGAACATCACGGTGATCCGGACCGCGGTGACTTCGCTCCAGTCCGAGGCGGTCATCGCGGCGGCCGGGACGTAGGTATCGACGGAGTAGTCCCCGGGAGTCACGCTGGCGGCGGTATGCAGGCCATACCAGATCTGCATGGCCTCGACGTTCTCGACGAGCTGCACGGGGCTGGTCGGCGACCAGGTGTTGCCGATCTCCAGCGCGCAATACAGATAGCTCGTGCCGTTGACCACGCCGATGTAGAAGTAATTGGTGTAGACGGTGTCGCTTCCGGTCTGATTCGAAGTGCCGTCACACAGCGGAATGCCATCGCCGCTGGCGGTCATGAACCGCACGGCGATCGAATCGTCGTCATAGGTGGCGCCGTTGACCACGGTCGTGTTCGGGACGCCGTCGATGGCCTGTCCAGAGACGAACGACAGCGCCGCGCCGTTCGGTGCGGTGGCCGTGGCGGCCGGCAGGGCCGCGACCTGCGAGGTCACGGCCGGATCTGGATAGTAGCCGGCCGACTGGGTGATCTCACTCAGCATCGACATCGTGAAGCGCTCGTCGTTTTCCAGCTGGGCGACGCCGCTGCGGTCGGTGTAGGAGTTGCGCACACTCTGCTCGATGGTGATGACCCCGGCAATCAAGAACAGGGCGATCAGGATCGCCACCATCAGCTCGATGAGCGAGTAGCCACGCTCGCGCCGCGAACCCGTATCGCTGTTGCGCGGGCTGCTCATGGATCCACCACCAGCTGGTAGACCTGATTCTGGAAGGCGGCGTTGTTGTCTTCCTGCCGGTTCGCGTTCACCGTGTTTTCCGTCCAGGAAATCGTGATGGTGCACACGGCGATTTCGGTGATCCCGTTGTTGACCGGCGCGCACACGATGTCGGTGGTGGCCGTGTTGAGCACGTTCGCCATCGCTTGTTCCCATTGCACCAGCTGATAGCCGGCCATGTCCGCGGCGGTGCAGGGGACCGAGCCGCTGCCAAGTTCGCACAGATTGGGATTGCCGAGCGCCGCCGAGATCGCACTGGCCAGGTTGTTGTCGCCCGCCGAGGTCACGGTCGTAGCGGCGCTCGGGTCGATGGTCACGGTGAGATTGCCGGGCAGCGTAGTCGGCGCGACGGCCCAGTAATCGGCGTTGGCGTGCATGGAAGCCGCGAGGCTCGAGGCCTCGAGCGCCACCAGGGTGCGCAGGCGCGACACACCGGTGTCGGCAAGCAGCAGCGCCTGCATTTTGGCGATGCCGAGCAGCCCGACCGCGATGATGATCAGGGCGACCAGCACCTCGACCAGGCTGAAACCGCGCGCAAGGCGCTTGTGGGTGCAACGGCGCATCAGGTCCCCGGGCAGTCCGTCGGATCGGTCTGGTGCAGCGCGGTGGTCATCATGCCGGACTGGCTGAGGAGCAGGCAGCGCGTGAACACGGCGTCGTTCGAGGAGTTCTTCAGGGTGATCGTCACGTTTGCCTCGCCGGTATAGGCGAAGCCGTCACGATTGAAGGACACGGAACTGATGCCGTAGTTCGCTTCGAAGGTGTCGCCGCTGGTGAACGGCTCGTGTACTCGCAATACGTCCTGGTCGGACGCGATGGTCTGATTGTCGTTGACGTCGACGAAGACGATCCAACCGTCCTGCCAGGTATTGACGCCGCTGGCCGCGCACGAATACGGACTGGTGACGCTGCCGGCGACGCATACCGTGATCGTGCGCCCCTCGCGCACCGCCTCGGAGCGCGCGTATTCCAGGTCGCCGAGCAGCGCATTGACCTCGGTCGCCATCCGGTTGTCAGTGGTGACGTGGCGATACAGGGGAACACCGATGGCGGTGATGATCGCCACGATCAACATGACGATGACCAACTCGGCCATCGTTACGCCGCGCTGGAGCGCGCGGCCGACCGGACGTCGGCGTTGCGGGGCGTATGTTGCCATCACGTTGTACACGGATTTCATGCGCGGTGTGTTCCGGGTGCGCATTACTCTACCGGTCACACAGGGCTCGCTTGGAGCGATCCGACCGGCGGCCGGCGGAGACCGACGAGCGGTCGATGCGGCACGATGCGACGCGCGTCACAAAACACCGA
The DNA here is from genome assembly GCA_021843755.1 of Pseudomonadota bacterium. Lineage (GTDB taxonomy): Bacteria > Pseudomonadota > Gammaproteobacteria > Steroidobacterales > Steroidobacteraceae > 13-2-20CM-66-19. The sequence continues at coordinate 57,391 of JAKBWB010000017.1, forward strand.
GTCCTCGCCGCGCGATCGGCGCGGACCCCTGGCCTCACTGTTGGCCGCGGGCGGGAGATGCCGGCGACGCGGCGGGTCGTAAGTCATTGAAAAATAGATCGAAAATGCATGGCGCGCGTGGGCCGGCCTTTCCAAAGGCCTCCGGTACGCCTATCCTCGCGGCACCAAAGCGCGGGCGGCGCGAGCGGGTCGCGAACGCGCGGTTTTGTACGGGAGCGAGTTATGAAAAATCGGGGCGCTGTGTGGGTGTTCGGGCTGCTGCTGACGATGCTGTTGGCTCTGCCGGCGGCGCACGCGGCGGAGGGAATGTGGCCGCTGTCGAACCTACCGGTGACCGCTCTGCAGCGGCGCTTCGGCTTCACGCCGACGGCGAAGTGGATCCGTCACGTGCAGCTCGCATCCGTACGATTGGCGGGCGGCTGTTCGGGTTCGTTCGTCTCGCCGCACGGGCTGGTGTTGAGCAACCATCACTGCGCGGTCGGATGCCTGGAGGGCCTGTCGCGGCCCGGGCAGAATCTCATGGCCCGCTATTTCTATGCCGCCACGCGCAAGGAGGAACCCAAATGCCCCGCGATGGAAATCGAGCAGCTGGTATCGCTGCAAAACGTGACGGCGGCGGTGAACCGGGCGACGCACGGCAAGAGCGGAGCGGCCTACGCGGCCGCGATGCGCGCGGTGTCGAATCATCTCGAGTCCGCCTGCGTGGCCGGCGATGCGCGGCAATGGCGCTGCGAGCTGGTGCGACTCTACCATGGCGGGCAGGACTGGATGTACAAGTACCGGCGCTATCAGGACGTCAGATTGGTATTCGTGCCGAGCCAGTCGACCTCGTTCTTCGGGGGCTATCCGGATAATTTCAATTATCCCCGCTACGACTACGACATCAGCCTGCTGCGGGTATACGTGCATGGCAAGCCGGCGCACACGCCGGAGTATTTCCGGCTCTCGGCGCGCGGACCGCACGCGGGCGAGCTGGTATTCACCTCCGGCAATCCGGGCGCAACCGAGCGCGACGATACGGTCGCGCAGCTGAAGTCGCTGCGCTATCCGGTGTTCCCGCTCTTTCTGCAGTTCCTCTCGCACCAGCAGGGTCTGCTCGAGGCCTTCTCGGCCGAAAGCGCGCATAACGCCGAGATCGCCGCCGGCCAGCTGTTCTTCGTCGACAATGCCATCAAGTCCCTCGATGGGCAGCTCGCGGCTCTGAACGATGCGCGGCAGTTCGCCCGCAAGGTACGTGCCGAGCGGGCCTTGCGCGCCAAGGTATCGGCCAGTGCGCGGCTCAAACGCGAGTACGGCGGCGCCTGGAAGGCAATCGCCGCGGCCGAGAAGCGCAATGTGGCGATGTTTCTGCCGTACAGCCTGATCGTCGGAGGGCGGTTTTTCAACGCTCGGCTGTTCAATCTGGCATTCAGCATCGTGCTCGGCGCACATGAGCGGACGCTGCCGGATGCGCAGCGACTGAGCGCGTATCGCGCTGCGAATCTGCCGCTGCTCGAGCAGCAGCTGTTCTCGGCGGCGCCAGTGCATCCGAGCCTGAACAAGCTCGAGCTGGTCTCGACGCTGACCATGATGCGTGACCTGCTGGGCGACGATGCGCCGATCTGCGCGACGCTCTTCGCGCATCGCTCCCCTCGCGCGGTCGCGCTGCGGGCGGTCAACGGCACTCGTGTCGGGGATGTCTCGGTTCGCAAGGCGCTCTGGAACGGTGGTGAAGCGGCGGTGCGGGCCTCGAGAGACCCGATGATCGTGCTGGCGCGCAAGGTGCTGCCGTTCTATCTGAAGCTCTACAGGCAGCATGAAGACGAGGTCAGCGCCCCCATCCAGGCGAACACGGCCAGGATCGCCCGTCTGCGCTTCGCGTTGTATGGGTCGCGCATCGCCCCCGACGCGACATTCACGGAGCGAGTGTCCTACGGGGTGGTCAAGGGCTGGCTGCGCGATGGCAAGCCGGTTCCGCCGTTCACCACCGTGGCGGGACTCTATGCTCGCGCGCGCGATTACAACCCGTTGAAGCTGAGTCCGCAATGGCTCGCGGCGCGGGGCCGGCTCAAACCGACCACACCCATGAACTTCGTCTCCAGCAACGACATCGTCGGCGGGAATTCCGGCAGCCCCGTGATTGACCGCCACGGCCGCCTGGTCGGATTGATCTTCGACGGCAACCCGCCGTCGCTCGGCGGAGCGTTCTGGTACGACGACGCGAACAACAGGGCCGTGGCCGTCGATAGCGCGGTGATTCTCGCAGCGCTGAAGCACGTATATCACGCCGACGCGCTGGTCAGGGAATTGCGCACGGGGAATTAGGCTTCGCACGGGGGTACAGCGCCGGCCCTCGGGGGCCGGCGCTGGCGGAATTGCGGCCCGAAGGCGGCCGCGGCTCAGTCTTGATAGTCCTCGTTCCCGGGCGTGGGGAGCGGGTGCAGACGCGCGATCGCCGCCTGATTCTGGAACTCGAGCACGTAGAATCCGCCATGGCTCGATGTGACCCAGAGGTACAGTCGATGATGCCGCCAGACGAAGCGACTGTGGGCCTTGGACCAGGCAAAGTTGATCGGCGGGCGGACTCCCTGAAACACGTTGAGCAGTGATCCCGGGTCGATCTCGGTGGGGACCGGCGGGGCGGGACCGACGAAATAGGCGATCTCCCGAGGGCGGCTCGGATCATGAATATCGAATACCCGAATGCCCGCCTGATGAGCAGAGCAGGCGAGCAGCTTGGCATCCAGCGGGTTGTCGAAGGTGCAGTCGTGCACGCTGTAGCCGTAACCGCCCATCGTGACCGTGATGTCGTGCTCCGTCAGCGCGCAGTTCGCCGGATCGTCGAGATGCGTCACGTACCGCGGCGCGTGAGGATTTGAGACGTCGAGGACCTGGATGCCGGGGTGGATCAGCGGCGGCACGCCCCGCTGGCCGGCCTCATAGCCCTCCGTGGTGACGTAGGCGCAGTGGCCGTACCACAAGAGCTGATGGCCAGCCCCCTGGCCGGCGTATTCACCGACGATGGCAAGATTGCAGTTGTACGGGCGCTTGGACCCGCCGCTTGCGCGCTCGGCGCTCGTCAGCTGGCCGTCGAGGCCGCGTTCGGTCCGGTCGCCGGCGTGGCACCTCGGGGGGGCTACGGGGCCCATGAATGGAGCGTGCGCCTGCGCCACCGCGGGCATCGCGGCGATGCCGAGGATGCTGGCGGCGAGCGCAAGGCCGCCAGCGCGAATGATCCGACAGACCTGATGCATGGTGAGCCTCGCGGGATCTGCTGTGACAGGTGAGGAAGGAAGCTGCGCGCCGAACCCGACAGTGATCAGCGCAAATGATAGCGGATGGTTGCATAGACATAACGCCCGCGCGGATCGCCGTACGTGAGATCGTATCCGCCGACGAAGTTGTTGGCAAACGACGCGGAGTTGGCGTAAACGTGTGACGCCATCGGACGATCGTCATCCTGCCGGCTTCTCCAACCTGTGACAGTCCTATATTGAGCACATTGGTCCATGTGCCGTTGTCGCGTGCACCTTTGGGGCGAGACTCTCGAGCGCGCGTGTCAGCGCTTCGAGACACTGCTCGCCATGGGCCTGCAGCAGCGGATCGGTGTCGGGGGAGGCCGGCAGCTGGGCGGGCAGTTCATCGATCTGCGCCGACGGCGGGATGGCCGAGTTCTGCATGGCATGCTGCTGCGCGACGTGTAAAGCGACCGTAAACAGGTAGGCCTCGGGCGAGCGGACCACCTCCTGATCGGGGATCCTCAGCATGCGCAGGAAGACTTCCTGGGTCAGATCCGGGATGTCCGCGCGGTTGTGCACCCGGAATGCGAAAAAACGCCGCAATTTCCCACTCTGAGAGTGGACCAGCGAAGCGGCCAGATGGGATGACTTATCCGTTGGCAGGTTCGAGCGGCGGTGGCGACGCCATGCGTCTGTGTGCTTAAGAGCACTTCCAGCGGCAGTTTATACCCCTGTGACCCAAGTCTGTTTCGAGCGCCGCTGCCGGATGTGGCACATCGGAGCGGCCGCCGGTGGAGGGCAGGAGACGTACGTCGCGTGCAACGTCGCGACGGCGGAACGGGCGGCCGACGAGAAGAAGAGTACGTATATCTAGAAATATCAATGTATTGTGAGACTATTATGATAACTTACAGCGGCATAGCGATCAGGGCGGCCGCAATCGCGCACACCGCTCGGGGCGGCCGCAGGCCCCATCACGACAGCCAGCGGGCGAAACTCATCGGTACGGCCCTCGGGTGGAGCTCGCGCGCGGAGCCCGGGTGATGCCCTACCGCGACCCCGGGGTCAATGGAACGGCACGGCGGCCAGGGCTTTCCATTGGGCGGGCGCATTCGGATGGGCGCGCAGATACATTTGCGCCGCGATAGTGTCGAACAGCGCCATGTGATCGCCATCCTTCCAATAGAGATTGAAGTGGGTGCGCCCCTTGCGGAACGTGAAGTGGGCGTGGGCGTCGAGTTTGCTGAGCACGGTGTCGAGATCGCGGGCGGATTCGTTGAGATAAAAGGTGTCCGCCGTTCCGACATAGACGTGAATCTTGCCCCTGAGGTAGGGTCCGCGCCGCGCCCAGGTCGCCTTGAGAATGTGGGCCAGATCGTAATGGGTGCGCCAGTACGCGACCACCTTGGGATTCACATCGCCGCTCTTGCGGTCGAACATCGGCTCGGGACGTCCGCCGGGGCCGCGCGGCGAGAACACCCAGTCGAACGAGGCCAGCTGTCCGCCGTATGGACCGAGGACGTTCTCGAGCTTGGCGAATTGCTCGAACGTCTCGATCACTTTGCCGTGCATGCGCACCAGCGGGTAGGGCTGGCCATCGGGCTTGCGATAGACGTTGGCGTGCCGCCCATACAGATCGATGCCGGTGAAGTTATGGAAGTCGCTCGGATCGGGCGAGGTGGACCACGTGCCGCCGAAGAGGCGCGGGTAGTTGATCTGCAATTGCAGGGTCGCCCAGCCGCCGGAGGAGTGGCCTTGCAGGAAGCGGTCGCGGGCATGATCCAGCATCCGGAAGTGGGACTGGATCCACGGGATGTATTCCGCCGTCAAAGCGGTGCCCCACGGGCCGTCGTTGACCGAATTGGCGAACTCGTGCGTTCCGGTGGGCAGATGCTCATCGAGCATGACCCAGATCATCGGCGGCATCTTGCCCGCGGCCATGCGCTCGTAGATCTTGATGCCCATGAGCTTGCAGTAAGGCAGCGTCCCGCCGAATCCGTGCGTCCAGTAGACCGTCGGATAACGCAAAGCGGCATGGCGGTGATAGCCCGGAGGCAATACGACCCAGGCGCGGATGAACTGCGGACGCCCCCAGAACTTCGTGAGGACGGCGCTCTGCTCCGTCGCGAGGCGCAGATGCGTGGCCGCCTGTTGGTCCTGAGGACTCAACTTGCGCGGCGCACGCGCTGGAACGACCTCATCCAGCGAGAGTCGGGGCTCTACGCCCCGGCCAGGTGTCCAGTCCTTCAGGGTGAGGACGGGACTGATCAGATCGCCGGCCGTGAGGCCACTGTAGTTATATGTGTGATCGACATCGAGGACGGCTTGGACTTGATAGGTGCCGGCGTGCAGATCGGAGAATGGCTTGGGGAACGCACTGTGATCGGTGTCGATGTCGATGCTGGCGCCGGGCTCGAGATCGTGCACGGTGCGGGCGGCGACCCAGGTTGCGTCGGGGCGCCACTCGTTGATCGACACCCGCTTGGCGCCGGTCCCTCGGGCAATGAAGACCAGCAGGCGCCCGGACACGGGGGTATGGACCGCGGTTCCGGCGGTAATGCCGAAGAACAGATGCGGGGTCAGGGTCGTGGGCTTGTGCGCACATGCCGTGAGAGAGGCGCAGGCCGCGAAGAGTCCCACAGCCACAGAGGCGCGAAACCACCTCGCGGGAGAGGCGCTAGGCTGATTTGGCATGACATGATCCCCCTGGACGATGCATGAATTCTACGCGCCGCATAGGCACACACCGCGTGCCGAGCCGTCGTTCGTCGACTCGTGACAACGACATGTCGCGCTTTACCGGACCGATGGCGAGCGACGGGGGCACGTGCGCTAACCCTCAGATGCGCGGCCGGCGTCCGGGCCGCGCGCATCGGCCGGATCAGGTCGCGGGCGGCAGGAGAGAACGGGCCGTTGCCATCGAAGCTGTTGGACAGCGTGCGCGTGGATCGAAATAGCCGAGGGGCATGCCGTTGGAGAGTTTCCATGGGCAGCCCAGTCGACACGAGCCGCCGGTGCGGGCGAGTCGGCGTGTGCGAGCGGTTCCGGTAACGTCCCGAGCCGCCGCACTCTCAATGAAACTCAACATAATCAATTTGTTACAGTGTTATAGTCAAGTGTCGCCGAGGCATGGTCCGTGCCCCGGTTCCGCGTGCAGGTCGGATCAAGGGTGGCAAGTGGCCCGAGCGCGCGGACGGTATCCGCGTAAGGAGTTGACCCGGACCTGTGGCGCCGGGATGCTAAAGCGCATGGCCTCGACACTGTGGATCGGGACGCGTAAGGGCGCCTTTGCGCTGCGTCCAGACGTGCGCCGGCGGGGTTGGAAACTGTCCGGACCGCAGATTCTCGGTCACATCATTCACCACGGAACGAGCACGGAGGCGAGTGACCCCGCCGGTATGAGCCATTTGCGCAACGTCCGCGCACGCCAGCCCTCCCGGCGGTGCGCGCGCGGCGAAGCAGCGGGCATGTTTCCGTCCTCTGTCCTGCCCGTCACGGCGGATCGCTGATCTGTGCAGGACCAGGCCCTGTCGGATCGGGGCTCGGCGCTGCGAACGGGATGATTCACCGCGCGGGAGCGATCCGGATGTCTCCCCCGGACGCATGCAGCGAGATGCGCGCGCCACCGCTCCCAATCGTCCCCGACAGCCGAGTGCCGGACTTAAGGCGGGGCGCGCTGAACGGAAAGTCGCAGGTCACGCTGCCGCCGCTTGAGCTCGCGTCGAGCGACGCGCCGACGTTGCGCGGCAGCAGGACATCGATATCGCCGCCGCCACTTCTGAAGCTGATGCCATCGTTGCCGCGCAACCGCGCCCAGACGCTGCCGCCGCCGGTGAGGCCCTGGACTTTCCCGGTGTCATTCAGCATGTCGATGTCTCCACCGCCGGTGCGCAGGTCCATGGTGCCTGTCGAATCGGCGATGTGAATGTCCCCGCCCGCGGAACTCATGGTTGCCGGCCCTGTGTCGTTCTTCACCCGGATAGCGCCGCCGCCGGCATGCAGCTCGAGCGCGCCGTTCGAATCCTCGATTTGAATGTCTCCGCCCGAGGCGCGCAAATAGGCGGGTCCTTTCAGGTACTTGACTCCGATGTCACCGCCGGAGGTCTGCGCATGGACGTCTCCGGAGACATGTTGCAGGCGGGCGTCACCACCCGCGGTGTGCACCCGGATCTTGCCCGCGACGCCGGTGATGCTGATGTCACCGCCCGAGCTCGCTGCACGCACGGGGGCATTCAGATCGCGGACACGGACATTGCCACCGGAAGTCCGAAGATCAACGGGGTAATCACGCGGCACCTCGACGGTAAATCGGACGTCGTTTCTTTGGAAGAACGCGAAATGAAACCAGTCGTCCACATGACTGTGGGCAAGATGCGCCGAGACCGTCACGCCGGCGGCCGTTTCCGTTGCCGTGATGTGTACGCGATTGAGAAAGGACTTCGTGCCGGTCAATTGCGCGCGAACGGTGACTTTGCGGGTGGAGCTGCCGAGGACGTGCACCGAGCCGACCTGGGTGTGAACCGTCAGTCGCCCGTTGCTCGGGGCGCTGAACTGCTTTTCGTAGGTTCTATGCGCGGCGAGTGCGGCGGGGGCGGCGAGCATCGCGGTAATGAGTACCATCACGGTGAGGATCGGTCGGGGCATGGGGGACTCCTTCGATGAATGCGTCAAAGGCAATGTATGGGCTTGGATGATGTGGGCCCGGGTCGAGCCGCTGGCGGATGTGTGCGGCGAGTACCGGAATATCTGCGGCGAAACATGCCCCTAAAACACCGAGGTCCTCGAGAAGTTGCAGCCCCGGCTGCTCAATCCCGCGAGGGACGAGATCGAGGACACGAAAACCCGCCAGTCCGAGCGAGCGCGAGCAGCGGGGGGGAGGGCTATGGCATGGAACATCCGGGGCTTGGGCGGCAGGCAGGGGACCCGCAGTGCCGCAGAGCCGTTGAGCGGATGACGGCTCGCGCGCCCCGGCGCGGAATCGGCTCGAATCCGAGGACGTGCGCCGCCCCGTGAGCCGCAGGGGCCGCGGATGGCCGTGCCCGGCGGTCGATTGCTCGCCGAACTGGTGGACTGCGTCACAGGCGTGCCGCACAGCGCTGGACTACCCTTGGCTCATGTGCGAGCGATATGTCCTGCCGGATCAGGGCGTGGCCGAGCGGGAGCTGGCCCCCGAGTCCAAGTGGTGGCGCTTCTCGGCAAGCTTCAACGTTGCGCCGGCGCGCTACGTTCCAGCCGTGCGCCTGCATGAGGGGCACTCCGAGGCCGTCATGATGCGCTGGGGGCTCATCCCGGCGTGGGCGAACGGCGATGAATCCTCGGGACACTGGTTACGGCTCGCGAGTGCGAATCTCGAAAACGGTCCGCTGTTCCGCGGGCCGTGGCTGAACGGCCAGCGCTGCATTCTGCCGTTCGCCGGCTTCTACACGTGGCGCTTGACGCCCGCCGGATACCGACAGCCTTACTTCGTGCACGTCAACGGCCGATCGGTCTTTGCCGTGGCCGGGATCTGGGACCGCACGGAGAGCGACGACGGCGATGTCATCGAGGGTTGCGCGATCCTCACGGTCCCGGCCAGCGCGCCGCTCAAATCGATTCAGACGGCGACGCAGGACATGCCGGCCATCATACGCAGCGAAGACTGCGACCCCTGGCTTCGCGGCACCCCCGTTGAGGCACGGGCGCTGCTACGCACGGCGCCGCCGACGCTGCTGCGCAGTCACGCGGTCAGTCCGCGCATCAATTCCCTGGCGTGCGACGATGCCACTCTGGTGCAGGCGGTCGGGGAACGCCCTGGGCAGGAGTGCGTTCGCGTGTTAGACCGAATTATGGACGCCTCGTTAAAGCATTCCGCGGGCACTTCAGCGGCGGGCTTGTCGCCACTACCGTATTGATACGCCGGATCCGGGCCGGCCGATCCGTCCACCGCAAGCAGTACGCTCCTGATCAATTCTTGGCATTCCCTTTTGTGCCCACGCTCGGGGGCATCGGTTGCCTCCAGCGCCAGCGACCGGTGTGGTGGTCGCCCATGGACACTTCACCGAAAACGACGGTAGCGGGGCGGTATGCGTCGTCTGCGACGGACGAACCCAGGATGGCGACGGACGAAGCCGGGATGAAACCGGGCATACCGCATGGCCCGGTGCCGTAGCAAGGGATGATGGGCCGCGAATGCAGGATGGTGGAGTACGTAGCGCCACCTCTGTCGTTGCAGGACACGATGCGTAAAGATCACGCGGCCGATGGGTCGTCGCCAGAGGATGCCCGGATGAGCCCGATAGAAAGGGATGACGTGCGTCTGCCAGAGTGCAAACCGCGCAAGAAATGGGTGATGCCGCATCCACCAGACAGGATGGGCATGCGCGTACCAAGGCGCCACCCGCATGCGCCACCACACGAAGTAGGGACGATACGCCACGACCGGAGGCGGCGGACCATACGCGAGCAAAGGTGGCAGAAACACCGTGGGCGCCAATGGCCACCACGGGCCGGCGACCATCCGCGAATAGACCCAGCCGGTATCGACCCAGCGGTAATAAAGACCGTCGTCCGTATACACATAGGCGTTGTAGCCCGGCGCGTAGAAGGCTTTTAAATTTTCGCCAAAAGAGAGCGCAAACCCCGGCGTGCCCACATTGACCGATACGCTTACGGCCGCCTGCGCGGGCCGCCATGTCAGGCTCCATAGCGTACAGAGCAAGACCGCAAAACCGGCGACGTACCGCTTCTTGTGCAGAGTTTCCATATCCATCCCGTTGATACCTCTTACAGACATGAACCAGCCTTTTGTCCGGATTCCGGGTCACGCACACCGTGCGGACACCGGGTCGCTCCACAGCGGAGGGACGCCCGGCCAAGATCCGTCCACAGCGAACGATCCTATATCGCAAGAGCAGCGGTCAAGCGTGCAACTGTAATGTATTGTATAAATTGCGTTGTATCAGCCGGACACACTCTGCCGCAGGTTGTCTCATGGGCGCAGTGAGCGGCGCGCACCTTAATCCGGTGGTTACATTGGCTGTCACTGCACGAGGCAATTTTCCCTGGTGGCGACTGTCGGGGTACATTGTTGCGCAGTTTGTCGGTGGCATCGCTGCAGCAGCGTTTCTGCGCGCTATGTTTGGCAAGGCCACGCTCCTCGGAGCAACCGTTCCCGGCGCGGGAGTCACAGACTTCAAGGCCATCACCCCGGAATGTTTCTTGACGAGGGGCTTGGCAACACGATTCTTGGCACGGCGTCTGGGGCGGGCAACATCGGCGCCAACGGCGCCATAGCGATCGGCGGATATATCCCCATCGCCGGCCTGTGGGCTGCGCCGATCAGCGGCGCGTCAATGAATCCGGTGCGCTCGTTCGCACCGGAATTCCTTCGTGGCGATCTGACAACTGCCTGGATTTACGTGGTTGCCCGGTGCTCGGTGCGATGATCGCGGTGGTCTTCGAGTGGATCCTGACGAACCCTGCAACAGCGAGCGGAACCTTGACGGTGCAGGGCGACTCGCGAAACGTCAGCGAGTCGCCGGCGGACGTCTGACGGAATCAGGTTCTGCAGTCCGGTTTTGTTGTGGCTAGATGGCCACCACGGTTCTGCGCAAATGCCCGACCATCACACAAGAGGCCGCGCATGTGTGTTCCAAGGTTCTCACAATCTGGGTGCGCCAACGAACCGACACCAAGGATCGCCTCAGGCTTACTTACGCAGTACGCCCATCTTGAGCTGACCGGCCTCCGGCCGACGGCCCGCTCCCCGAAAGGGCCCTGTCGATTGAATGAGGAGACGATGATGAAACTTCTATTCAGCTCAATCATTCTAGCGGTTGCACTGGGAGGATGCGCCAGCTATCCGCCGCGGACTGAGAGAGCAGCCACAGTGGTCGTGCCGCCCAGTTCGAGATCGACGACGGTCGTCATACCAAACTCGCAGAGAAATCTCGTAGTTTGTAGGGACGGGACGCGGCCGCCCTGCAATTGATCTGATCGGGACTGTCCGCTAGCAAGCGCATTCCGATGTATCGTAGTCCACTCGGTGCGCCTGGTCGATGAACGTCAGGGAATGCGGTACGCCGTGTCGAACGTGCTGTGCTTGTTCGACACTCCGCGCTGGGCCTCGGGAGTGCGCGTGACCGCCACGCTGGCCGGAGAACAGCGTTCCGCTGCGCTGTGGAAAACCGCTGTCGTGCTAATAGTTCGCATAATGTATATTATGTGAAATAACTATTGGACGCGTGCAACAGAGACCCGTGCTGTCGGTCCAACGGGATTTCGGTAACGAACACGCGTCAGGCAAGACGTGGAATACCGGACGGGTTCGCTGATCCACGTGCTCTCTTGTGCCGTCGTGTTTCTTGGCGCCGCCGTCAGTCAAGGATGAGGCGTGCGCGCACGGGTCTCCAGAGTCCTCTTCGTACGACCAGTGCGATCAAAACCAGAGCCATCGCGAGACACACAGCGACCGCAACGATCGATGCTTCGGGTCCGAATTTTCCGCCCGTCAGCAGCGTGGGGCCGCTCAGCGCAACGGCAAATGCACCCTTGCCGGCCGAGAAGCCGGAAACGGAAACGCCAAAAACGCCGCCTTCGGTGAAATTCCACCCCAGATGCAGCCCGATCGCGAACCACAGGTTGCGCGTGAAAGCATAAGCTGCTCCGAGCAACAGCCCGGCCTCAAGCGCAATTGCCAGAGTCGAGAGTACCGTCGCACCGGGATTGAGGGCGTGCAGGAGGCCGAAGATGGCGGCCGAAAGGAGCAGCGCCCAGGCGGTGCCGAGACTGTCTTCGAGAACCCGGAACACGCCGCCGCGGAAGGCTAGCTCCTCGCCGATCGCCGCCACAATCGAAGTGGCGAGCACGGGAATGACGTCGAAATGCGCCGACACTCCGCTCCACCGCGCGACGCCTATGGCACCCAGGATCGCGAACACGGTCGCAAACAGTCCGAATCCGACGCCGACGCCCGCAAGCGCCTGCCATACCGCGGGCGAGAGTTCCCGGGCCTTGCGGCCCTCGAATCCCCAGACCAGCGCGAAGTACAGCGCCAGCAGCACGGCACTCAACGCAAGTGAGACGCCCAAGACGACCCCGTCGCGGTCAGGGAGCGGGACGCGCTCGAATGCCCAAGCGCGCGCAAGCTGCGCCCCGATGTCGCCGGCAAGCAGGAGCACGAAGAGTGCGATCAAGCGGACTGGCGCCAACCGCAGGACGGTTGGTCGAGCGCCGGAAACGGTCGTTGTAGTGTTCATTGGGACCCGTTCGTAAAATGCGCGCGTCCTGCCGGCACGCTGTTTTACTTGAGATTTCTAGGAGGCGCCACTGCTTTTCCAGTCTCTCTCACATTTGGATCGCTCTCTCGTCGAAGAGCCATGTTCGGTCTCTCCACAACTTAGGCTACGACGGCGGTCCCGGAGGGGGCGATGGCGACACTGTCTTCGTCTACGCCTACCTCAAGACTTCCAGTACCGTCGAATGATTCGCCTACCGGTTCCCCATCCTGGCTAATCCAAGCCCCTTTAGGGCCGATCTTGAGGCGGAGGTCGACTTCCTCTCATCTCGGTCAGTATCGCGCCGCCGAAGGCTTCTCGGAGAGAGGCGGCCAGCGTCGGAAGCGCAAGCTTATTCATAGCCTTTACCATAAAGGTGTGTCACGTATATAATCTGGATGAATACTCAGGTTACCGGAATTTGTATTGGTATTTGACAGAATTCGCTGCGACGAGGCTCAAGTGGCTATTTGTAAAGGACTTGCGGGTTTATGGTCAAATCAGTCGTAAGCCATTGAGTTTTCTGGCTGACGGTTACCGGAATTTCGCTGTGCCGACACGTGCTGACACGCGGCCAAGTGAATCATCAGGCATTGACCAGTGCCCTCCAAACACGTGTGGTGAGGTTCTCCAGCACCTGGCGACAGGATGCCGAGGCCTGACGCTGGTCAGCATCGTCAAGGCCAAGAAATCGCTCGAGCTATTCTTCAGTGAGCCGCCAACGATCCTCCGAGCAGCAGCTCCCCCAATCGACGCCCCGTTCGACCCATCGGAGTGGTTGTCCGATGAACGAGCTTGGGGGTGAAACGGTATCTTGAGCCCCCGGCATAGCGCACTTCCCGCAGCGTCCCCCTCTGCAACTCACGACTGACGAGATAGCGCGGCATCCAGCCGAATCCAAGGCCCATGCGCAATGCCTGCTTCTTGGCGGCGAACCCGGAGAGGTAGAAGACGCGCTCGCCCCCGAACATGTGCTCGTCATCGCCCCGCTCGCTCGAATCCTGGACGGAGAGCTCGACATGCTCGTGCAGGTCCCGCAGCGTCACACCCGAGCGATCCGCCAGCGGGTGGCCCGATGAGACACACAGAACGCATTCCACTTCCTCGAGCTGATGCGCTTCGAGGTCCGGCCGGCCGAGGTAGTCCTTCACCACCATCATGTCGGCATTGTCCTTCTCGAATCGGAACTGCACACCGCCGAGATACTCCACCTTCAGCTGAATTCGCGTCGGCACCTTCTCCTCGGCCAATGTCTTGAGCGCCCGCAATGTCGTTTCGAGCGGCAGTATTCCATCGAGAATCACCGTGAGCCGCGCCTCCCAGCCGTCCGCAAACTGCCGGGCCATCGATGTCATGCGCTGCGCCTGGCCGAGCAGGCGGCGTCCCTCGGCAAGCAAGATCTCCCCGGCCGGGGTCAACTGGACACGGTAGCCGGTCCGATCGAGCAACGGCACGCCAAGCTGTGCCTCGAGCTTGTCAACTTGATAGCTCACGGCGGACTGGACCCGGTGCAGTGCCGCGGCGGCCCGGGCGAACCCGCCGTGGCGGACCACGGCATCCAAGGCGTTTATCGCATCGAGGTCCGGACCCATGACGATCTACAATATCGATTGAGAGTGTCGTAATTATACGCTTTCTTTGAAATTCCGCGCCCACTACGCTCGATCGGCCCTGATGCAGCGGCGCCCCGCCGGTGCCGGGGCGCCATGATTGACTCGCAACCTCCTCCGGATACCGCCAGAGGCACCATGAGCACCGAAGCGCCGAACGATTCCCAGGCCAGGCGTCGCTCCTGGGCTGAGCCCTGGAAGGTGAAGGTAGTCGAGCCGATCCGCATGACCTCCCGGGCCGAGCGGGAAGCCGCGATTCGGCAAGCCGGCTATAACACGTTCCTGCTTCGCAGCGAGGACGTGTACATCGACCTGCTCACCGACAGCGGCACCAGCGCGATGAGCGATTCGCAATGGGCGGGAATGATGCTGGGCGATGAAGCCTATGCGGGCAGCCGCAATTTCTATCATCTCGAGAAGACCATCCAGGATCATTACGGATATCGGTTTGTCGTTCCGACGCACCAGGGAAGGGGAGCGGAAAACATCCTGGCCAAGATCATGATCAAACCGGGCGATCTCGTGCCGGGAAACATGTACTTCACGACGACACGCGCGCACCAGGAGATGGCGGGCGCCACCTTCGTCGACATCATCGTGCGCGAGGCTCACGATCCGGCTTGCGAGCTGCCATTCAAAGGCAATGTCGACCTGGATGCGCTTACGGCGCTCATCGGTCAGATGGGCGCGGATCGAATTCCGTACATCAGTCTGGCGGCCACGGTCAACATGGCCGGCGGGCAGCCCGTTTCGATGGCGAACGCCCGTGCCGTGCACGAGCTTGCCACGCGCCACGGCATCAAGGTCATGCTGGATGCGACGCGCGCAGTCGAGAACGCGTATTTCATCCAACAGCGCGAGCCGGGATACGAATCAAAGACCGTGGCGGAGATTCTCCGCGAATTCTGCTCCTACAGCGACGGCTGCACCATGAGCGGCAAGAAGGACGCCCTGGTCAACATCGGTGGCTGGCTGGCGCTGAATGATAGGACGTTATATGAAGAGGCCAGCAATCTCCTGGTCCTCTTCGAGGGGTTGCACACCTATGGAGGGATGGCGGGCCGCGATATGGAGGCAATGGCCCGAGGCATCGTCGAGTCGGTTGCGGACGATCACATCCGCGCCAGGGTCGGCCAGGTGGAATACCTCGGGCGGCAGCTGATCGACGCCGGCATCCCGGTGGTGCACCCGATCGGCGGTCACGCCGTCTATCTGGATGCCAAAGCCTTCTACCCGCACCTCGATCAGGAGCAGTTTCCCGCCCAGGCGCTGGCCGCGTACCTGTATGAGGAATCGGGCGTACGGGCCATGGAGCGAGGCATCGTCTCGGCGGGCCGCGACAAGAAGACCGGCAAGAACCACCACCCGGCCCTGGAACTCGTCCGCCTGACGATTCCGCGCCGCGTCTATACCCAGGCTCACATGGACCTGACCGCAGAGTCGGTGATCGATGTACATGAAAGGCGCACGACTGCGCGGGGACTCAGGCTCGTCCACGAGCCCCGTTATCTCAGGTTTTTCCAGGCGCGCTTCGAGCGCTCATGAGCGGGCGGCGCGGCACGGGAGTCAGTTCGCGAGGCCGATTTCCGCCAGTAACTCTCGAGTATGCTCGCCCAGGCGCGGCGAGGACGTCCCTGATCGAGCCGCGCAGCGGAATACCGGATCGGAGTACGGATGCCCGGCACCGATCCCTCGGCTGCCCACGGGACCGCGGCGCGAATCTGGCGAAGTCGATAGCGAGCCTACCTGACCAACTCGTAAATCAGGCCATCGCTCCGCTCTCTGATCTGCCGCGTCACCCGTAGGCGGGATGTCGGAGGTACGTCGCGAGCGCGCGCAACACGCCACGATCCGTGCCCCTCGCGTGAGCCGCTGAATAGCCGCCCGCGCCCGCCGGGACGGTAATGGCAGTAGCCTTGAGGAATGCCTTGCCGAATGACTCATAAGTTCACCTGCTGCAGTCTTCGTTCTTTTGGATGTCCCATCGCCGTCCGATGTGCATCGCCCGTCGTGCCAATATCCGCGACGGCGCGCGTACAGAGCATTGCACACCCTGCCCGCAGGCATGTCAGTCATGCATTAAGGTAACAGAGACTGACAAAAGAGGCCTCAGGGGAGCCACGAATCGCGCGTGTGCGCCGGGAATGCGCCAGGGTTCCGGCGCCGGACCGCTTCGCGCCCCTTGTCCGGGGGACTTCGAGCATGCCGAGCCCCCGGGGGCGACCGTCAAAGACCGTGGGGCGGTGCGCCGGCGCTATCGGGAACTCCGGGCGGCGGCCGGTGATCCTTCCGTCCGCGCCCGATACTTATGGTGAGGCCGGCGCCGCCGTGGTGACCGGGGAACCGGATTTGGCCTGCCTGATCAGCTTGGCGATCTCCGACGACGTCCCGACGTTCTCGATCATGATGATGTGTCGCGCGTTGAGGTACGTTTCCGTTGGAGCGTGCAATTCTTTGCCCCGCTTCACCAGCACGTGCGTGACTTTCTTGGTCGTCGGGTCAACGGCGTTCACCACGTAGTACACATCCGTCATCTCGGGATATGGCGTTCCGAGCCCCGTGAGCTTCCCGTAGTAGACTTGACCATTATCCAGCAACACCGCCTGGAAGGGCGTGTCGAAGGCGGGAACCTGAGCCGCGGGCGCGCCCGCGTGGAACGGGAAATTCCCTTTGACCAGGACCGCAACGAGCAGGGTCAGGACCACGGCGATCCAAATACCCGCCACTGCTGAAACCTTGTTCATTGTCCCACCTCGTGCTTTGTTCTTCGCTGCAAGCCGGCGAGTTCGATCTCAAACGGATGGCCACACCTGGGCGGCAAGAATAACACACTAACCCAGATCGTCGAAGTCACAATCCGGACACTCCTGCGTCTGCTCTCGATGTTGTTCGCCTGCGGCGCCGCGCCCAGGCCAGGGCCAGCAGGCCCGTGACCAGCAGGCCGAGAGCCCCCGGCTCCGGCGTTGTGGACGTCGGACCCATCCCGCCTGTGTCGAGACTGAAGCGGAAATCGGTCCCATTGAACCCGGCCGTGCAGCTGGCGCAGTCGATGCCGGCGAAATCGAAGCTGCTGAAATCCCCGCTCACGCTCGCGGCATCGAGGAACGCGAAGGTGTCATTCGCCTGCGGGACATACCCGTTCAGGAAGTCGAATTGCACCGTGCCACCGAGGGCGGCGTTGCCGCTGATGTCGAGCGAGCTGAAGTCCGTGAGGCTCGAGATGTCGATGAGCAGCGTCCCATCGGGGCCCTGGATGTAATTGCCGTCCACCGTGAGCGTGCTCGAGCCCCCCGGGCTCACCAGAGCGTTGTTCACCAGATCACCTTGGATGGTGCCGCCGCCGCCAAGACTACCGCCCTGAACATCGACCGTCGGGGAGACCAGCGTGCCGCTCAGTTCGGTGCTGCCGCCGGTCTGAGTGAAGGCAGTGGGATCCCATTTGCCGGTAATCTGCGCCTGCCCGGATTGAGTGACGGTCCCGCTGTTATCGAGCTGGCCGGCGACATAGATATCGCCAGTGTTCTTGATATCCCCGTTGACCTGCATTTCGCCCGTGCTGTCGGAGCCGCTTCCGACGTCAATGGTTCCCTCATTGGTGAGGTTGACCTTGATGCTGGTGCTGGAAGAAGCTCCCGTGACCGAGGCGACCGAGCAGCCGGTGCCCCCGATCCCCACGCAGACATAGCCATTCTTGATGACGTTGAGCGTCGTATTGGACTGAATATCCATCCCCACCTGGCTCACACCTGCGGCGAAAACCTGCAGCCTCGCACTCTTACCGCTGACCGTCGTCGTCGCGCCGCTCCCGGTCTGCAGGAATTCACCGTTCAAGACCTGCGTAGCCGTGTCGCCGTTGACCGTGACCGTCCCGGAGTTGCTGAGGCCCCCCGTCCCCGCCAGGATGAGATTGCCATTGGAGCTGATAGTCGTGCTGTTGCCGGTGGTGACGCTGCCGGTGTTGGAGAAGGTGGCCGTTGTGGGATTGCCGTTCGAGTCGACGCCGGTGATCACTTGCGCACCGCCATCGAGCTCGAGCTTCCCGGCATTGCTGGTGAGGCCCGTCAGAGCGCTGTTGCTGCCTGTCGCGCCGGTCAGTTCCACGAACGCATCGGCGCCGGAGAGCGTCAGGCTCCCAGTGCTTAGGATGCTGGTAACGGGCGAGGTACTGAGGGAGAGCGCCGCCTGCGCGGAGCTGGACGGCACCGGCACAGGCATGGTCACCGAGATCTGATCAGGGTTATTGAACGAGAGTTTCAGCGTCACCGGCGGTGCCGCCACCTGCTGTGCGTTCGCCGCCGGGCCGGTAATATCGATGATCCCGTCGAGCGAGCCTGTGCCCGGTGCGCTCACGGTGGCGTTCGCAGTGAGGCTCGCATTGCCGATATCGATCGTCCCCAGCGTGCCATTCACGTCATTGGTGAGCGACCCGTTCACCGTCAACGTGCTGCCTCCGCTGCCGGTGGTGTCCACATTGACGGTCCCTGCGCTGCCGCCCGCCGCATTGGTGAAGTTTGCGGGTGCGGCTGCGGTCCCTACCGTCACCGAGCCGCCCTTGGCCAACGTGAGCGTGCCGCCGTTGGACATGCTCCCGGCGCTCGTCAACGTCGCCCCGGCGGCCTGCAGGTCGATTTCTCCGCCCGGGTTGATGGTCGTCGTCTTGTCGACGGTCAACGTGACGCCACCGGATACGTCAAGCACGTAATTGGCGCCGGGTTCGTTCGGGTCCGGGTTCGCCTCGACCGTCAGGCTCTTGACTTCCGTGACATTGGGATTGGACCCGCAGTAGCTCGATCCATCGCACGCGCCCAGCGTCACCGTGCCGCCTGTGGACCCTTCGCCGATGAGGGTGTCCTGCGGACCACCTTGGGGCGGCGAGGCCGACGGCTGGCTGGGGGGCGCCTGCGTGGACCAGTCCGTCGGATCGCTGTACCAGTCGCCGCCGTTTCCCTTCCAGACATCGTTGGTCGCGACGCTGGTCACCTTGAGGATCACCTCGTCGTTGCCCGTGCCGCCATACTGGAGGCTGAGGGCCAGCGCGCCATTTTCGATGTCCAGCGGGCTCGTGCCGCTACCCACCACGCCGCCATACGCGAGCTGCCCGAACGTTCCGGAGAGCGAGCCCGCGGGGAAATTGATGATGTCGAAGCTCTGGCCGCCGGCGAGCGCGAAACCGTTGAGCGTGGAGACCGCGAGCGTGCCGGCGAGCGACAGGCTTCCTCCCGTCAGGTTGATCACGCTGAACTGACCCGCGGACGTGCCGCCAACGAACTCATCCAACGTTCCACCGGATGCCTGGGTGTAGCTGCCATTCACGGCGAGCGTACCCGGGCTCGCTCCGTCTGGGCTCGCCGCGACCGTGCCGGAAGCGTTCGACACGCTCGCGACAATCGTACCCGTGCCTGCGAGCGTGCCGCCGTTGACCGTGACGCCGCTCGTCGGCGCTGTGAGCGTTCCGTTCACGAGGGTCGTGCCGCCGGTCTGCGTGGACGAGGCCGCGCTGAGACTTCCGCCGCCTTCGATCGTGAGGCTGCCGCCGCTCTGGCTGAAGGAGTTGCCGCCGGCTACCTGGATCTCACTGCCGCTCCCGATCGTGATGGTGCCGGAATTGGCAGCGTTTCCGCTCACCGTAAGAGCCGCCGTCCCTGAGATCGGGCCACCGAGTGTGGCCGTACCGCTGTTCGCGAATCCCGCCGCCGAGACGGTTGCCGGCGTGCCGCCCGCCGTGCCCAAATCGAGTGATCCGCCATTGTCGAGGGTACCGCTGACCGCGAGCTTGCTGCCTCCGCTGCTGAGGAAATCATCCACGCCCACCCTGCCCCCGCTCGCGACCGAGAGGGCGCCGCTGGTGGTGACCGAGGCGCCGCTTTCCAGGGCCAGGGTGCCCGAGACCTTCGCCAACGAGCTCAAGGCGCTGTTGTTGCCGACATTGTTGCTGAGATCGAGGTGGGCGTTTGCATCATACAGTATCAACGATGACCCGGAAGCGATGCTCGTGAGACCGGAATCCAGATACAGCGTTGCCGCCGCGGTGCCGGCGGAGCTTCCGGCGATGTCGACATTCCCGTTGAGGGTCGTATTTGCGGTCTCGGCGCCATTGACGCCCTTGGACGCAAAGCTCTGGATGCTCATCGTGTCAGAGCTCGTGATCCCGACATTGCCGATGCCGACCGTGCCGCCGCTGTCATCGAGCATTCCGTTGACCGTCAGCGTGCTGCCGCCAGCGCCCTCGCCCACCCTGATGCTTCCCGAATTGACCAGGTTGCTGAGCGAATTGGAGGAGCCCAGGGTGAGCCGGGCGCCGCCATCGAGGCCTATCGAGCCTTGGTTGGTGAGCGCCGCGGCCCCGATGGCCGCCTGCGCGCCATTCTCGAGCGCGAGCGAGCCCTGGTTGCTCGCGAGCCCCGCGAGCCCGTCATTGCTGAGCGACCCCGAAGTGCCGGTGGTGATGAAGGAGTTCGAGTTCGCGAGCGTCAGCGAGCCGCTCTTGGCGATCCCGGTGATGGCCGTGCCGACCTCGAGCACCGCCGCCGTCGTTCCCTTGGTGGGGTCCTCGCCGGTGATGAGCACCGTGCCGTCGAGCGTGTTTGCGAGCGTCTTCGTACCGGAGCTCGCGCTGAGGGATGCCGCACTCACGAGAGATTCGGACGATATCCCCGTATTGCCGATGTTGATCGTGCCGCCGCCGTTGCTCAACGTGCCGGAAATGCTCAAGGTGCTGCCGCCCGTCGGCGGGGCCGGCGAGGCGGCGCTAGCGGGGTCGATGTTGATCGTTCCGCTGTTGGTGAGGTCCGCGGGCGCGCCGGCGCTGCCCACCGTGATCGTGCCCCCCTGACCGGCGGGGCCGCCCTGCCCGATCTGCGTATCCTGCCCGAGGGTGAGGGTGCCGGCATTCGCGAGGCTGCCGCCCGTGGTCAGGGCCGCGCCATTGGCCTGCACGGCGATTTCACCACCCGTGTCGATGCTCACCGTGTGGCTCACCTGCAGGGCGCCGCCCGGATTGAAGGCCAGGGTGTATCCGGAGCTCGTGCCCGGTTGCACGGTCAGGCTCTGAATGGTCTCGCCCGACCCATTGTAGGTGACGGTGCCGCCGCTGCCGGCGCCGATCAGCACGTCCTCGGCCGCGGTGGGCTTCGCGCCGGTCGACCAATTCGAGCCGTCATTCGCCCCGCTCCAGAGGTCCGTCGTGCCGTTCCACGTATCGAGCGCACCGACCTGGAGTACCAGGTCGCCGCCCGCATCGTCATAATTCACCGAGACATCGAGGTTGTTGCCGATGCCGACCACCCCGTTCCCGGAGCCGCTGAACGCCCCATAGCCAAGCGTCGCGAATTCCCCCGCGAGCCCGCCGGAGGTGAAGTTCATGATGTCGAACGTCTGGCCGGCCGCTAGCGTGAGCCCGTTGAGCGCGTTGATCTGCAGCGCGCCGCCGAGCTGAACCGGGCCATTCACGCTCAGCACGCTGAAGTCCGTCCCGGGCGTGCCGGAGGAGGCGATGTCCTCCTCCAGGACGCCTGTCGCGGTCTGCGCGTAGCTGCCGTCGATCGTCAACGTGCCGGGAGCGTGCGACCCCAGGTACGAGCCGCCTGCGACGATGCCGCCATTCGTCACCGCGCCATTGATCGTGCCCTCGCCCTGAAGAACTCCGGCGTCGTTGTTGACCGCCGGTGCGGTCAAACTTCCGTCCACCGTGGTCGAGGCCAGGCAGATCACGCCTGGACAGCTCTGTGTGTAGGCGCTCGAGCTTCCCGTGACGGTCAGGTTGGCGAAGGGGCCGACGTTCGCAGTGAGAGTGTTGACGGCGTTGCCGGCAACGCTCAGGGTGGCGGAGTTCTGGGCTGATGTCCCGGACACGCTCAACGAGCCGCCATTCTCGAGCCCACCGACCTCGACCGTGGTGGGAGCCGTGAGGGTGGCGTTTCCGATATCGACTGCGCCGGTGTTGCTCAGAAACCCGAAAACGGTGACGCTGCTGCCGCCCGAGGAGGTGCCGGCGTCCACCTCGAGCGTCCCGGAGGGCGAATTCGTCAGACCGGCCGGCGCGCTGAGCGAGCCGACCGCGAGCGAGCCGCCGTTCGCCACGTTGACCGTCCCGGCGTTGCTCAGACCGCCGGCGCCGGCGAGCGATGCCCCGGTTGCGGCGAGGTCGATCGCACCGTTGGAATTGATCGCCACGGTCGTGGCGACGTTCAGGGCCGTGGCAGGATTGAAGCTGAGCGTGTAGCCGGCACCCGCCGCCGTGCTCACCGTGAGGCTGTTGATCGAGGCATTCGTCTCATCGTAAGTCACTGTGCCGCCCGCTCCGGCGCCCAGCGTCACGTCCTGATAGCCCATCGGCGTGTAGCCGCCGTTGTTCCATTCCGTGGCATCGCTCCAATTGCCGGAGCCTCCCTGCCAGGTCACCGCCGGCGCGGGCGGGGTGATGACATCGAGCAACACCTTGCCCAAGGACGGCTCATAGACGGGCAGGAGACCCAGATCCGGGCTTCCGGGCATCCCGGTCTGGCTGACGAGAATCAGGCCGGCATTGTTGGAGCTGACGCAGTTGGGTCCGCCGCACTCGAGCGCGCTGAAGGTTCCGGAGAGCCCATTGGCGGGCGCATTGATGATGTCGAAACTCTGCCCGGTGGTGAAATCCACCGTATAGCCCGAAGTCGAGGCGGCGTACACATCGAGGGTTCCGTTCAGCGACACGCGGCTTCCGGTCCCGCCCACGTTGAGCACACTGGCGGTCAAAGCGCTGTAGGGGGCTTGATTGATCAGCACACCCAGCGTCCCGCCCGCCCCTTGCGTATAGCTGCCGTTGAGGGTCAGCGTGCCGTTATAGTTACCGCCTGGGGAGGCCTGGACCGTGCCGGAGGCGTTCGCGAGAGTCCCATCGATGGTTCCGACGCCTGACAGCGTTCCGCTGTTGAGCGTGACCGGCCCCGCCAGGGTGCCGTTCGCCGTAAAGGTCCCGCCGTTGATCGTCACCGGCACGCCCAGATAGTCGTTCGCCGCGAACGCGCCACCATCGAGCGTAATGCCCGAGGCGATCAGAGTGCCGTCCACCGTGGTTGCGCCGGCGCTCTGCACGTAGGCATTGCTCCCGGTCACGTTGATCTCGGCCCCGCCTCCTATGCTGACCGTGCCCGAATTGCTGGCCGGCCCGTTGACGACCAGGGTCGCCTCGTTGGCGGAGCCGCCGATGCTCGCCGTGCCGCTGTTGTCGAACCCGCTCGCGATCGCATCGCTCACAATGGAGGCCCCGCCGGTCCCGAGCGCGAACGTTCCGTTATTGCTCAGCGTCCCATTCACCATCAGGCTGCTGCCGCCCGCCGTGGCGGCGGAATCGTCGACGCCCACCCTGCCGGCGGCGGCAATGTCGAGCGCCCCGTTCGTCGAGACCGCCGCGCCGCTCTCGAGCTGCAGCGCGCCCGCAACGTTCGTGAGCCCCGTCAAGGCGCTGTTCGCGCCCGCGCCGCCGGCGAGGTTCACCTGGGAATTGGAATTCACGAGAAGCAGGCTGGAATTCGCCGCGATGCCGGTGATGCCGCTGCCGAGCACCAGGGAGGCCTCGGCCCCGCCGCTGGCGCCGCTGCCGGCCACCTGCACCGTGCCGGTGAGCGTGTCGCCCGCAAAACCGCCGGCGGCGAGCGTCGCCGCGGAAGTGATGCCCGTGTTGCCCACCGTGATCTGGCCGCCCGCATCGCTCAGCGTCCCGCTGACCCTGAGGGAGCTGCCGCCGGTCAGATTGCTGTCGACGAGGATCGTTCCCGCGTTGTCCAGGCTCGCCGGCAGGGCTGCGGTGCCGACGCTCACCGTCCCGCCGCTCTCGAGGTGCACCAGGCCCGCGTTCGTCAAGCCGCCGCCGCTGTCCAGGGCCGCGCCCGCGGCCTCGACATCGAGGGCGGTCCCCGAGCCGATGCTGACGCCCCCGGCGGTGGTCAGGGTTGCGGCAGGATCGAAGCCGAGCGAATACGCCACGGGCGACCCGGAGCCGGACGCACCGGTTTGCAGGGTGAGATCATACACGCTCGCGCTCTGATCCAGGGTGACGGCGCCGCCCGTCCCGGTGCCGATGACCACGCGCTCGGTGGCGCCGGGAAGGCCCGTGGACCAGCTTCCCGTGCTCCAATTGCCCGAGCCTCCCGTCCAATCGTCCGGCGTCACGACGTCCAGGAGCACTTCTCCGGCCGCACTGTCGTAGGCGAGGGCCAGGGCCGTATCGTTGCCGAGGTCGATGATCCCGCCGCCGCCGACCGCCTGAGTGCCGTATTGAAGGGTGGCAAAGCCTCCTGAGAGCTGGTTGGGCGCGAAGTTCAGGATGTCGAGCGACTCGTTGGCGGCGAACGCGAAGCCGTTCACCGCGCTCACGTTGAGCGTCCCATCGAGCGAAGCCGCGCCGGAGACATTGATGGCGCTGTAGCCGGTGCCTCGCGTCGCAGCGCCGCCGATGATCTCATCGAGCGCCCCGGAGGGAGCCTGCACATAGTTGCCGGTGATCGTGAGCAGCCCGGGGCTGGAGGAGCCCGTGCCACCGGCGACTGCCGCGGCATTCCTCACATCGCCCGCGATCGTGCCCGTGCCCTCGAGCAGGCCGCCATTGACGTTCACCGCCGGCGACACCAGCTCGCCCATCACCAGCGTCGATGCCGAGGATCCGGTCTGCGTGTAGGTATTGCCGGTCCCGCTGACGGTCAATGTGCTGACACTGTTCGTGCCATAGGACGCCCTGTTGGCGTTGATCACCACCGCGCCGGAATTGCTCACGCCGCCCGCGGCGAGAGTGCCGGCGCCCAGTCCTCCCTCGAGCGTCCCTTGGAGCATGTAGCCGCCGACACCGAGCTGTCCGCCGGCATCGTTCGTGAGCGCGCCGGAGATGCCCGCCGCGCCGCCGATGGCAAGCAGTCCGGAATTCTCCGCCGCGCCGTTGATCGTGAGCGTTGCGGCGGAGCCATACGTGTCGAGAGTCCCGCTGTTGTTGAGCCCGGTCGCGACCACGGAGGCGCTGTTCTCCACGCTGAATGCAAATCCCCCGAGCTGAGGGTTGCCGCCACCATTGATCAGTGTCCCACCCACGTTGAGGCTCGTGGGCGGCTGGCCGGAGCCACTGCTGAGACTCATGATGCCCGTGTTCGTCAGCCCGACACTGGTCGTGATCGAAGCGCCGCCAGAGAACGCGAGGTATCCCGCGTTGCCGGTCAGCGTGCCGAATGCGCTGCCGGTCACGCCGTTATTCATCACGCTGATCGAGGGAATGGCGCCGTTCTGCCCCGCGAGCGTCAGATAGACGCCATGCCCGATGCTGCTGATCCCGGGCCCGTTGTATTCGAGTTCGGCGTTGCCCGCCAGCTGATAGTTCCCCGCGCTCAGGCTGCCGTCCGCCGGGATAAAGGATCCCGAGGGACCGGTGATGTCCAGCAGCGCGGGCGCCGTGCACCCGGAAGTCAGACAGCCGGTGAGACTGATGGCGCCGCTGTTGCTCAACCCGGCCACGGTGAGCGTCGTGGGCAGGTCGCTGACGTACGGTGCCGATGTGCTGCCATTGTTGAACTGCGTGACGAGCGAGATGGCTCCGGCATTCGTCAGGGAGGTACCGATCGTGGCGCTGGCGCCCGCATCCAGGCTCAAGGTGGCTCCGGCGCCGATGTTCGCAAGAGCGCTGATCCCGTCGTTGGTGTACGGCCCGCTGGTGTCCGTCGTGATGAACGAGTTCGCGTTCATCAGCGTCAAGCTGCCGGCGCCCCCCGGGGAAGGCTCGATGCTGGTGATGCTCGTGCCCAGCCGCACCACCGCCGGCGCCGAGCCGAATGCCGGATTCTCTCCCGCGATCAATACGTTGCCGCTGAGTGTATTGGCCAGTGTCGTCGCGCCGGAGGTCGCGCTCAGCGACTGCGCGCTGACCATGCTCTGCGTGGTGATCCCTCCCGGGCTGGTGATGCTGCCACCGTTGCCAATCCGCAAATCGCCATTATTGGTCAACGTGCCGCTCACAGTCAGGTTTCCACCGCCGGTGGACGCGGCGGTACCCTGACACGCGGCGCAACCGGCATCCACGTAAAGGCTGCTGTCGTTGATGAGGTCGGCAGGCGCGCCCTGGGCTCCCACAGTGACGGCACCGCCATTGGCGACGTAAAGGCCGCCGGAATAAATCGTGAGGTTGCCGCCGGTACTAAGCGTGGCGCCGCTCGCCATGAGCTCCAGCGAGCTCCCGGACGGAGTGCTCGGCGTGGAAATGGATACGGTCTTGGTCACATTGAGCGCGTCGTTCCCGCCGAAAGTAAGCGCGTAAGTTCCGCCATTGCCGCTCCCCGATTCCACGGTAAGGCTATTGACAGTGGAGGCGGCTTCGTTATAGGCAACCGTGCCGCCGCTACCGGTGCCGACGGTAACGTCCTGGCTCGGCAGCGGCGTCTGACCGGTGGACCAGTCCACCGGATTCGACCAGTTGTCAGTGTTGCCTATCCAGCCGTCCGAGGTCGGCGCCGGCTGAGCGGTTACGACGTCCAGCACGACCTCGCCCGTCGAGTTGTCGTAATTGATGCTGAGCGCGAGCCGGTTGCCGAGGTTCAGCAGGCCGGTACCGCCTGCACTTGCCGCGATGTTGTTGTATTGCAGCGTACCGAACGTCCCGGTGAGCGCGCCCGGGGTGAAATTCATCAGATCGTAGGACTGGTTCGCGGCCAGTGTAAAGCCGTTGAGCGTGGTGACATCGAGCGCGCCGGCCAACGTAACGGAGCCCGAGACATTGATTGCATTGTACTGTGTGCCGCGTGTCACCGAGCCCTGAATCAGCTCATCCAGGACGCCGCTGGAGGTCTGGGTGTAATTTCCGCTGACGGTGAGGACGCTGGGCGTGATGAAGTAGGGGTAGGCCGAGTTCATCGCCACTACTGTTGCCGCGTTCGTCACGTCGCCGTTGATCGTGCCGTTACCCTGGAGAAGCCCACCCTGAATATTGACCGCCTGGGCAACGAGGGTCCCGCCCACCGTGGTCACCGCCAACGGGGCGGTCTGCGTGTAGGAATTGCCGCTACCGGTGATGGTCAGTGTGGCGCCCGGCTGCGAGGAGCCGTTGCCGCCGCTGATATTGACCGCGCCGGCGTTGTCGAATCCGCCGGCACTGACGGCGGTGGCCACGGGGGTATAGCTCGAGCCGTTGTAGACGGCACTGCCCCGGCCCAGAAAGAGCACGCCGGTGTCCGTATTGGTCAACGCCCCGGCCGCGGTGAGCTGTCCGCCACTGAGAACGTAGATCGTGCCGGAATTCGTCGCCGGGCCGCTCGAGGCAAGCGAGGATACCGCGGCCGCCGAATTGAAGCCGGTGATGTCCATCGAGCCGCTGTTGACGAGACCGCCGGCACTCACCGTCGCGCCACTGGAAATGCCGATGCCGTGCACGGCGTTCTGCGAGGCAGCACCGCTCGGATTTGTGTTGGTCAACGTCCCGGCGACATTCAAAGAGGCCGGCGGGTACGCAATTGTGCACCCGCCGAAGCTGTTGGGCACGCAAGTTCCCGACTCCGTTACCTCCATTGAGCCCGAATTGACCAGGTTTCCGCTCGTGTCGACCGCGGTCGAATCCAGGAGGAGGTTGCCGGCGTTCGATGACAGCGTATCGAGCGCGCTGTTCACGCCGCTCGAAGTGAGGGGAGTAAGGCTGGTATCGGTGATGGAAGCCCCATACGGGCCCAATATCTGGACCGCGGCGCCGTTCGAGATGCTGCTGATTCCCGGGCCCGAGTACTCCAGCACCGCGTTGCTTTCGAGCTCGTAAATGCCGGGACTGAGCACGCCCGAGGCCGAGACAAACGGGTTGACGGAGGCGGTTGCCGTAACGTCGAGCAACGCCTGATTGCTCGGGGTGCCCAGAATCTGCACCGTCCCGCTGTTGCTGAATCCCGCCGCGGTCAGTGTGGTCCCCGAGGAGCCGGCCTGCACCTCGAGTTGCCCGTTGTTCGTGAGCGTCCCACCCACGCCGAGGCTGGTCGGGGTCGCGGACGTCCCATCCACCAATTGAATGTTGCCCGTATTCGTCAGGCCCAGGCCGACGTCGGACTGGACCGAGGCGCCGCTGCCGATATCGAGCAATCCCGCATTGGCCGTGAGCGTATCGAGCGCGCTGTTCGTCGAGCCGTTGTTCGGCGCAAGGCTCGAATCATTGATCGAGGCGCTCGACCCGATGAGGTCAACCCAGGCGCCGGTGCCCAGCGTGCTGATGCCCGGCCCGGCATACGCCAGTTCCGCATCGCCGGACAGCTGGTACGTCCCTTGGTTGAGGGCGCCGGAGCTCGGAACGAAGGATCCGGCGGGTCCGGTAACATTCAGCGAGGCCAGGGTGCTCGTGCCGCCCTCGAGGAGCACCTCGCCGCCGTCGTAAAGCCCTGCAACGTTTACCGTCGTCGGCGAGGTGATGGCGCCATTACCCACGATCAGGTCGCCGTGCTCGATGATCATCGTGCCGCCCACGGTCAGCGTGCTTCCGCCCTGATAATTGGCGTCCACCTCGACACTTCCGTTGTCGGTCAAATTGACGCCCGGGCTCGTCTCGAGCTGCGCGCCGGCCGCGAGGCTCAGCCGCCCGGACATGTGGCTCAGGCTGTCGAACGCATTGTTCACCCCCGCGCCGCTGGCGGGAAGGCTCGAATTGCCGATCGAAGCATTGGGACTGATGAGAAACACCTCCGCCGGGCTTGCGATGGTGGTGATGCCGGCGCCCGCGTAGTCGATCTGCGCATCGCCGGTAAGCTGATACAGTCCCGAGGCCAGAATTCCGCTGGAAGGAATCCAGCTGCCGGTGACATTGAGCGTCGAGGCGACGTTCGCCGGAGCCGGAGCGAAGGCGAATTGAGCCGAGGCGCCGGAGATATTCAGCTCATTCGTATTGAGCAGGTTGCCCACGGTGACCGTGACAGGCGAATTGATGTACGAGCTGCCGATGGTCATGTTTCCGGCATTCGCGAGGGTTCCTGCCACGTTCAGCGTGCTGCCCCCGCCGACCGTGCTCCCGCCGGCGGCGCTGAACTGCTCGTCAATATTGAGCGTCCCCAGGGAATTATTGGTCAGATTGCCGTTGATAGTCGAAACGCCAGCCGCCTCGAAGCTGACCGTGGGCAGCGGTGCGCCCGTCTGATAAAGACGCCCACCGGGTGAGCCGTTGATAAAGTCTCCGGTTACGGTGAGTGCGGCGCCGTTCGTGACACCGAGCGTTGCGAAGTTCTCGAGCACTCCGCCGACCGTCGCGGTGGCGCCGTTCGCCAAATCGAGCGTTCCGAAACTCGTCAGGTTCCCATTGCCGCCGCCTTTCCCGGTGGCGAGGGTGTCGCCGCTGTTTTCGAGGTCGACCTCACCGCCCCTGTCGATGTTGATCGCCGTGTTCGTGGCCAGGCTTTCGTTGGGGGCGCCGTAGGCGAGCGTGTAGGCGCCCGTGACCGTCAAGCTGTTGATCGTTGTCCCACTGACGCTCGGGTCGAGCGTCACGGTCCCGCCGGTAGAGGTGCCGAGGATCACATCGGAAGCGGAAGAGGGAGGCGCGCCGCTCGCCCAGTTTGCCGTGTTCGTCGCGCTCCAGGTTCCGGTGCCGGTGTCCCAGATATCGGCAGAGGTGGGGACAGTATAATTGACGACGCTCAGCACTGCGTCGTTGGAATTGTACGTGAGGTCCAGCGCGAGCCCGTCTCCAAGGTTGAGCTGCGGACCGCTCGAGAGGAGGCCATCGTACGCAAGCCCGCTGAAGCTCCCCGAAACGCTGCCTGAGGTCGAGGTAATGTTGAGGATGTCGAAGGTCTGGCCTTGGGCGAATGAAAACCCGTAGCCCGGCGTCGTGATGGCCAGCAATCCCCCCGCGGTCGCATTGCCGCCCACATTCAACGAGCTGAACTGGCCGCTCGATATTCCGTTGATGCTCTGGTAGAGAATCCCCGATGCCGTCTGCGTATAATTGCCGCTGATGGCCAGGCCGCCCGGTTCATTGCCCAGGCCGCCTTCGATCGCCCCGGAGTCGACTACTGCGCCCTCGACCATGCCGGCGCCCTCGATGAGACCCCCGGCAATTTGAACGTTGCCCGCCCGCAGCACGCCGTTCACTATGGTTTGCCCATTGATGCCTGCCTCTTGCGTGTAGGACGATCCGACCGCGACTTCGAGCGACGCGAAGTTGTCGGAACCCATGGCGTTCGGATCACCGATATCGACGGTACCGGCATTCACCGCACCGCCGTTCAGGGTCAGGGTCGCGGTGTGGCTCGAGGAGCCACCGGTCAGCTGGATCGTGCCGCTGTTGTCGAGGCCCGCGGCAGTGAACTCGGCCGTGGAAGAGCCGGTGGACCCGCTGTTGACGATATCCAACGCGGCGCTATTGTCGAGCGCCCCACCGATGGTGAAACTCGTCGCGCCGCCGGAGCTGACCGCGCTGGCGTCCACTGTGACCACGCCCCCGTTGTTGTTGAAGTCAAGTCCCGGATTCGTGGAGACGGCGGCTCCGCCTGCAATGGTAAAGGTTCCATCATTGCTCGCGAGGCCGCTCAAGCCGCTGTTGCTCAACGGAGACGTGCCGCTCAGCGCGACATAGGAATTGGAGTTCGACAGGGTCAGCGCATCGTTGTACGCGATGCCGGTGATTCCATTGGCAAGGCTCAACACAGCGGCTGCGGAGCCGCTTCCGGGGTTCTGTCCGGTGACGGTGACATTGCCGCTCAGGATGTCGAGTGCAAACCCCGCCGCGGCAATCTTGCTCGACGCGCTTATGTTCCCGTTGCCCACGTCAATCGTGGCGCCGCTGGTGTTCTCGATCGTTCCGCCGATATTGAGGGCGCTGCCGCCGCTTTCCCCGGGCTGGCCATCGACGCTCACGCTCCCGCTGTTGACGAAATTCACAGCCGGGCTGGTCGTGACCTGCGCCCCCGCGACCAGCGTGAGCGAGCCGCCGTTCATCGAGAGGCCGGCGAGCGCACTGCTCGCCGAAGTGCTTCCGGCCAGAGCTATGCGCGCGTTCGGCCCCACGAGCGCGAGGGATGCGGGCGCGAGTTCCAAAGCGCCGGCAATCGCGGTGATCCCGCCGCTGCCGTACTCGAGCAGCGCATCGCCGGTGAGGGAGTAAATTCCGGTCAGCGTGTCCGGCGCGGCGCCGGTCACCGCCAGCGCAGCCTGGACCGCAGGCGCACCGTTGAGCTCCAGGAGCGCAGGCCCACATGCAAACGTCTGACAGGAGACGCCGGAGCCCCCGAATACCTCCAGCGACCCGTTGACCGTGACCGTGGTCGGTTTGGTGATGTTGCCGTTTCCGAGGAGAATTTCGCCGCCGAAGGAGTTCGTCAGCGTGCCGCCGGTAGCGACCGTGCTGCCGCCCTGCCCCGAGGCATCCAGATCCATCACGCCGCTGTTGATGAGGCCCAATCCGGCATTGGTGCTGACGGACCCGCCGTTGCTCAGCTGGAAGGTCCCGGCGTTGGCCGCGAGCGTGTCGAGCGCGCTATTCGTGCCCGAGGCCGTGTTGGGCGTGAGGCCGCTCGCCGAGACGTCGGCGACGGTCCCGTTGAGGTTGAGCGTCACCCCGGGGCCGATTTCCCCGATGCCGGGCCCGGCATACTCGATCTGCGCCTCGTTCGTCAGATTGTAGATGCCGGAGGCGAGCACTCCCGAGGCCGGCACGAACGGATCCGCGGCGGCGGCACCGGTGACATCGAGGAGCGCCGAGGTCGTCGCTGTTCCGGTCAGATTCAGCGTGCCGAAATTGCTGAAGCCCGCGGCGGTGACCGTGGTGGATTGGGCGATCGAGCCGTTGCCGATGTTCAGCGTTGCGCCTTGGGCGTTCTCCAACGTTCCGCCGATGCCGAGACGGCTGCCGCCGCCAGCGCTCTGGTCCACATCGAGGGTGGCGGTATTGAGCAGATTGAGACCGGAATTGGTGGCGACCGAGGCGCCGGTCGTGAGCTCGAGCGTCCCGGCGTTTCCGGCCAGGGTGTCGAGCGCGCTATTGGTATCCGCCGTTGCGGAGTTGTTCGGGGTGAGCGAGGTGGCCTCGATGGAAGCGCCGGCGCCATCGAGGTTGACCGTCACGCCCGCCCCGATGCCCTGGATTCCCGGTCCACCGTATGCCAGCACCGCATCGTTCGTGAGGTTGTAGGTTCCGGCGTCCAAGATCCCCGGCGGCTGCACGAACGGGCTTGCCGATGCCGGCCCGGTCAGCTCGAGCAGCGCCTGCACGCCCGGGGCGCCGGTGAGGTTGATCGTGCCGAGGTTATTCAGCCCCGCGGCCGTGATTTCCGTGGGCAGCGTGAGGCTCGCATTGCCGAGATTGACGGTGGCGTTGCCGCCGCCCAGGCTCACCGTGGCCGGCCCGATGCTGAGCTGATAGCCGCTGTTGCTCAGCACCCCCGACACATCGAGCACGCTGCCGCCGCTCGCGGCCTTGCCGGTGGCGGGGTTGTAGTCGGCGACGGTATCGACATTCGTGGTGCCTAGGTTCTCATAGGTCCCGGACACCGCCGCCTGCGCATCCGAGGCGAGATTGACCGTGCCGGAATTGACCACGGTGAACGCCTGGGTCGGAATGCCCGCGCTGAACGCCCCGCCGGCGACCTCGAGCGAGGCGGACACGGGCGAAGCCGGAACGATGTTCCCGTGAACGCTCAGCGTTCCGGTGTTGTCGAGCAGGCCGTCCACGCTCGCCGTCACCGCGCTCGTGAGATCCTGGCCGTTGCCGATCGTGATCTGGCCGTTGTTCGTCAGCAGGCCGCCGACACCGAAATTGCTGCCGCCGCTGGAGGTCTGCGTATTCTGATCGACCTCGATCGTGCCCGTGTTGACCAGGCCGAGACCGGAATTGGTGATGACCGAGGCGCCGTTTTCGAGGTCGAGCGTGCCGGTATTGCTGGCCAGCGTATCGAGAGCGCTATTGGTATTGGCGGTGGAGGCATTGTTCGCCGTGAGGCCGGTGGCGTCGAGGGATGCGCCCGCGCCGTTGAGATGGACCGTCACACCCGAGCCGATGCTGGTGATGCCGGGCCCGCCGTACTCGATCACCGCGTCATTTGTGAGGTTGTACGTTCCGGCACTGAGCGTTCCTGTCGCCGGCAGGAAGGGACTCGCCGAGGCCGGGCCCGTGAGCTGCAACGAGGCCTCGACGGTGATGGTTCCGGTGATATTCACGGTGCCAGTGTTTGAGAGTCCGGCGGCAATGAGCTCCGTCGGAGACGTGATGCCGGAATCGCCCAGATTGAGCGTGCCGGAACTCGTCACCGTCCCGTTCACGGTCAGCAGGCTGCCGCCGGTCTCCGTCAGGGTCGCCCCCGTGGCCACGTTCAGCGAGTCGATGACGAAGGCCTGCGTAGAGGAAGGCGTGTTGAGGATGACCGTGCCGGTATTCACGGCAACGGTGAAGGTATAGCTGGCGTCGTCGTTTGGGATGCAGGGCGAGGGCCCGGCGGGGCAATTCCAGGTCGCGGCGACGTTCCAATTGCCGCCGCCGCTCGCGTCGGTGGCATTGATCGCGGTCTGCGCAAGAGCACCTCTGCCGGCAAATACGGCGGCGGCGAGAGGCAACAAGAGGTGCACGAGCGCGCGTGCCGGTGCTTTGGCGTCTTTCATCGATACACCCCCTCCCCATTACGCTCTGCGCTAGCCGCTCGGTGTGCCGATCGAGCGGTCATTCGTAGGGCAATGAAAATGAGCGGTGTTTGCCCTTGGTTCTTCTACGTATCCGGTCGCTGCCCGAGGCGCACCCCCGCCTGTGCGAATACCCGCGGCGGCGCCCGTATCCGGCATTACACGCCAGGGCCCGGATCCTGTCAGTCATGCATTCGGGTGACAGAAGGAGGTGGAGCCGGTAACGGCGGCGCCATCGACGTGCGCACGCGCGCGGAATGCTCTACCCTCCTCAGGACGCGGTTCAACCTCTCGGATCTTCGCCGGCGGGTTTTGGGGCATGCCGATAAGAGTGGCGATCGTCGAAGACGATGCGGTGCTGAGCGAGCGCTATCGCGAGCTCATTGCCTCGGCGGGGGATATGCGTCTCGAATGGACGGCGAACGGTGCCGCGGAGGCGCTCCGGAGGCTCGCCCGGGAGGCCCCGGACGTTATGCTCGTCGATCTCGGGCTGCCCGACGGCAGCGGGCTCGACGTGATCCGCGGCGCCAGGGCCCGCAGCCCGGAGTGCGAGGTGATGGTGGTCAGCGTGTTCGGCGACGAGGAGCACGTGGTCGCGGCGATCGCTGCGGGCGCGAGCGGCTATCTGCTGAAGGATGCCCTCGCCGACTCGTTTCTCGGCACCATTCGCGAGCTGCGAGCGGGAGGTTCCCCGATCAGTCCGAGCATCGCCCGGATCATCCTGAATCACGGCCGCGCGCCGGGCACCCCGCTCCGACCGGGAGAGCCGGTCGAATGCGAGCTCGCTGAGCGCGAGCGCGAGATCCTGTCGCTGGTCGCCAAGGGGTTCAATTTCCAGGAGATCGGCCGCCTCCTCGGCATCTCCAACAACACCGTCAAAACGCACATCTACAGGATTTATCGTAAACTGTCGGTGCATTCGCGCGGCGAGGCCGTGTTTGAAGCGAAACGGCTCGGCCTGCTGGATTTTTAGCACGCTGCTTGCGGTGGGTGCCGCGGCGGCGCCCGTGCGCGTCGTTTCACGCCCCGCTCCCGCGCTGTGGAGCGTGCAACTCACGAGCGGCGAGTACGTGGCCGGCTACACCCGGTCGAGCCCGCCGCCGCCCTCCGCGCCGGGCGTGCCGGTGCGCCTGCCGCTGAAGCTCGGAGCCACTCCCGCTTCCCGCGGCACACCCCTGAGATGGGTGCGCTTTCAGTTCCAGCTGCGCGACACGGGGGCGCGCGAGCACATCGTTTATCTGCCGTACGCTGCGCCCAATGCCGCCGTATACCTCGACGGGATCTTCATCGGCAAGTCGGATGGATATGACGAGGCGCAGACGAACTCCTGGAACTATCCGCTGTACATCCGGGTGCCCGCGGCGCTCGTTCGTCCTGGCACGCACCAGCTTCTCATCAAGCTCGTCCCGCACGACCGCGCAATCACCGAACTCGGGAGGGTGTGGGTGGGAACGAACGCGGCGCTGCTGCCGCTTTACCGGCGCCAATATTGGCTGCAGGTCACCGGCATCGAGGTCGTCACGCTCCTCGTCGGCGTGATCGGCGGGTTCGCGGCGCTTCTCTGGGTGCGCCGCAGGCGTGAGGCGCTGTTTGGACTGTTCGCCCTGAGCTGCGGCATCTGGATGATCCGCAACGCGCAGTTCTTCGTGGTGCGGGCTCACTCGCTGTTCTACTTCTCGCTCCTCACGAACGCGGCGCTCATCTGGCTGGTGGCGGCGCTTTATAGCTTGAGTTTTCGCATTCTCGAGCAGCGCTTTCTGCGCTTCGAGAGGACGTTGTTCGGCTACGCGCTTCTGTCCACGGTGGCGATGTACGTGGCAGGCCCGACGCATCAGTTCGCCGTCAACGCCGCCGCCTTCGGCGCCCTGCTGCCCATCGCAATCGGCTTTCAAGTCTATCTCACGTGGGCGACGCTGCGCTCGCCGACGGTCCTGCGCGTGTTGTTGTGGCTCGCGGCGATGGTAACCTCGCTCTCCGGCGCCTACGACTTCGCCCTCATGCTCGAGTGGATTCCGTGGCCGGCCTCGTACCTGATGCCCTACAGCTCGGTTTTCTACGCCATCGCGGTGGGCTGGGCGCTCATCGACAGGTTCGTCAGGACGCACAACGAGTACGAGCAGCTCAACGTGGCGCTCGATGCCCGCGTGCGCGACCGCGAGAGCGCGCTGCGCGCGCAGTACGACAGGGCAGCCGAACTCGAGCGCGAGCGGGTGGTCGCGGCCGAGCGCGATCGCATCCTGCGCGACATGCACGACGGGCTCGGCCTGCAGCTCATCACCGCCCGCCGGCTCACCGAGACAGCGGCGAATCCGCGCCAGGACGTCGCCGCTGCGCTCGACGACGCGATCGACGAATTGCGCATCGCGATCGATTCCATGAAGCCCACCGTGCACGATCTGCTGGTCATGCTCGGGAACCTCCGCTACCGGCTCGAGCCGCGGCTCAATGCCGCCGGCATCAGCGTGCATTGGAACGTCGCCGCCGCGCCCGATGCGATCCGGCTCGGACCGGTCGAGATCACCGAGATCACGCGGATCGTGCAGGAGATTTTCACCAACGTCCTGAAGCACTCCGGCGCCACGGACATATCGCTGTCGGTACACTGCCCGGACGCGGATTGGGTGGGCATTGTGATCACCGACAATGGCTGCGGCTTCGATGTCGGCGCGGCCGGCAACGGGGAAGGCCTCGCGAGCATGAGGCGGCGCGCCCGCAACATCGGAGTTCGGCTCGAGATCGACTCGAGCGCACAAGGGACGCGGATCGGGCTCACGCTGCCCGCGCGGCAGCTGCTCGAGCCAGCGGGCGGCCCGGCGGCGGTCTGACTCCGTCTGGAATGCGGAAGCGGACTTGCGCCGGCAGGCATGCCGACACGCCGGAGCGCGCCGCGTCGCGCGAGAGTTCAGTGCAACGTGTGGCGGGGCTGCGCGGGGGCAGCAGCATGCCGACGATCAATTCCCTGCCTGGCTGCCAAGCGTGCAGGTCCATCCGCAGGATGAATTCGCGCAACGTCATGCACCTCCAGCCGTCGAGGTCGTCGTCCGCGAGACGCCGCAGCAGGATGATCGCGTTCGGCATGTTCCTGTCGGATTCGCGGGGTGCGGGTCGCCCCTTGGCAGGTATCACAGGCACTGTCGGGTCTCCGGGCATGCGGGGGGACTGATCCTTACCGCCCGGTCCGTGTCGGATGGGCATCGGATCGGCTTTGCGAGCAGGTAGCGGTAGCGCGAGCATGGGCTGCGGAGAGCATGATCGGATCGGCATCGAGGCCGGTCACCGCAGCCTGCGTCAAGAACAGCTGTGACATCAACGGCGCCGAAGAGTTCGAGGATCAGGCGTTGTTCAATCGACTCGGAGATGGCACCGAGCGAGGTTGCGACCGAGTCTGATAGGCGGCGGGTCCGATTCGGGTCGGTAGAGCTGCCTTGCTCACACGCGACACAATCGCCGGACCACGCGCTCCATGACGGCGTCCAAGAGGAAGCGACGTGCAGCCAGCGCTTCCGCCACCCATGTTCCCGGCTCTTCGGGGGACATGGACGCTTCCCGAACGCTCAGTGTCTCTTGGTACAAAACTGTTGGTAGAGTGTCTTCATCAGT
>JAKBWB010000053.1 GCA_021843755.1 Pseudomonadota bacterium
TTGCGCTGGCGCTCACTCACGGCTTCCAGGATATCTGCCGGGAGCTCTTCGGCGGCGGCTGACCGCCGATTCGCTCAAGCAGGCCCCGACGTCCATAGTGGCACCGTTGTTGGAACCGTTCCTAGAATCATAGACAAGCATTCCACCGAGGTGGGATGGCCTACGACGTCACCCGAACCGTTCTGGTGACGGTTTCCGTGCTTTTCCTGATGGGCCCTCAGAGGACACATCACGGGCAGGGAACGAGCAGGATCGAGCCCTGGGGCTTCGACGGTCCGGGCACCGGATGCGCCGCATGTGTTCGCCCAAACGTTCTCCAAAACGACCTTACGCGCCGGCTTCGATTCCTCGCGGGGCGGGAGCAGCAGGGCTTTTGAGACCCTGGCGGACATAATAGTTAAATAGATTTGACCATTTCAGTCGTTTTGATAAACTATATGTGTGCCAAAGCCCTCTCCCGCCCTCACGATGCTTCCACCGGCCGCGGCCAAGGCGCTGCGCGGCCTTGGCGAGAATCTCGCGATTGCGCGCGGGCGCCGCCGGGAATCCCAGCGCACCTGGGCGCGGCGTCTGGGCTGCTCGGTGCCGACGCTCATTCGATTGGAGCGTGGTGACCCTGGGGTGGGGATGGGGCTGTATGCCACTGCATTGTGGCTGATCGGCCGCGTGGCGGCGCTGCCGGAGCTGGCGGCGCCCGGCGAGGACCGGGGGGCGCTCGAGGGTGAGGTGCGCGCGGCGCTGAAGCGCCGCGCGCGGCGAGCGGCACCCTCCCACGGGCGCAGGGAACCATGACCTACGAGCCCAGCGACCGCCTCCATTTGTGGATCCTCACGGATCCGGCCCGACCGCGCGCGGTCGGGGAGCTGCGGCTCGTGCGCGGCAATCAAAGCGTGTCGCTGCGCTATGCGCCCGGTTGGCTCGACGATGGCTTTGCGCTCAGCGAAGACCTGCCGCTCATCGACGAGGAATTTCTGCCGGCGGAACGTAACGCTGTCGTGGGCGCGGTGGACGACGCCCGGCCGGACCGCTGGGGCGAGCGCGTCATCCGCTTCATCGACAAGCCTCCGCGGCTGTCCCTGCTCGAGTATCTCTACTATGCCGGGGACGATCGCTTCGGCGCACTCGGTGTCTCGACGTCGGCCGAGCACTACCTGCCACGCCGTCTCGGGCCCCTGCCGGTGCTCGCTGAAGCCAACCAGATTCACGAGCTCGTGCGCCGCATTCACGACAGCGAGCCGATACCTCCGGAGCTGAAGAGGCTGATCTCCCCAGGCGCCACCATGGGGGGCGCGCGCCCCAAGGCGCTGCTCGACATCGATGGCGAGCAATGGGTGATCAAGTTCTCAGACGGCGAGCCTGCAGACACCCCGCTCATCGAGCATGCGACGATGACCTTGGCGCGCAAGGCGCACATACGGACCGCATCGACCATGGCCGTGCCCTTGACGGACGGCCACGCCATCGCCATCAAGCGCTTCGATCGCGACCGCGGCGCAAGGCGGCACTGTCTGTCGGCCGCGGTAGCGCTGCGCGCGGCTGCGGAGCCGTTCGGCTATCCGGAGCTCGCCCAGCTGCTGCGGCGCAAGGGCGTGGCGCAGGGCGAGCGCTACGTCGCGGACATGCGCGAGCTGTTTCGCCGCATGGTCTTCAACATCCTGATGGACAACACCGATGATCACGAGAAGAACCACGCGCTCATCGTGACCGGGCGCCAGCAGTACGAACTCTCTCCCGCGTACGACGTGCTGCCGGCGGGGCAGGCGCTCGGCTTGCAGCAGATGCGCGTGGGCCGTCAGGACGCGGATTCGACCCTGGAGAACGCTCTGTCGATGTCGGCGCTCTTCTCCCTCGAGAGCGATGAAGCGGCCGCCGAAGTGCGTAAGGTTGCCGCAGTGGCGAGCGGTTGGAAGGAACATTTTCGGGCGTGCGGGGTCACGGCCGCAGACATCGACCAATACGCCGAGCAGATTGATCGGCCATTCCTGCGTCAGCAGCGGGACGCGCAACGGCCGCGCTCACCGCCCAGGTAGGTTTGGTGCTCGGCTCACCCTCGCCTGAGGTTCTGCCGGGATCGCTTCGGCGGCGGCTGAATCTCGGGCTCAGGGCCGGGCGCGCGGCTTGCGCGCCGGTGCGCGCGCCTTCGCCTTGGCCGGGTACTTCGGTTGCGCGGCCTTCGTGCGCCGGGCTGCGGGCTTCGCCGGGCGCGCAAGCTCGATGCCGAACACATCCGAGAGTTCCTCCCGCGCAATCGTCTTGCGCGCGCTGCCGCGGGCGACCTCGAGACGGGCCGCCTGCTCGATCAGCTCCTCGTGATCCACCTGGCGCAAGGTGAACAGCAGCTCGGGCGCCTGATCGAGCCGAGCGCCGACGCCGTACATCACGGCCGCGACGTGCTTGCACATCGTGGCCCAGTCGGGACACGAGCAGCGCATCTCGATCTGGGCGGGCTTGGGAAACAGGCCCTGCTCGCGGTCGGTGACCCGGCGCATCACCGGCTCCGACAATTTTCCGGCGAGCAGCTCGACCAGCGATCCGATCTGCCCGGCGCACTCGGCCTTGACGCGCTGCCAGTGTGTCTTCTGCAAGGGCTTGATCCGGATGTCGACCTCGTAGAGTCGCGTGCCCGACACGAGCGCCGTGATCCGCCCGGGATCGATCACCAGATCGAGCACCGCGCCGTTGCGCAGGTAGCTGCGCCCTCGCGGCAGGCGATACTCGTAGTCGCGGTAGGACTCGATGTTCTCGCACCACGCCTTGCCCCAGAAGCTGCTCGCGATGGTGCGGCCGGCGATCGTCACGGGCGCGAGCGCCCGGTTCGATGGGCCGCGCTTTTTCGCGAGACGCTGTGCCTCACGGGCCGCCCGCGCGCGCCGCTCGCGCACGCTCGGCTTCGGTTCGTAGTACCACCAGTTCATGGAAATCCTCGGCCGTATCCCGTATGCGCGCCCGATCCGATCATGCGTCGCATGCCTTGTGAATGTCCAGAGCGACGGTGGCGAGCAACTCCTCGTCGCTCATCTCGGTCAACAGCCGCTCGCCGCCGCCATCGAGGAGTTCGCGGGCGAGACTCTTCTTCTCTTCGATGAGCGCGTCGATCTTCTCCTCCACCGTGCCCCGGCAGACGAACTTGTGCACCAGCACGTTGCGGTGCTGCCCGATGCGAAACGCCCGATCCGTGGCCTGGTTCTCCACGGCCGGGTTCCACCAGCGGTCGAAATGAATCACCTGCGAGGCGGCGGTCAGGTTCAGCCCGGTGCCGCCGGCCTTCAGCGAGAGCACGAAGAACGGCGGGCCGTCGCTCTGCTGAAACTGCCGCACCCGCTCCTGGCGCTGTGCCACGGGC
Organism: Pseudomonadota bacterium; assembly: GCA_021843755.1. Taxonomy (GTDB): domain Bacteria; phylum Pseudomonadota; class Gammaproteobacteria; order Steroidobacterales; family Steroidobacteraceae; genus 13-2-20CM-66-19. The sequence goes on from JAKBWB010000053.1 coordinate 3,344, forward strand.
GTCCCGCCGTGCAGCACCAGGCCGGGGCGGCCAAACACCCGGCCCAGATGATCCGCCAACGGCTCGGTCAGCTCCCGGAACTGCGTGAACACCAGCACCCGCTCCTGGCGCTGAGCGAGCTCCTCGCACAGCCCCGCCAGCCGCTCGAACTTGGCGCTGCGCTCGGCCGTGTACTCCCCGCGCCCCCGCCACTGCGCCGGGTGGTTGCAGATCTGCTTCAGCTGCATCAGGTAGGCCAGCACCACGCCCCGGCGCTGGATTCCCTCGGTGCGCTCGAGCGTGCGGGCGAGCTCCTCCACGCAGCGCGCGTAGAGCGCGGCCTGCTCGCGGGTCAGTCCGCAGAATGTGCGGATCTCGGTCTTCTCCGGCAGGTCGGCGATGACGTTGCGGTCGGTCTTCAGCCGCCGCAGCAGGTAGGGCTGAATCAGCCTGCGCAGCGGCGCGTAGGCCTCGGCGCTCTGGCCGAGGCGCTTGCTCGCCTCGGTGAACGCGCGCGCGCTGCCGAGCAGGCCCGGATTGAGGAAATCGAACAGCGACCACAGGTCCGAGAGGCGGTTCTCGATGGGCGTGCCGGTCAACGTGATCCGCGCGTGGGCACGCAGCTGCTTGACTGCGCGAGTCTGGCGGGCCGCCGGGTTCTTGATCGCCTGCGCCTCATCGAGCACCACCACGCGCCAGCTCCGCGCGCGCAGCGCCTCGGAACGAGCGACGATGCCGTAGGTGGTGATGACCACGTCGATGCCCGCGAGCAGTCCCGCCAACACCTCGCTGGAACTCAGATCCCCATCCGTTTCGGACGGGTGCGCCACGAGCACCTCGAGGCGCGGGGCGAAACGCGCCAGCTCGCTCTTCCAGTTGGCGATCAGCGACGCCGGCGCAACGACCAGGCTCGCGCCACCGGCCCCGTGCGCCGGTGCCGCCGTGCCCCGCAGGTGCAGGAGCAAGGCGATCACCTGCAGCGTCTTGCCGAGACCCATGTCGTCGGCGAGGCACGCGCCCAGACCCAGGCCCGAGAGCAGCACGAGCCATTGCGCACCGGTGAGTTGGTAAGGTCGGAGCGTGGCCTTCAGTCCCGCCAGCGACAGCGCCCCCGCGCGCTGCGGATCCCGCAGCCGCGCCAGCTGCTCGCGCAGCCAGCGGCCGGCCTCGACGCCGCTCCACTGCCGGACCGGCTCCGGGAGCGGTGCGAGGGCCGATCCCGGCGCGGCGCCAGCCAGCAACCGCATGCCCTCGAAGAACGACAGCCCCCCGTCGCGCACCTCGCGCTCGATGCGCCGCCAGTGCGCCAGGGCCGCGGCGAGCTGCTCGCCGTCGGCCTCGACCCAGCGGCCGCGCAACCGGAGCAAGCCCCCGGAGGCGGCCAGCAGCTCGCGCTGCTCCTCCCGGGTGAGCGGCTCGCCCTCGAGCGTCAGGGCCACCGAGAAATCGAGCATGGCGGCGGCGCCGAGCGACACCGGCGGCGTCCCTCCGATGCGGACACTCGCCTGCGGACGCGCCGTCCGTCCGTCCCGCCACCAATCCGGAATCCGCACCGCAAGTCCGGCGGCCTCGAGCGCCGGGACGGTGCGCAGCAGGCTGTAGGCTTCGGCGGCCGTCCAGGCCAATGGGCGGTACAGGTCCCCGCTGTCGAGCAGAGTCTGCACCCAGGGCACGCGCTCGGCCGCATCGCGAATGGGCGTCAGCAGCGTCACGAGCTGCTGGCGATGGGCCGCGCCGGCGTATTCGCGGAGAGCGTCGGCGAGCGGCAGATGCTGCGCCTCGCCACGGCGCGAGAGGCGCGCCGCGAACGTCACCAGGAAAGCGAAGGGATGGTCCGGGTCGCGTTTGTTCTCGGCCAGGTGGAACGTGACTCGTCCCACCAGGCGCCACAGTCCGTTGCAGGCATGCAGGTAGGCGCGCACCCCGCCACCGTGCGCGAGCGCCGCCCGCGAGAGCTGCGTGCCGAGATCGCTCCACGCGCCCTCCAGAGCGAGGGCATCAAGGTACTCGACTCCCAGCATCGGGGGCGCCTCGAGCGCCCATCCGGTCAGCTCCGCATCGGAGGGCGGCGGCAGTATCTGGGGCGCCGGAGCGGGATCGCCGAGGTGGCACACGCGAGTCAGGTAGCGCGTCGCGAGCTCGCGCGCGAAACTCAGCGCCGATGTCAGGGGGGTCCTGATCTCCTCGGTCGCCAGGTGCAGAAGACCCGAGCCCTGCCCCGCGGCAAACGCCGTGCGGATGCGCGCCGCCGCCGCGGCCGGCACCGCGGCACCGTCCTTGGAATCAACCGCGCGCACCGCGAAGCGCCGCTCAGGCGTGATGTATAGGTCCAGGCTCTCGGGCATCTCGGCACGGGCAACGGTCTCGGGTCGGGCATTGTATCGGCTCGCGGCCGACTGCGAAGGCGACGCGCAACGGGCCCGGGATGGTGTGCGCGCATTTCTGCACCAACGCGCAGGCCATGGCGACGGGCGATGCGCGGCGGCTCGGCTACCCTGCCCGGCAGCCCAGACTGCGGTTGCCTCGGAGCGGGTCAGTGCCCTCGCGATTGCACGAAGATCTGTTGCGGCTGTTCCAGAACCGGCCCGCGCTCGCCGCGGAAGTGGCACGGTGGGCCCTGCATGCCGAGCTGCCCGAGTTCGCCGAGGCGCGCATCGACTCGGCCACTCTCAATGATCTGCGGCCGGCGGAGTACCGGGCCGATTGCGTGGTTGTGCTGCTGCGCGAGCAGCCCGTCCTCGGCATCATCGTCGAGGCGCAACTCGGCCGGGACGAGGAGAAGGCATTCACCTGGCCCGCGTACGTCTGCAATCTTCGCAGCCGGATCCGCTGTC
>JAKBWB010000012.1 GCA_021843755.1 Pseudomonadota bacterium
TGCGTTGCTTGGCCATCCAGCAATCATGCCAGATTTTTCGGTCAAGCCAAGGCCACAAAAGCCTATGAATACCGAAGGTTGCGCCTCTCTATCCAACAATTTCACCCACACTAAACCCGGAAGAGCCCGTATTCGTATCCGGGAATTGTGGCCAGCTATCCAAGCCGTTTTGTCTGTGTCAGCAGGCCGTTGAAGATGGGTTCGCTGACGGAGTTCGGAAAGTTCTCGGGTAACCGGGCTGATACGGTCTCGACTGCGCGAGGCACCGTGTTCACGAAGTGTTGAATGGTGGGCTCGAAGTCTTCGCCCATGCCGTTTGCTTTCGCTACTGTGTTCCAGTGTCGGCGCTGGATCTCAGCGATACGGTAATGGGCATTCTTCGAGCGGACGGCCATGGCCAGCTTCACTTTCTGCCATTGGAAGTTGTTTTGTCCATCACCAATGACCGGCCAAGCGGACATGATGTCGTATAATGGCGTTAGCTTGTATCGGCCGTTGACCTCGATGAAAACGCTGAAATTCTTGGCATGACCATCTGGTGCGGCTGTGCTTCGTCGTGATAACCGCAACGGAGCGTCCGTTGGCAGGTTATTGAATATAAAGGCTATCTTGAGCGGAGCAGTCGGCTCTGCATAATGCCGGTGTCGAGGGTTCGAGTCCCTCCCTTTCCACCAGTCACATCAGGGCCCGCTCCGGCGTTATTGGCTGATTGCGAGCGAGTAGCTGGTGCTTCTGCCGCCGGCGGGATCTTTTGAGACGGGCCTCGATATTTGATGGACTGGTTTTCAAGATCAGTGATGCACGTGCGGTGTAAGTGATCGTGGCGGCGACGTGTGCGGATCCGAACAGCGGATCTGCGAAAGGAAGCGGCTGCTGCGCTTCGACGAATACCGGAACGTTTCAAGCATTTTGAAACGCCCGGGTGACGGAAATTAGAGAGCAAGGGGTGTGGTTTTCGGGTGGTGTGGTCTCCTTCGGTGGGTTGATCCAGGCTGCGGTGGGCAGCGCCGGCGGCAGCGGCACCTGAGCGTGCGCGAACACGCTCACCGCGTCAGCCGTTCCAACAGAGCGATCACGATGGACAGGCGAGACTGGCTTGCACAGTCGCCGGGAAGATGACCCGGAAGGGGCATCGAGAAATTCCGGGATCCTGATGAGCGACCAGATCTGCCTCGCTACATGAGCGCGGAGCTCCGCGGCCGCAGTGCGTAGTTCGTCGAAGAGAGCGGGTCTGCCATCAACGGCGGTGACGCTGTCTTCAAGACCGTGGCTGGCGAGCAAGCGTTGGCTCCGCGGCCTTTGCATGCTTCCAGCCTGGTTGCGACGAAGACCGGGGCGGCGAGGCGCTTTATCGACCGGTCGCTATGCGCGTTCACGGGTGCCCTCGAACGGACACCGATGGCCCGCAAGAGCGCATGCCGGGTGCGCCGCGGCTCCTTGCGAGCCGATGTCCTTGACGGAAGCCGGACTTCGGGAGAGACTCCTCGCCGCGTGCTGGTTCCCCGGTTGATGCTGGGGAGGCAAGAGGGAATGCGGTGAGACGCAAGTCGATGCCGCAGCTACCCCCGTAACTGTAAGCGGCGAGTCCGCGTCCACGACGGCCACTGGGAAACTGGGAAGGCCGGGCGCATGATCACGACCCGCGAGCCAGGAGACCTGCCAGTACGGTCACCCAACCGGTGGGCGGGGCGTACCACACGGAGCGGTCATTCGCAGCGGTGACATTGAGACCGATGCGCAGGCCGTGGGATCCTATTCCACCACCGAAGTCAGGCACGTGTGCGGCGCGAACACTCTGCGTTCGCGGTTTGCATCCGTGCTGTCCGCATCGGCTGTCGTTACTACACCCCGGAAGGGGTACATGAACGGAGCAATGCGATGCGATTGAACCCGACATCGACGGACGTTCTGCGATGCATACGCGGCGAGCGCGCACTCGAGGTTGTGTACCCGCAAGACAAGCTCGTGCGGCCAGGTCCCCGGAGTGGCGCCGCACGGGGAGGGTATCCTCGGCGCCGTCGCGCCACCGCGCCCCGTGTACTGATGACACTGCTGAGCGCAACCACAGCCGCGGCACCCGTGATGGCTGCGGGCGCGCCCAGCAGCGTGTCGCCCGTCGTCATTTCAGCGGCCACGTTCCCCCAAGCTCTGCCCCAGGCGCTGCCGACCGTGAGCGTGATCACGCGTGTACAGATCGAGCAGAGTGGTGACAAAAACCTCACGACGTTACTCCAGCAGGTGGCTGGGGTGCAGATCACCTCCAATGGCGGACCCGGACACACGGCGACGACCTACCTCGAGGGATTCGGCGGCACTGATGCGGGGATCCTGGTCCTGCTCGATGGCGTACCGATCACAGCCGAAGACGCCTCCGGTGGCGGCGATTATCTCGAGAACCTCACGACCGATCAGATCGAGCGCATCGAGGTCATCCACGGCAACGTTTCAGCAATCTATGGATCGGGCGCAATCGGCGGGGTCATTCTGATCACCACACGTCAGGGCGGCCGAAAGCCTCAGGCCGAGGTCTCCGTGACCGCGGGAAGCCGCAATACGGTAACGGTCTCGGCCAACGCCAGCGGCCAGGTTCACGACACACGTCTGCAGGTCGGAGTAAGCCGTTTCACGACTGCCGGAATTCCGTCGATCAATCCGGCACAAAGCTCGCTCGTCACCTCGAATCAAGCCGACGGATATCACAATCTGACTGTGAACGGCTCGATCGTGCAGGTATTTGGCCGTCACGAGCAGCTCGGCGCGCGCGCGTTTCTGAGCGACGGGCGCTACAGCTATGACAACAAAACCGCCGGCGGGCGCACCAAGCAAAGCCTCTTTCAGGTATTCAGCGACAATCGAATCGACTCCATCTGGACATCGCACCTCAGCCTGTCTCGGCAGCGCACGGAGAACATAAACCTCGGCAGCTACCCCGCGATCTACCGTTCGACCCACCTGGATGTCCTTTGGCGCAATGTGGTCCGGCTTTCCAGGGAGTGGACGCTGACCGGCGGCGCAACGCATCAGCACCAGTCGGTCACGAGCGCAGAGCAGGGTGATATTCCGAGCACCTCCCGCAACGTGACTGCCGTATTCGCCGGTCTCAACGGCTCGTTTGCCGGTAACGAGGTTCAGTTGAATGTGCGGCACGACCAGTTCTCGGGATATGCGCGCACCAAGAACACCTTCTATGTCGGTTACGGCCGGCAATTCGCCGACGGATTCGAGGCGATCGCGAGCTATTCGAGCGCGTTCAACGTGCCGCCGTTGGGTTATCTCTATTACAGCAACCCGTACTGGGCGGCCAATCCATTCTTGAAGCCCGAGTCGGCGCACACGGTGCAGGCGGCGCTGCAATGGTCGGGGGCTCCCGCCACTGTGCGCATGACATTGTTTCAGACCACCGGCAACGACATGTGGGGCTTTGGCTCGACGCCCGACGGAATGACGCAGTTTCAAAACATCGCCCGCACGCGCACGCGTGGCGTGGAGCTCGCGGGCCGGGGCACATGGGGACGATGGAGTTATGACGCGAATCTGACCCTGCAGCAGCCGCTCGCGCTGAGCAAGGTCGGGCACCCGACGTTGCAACGTCAGGCCAGGAGCATGGCCAACGTCAATCTCGACTACGAGTTTGACAGGGTAACGGTTGGTGTCCTGGTTCATTATACCGGGCGCCGGCCGGATGTCGCCTATTCGGCGACGTTTGCCGCAATCCCGGTGACCCTCGGTAGTTACACTACGGTCAGTCTGACCGCGGATGGGCCGATCGGCCATGATTGGCGCTGGAACGCCCGCATTGAAAACTTGTTCGACAAGCGGTACGAGACTGCCTACAGTTACAACTCCATGCCGTTCGGAGTGTTCGCGGGGGTGACGTGGAGTCCGTTTGGTCTGTGACGCGGAAGTCCCCGGCCTGCTCGGGCGACGGCGCGCGGGCGTTGCGCGTGCTTGAGACGCTCTTTCGCGCCGTTACGCGCTGCCTGGGGAGGTGTGGTGTCCGGTGCGAGAAAACCCGAGCGCCGCCATGCCGAGCGAACGTAGCTGGCTGAGCAGCGGCTTTAGTGTGCGCGGGTCGGTCTGCGGGTCGAACAGCAGGCCAGCCACGGTTCCCGAGTGCGCGATCTGCAGGCCAAGCGCGCCACTGGCGCTGCGCAGCGCTCGTAGAGCGTGAAAGCCGCGCATGGGCACGGTGTTCTGGTGGAGTTCGGCGCTGCGGGTCGCCACCGCGGCGATCGCAGCGGGATCGTGCGCCTGGAACGCGGCGCGTGCCTGCTGCAACAGTCCGGTGTAATCGGCCAGCATGTCTTCGCCGCGCGCCACGGGAAGGCGCAACGTATCGCGGCCACGGGAGCGCGGATGGGTGTCAATGCTCAGTAACAGGAACTCGGGGCTCCAGTGCCCCCAGTGCTCGAGCACACGGCCGTCGCGCTGCGCGAACAAGACGGTGCCATCGAACATGAGCGGGTCGGAGGCGACTTCCGCGCGCACCGCAAGACGGGCGAGCATGTCTGCATCGGCTTGTGTGCCGCATGCGGCACAGACTGCCCGGAGCGTTGCGAGCACGTCGCTGGTCGAGGAGCCCAGTCCGAGTCCAATGGGTATGGTGCAACGCAGCCTCAGCACGCCGCCGTATGCGGTGGCGCCGAGCGAATCGAGCGCCACTCGGGCGGCGCACATGGCTTTCAGCTTGCCGGCGGGATGGACCTCGATCTGCCGTCCTGGTGCCAGCCTGAAGTGCGCCTCGCTGCCGGCGTACGGTACCGGCAGTGTGACCAGACAGGGGACAGGATCAGCCCGAGCGGGCGATTGCGGCCGCCATAGACCCTGGAGAATCTCGCCGTGATGTCGTCCGGCGCGGCCGATGGTGCGCTCCGTTTGCCGGAGCGGTGCGCACGCGGGAGAATCGATCAGTCTGGGTGCCATGTCTCGTGGACCGCCAATGGAGCCGCGCCGCCATCTGTTCGCACACAGAATAGGACGGTGGCATAGCGCGAGGCCAGCTGCCATGCCGCCGCAGCCTCAACCCCGCAATAGGTCTGCAACAGCAATTGCAGAACACCGCGGTGTGTGAGGACTGCCAGGGTCGTCGATGGGGAGGTCTCGTGCAGCCATGCGTCGGCCTGCTTGCGGATGCGCGCCGCGAAATGCGCGTACGGCTCCGCATGGGGTGGCGTGAAGGTCGTAAAATCATGCAGCCAGCGCTGCGCCTGCGCTGGGAAGCGGGCCTGGATTTCGTCCCACCGCAACCCCTCCCAATCGCCAAAGTCGATTTCACGCAGTGCCGGATCGAGCATCGGTTGGATGCGGTGCTGGTGCGCCAGCACTTGCGCGCAGCGGCGGGCGCGCAGCAGATCGCTGCTGAGCAGACGATCGAGTGGGCATGAGTCGAGTCTGCGCCGCAATGCATGCAGCTGTGCCAGACCCGTCGGGTTCAAGTCCGGGTCGCTGTGTCCGCAGAACGTTCCGGCAAGATCGGTGGCCGCGTGGCGGATCAGAATCAGACGTCTCATCGCCATGCACCGCACAGATACACCGCCATGGCGACGCACTGGATGGTGGCGCCGAAGCAGTCGCCCGTCACGCCGCCGATCCGCCGGCGGAAATACACGCCGCATGCCGCGGTGGTCAGCAGACAGGCCGCCCAGGGGCGCCAGCTGGCTGTGTGCAGACTCGCCACGGTAACCGCGGCGGCGATCAGCGTTGCGATCCAGACGGCCATGGGCGATACGCTGCGGGCAAGCCGCGCACCCTGTCCCGCCGAGGGTCCGCCTTGGCGGGCGGGCGGCAGAAAATGGGCGAGCGGGAGCACGCTCCAGCGCGAGAGCGTCTCCGCCGAGACGAAATAGGCGAGCGCATCGCGCGCCGGTAGCGCCGCGATGAATGCAACCCTCAGCAACAGGGACAGCGCCACGGCAATCGCGCCGTAACTGCCGATTCGGCTGTCGCGCATGATGGCGAGGATCTGGTCGGCTGTCTTGCCTCCGCCGAAACCGTCGGCGCTGTCGGCGAGTCCGTCTTCGTGCAGAGCGCCGGTAATCAGCACGAGAAACAGCACGGCGGCTGCGGCCGCGGCAAGCGCCGTGAGGTGCGGACGCACGGCGGCGTCGATGCCGCCTGCTGCCAGCCCGAGCAGTACCCCGACCAGGGGAAAGTACGGTGCCGTGCGCGCGAGGACGATCTCCCCGTGCAACCGCTGCGGCACCGGAACGCGCGTGAGAAATTGCACCGCGCCCAGGAATTCGCGGAGCAGACGCTTCATGCGTTCGTGCTGCTGACTCCCGCCGATGCAAACGTCGCCATTTCCTTCAGGATGTGCATGGCCGAGACGATGACCGGCATGGCCAGCACGGCGCCGGTGCCCTCGCCGAGGCGCATGCGCAAATCCAGGATGGGCTCGATCCCGATCTGATGCAGCAGATGGGCGTGACCTGGCTCCTGCGAGCGGTGGCCGGCAAGCAGATAGTCGCGTAGCGGCGGGGCGAGCGCGACCGCGACTGCCGCGGCAGCGGTGGCAATGAAGCCGTCGACGACGATGATCTTGCGATGCCGCGCGGCGCCGAGAAAAAAGCCCGTCATCGCGGCGATCTCGAGGCCGCCCACGCAGCGCAGCGCCTCGAGGGGCGCGACCGTCCCGGTGCGCCATAGGGGCAGGTGTCTGTGCAGTGCCTCCTCGATCACCCGCTGTTTGCCCTGCCGGGCCGTCGAACTGATTCCGGTTCCGGCCCCCGTGACCGCTTCGACGGGCTGACGGGTGAGTGCGGCGGCGAGCGCGCTGGCCGCTGTCGTATTGCCGATACCCATCTCTCCGGCGGCCACCAGGGCCGCGCCACGGTCGTGGGCGTCATTGGCGGCCTCGAGACCGATGTCCAGCGCGTCGGCCATCTCGCGGGCGGACATGGCCGGTTCGACCCGCAGGTTCCGGCTGCCGCGGCGCACCTTTCGATGCCACAAAGCCGCCTCGGCGGTGAACTCCGCATCCACGCCGGCATCGACGATCGTCAGCTGCACATCATGAAGCCGCGCGAGTACGTTGATGGCGGCGCCGCCGTGCAGAAAGTTCTCGACCATCTGCGCAGTCACGGCACTCGGGTAGGCGCTTACCCCCTCGCGGGTGACGCCATGGTCGGCGGCGAATACGTAAGCCGCTTTGCGCAGGGGCATGGACCAGTTGCCTTCCGCGATGGCATAGCACTGCACGGCGATCGTCTCCAACCGCCCGAGGCTGCCCGGCGGCTTGGTGAGCTGATTCAGCCGCTGCTCTGCCTCGGTGCACAAGCGCGGTTGCACGGGGCGGATGTGTGTCAGTGTCTCCTGCAGCGCAGAGGAAATCGTATCGCTCATGTCGCAAAGCCCTCTCTGATGAATTGAACGTCGTCGGCGAGGCGCACACGGCGCGAGCGCATGCGCGGCACACACGTGCCTGTGTTTGGCGGCGGCGCGGTGCCTGGAGCGGGCGTGTCCCGGACGGGGTTCGCGCGCGAGTTCACGCCGGCCGTCCCTTCAGTTCGAAGGGTAGCCCCGCGACCGTGAGGGTAACGCAGTCGCACAACGCCGCCAGCGTCTGATGCAGTTCGCCGCTGGCATCGAGGAACCTGCGCGACAGTGCGCCGAGCGGCACGACGCCGAGGCCGGTTTCGTTACCGACAAGAATGAGCGTTCCGCTGAGTTCCGCCACGGCGGCGCAAAGACTGCGACGTTCATCGTCGAACCGGCCGGGCTGCGCCACCAGCAGGTTCGTGAGCCACAACGTCAGGCACTCGACCAACAGGCACCGCTCGGGGGATGCGTGGGCGCGAAGCACGTTGCCGAGCGCGATCGGCTCTTCGACCGTGAGCCATTCCTGCGGGCGACGGGCGCGGTGCTGCCGAATTCGCGCTTGCACCTCGGTGTCGCCCGCGACGACGGCGGTGGCGATGTAGACCACCTCACGGCCGCTCGAGCGGGCGCGCTGCTCCGCCAGACGGCTTTTGCCCGAGCGCACACCGCCGAGGATCAACTGCTTCATCGCAATCCGGTCCGGTGGGCCGCGGAGAGCGGCCTGCCGCCAGGCTCGAGGCCATCCAGCAGCAGCGCCACGTTCAGGCTGCTTTCAACCGCGTCGGCGAGCCGTTCGATCGCCTGTTCCCGTCGCGCGCGATGATCGAGCAGAATCGGCGTGCCGAGTCCGGCCCAGGCGAGCAGCGCCCCGCAGGCAGCCGGTTCTTCGAATAACCCGTGCACGTAGGTGCCGAGGATCCGCCCGTCCGGCGATATCGCGCCGTCCGGGCGGCCGTCTTCGAGCACAATCAGGGGGCGCTCGAGCGCCGCGCCGGTGCTTCTGCCCATGTGGATTTCGTAGCCCTGGACCGCCGCGGCGGCAAGCGTGAGATGCCCGCGGACATTGCGCAGCTGCTTATCTCGTTCCAGTTCGGTGTGCAGCTCGAGCCAGCCGAAACCCTTGCTGGTGCCGGCCGCACCCTCGATTCCGTGCGGATCGGCGATCGTCTCCCCGAGCATCTGCAAGCCGCCGCAGATGCCGATCAGCCTGCCGCCGTAGCGCAGATGGCGCGCCAGCTGCTCGCCCCAGCCGTGCTCGCGCAGCCAGGCGAGATCGGCGCACACGGATTTCGAGCCGGGCAGGATAACCAGATCGGTACCGGTTACGTCGTGCGGATCCGCGCTGTAACGGAAGTCGATCTGTGGATGCTGGCGCAGCGGGTCAAAATCAGTATGGTTCGAGATCCGCGGCGTGACGGCCACGAGCACGCGCAGGAGGGCGGTCTGCGCCGCATGTTCGCCGGGCGCGCGGCTGATGCTGTCCTCGGCGTCAAGGTGCAGGTCCTCAAGGTGCGCAAGCACGCCGAATACGGGCTTGCCGGTGCGCGTCTCGAGCCACTCGAGTCCGGGATCGAGCAGTGCGCGATCGCCGCGGAAGCGATTGATCACGAAGCCGGTGACGCGCGCGCGTTCGGACTCGCTGAGCAGCGCCAGCGTGCCGATCACTTGCGCGAACACTCCGCCGCGATCGATGTCGGCGATCAGGGCGACGGGGCAGTCGATCGCCTCGGCGAAGCCCATATTGGCAATATCGTTGGCGCGGAGGTTGATCTCGACCGGAGAGCCCGCACCCTCGACCACGATCAGCTCGTAGGCGCACGCCAAGCGGTGGTAGGAATCGAGCACCGCCTGGCGCGCGATCCGTTTGTACTCGTGGAACTCGACCGCATCGAGCGCGCCGATCGGGCGCCCATGAATGATCACCTGGGCGCGGCGGTCGCTCTGCGGTTTGAGCAGGACGGGATTCATGTCGCTCGTCGGCGCAATGCCCGCCGCCTGTGCCTGCAGGGCCTGGGCGCGTCCGATCTCGCCCGCGTCGCTCGCCACGGCGCTGTTCAGTGACATGTTTTGCGGTTTGAACGGCGCGACGTTGATACCGCGGCGCCGCAGTACTCTGCACAGACCGGCGACCAGCGTGCTCTTGCCCGCGTCGGAACTCGTGCCCTGGATCATGAGTGCGCGCGCGGTCATGAGCGAAGTCCGTGACACGCCGCGAGGGCGTGCTCGAGGCGCGCCCACTGGGCATCGTGACCGGGAAGGCCGAAGCGCAAACCGCTGGGGGTGTCGAACAGGCGGGTGAGGATCCCGGCGCGCGCCAGCGCCTCATGCATGGCGGCCGCTGCGGGGGTGGGTGCCCATTGAAACAGGCTGCAGCCGCCGGCGGGAGGAATCCCGGAGCCGCGCAGCAGCGCCGCGAGGCGCGCGCTTTGCGCATGCAGTTGCGCGCGCATGGCACTGTGCCACGGCCGGTCGGCAAGCGCGTGCTGCGCGATGAAGCGGGCGGGACCGGCGATGGTCCAGGGCCCCAGCCGTTGCGCAAGCGCGTCGCGGAGCCCCTGGGGAGCGAGCACAAATCCGACGCGCGCACCGGCGAGCCCGAAAAACTTGCCCAGCGAGCGCAGCACGATGAGTCCTGCACGTTCGCGGCATGAAGCGACACTGTCCGACGAATCCGCGTCGGCGAAGGCTTCGTCGACGATTAGCCAGCCTCCGCGCGCGGCAAGCCGCGCATGCCACTCGAGCAGCCGAGCGCGCGCAATGCGCTCCCCGGTCGGGTTGTTCGGATTGACCAGAACCAGCACGTCGAGCGAGTCTGCGGCGGCTGCGCATTCGGGGAGCGCGAGCGGCGTTACCTGATGCCCCGCCTCGCGCCAGCGCAACGCATGCTCGGCGTAGCTCGGTGCGAGCACACCCACCGTCCCGCGCGCGCGCAGCCGCGGCAGATGCATGATCGCGGCCTGAGAACCGGCTACCGGCAGGACATGCGGCACGCCGAAATAGCTGCGTGCCGCTGTGAGCAGCCCGTCATCGTCCTGCGGCAGGCGGGCCCAGGCCGAGCCGGGCACATCGACGCCGAACCAGGACGTCGGATTGATCCCGGTCGACAAGTCCAGCCACTGCTCGAGCGCGATGCCGTAGCGCTGCGCCGCGAGTCGCAGCCTGCCGCCGTGTTCAAGCATTGAACGATCGCCTGAGCAACGCGATCAGCGCCGCCATACCGATCCACAACAGCAACGCGCGCAGAATGAGGTGTCGAGCGCGGGAAATATCCGCGACATCGGCCGGCCGTCCCTCGCCGAGGGCGGACCGTTCATGCCAGCGGCCGTGATAGAAAGCTCCACCGCCCACGCGGACCCGCAATGCGCCGGCACCGGCGGCCATCACGGGTCCGGCGTTGGGACTGTCCCATGCCGGGGCCTGGAGTCGCCAGCAGCGCAGTGCGGCCGCAACGTGCCCGACCACCGCGTAGCTGAGCGCGGTCAGGCGCGCCGGCAGGAAATTCATCAGGTCATCGAGGCGTGCCGCCGCCCACCCGAACTGACGATAGCGGTCGGTGCGATAACCCCACATCGCATCCAGGGTATTGATGAGCCGGTAGGCCAAGGCCCCGGGGGCCCCGGTCAGGAGAAACCAGAACAGCGCACCAAACAGCGCGTCGTTACCGTTTTCGAGCAACGACTCCACGGTTGCGGCGGCGACCCGATGGGCATCCATGTCCGAGGTATCCCGGCTCACCATCGCGCCGACGCGGCGACGGGCATCGGGCAGATCCCCGCGCCGCAGCGCATCTTTTACCGCGATGGCATGCTCGTGCAGACTGCGATGGCCGATGACCAAGTAGAGCAGTGCCACCGCGAGGAGCGGTGCGAGCAGCCGGTCACGATCGAGCATCGCCACTGCCAGCACCGGTGGGCCGGCTGCCAGCAGCACGGCCAGCGCGCCGAGCGCATGGTCCCTGGTAAAGCCACCGGGCGGGGCCGCGGGGCTGCTGTGGGAAGGATGCAACCACGCTTCGAGACGGCATGCGATGCGCCCGAAGCCCACCAGCGGATGCCAGCACCGGGGTTCGCCGAGCAACGCATCGAGCAGCACGGCCGCAATGAGCAGGTAGGCCCTCATTCCGGACCCCGGGGCTGCGGCGGCGGCCTTGCCGAGGCTCCAAGGCAGCAATCCGGCGCTTTGCGATGATCCGGGGTACCGTCCCATGAGTCGGCCGGGAGCAGGATGCAGCGCCCGGCGCATCGAGCACGGTCGCTCACCGGGCCTGCTCCGGCCACCCATTCTCAAACAGCAGCTCCTCGAGCGCTCGAGGCTGGCGCCACCGATCCAGGAGCAGGCGTGGTGCCGGATCGAATTCCGCCACATTGCCGACGCACAGGACCGCGATGGGGCGCGCATCCGGGGGGAAGTGCAGCAGCTCAGCGAGCGCTTGCGGGTCAAACAGGGATACCCAGCCGACGCCCACCCCCTCGGCGCGTGCCGCCAGCCACAGGTTCTGTATGGCACAGGCCACCGACGCCAGATCCATCTCCGCAAGCGTGCGTCGGCCGAAGATCTCGCGCGTGCCGCCCTGCACGAGTGCGACGACCAGCAGCTCGGCGCATTCGAGAATGCCCTCGACTTTCAGGCGCAGGAATTCCTCGCGGCGATGGCCGAGAGCGTCGGCCGTACGCAGCCGCTCCTGCTGAACGAGCGCATGTATCTTCTGGCGCAAGTCGAGGCGGGTGATGTGCAGGAAGCGCCACGGCTGAGACAGCCCGACGCTCGGTGCGGCATGCGCGCACTGCAGGATACGCGCGAGCGTCTCCGGGGCGACGGGCGTGGGCAAAAATGACCTGACATCACGCCGCTCGCGGATTACGCGATAGACTGCCGCGCGGGCTGCCTCGTCATAGCGGTGGGGTGAATCGCTCACGGCAAGCAGAAGCTTCTCTGGGACACCGGATAACCGCTCGGTCGCCTACAGCTCGATCCCCGGTTGCGCGGCAATCCCGGCATCAAATGCATGTTTCAGGCCGCGCATGTCCGTAACCGTGTCCGCCAGCTCGATCAGCGCCGCGGGCGCGCCGCGCCCCGTGACCACGACGTGTTGCATGGGCGGCCGTGCGCGCAACGTCTCGAGCACGGAATCGAGTGCGAGATAGCGGTAGCGCAGAGCAATATTGAGCTCGTCCAGCACCACGAGGGCCAGGGCGGGCTCGCGCAGCATGGTGGTCGCGACTTCCCAGGCCGCGCCGGCTGCCCGCGTGTCACGTTCTCGATCCTGTGTTTCCCAGGTAAATCCCTCGCCCATCACGTGATAGCTGACCTGTGCGAAGCGGCGGAAGAAGGCGCACTCACCCGTGGCATCCTTGCCCTTGATGAACTGGACCACGCCGACCCGCATGTCGTGCCCGAGCGCGCGGGCAACCATACCGAATGCCGAGGAGCTCTTGCCTTTGCCGTTACCGGTAAGTACCAGCAGCACGCCGCGCCGATTGACCGCGGCGGCGATGCGGGTGTCCACTACGATCTTTCTGCGCCGCATTCTCTCCCGGTGGCGTTGCGCCTCGGGGTCGTCGTGGGCGGGAGCGAGTTCGTGGGTCGCCATCGTCTCAGGCCCGGCCGCGGTGCTCTTCATCGAGTCTGCAGGTGCGCGCGCGCCGGCAGGCGGCGCGTCACCGCGATGTGACCCAGCGCCGCGAGCGCGACGTAACCGGCGGTGACGAGCATGAAATAGCCGTACCAGTCGAGGAAATTAGACCACCAGCCCCCGATGCTCGCATGGGCGATGCGCCCGCCAAGCCAGTAGAAGCTCCCCTCGGTCAGCAGGAAGCAGGCGCTCACCGAGAGTGCAACGCTGATGGCGAGTCGTCGTAGATCTGCGGGCACTTTCTGGTAGCGATGGTTGAGCCATGCGCCTCCGAGCCACAGGATCGAGTACGCGGGCAGGATGAACCAGTATGCCGCCGTCACACAATAGTCGCTGACGCCGTAGTAATGGATCGCGGCGAAGTCGATTGCAACGGCCTCGACAAGCAACGCGGGAAGCGCCCAGCGCCATTGCGAAGCCAGGTAGAAGCCGGCAATGAAAAACACTGCCCATGACGCATCAGGTAGCGCCCACGCGCTGCCGCAGTTACCGAAGCGGGTGGCGGCCATGAGGGCCGCGAGCGCCAGAAAGCCGAGGCGCCGGGTTGAGTTCTGGGTGGGCATGGAGGGGCTCCTGCGGTGGTCAGGGCTGTTGTGCGGCGGCGGGTTTGAAGTGCGGTATATTCGAGGATCGGGACTCGCTGCAATCGCGCCTCGTCTGACGCGTGCTGCGGCGCTTGTCGCGCTCAAAGCCGGGGTGCGTCGGGCGGCGGGACGAGCGCAACTGCAGCCAGAGGTCTCTGGCGTCGTGAGGCGGCAACACTAGATCCGGCCGAGAATGGAGTCGCTGCCGGGTAGGGCGCCCATCGGGGCCGCGCCTGTCTTGAGAGGAAGTACTCCGGCAATCAGCAGTTTCATCTGTCTACTCCTACACACGCCACGTGCGTCGAGATGGACCCGGACGGAGCGTGCGAAGACGACAGAGGGCTGCGATACGCAGATATCGTAACCGGTCTGACATCGCCCAACGCGAGTCGCCGAGTGCGTGTCTCCGGCCGGTCTCCGGGCTTGCGAGTGGACGTTGAGTCCTCAAGACAGACCGCGCCTTCCCGTGCCGATGGCACAGTGGCTCTTGACGGTCTCTGGCTCGCTTACCGTTGCGTGGGCAGCGCCGGATTTGCATCCACTGAGCGAACACTCACCGGCTTCCCGTTTCAGTCCAGGAAAACTGATTTCCTGAACCACCTGAGACGATAAACAGAGTACGCCGATGAATCGGGCTGCGCAAGATTCGCCCCCCAGGTCCGCTTCAGTTTCGGCGATCTTGCCCGGCCGTTGCAGGAAGGGGCTCGCGGGGGCGAGGTCTGGGAGTGATGCGATCGCGCCGGGTTGCAGCCGCAGAAGACATTCACGTTCCGTCCGGTCACGGCTCTCGGGACATCGGAGGTCGGCGCAGCTTCGACACCGCCAGCGGCCGACAGATGACCCGCGCTGAATCGGGGCAGGCCGATGAATTCACTGCAGGGATAACGGCTGCCGTCCGCGGCGAGCGCGCAGAAGGCCCGCCCGGCTGGCGCTCATCGCGAGACCTTCCCGCTCATCAGGACATAGTGCGAGCGGCCGACGCCGTCCGGATTGCAGGTTTTGCGCACGGCAATGGTGCGCACACGCGCGGGCATGCGTCCAGCCGGAGCCCTTGCCACGACTCCGAGGCGGTTCGAGACGTCTTCCGGCTACCGGATCACCCGGGTCGCTGCGCCTTCCCGCCGGGGTTATCCCCGTCAGTGGTGGGGGTGTTTCGACCCGGCAGCGGCCGTTCCCGGATAGCGGCGGGCCCGCCACGGATTTGCACCGTGTTCCGCTTCCTCGAACCGAAACGACACGGAATTTTTCTCAGCGTGCTTCTGTCCGTCAAGCGCTCGGGCGCCAACGGACCGGAACTCACGAGCTGAGCATCTGTCCCGTTGACCGGTGCGCCCTGTTCGAAGCGTGAATGCGCGATTGGCGCCGAGCGGGTATCGACGCTATAGCGCTACCGCGTGATGCACGGCTGATTCTCGATTCGCGACGGAGTCGCTCAGAGGCCCCCGAGCGAGTGACATCGCCCGGGGGCCTCGTTGGTTCATCGGCGGCTCAGAAGTTCACGGTAGTCGTCTGATTGGCGCTCACGGTTGCAGCCTCACCTGCCGGCGGCAAGAACACGACCGTGGTCGTGCCCGTGCTCGATGTGCTGGTGCAGGCGACAGCGAGCGTGTAGCTGCCGGCGAGCAGGAACGGCTGGTCGTACGCGTAGCTGCCCGAGGAGGACAGCGTGATTTGCGGCTCCACCACCGGCGTAAGGGTGCTCGAGGGCGTCACAGTTCCGGAGAAGACGTAAACGTGCGCATTGGGCAGCGGGCCGCTGCCCGAGTACCCGTTCAGGCACGCGGAATTGCTCTGCAGGGTCGAGAGCGCCACGGTGCCGCTGATCGTCCCGGCTTGAACGTCATTGATCAGGCGCAGCGCCGGCTTGAGGATGTAATCCTGGGTGCCGCCGGAGGTCAGGCCGGGCGGGGCGGTGATCGACTGCTGCAGCATGAAGTCGATGGTGAAGTCGGCCACCTGGTTGGCTGTCATGGTGAAGCCTTGAACCAGCTTCAGCCCCGTCTGGGCACCGCTCGGGATGATGAGCGGGTATTGGGCCCCATTGATCTCGATGTACGAATTCGCCACCGTGCCGTTTGATTGGACATTGAGCAGCAGGCGGATCCAAGCGTAGTTGCCGGCCGGGACGGAAGCGCCGCTGAGGAGCGAGGCTTGGTTGCCGTTCTGCTCTTTCAGCAGATCGATCGTCTGAGGGGTCTTGAAGTTGAAGGTGATGGCTTTGCCGCTGCTCGGTTGCAGCTCGACCCCGGTGAAGGAGACCACCACCGCGCTCGCCGAATCGACCGGTCCGTCGGTGATGCCGAGATTCATGGTGGCCGAAGAGGGTGAACTGCCTCCGCCGCACGCAGCCAGCGGCAGTGCGAGGCACGCGAGTGCCGCCATTCGCAGCCGGCGCCATTGGAACGTCATGTGCATAAAGTGTCTCATGGTCATAAGTCCTCGAGGATCGAGAGTTTCTTGCCCATTTGCCCCGATCTTCCGCCCGACTTGAAACGTCAGTCGTTCAAAACGGATGACAGGATTCTTCAGCAAACTCCAGCGGACTGTTGCTCAATCCGACCGGTGGCGGTTCGGGGCCGATGAGTGGCAAAAACTATTGACGTAATCTGTCAGGCGCCGCGCCCAGCCACCATTGACGAGACAGATGCATCTGCCGGCGCACGGCTCACAGCCTGCCTTTTGCCAATGTTACCTATCTGAGCGCTCAGGGCAACTGTGATCCAGGTCCGGGCGCGGTTGGTCACCTACCGTTGCAAATCAGCGACATTCCCGCGGCTCGTTCTTTGGAAAATCCGCGCATCGCGCCGGAACGTTCAGCTGTGCGAACCTCGCAGCTACACGACGAGCGGATGCGTCGCCAGGTACTCTTCGAGCGTTCCGGTAAAATCCTCGACGGTTCCATCGGGCTTCAGTTCGATGATCCGCGTCGCCAGACCGCTGATGAACTCCCGGTCGTGGGACACGAAGATCAGCGTTCCCGGATACAACTCGAGCGCCGTCTGCAGAGACTCGATGGTCTCCATGTCCATGTGGTTCGTGGGCTCATCCATGACCATGACGTTTGGTTTGGTCAGCATCAGCTTGCCGTAGAGCATGCGGCCCTGCTCGCCGCCCGAGAGGACCTGCACGGATTTCCTCACCTCGTCACCGGAAAACAGGAGCCGCCCGAGCGTGGCGCGTACGATCAGGTCATCGTCAGCCTTGCCCGTCCATTGCGACATCCATGCGAGCAAGTCGACCTTCTCGGCGAAGTCGGCCTGCGGGTCCTGCGGCATGTGACCGGGCTCGGCATTCTCTGCCCAGGTGATCTCGCCAGCCGACGGCTTCAGCTCGCCGACCAGGCAGCGCATGAGGGTGGTCTTGCCCACCCCGTTGGCGCCGATGACGGCGATCCGCTCGCCGGCGCGGACGTTGAAGCTGACTTTCTGCAGAACGTCGGTGTTGGCGCCCGGGTATCGGAACGCGAGGGCCCGCACGGAGAGCGCGGAGTGGTACAGCTTCTTGCGCTGCTCGAAGCGGATATAAGGATGTTGCCGGGAGGAAGGTCGAATCTCCTCCAATTTGATCTTCTGGAGCTCTTTGCGGCGCGAGGTTGCCTGGCGCGCCTTCGAGGCATTGGCCGAAAAGCGCCGAACGAATTCCTGCAGGTCCGAGATGCGCTCCTGGGCCTTGGCGTTGGCCGCCTCCACGCGCTGCCGCGCCTGCAGCGATGCAAGCATGAAATCGTCGTAGCCGCCCGGGTAGACCTTCAGTTGCTGGTAATCGAGGTCCGCGATGTGTGTGCAGACCTGGTTCAAGAACCGCCGGTCGTGGCTGATGATGACCATCGTGGCGTCATAGCCGTTGAGTACGCCCTCGAGCCACCGGATCGAGTGGATGTCGAGGTTGTTCGTCGGCTCATCGAGCAGCAGCACGTCGGGTTTGGAGAACAGAGCCTGCGCCAGCAGTACCCGCAGCTTCAATCCAGGCGCGACCTCGCGCATCGAGCGCTCGTGCAGGGATTCGGCGATGCCTATGTCGCTCAAGATGCGGCCGGCGCGTGCCTCGGCGTCATAACCGCCGTATTCGCCGAATTTCACTTCCAGTTCGGCCGCCTTCATGTAATCGGCGTCCGTGGCGCTCGGGTCGGCGTAGATGCGATCCCGCTCCCGCATGGCGCGCCACATCTCGACGTGGCCCTGCATGACCACATCGAGCACGCGCTCGTCCTCATAGGCGAACTGGTTCTGTTTGAGGGTTCCGAGACGTCTGCCGGGCTGGAGCACGACGTCGCCCGCGCTCTGCTCGAACTCTCCGCTCAAGATCTTCATCAGCGTCGATTTCCCGCTGCCGTTGGCGCCGATCAGGCCATAGCGATTGCCATCGGAGAACTTGGCGGTGACCTGCTCGAAAAGCGGTTTGGCCCCGAATTGCATCGTGACGTTGAACGTGGAGAGCATATCCGTCCGTCTGAGTGGTGCGGTCCTGAGCCCGAGCGCGCATCGAGCGGCGAGGCGTCGATACAGGATCCGGGGCGATGACCTGTGTACAGCGGGCAGGACCATCGCGATGTCCCGAGCCCGACATGTCCGATGGGCTCAGGTTGCGTGCGGGCCGGATCGCCACACGGGCGTGGCTCGCAGCGAGCCGCGCAGTCTAGCGGAGGGGTCCATCATGTGCAATGAATTCGCCGCGACGGCCGGATCGCCGCCGGCAGTGCTGCGTGTGCCGGCCCGCGGCGCAGAACGGCGCGCACGATCTGACGGCCCGCGGATTCCGGGGACTTCAGTTCCGCGCGGCAGCGCGGCGTCGCGCGGGCCGGATCGGCGTTCAGCCCGGCGCGGTCGTCCGCGCCTCTGCGTGGGCTTCAGTGCGCTGCCGGTACTCGTCCATGGATATGATCCGCTGCGCATTCCGATCCCAGAGAATGCACTGCAAAGCGCCGAGAACCTCGTCCAATCGCAAGCGCGTGACGCGCGAAAACAGGCGCTCGTATTCCTGGTGGCACTCGGCCAGGCGGTAATTGGGTATGCTGGCTGACAGATGATGAACGTGGTGGTAGCCGATGTTGACGGTGCACCAGTTCAGCCAGCGCGGCAGCACCAGATAACTCGTGCCCTCGATCGCCGCGGTGTCGATGTTCCAGCGCGCGCTGTCGCTGGCGTACGAATGCTTGAAATTGTGCTGCACCGTGAACAGCACGATGCCCGCGCCGCCGGCGATCGATACGGTGAGGATATAGATCACGAAGAACCGTGCCGGCCCGCACAGGGCGCTCATCGCCGCCCAGGCGCTCAGCAGCACGACGTTGTTCCAGAGCATGTGCCGGTACTCTCTGGAGGATTTCCAGAAGCGAGTCGTGTAGCTCGCGGCATGCGCCTGCAGCGATACGCCGGGCTCGGCCAGTTTCCGCTTGAGCGTGTGGATCACCAGGCCAATGGTGCCTTTGAGCCAGGTATAGCGCGGATTGAAGATCAGATATATGAAGCCCGCCAGCGGCGCGGCCAGCACGCTGCACTTGCAGCGATACACTCGCCGCCGCGCCGGGGTCAATGCCGCGTATTGATCGACCGTCAGCGTCGCGTACGGTCCGCGGTACTTCTCCCAGTCGCCGTTGTGCGCATGGTGGTAATTGTGATGCTGAGACCACACGTACTGCGGCATTCCGGACACGACGCCGAGGATGAACCCAAAGGTGCGATTGAGCGAACGGCTGCGAAAGAGGCTGCCGTGGCCGCACTCGTGCATCAGGCCGAATGCGCGCACCAATAACAGGATGATCAGCGGCAACGGGAGGACGGCCAGCAGGGGCGAGATCGCGGCCAATTGCACGGCAGTCCACCACAGCAGGGCGAACGGCGCCAAGGTGGTGACAATCTGTGCCACTCCTCTCAAGTCTTCCGACTTGCCGTATCGGTCCACCATGGCGCATCTTTCGCGATTCAAGCATTCACTGACATCCACGATGGAACCCCCGTTTGTCTTGCAGTTGTATTTCCAGGACACCGTCGCAGGCAAAGCACGTGGCGGCGGGGCATGGGCCCGCGCGGCGGTCGATTGACGCCACGGTCATTGCGCTGCGGCGAGGCGGGGACTCCTCGTGGGATCCCCTATTCGAGTTCCATTTCCCGCCAGACCCAATCCGGCGGCCGCCGTGCGCCGTCATCGCGGGCCGCGCTGTCGGGCGCGGTGGCCGGGTGCCTGGGCAGACGATTCCGCGGCTCGCCACGGCAGGCCTGCTCGATGCGTTCGAGTTCACTCTGGCCGGCATGTGGCCGGCACACTTGCCGAGAGAAGCTCGACCGCTGTGATCGCATGGAGTTCCGCCGCCGGCCGCGCGACGGAGCGTGTATGCAGCGCGATGCAGATGCTGCTCGGATTCGGCCTGATGATCACACTGTGTCATGGAGCGCTCAGGCAACCGAGCCTGGGTTGTCGCGATGCCATGCCGCGGCGGCAGAGCGCCGGGGGGTTCACAAGGCGCGCTGCGGACATCGGGGGGGCGGCGAGGGCGCACGGACACAGTCATTCGTACGTTCTGGTAGTGGTGCGGTGCCATGGCCATGGGGTTGCCTATCGTGTACACGCAAGTCGGTGGCGGCCCCGGACGCGACCGGAAACGATCATGCGGCACTCCCCGGGCGAGCCGGTTGCCCCTTGGCGGCGATGGCGCCGACGTAGTGCGCCGTGCCCTCCGCGGCGCGGGGCGGCTTCATCAGCACGGTTCGGAACCGCAAATCCCTCTGCGTGCCCGGTGAACCCTGTGTGGAGACTCGAGGGTCACGTTGATCATGACATCGCGGCTGCGCGGACCGTCCGGCCGATCCAGTTCAACACCCCTGCGGGCCAGAACGGAATCCCTCGCCGGAGCGCTCCTGCGCTTCGTTCACCGTGAGCGTGCGTCCCTCGAAATCGGTGCCGTTCGGCGCCTGCGTGGCGAGTACGGCGTCCGCGCTCGCCATCTCGACGAACCCGAATCCGCGCGGGCGGCCGCAGCCGCGGTCATCGATGAGCGACACTTTCTCGACCGCGCCGTGGTTGCCAAACGGTGCGCGAATGCTCGCGTCAGTGGCCGAAAAGGGGAGATTTCCAACGTATATTTTTGTCACTGCAATTCTCGCAAGAACCCGATACGACGCGGCGGGTACGTCCGCCTCCGGGTGGTTCGCCGAGCTTTGCAGGACTGGAGTCAAGCCGACCCGGCGTAAAATCGACAGCCAACACCGTGGCAGGCAAGCCGAAAAGTCACGAGCCGCCAGCGAGCGTACCCCAATCTGTCGCAGGTTGCTCACCTTTCGAGTTGCGTCGGAAACATGACCTTTGAATCGAGCTCGGCGGTGAGCGACCCGGGCGGTTGATATCACCACGCAGTGCGATGTGCACCGGCCCGTACGATCGATCCCGGCCCGACACGTCGCGTTGCGCGGCTGTATACAATGCCAGTCAGGTGGAAGGCTCTACCGCCGGGCAGGCGGAAGGTTGGGCGTGGAGCGGATGCGACGGGCCGCTCGGCCGGGCCGAGCGAGGCCTGGACCGCCGAGAAGCGCGAACCGGATGGAAGGTTCTGAGGGACCGAGGCCATGCGCCTGCTGTCAGGAACAGTTGAGAGCGGGGTCAAGTCTCGGCGATCCGTGGCGCGCACGAGCGTTTCTCTGGCGCTGCGTGAGAATCCCGGCCTGAAGCATCGTGGGTGGGATCTGGCCGCTTCTGCGGCACAGTCGATCTTGCGCCCCAGCGCGCTCGTGCCCGCTGGCATGCCGCAGCAGGCGCGCCGTATCGACTCGAGGCCTGTCGAGTGCGTCCGCGCCGAGGACGATCGGTCGGCGCCCGGTCATTGGCGGGGTTGAGCCCCGATCCGCGCACTTTCCTCCCCCCCCGGAACACGACAATTTCCGCCCAAAGGATAGCGCTATCAGTCTGCCCAAAGCGGCGCAGATCGCGGTACGGCCGGACTGTAACCTGCTGACTATAAAGGAATACAAGGCCTCCGAAGCGCCTGTGAGTCCGGCAGTCGATTGACAAACAAATCGCGCGGGGCTAGCCTGATACCGCTACCATCCGTGTTCGCGAGTAGGAGCGCTCACGGGAGGCACTGCGCAACAACGATAAATGGGGGCAGACGTCATGTCTTACCATGCGCGTAGTTCGTCCGATCGGGCCGGCCGCTCGATCCTGATTTCAGTAGCCGGCGTCGCATTCCTGGTATTCGCTCTCAGTTGTATCCGGCCTGCGTACGCACAGCAGGTCGTCCAATACACGTGGAGCGATGGAACGAGCGACAGTTGGATGTCCTTCGACAATGCGTCGACGCCGATGGTTTCGACGGCCGCGGCGAGCGTGGCGGCACAGCCCGACGGCGGCGACGACAGTTTGTTGACGACGACCAACAGCTCCGGGGCCGGCGGGCCCGGGCTGACGCTCACCGGGTTGACTCCGGGGGCGACCTATTCGATCACGGGATACGTGATGCTCACGAGCGGCGAGGCCGCGACCGACGCCGATTTCACGGTTCGGAGCCAGGATCCGGGATGCTCCGGCGAGACGTGCTACACCTACACCACGGTCGGTCAGTACAAGGTTCCCGTGACGGCTACTGCATGGGCGAAGATCGGCGGTACCTATACGGTCAGCACGACCGAGACGAGCATGCTGCTCTACGCGCAGCTGATCGGTCCGACGACGGCGCAATCGTTCTACCTTGCCGATGTCACCATCACCGAGACCGCGCCTCCCGGCGGGGGCACGCAGAACAATTCCGGCCTCGTAACGAACTTCGAGGACGGCGGCCTGGATGGCTGGTCTACGCGCAGCGGCAGCGCGACGCTCACGAACGTATCGATCTCGAACGGACCGGACGGAGACACCAATGCCCTGCTCATCACGAAGCGTGTCGCGAACTGGGATGGGCCGCAGATCAATGTCAGCAACTACATGTACACGGGGTCGGATTATCAGATCAGCGTGTGGGTCAAGCTCGGTCCGAGCGCAACCCAGGCGGATTCGCTGAACCTGAGTCTGCAGGTGAGCAACTCCGGCACGCCGGCCTACTACACGGTCGTGAACAACACGCCGGTCCCGCTGGGGCAATGGGTGCAGCTTACGATACCCAGGTTCACGATGGCCTTCACGTACGATCCGGGCTCGGCGTATCTCTACGTGCAGTCGGCAAGCGGCACACAGGACTTCGAGATCACGGACTTCACGCTGAAGTACCTCCCGCCGCTGACGATTCAGCAGAACATCCCGTCGATCTACAAGACGCTGGCGCGCTACTTCCCGGTGGGCGCGGCGGTGGATCAGCTCGACCTGTCCGGGCCGCACGAGCAGCTGCTCGTGAAGCATTTCGACAGCATCACGTCCGAAAACGACATGAAGTGGCAGGAGACCGAGCCCGAGGAGGGGACATTCACCTATGCGATCGCTGACGAGGAAGTGGCGCTTGCGCAGGCGCACCACATGCTTGTCCGAGGCCAGAACCTCGTTTGGTCGACGGGCGAGCAGACCCCGTCCTGGGTGTTCACCGAGCCCAACAGTACGACGCCGCTGTCGGCCTCGAACCCAGCCGACGTGGCGCTGCTGACCGAGCGCATCCAAAGTCACATCAAGCATCTGGTGCAGCATTTCGGCACCGCCGTGTATGCGTGGGACGTGGTCAACGAGCCGATCGATCCAAACGAGCCGGATTGCCTGGTGCACGGGCCGTTCTACAAGGTGCTCGGCGCTAAGTACATCGATATCGCCCTGCGCGCGGCCCGCGAGTACGCGCCGCCGGGAACGGAGCTGTTCATCAACGAGTACGGCTTGTCCAACCCCGCCCGCCTGAGGTGCATGATCCGGCTGATTCACAGACTGCGGGCGCGGGGCGTGCCGCTCGATGGCATCGGCCACGAGATGCACACTCACATCAACGGACCGTCGGCTCAGGCCGAGTTCCACTCGTTCATGACGATTCACCGGCTCTTCCCGCGCCTGATCCAGCAGGTGACGGAGCTCGACATGAGTGTTTACAACTCGAACGACAACACGTCCAACTATGGAGCCAACGGCGGTACCGTGCCGCGCTATCTGCTCGACGAGCAAGGCTGGCTCTACAAGGACTATTTCCATGTCTTCCGCCGGCTGCGCGGCGTGATCGATTCGGTGACGTTCTGGGGCATGGCGGACGATGACACGTGGCTCGACAGCTTCCCGATCGACCGTCTCGATGAGCCCCTGCCGTTCAATAGGGATCTGCAGGCGAAGCCGGCGTATTGGGGTATCGTCAATCCCAAACACCTGCCCGGGTATGGCATGACGTTCGCGGTGTCGGCGGAGGCGACCTCGCCGAACACCGCCGCGTTGACGGTCACGGCGAGCAACCCGAGCGAAGGAACCGCCTATGACACGTTCGTCGACGGTCTGTTCGTCAGGCAGATCGCCGGGCGGCCGTGCTGGGCAACCGTGGTTCCCCCGTCGAAGTATCCGGTGTCCCTCGGCAACATTGCGCCGAGCGGCGCGGCATCGGCGACCTTCAAGCTGCGGCTGTTCGGCTGCCGGGGTGACGTGGGGTTCGCGGTCTGGGGCCCTTGGACATCGGCGGTGTACGAGACCGGCAGGCTGTTCGGGAAAGTCGAGCTGACCGGTCTGGCCGCGCCCCATGGACGTGGACGCGACCAGGGTGACGTCGATCGCTTCTTCCGCTTCCTCCGTCATTGGGGTCGATGAGACCTGCCCTGACGGAGCAGTCCCGCCCGCGCTCTGCGAGCGCGGGCGGGGTGGCGGCGCTGCGGCGCGTCCTCGCGTGACGGGGCGACAGTATGGGGGTCCGTCCGAGCGATCGGCGCGTGTCTGACCCGCCGCGGCCGTTCCGGGGCCGCTCAATCACCGCCGTGATGTGCGGCACGGACACTTGCGGCGATGCAGCCGGGTCGTTCCGGGAGGGCTATCCTGCGCTGCCCAGCCCTCGGACGGGTCCTCCGAGAAAAGGAGAAGACTGCAGCCACTTGGGGTCCGGGTAATACCCGACCAGCACCGTCGCGCCGCGGATCAGCTGCACGACGGCACGTTCCACGTTACGGCTGAGGGCGAAGCAGCCCCAACTCTGACCCATTCGGCCGTACTTCTGCGCGAACGCCTTGCTGACGTACCATGCGCTGTGAACGACGATGTCGCGGCGGTATGCGGCGGTGTTGAATCCCGGGTCCAGGCCATGGAGCCGCAGCGAGTACCCGTCGTTGCCGTAGAAGGTACGGCCGGTGAGATAAACGCCGATGCTGCTTGCGAGCGACCCGGGCTCATTGGAGAAGCGGGTGGCGTACTTCAACCCGCTCCCTTTGCCCTGGGCGACGTAAGTGTAGAAGAGCACCTTGCCGGTGTGCACATCGACGACCGCCAGCCGCCGCCTGTTGGAAGGCGGCGAGTAGTCGACGATCGTGACCAGCGGTTTGTCGGTCAGATGCCGCAACCGGACGTGCGCATACGCGTCGAGCGCGGTAGCGGCGGCCGCGATGCTGATGTTCGGCGCCTGCGCGTGAATCGTCTCCGCGATGCGCGTCAAACGGTTGCCTGGCGCAGGCGCGGCGCGCGCCGCGAGCGCAACGAGACACAATGCCAAGCCCACGGCCGCGACAGATCGCCGGCCCGCGCTTGCGCGCAGTCGCAACGAACTCATCTCGTGTGTCATCTCGCAGAAAGAGTGTTCCACACCACTATGCCACGGATCGGCCGAGCGTGCAGCAATGCCGCGCGGGTGGCTGTCGGGATCCTGTAGGCCTGCCCTGGCACGTCGTCAGGAGAGAGTCTTGCGGTTGTCGAACAGAGCGCTTGTCCGTACCGGGTGGCACGGCGCGATTTCGCCGCCGGCTCGCGGCGTTCTGGGACCACAGGATGGACCGGCGTCGCTTCGGTGCCGCGCTGATCCGTGCGCAGATCGAGGCGGTACAGGCAGCTCAGGCCGGTGCCGTCATGCTCGGGAACCCGAGGAGCGTGTACTGGCCGGCGGGCCTGCAGTCCGGGAGCCGCTCGCGGTGACGGCGATTGTGTATTGTCGGACGCACTGAAGCTCAGCGGGCGGCCGGTCTCAACTGTTCGAGCACCTCGTCGATGTGATGCACCATCAGCGAGAGGTGTCCCTCTGCGGGGAGATACCGGGCCTCGCATGCCGGCAGCGCCCGAGCCAGATTTTGGGCCAGGGCGGCGGGCAGGATCTCGTCGGCGAGTCCCTGCCAGAGGCGGACAGGCCTGCGCACATCCTCGAGCCGCAAATCCCAGGGTTGCGCAATGAGCGTCAGCTCCCAGGCGGCCCCGCGTGCGCCCTGGCGCAAAGCTTCCATCATGTTCGCGGCCATGATCGCGCGATAAGCGGGATCGGCAAACAGGTCGCGGTCGGGCGAGTGCAGCCCGGCCATCAGGAAGCGGATGTACCGCTCACCGCTCAGCCGGATCCAGGCCGTGATGAGGTGAACGGCACCGCGTGCGAGCGCAGGGGCGCGGGCGGCCAACGCCAGCAGCGTCCTGTTGCGCGCGATCATGCCGCGCGGCCAGTGCCCGCCGTCGAGCGGGCTCAGGGGACTGATCAGTACGATCTGATCCAGCCGAGCCGCAAGATCGGCGGCACAGGCGAGCGCATAGGGCGCGCCCGCCGACATGCCCACGATCGAGAAGCGTTGCACGCCGAGCGCATCGGTCAGGGCGCGGATGTCGGCGCTCCACTGGCGGATGCGGCGCCCGGGTTGGAACGTGGATCCCCCGAAGCCCGGACGGTCGACGGCCAGGAGCCGCACGCCGGCCCGGCTGGCGGCACCGGCCATCACTCGGGCTTCGAGCCGTGAGCCCGGAAAGCCGTGAAAGTAGAGAACCGGTGGACCTCGCGGATCGCCGAGGCTGAGACAGGCAATCCGGCGTCCGTCCGCGAGGTGAACGCGGTACTCTGCTTCCGAGGCTGTCCGCCCAGGGCACGCCGGAACACGCTCCAGGTCGACCATGGATGCATACTACCGCGCGAATTGGGGCATTGGCGGCGCACGCCGCGAGCGCCGTCCGCTTTGCGGCCGATCCCGAATACAATATGCGCCAGCGGCTCACGGGAACTCAGGGTGAACGTACCCTTTGCCATCAGGGGAATCGACCACATCGTGCTGCGTGCGCGCGAGCCCGGGAGGCTCGTTGCGTTCTATCGTGACGTGCTCGGCTGTCCTGTCGAGCGCGCGCAGCCGCAGATCGGTCTGACGCAACTGCGCGCGGGGCTCTGCCTGATCGACGTGGTGGCGCAGGGTGCGCTTGCCGGAGCGCCGGATGCGGCCTCGGGCCTGCGCCGCAATCTCGATCATCTGTGTCTGATCATCGAGCCGTTCGAGGCGGATGGCCTCGCGGCGTATCTGGGCCGGCAGGGCGTGCCGGTCGGGGAAGTTGCTCTGCGCTACGGAGCCGAAGGCGAGGGCCCGTCGCTTTATCTGCAGGATCCCGAGGGCAACGGTATCGAGCTCAAGGGGCCCGTCGGCGCGCGCAAGCGCGGCTGAGGCGCCGGCGGGGAAGCATGTACAAGGGTCTGACTCCCCTGGAAGTGGCGGATCATCTCGCGTTGGCGTTGGCGCTGGCAGTATTCGTCGGTTTGGCTTTCGAGGGGATCTACAAGCGGGAGCCTCACGCGTCCCCGGGTGGCATACGGACCTTTCCGCTGCTCAGTGTCCTCGGCGCTGTGCTGTTCCTGATCGATCCCCCGTCGCTCTGGCCCTTTCTGGTCGGGCTCGGGGGCGTCGCCCTCTGGCTGTATGCGCACTTGCGCAGCGAATATGCCCGCGGGGGGGACCGGCCGTCGCTCGTGGTGCCCGCGGTCAATGTGCTGGCGTACGCCTTCGGCCCGACCGCGCTGACGCAGCCCTTGTGGCTGCTGGTGGCTGCGGCCGTCGCCGCCGTACTGCTGATGGAGAGTCGGGAGTCTCTGCACCGACTCGCGCAGCGTGTCCCCAACGACGAGATTTATACGCTCGGTAAGTTCTTGATTTTAGTTGGGGTGATACTGCCGCTGGTGCCGGATCGTCCCGTCGTCCCCTGGACGCCGATCACCCCCTGGGAAGTCTGGCTGGCACTCGTGGCCGTCTCCAGCCTGTCCTACGTGAGCTACCTGATGCAGCGATACTTGCCGGCGAGCGGAGTGCTCACCCCTTCCATTCTGGGCGGAGCCTATTCCTCGACCGCGACCACCGTCGCGCTTGCGCGGGAGCAGAAGGCCTCGGAGGCAGCACG
Organism: Pseudomonadota bacterium; assembly: GCA_021843755.1. GTDB lineage: Bacteria > Pseudomonadota > Gammaproteobacteria > Steroidobacterales > Steroidobacteraceae > 13-2-20CM-66-19. Next base: position 27,736 of record JAKBWB010000012.1, read on the forward strand.
CCCGGAACTCACCGTGGGCATCGTGATCGCGACTGCGATGATGTATCTGCGCATCGATGTGGTGGTCGCGCTGTTCAACCGGCCGCTCGCATGGCTGCTGTTGCCGCGGGTGGTCGTGCTGGCGGCGTTTGCCGCGGCGATCGCGCTCTGGCAGTGGCTGCGCGGCCGCAGTCCGACCCCGGTCGCCCCGCGGAAGCTGCCGGTATCGAATCCGCTGCAGCTCTCCGCGGCAGTCGCCTTTGCCGGGCTGTTCGTGCTCGTGACCCTGGCCTCGAGCTGGGTTCGCAGCCGGTTCGGCAGTCCTGGCGTTTACGTCCTCGGGGGAGTCGCCGGTGTGTCGGACATCAATCCGTTCGTCCTCAGTCTCGCCCAGGGAAGTGCCGCCGGGATGTCCGTCGCGGGCGTCGGGGCGGCGATCCTGATCGCAGCGGCATCGAACAATGCGATGAACGCGGTTTATGCGTTGGCTTTCGGAGGTGCGCGGGCCTGCCTGAAGCCGGCCCTGGCGCTGCTCGCGACGGCCGCGGTCGGTCTGGGCCTGGCGCTGCTGACACTGCCGCACTAGGTGGGGCGGGGACTGATCCGGTCTGCACCTCGCCAAGCGAACGTGCTAGGATGCGCGCCCCCGGCGCAGGGGGAGGAGGCACCTGGATGACTTCCCAGCCGACCCAGCTCAGGTCAGGCGCGCCGGTACGGGGCCGGGCCATGCACAAGACGGCCCTGAATCGTCCCCAGGCTGGCTCTGGCCAGCCGCGCATCGGTTTGCGGCGCGCCCGTAGCTCAGTTGGATAGAGCGCATGGCTACGAACCATGAGGTCGGGAGTTCGAATCTCTCCGGGCGCGCCAAT
>JAKBWB010000062.1 GCA_021843755.1 Pseudomonadota bacterium
TGTCCTTCAACCCGTCGGTCCCCAGTTCCGGTTCCCGTTCACTCTAGAGAATGCGCGGGAACCAGACTCGGGAACCACCTCAAAAACCGTGCCCACACCATCATCAAAAAGCGTGCGCCTGCTCACACAGGAGTGGCCGCTGCAGCGGTGCTGCTGCCGAAGGAATGCAGGATGGTTTCGACGCCAGCGGGACTCACTTTAAACACCGTCCCATCCCGGTACGCGCCGCCTTGCTCGGTTGTTCCGTAGAGGTTCCCGGCATTGCCCATAATGAGACTCGATGGCTCAACTCCATCGGTCGCTCCGGCGCCGAACGAATGTAACACGGTTTCCGTTCCTTTGGCGTCGACTTTGAATACTGTCCCGTCATTGTTCTTACCGCCATATCCGGTGGTTCCATATAGGCCGCCGGCGGTGCCCATAACAAGGCGTCCCCACGGTCCGCTTCCCGTGGCACCGGTAAACGAGTACAGAACGGTCTCCGTCACACGCGCGCAGGTTCGGACAATCCTCGCCACATCATGTGGACCAGCCGCGCTGCTCACTTTATGGGCCAGACATCTGCCTGCGTGGCTGTCCGAGATTGCCGACGTGCCGTGAGCACTGCGAGTGAACTGAGTTGCTGAAGATACCCTGCTGGACGCAGCTCGTAGCGCTACCGCCAATGGCCCACCGACACGCAGGAGCGGTTGCAGTTGAGCATACGGGACCTTCACAGATATGCCGCCATAAGCGGCAAAGTAATTCGCCTGAAGGCTACGTGACCCGAAGGTGTAGAGCGGCTCAGCATATCGAGCGTCATCCCACATGCTCTGCGGCCATCGTTTCTTGAAATCAGCGACCACAAGTGCTCTCAGACGGCGGCGCCAATGAATGTGGGGCGTGAACACCTGCTTCAGTGGCACGATCGCGTCCGTGTGCAAGTCAACCAGGTAGCTCGCACCCGATAACTGGGACTGTGCTCCGCCGGTATATTGAGATATCGACAGCGATATATCGAGCAGATACGGCCCTGGGCGGCTCAGACTGACACCTTGGTCGTATTCATAAGTATGGAAGGGCATGCCCGGCGGCAAATTGTCGCCGAACGGTTGGCGGCCGTTGAACGCCTGGGAGGCGTTCGCTTCCATGGCTTGCGCGGCCTTGCGTGCGGAATTGGCGAAGAACCGGTTGGTCGCAGCGGCGTCCGCGCGGTGATTGTCAAACTGGGGATAATGCGCATCAACGCGCACGCCGCCATACTTGAAGCTCTTATGGTCTATGATGACTTGCTCGCTGACAAACGGATACGGGCCGATTGCCAGCTCGCTCAGTAGTTCGCGCAGCCAACCGACTCGGCTGTAGTATGTATTGACGTCGTTGACCGGATTCTGGTACTCGCGTTGGTGATAGATGTTCCAGCGTGCCTGGTCTTCTATCAGTTGCACTTTGGCAGCCCCGTGGAGACGACCGATCAGCCTCCGATAGATGCGGGTGAGTTCCGGGCGGAGCTTGTGAAGCTCCTTGACGTAAAGGCTATTTTGTATCGCAAATCCAGGTTGGTCACATACTTGCCGTACGACGGATTGCGCAATCTCCCGATCAGTTTTTTCATCGAGCTTCGGACTGACAGGCCGTCCGTTCGCGAGCGGGTGGCTGGCCGATGCTTCGAATTCCCTGATGGTGGCGGCGCAGAGGGGGCTGATCTGTGTCTTTGCCTGAGCCGCCAGAGACCCAGTCAGCGCGGCCATCAGGAGCATGCTGCCGAATGCGGCATGGCGAGTGCGTGGGCGATCGCGAACACGAGCGAGTCGCGTCGGGTTGCGATGGTTATTCATGTGCCCCCTGCTCCGGCAGACTATGCATGATCATACCCTAGGAACGCTGTTATGACCGTGCCTAGGCGCCGAAGTGATGCCTCGCTGGGCGGATAGGCTGCGTGCCGGGAAGATTCCATTCGGATTGCCTCGTGCTGGAGATCGCGCGAAAGGTCGGGAATGTGCTACTCGGTACGTTCGATCGGAAGCGCTCGAAGCTTGATGACGCCGTGCGTTTGCAGTAGCGAATACGCTTGACCGGTCGGCGGGTCAAGATCGTTCGGCGCCGTGCTCATCAATTGGACAACGCCCTCGCTCATTCCGCGACCTTCGTGAGGTCCGTCAAAGCCATCGTCGTCGCGTATGACCTCAGCGGGGTTGATCTGGATTTCGAGCCAAAGTCATTCTTTTTTGCGTGATCAGGGAAAGCAACTCGTGGCCCTGGTGAATTCCCTGCGGTCGGCGCTGGGATCTAGGTCGTTCATCAGCGTTGAACTGCCCATTGATTGGGAAACGCTACGAAGCATCGAGTGTGCCGGCACCGATGACTGCTCCGGGAATCTGGCCGGACTGGCGCGCGGGGCGTATCTGGCGCTGACGGGCTATGCCGTGCATATGCCTTCATAGCCCGGTCCTGCGATCACCGCGAATGACTCCAGCCTACTCTCGGATCCAGACGAGCCGTTGCGAGCGGGTATCGATCACGTGAGCGACGTCCAGGCCATAGATTATCTGACGTTCATGGGTGTCCCGGCAGATCGTCTGGTACTGGGATTCCCGGCCTTCTCGACGATTTACGCAGGTGTGGGCGCATCCCGGGAATCAGCATGGCCTCTGTCTGCCCTTCATCCGCTCTAAGGCGCGTGACTGGGGCACCTATCGGCATGATCTACGGTTGCTTGACTCGGGGATGAGCTTGAACTACTTACGGATTCACCATCAAATCAGCGCAGCATTTGGGTACGATCGATCGTCAGGCACGTGGATGAGTTTCGAGGGCCCGGAGGCGGTGCCAAGGCACAGTACGTCGTTCGCCATGACCTGGGAGGCATGACGGAGTGGGAGATCGGCGAGGATGCGCCACCGCAGACGGGGCACTCGCTGCTGGTGACGGCCTACCGGGTTCTGCACGGGCGGCCGGGAGGCGGCTGATCAGAGTGTGCGCTGTAAATCGATCGAGCTGAGAGGCGAGCCATTCGGATTTCCAAGCCCTGCTGCCCGGAACTCAAAGAGACATGGGTCTGAGGTGCCGATCATTTCTTGCGTTCGGCCGCCCGTAGCCGGCCCATTCCGGCCCATAGCACGCCGGACTGAATCCATCAGTTCGCGGACATCGGGCGATCCTCGCAGGCGGCAGCCTGCTCCTGCGGCTTCCCGGGTTCGGGCTCCTTTCATGCCGCCAATCGCTTGACCTTCGGGCGTCCGTGCCGGCGCACCTGCCACAGGTCGTACTGCGCCTGAAGATTGATCCAGATATCTGGCTCGGTGCCGAACACGCCAGCTAGACGCGCCGCCATATCCGGCGACACGGGGACACGGCCGTTCACAATCGCCGATACGTGCTTACGACTCACTCCAAGGGCATCCGCCGTCTGCGTGATCGTCACCCCGAGCGGCCCCATGTACATCTCCTTGAGGATCTCACCGGGGTGGGCCGGGCTGTGCATCCGACCCGAACTCTCAATGATAGTCTTCATAATCCACCTCGTACGCGTGTCCGCCCTCGAAACGGAACGTTACGCGATAATTCTCATCCACCCAAACGGAGTAGCGTTCGCCATGCAACGGATGGAACCGCATTCCTGGCATCGCCATGTGCGCCGCTTGGGTCGCGGCATTGAGGGCGGTAAGGATCAGATTCAGGCGCTTTGCGTGCTTCGGTTGCACCTTTCGGGCATTCCCGGTCTCGAAGAACGCCGCAAGCCCTCTGTGCCTGAACGTCTTGATCATGCACGGGTAGTGTAACCTGATCGGTGTCGGACCCGCAACCTATATGGTTACATGGAGTTCTTCGGCGAGTCAGGCGCGCTGAGCGAATGGCTTCAAAAGCGAACTCGAAACCGGACGCTCCAACGACTGCTAAACGCGATTCCAACGGCGGCAGTTGGGACGCCCGACGGACCGCTCCGGGTCGATCTGAGACATCCCTGTCATGCGCAAGATTCCAGGGGACTGCCGCAGCTGGGGGAAGAGCCCATCTCGAATGTTATCCGCAGGTGCGTCGATGTCGTTAAGGGCGAAGTCGGAATGGAGGATTTGGCGCATGTTGTTCAGCGAGCCGCGGTCTTCAAGATGACCCGTCAGGCTGGCGATCTTCAGTCCCAGCCCATTCAGGTTGCGTAATTCTCGACGTCGTACCAGCCGAAGGCCTCGACTTCCCGGCCGCCATCGCCCCCCCTCGATGACGCTTGAGGGCATAGCAGGACGGTGGCGGTCGCCATCTCATGATTGGTTGAGTGGTATCGTATAGATGATAGGAACGGTATCGTTTGCGCCGGTGGAACAGTAGTATATAGAGTGGCTGCATGGTATCGTTGACGTCGAAGCGCGCAGACCACGGCCGGATTCGAGCCACCAATCACCCATGAGCGATTACACGCAGCGGATCGTCGATGACGAGCTCGATGAGCTTCTCCCAGAACTCGCCGCCATCGCAATCGAGGGCCCCAAGGCGGTGGGCAAGACTGCGACGGCCGAACGCCGCGCGACCACGGTGCATCGCCTTGATGTGCCCGAGATCAGGTCCATTGCGGGTGCGGACCCGACGGTGCTGCTCACAGATCCGCCGCCGATCTTGCTGGATGAGTGGCAGCATGTGCCGGCGATTTGGAACGCCGTACGCGTAGCAGTCGATCGAGACCCGACCCCGGGCCGGTTCCTCCTTGCAGGATCGGCAACGGCCACAAAGCCGCCGAGCCATTCGGGGGCGGGCCGGATTGTGCGCGTCCGCATGCGCCCGCTCAGTCTGGCCGAGCGAGGCCTGGGCAAGCCAACCGTCAGTCTCAGCGCGCTGCTTCGCGGCGCGCAGGGGAAAGCAGAGGGTCACACGAGCCTCGGTCTCGCCGACTACGCCCACGAAATCGTCGCCTCGGGCTTTCCGGGCATTCGCAGACTGTCAGGCCGGGCGCTCCGGGCCCAGCTCGACGGCTACCTCGAGCGAATCGTTGATCGGGACTTCGAGGAGCAAGGGTATGCGGTCCGGAGGCCACAGACCCTCCGCCGCTGGATGGCGGCATTCGCGGCGGCGACGGCCACCGCCGCCTCGCTCGAGAAGATTCGCAATGCCGCCGCAACGGGGGCTGAAGAGGTCCCGGCGAAGACCACGGTCATCGCCTACCGCAATGTACTCGAGCAGCTGTGGATCCTCGATCAGGTTCCCGGTTGGATGCCGACGAAGAACCATTTGAGGCGCCTCACGCAGGCCCCAAAGCACCACTTGGTCGATCCCGCGCTCGCTGCGCGATTGCTGGGCGTGGATACGGGGGCGTTGCTCGGCGGGATCGCCGCAGGTGCCGGGCTCGTGGCGATCGCGCCGACGGCCGCTCGGCCGCGGGACGGCACGCTTCTCGGGCAGTTGTTCGAGGCGCTCGTTACTCAGTCCGTGCGTGTCTATGCACAGGCCGCAGAAGCCCGCGTGTTCCACTGCCGCACCTACGATGGCCGGCGCGAGATCGACCTCATCGTCGAGACAGACGACCACCGCGTGCTTGCACTTGAAGTCAAGACGAGTGCGGAGGTGACGGACGAGGACGTGAACCATCTTCTGTGGCTCCGTGAGCAGCTCGGCAGCACCCTGACGGATATGGTGGTCATCACGACCGGCAAGCACGCGTACCGGCGACAGGATGGTGTCGCGGTCGTCCCTGCAGCCCTCCTCGGTCCCTAGCAATCATTGGGCCGAGATGCTTTTGTTCCATCAATTGCCGTACGTTGCCTCACGGAGCTCCACGTACCGCGAAATCTCGCACCTGAATCGCACTTGCCTCTTGTAAGTAGCGGTCCGTTGCACCCTGGAAGGGGCAGCGGACCGCCCTCGCAGGTAGGGTCGAGGACTGGCGCGCCGGTTTAGGTCGAAGTTTGTGTTCACTGTGATCTCGCCCTTTCGTCTGCGAGTGCCACTGTATCCCGACCATGCCACGTCTCCAGTCCCCGCCTCG
>JAKBWB010000035.1 GCA_021843755.1 Pseudomonadota bacterium
CCCGCCGTACGTCTCGGCCATCACCTTCGTCAGCGCCGCCGTCAGCGTCGTCTTACCGTGATCCACGTGCCCAATCGTCCCCACGTTCACATGGGGCTTGCTGCGCTCGAATTTCTCTTTGGACATGATTGCTTACCTGATGAAACCTATTTCTTGATGATGCCGTCGGCAATGTTCGGCGGCACTTCGAGGTACTTCGCGAATTCCATGGTGAATGTTGCGCGACCCTGGCTCATCGATCGCACGTTGGTCGCGTAACCGAACATCTCCGAGAGCGGCACCTCGGCCGTGATGGCCTTGCCTGCCGGGGTCTCGTCCATGCCCAGGATCTGTCCGCGCCGGCGGTTGAGATCACCGATCACGTCGCCCGAGTACTCCTCGGGGGTCACGACCTCGACCTTCATGATGGGCTCGAGCAGCACCGGCTTGGCGCGCTTGAAGCCTTCCTTGAAGCCAATGGAGCCGGCGATCTTGAACGCCATCTCGCTCGAGTCGACATCGTGGTACGAGCCGTCGAACAGCGTGACCTTGACGTCGACCACCGGGTATCCGGCGATCACACCGGTCTGGCAGGCCTCCTGAATGCCCTTGTCGACCGCCGGGATGTACTCGCGGGGAATCGCGCCGCCGACGATGCCGTTGACGAATTCGTAGCCCTTGCCGGTTCCGTTCGGCTCGATCTTCAGCCACACGTGACCGTATTGGCCGCGCCCGCCGGACTGGCGCACGAACTTGCCTTCCTGCTCGACACGGGCGCGGATGGTCTCGCGATAGGCGACCTGCGGCTTGCCGACGTTCGCCTCGACCTTGAACTCACGTTTCATGCGGTCGACGATGATTTCCAGGTGCAGCTCGCCCATGCCCGCGATGATGGTCTGCCCCGACTCCTGGTCGGTGCTGACGCGGAAGGACGGGTCTTCCTTGGCGAGGCGCTGCAGAGCCAACCCCATCTTCTCCTGGTCGGCCTTGGTCTTCGGCTCCACCGCCACCGAAATGACCGGGTCGGGGAACTCCATCTTCTCCAGGGTGATGACCTTCTCCAGGTCGCACAGGGTGTCACCGGTGATGACGTCCTTCAGGCCCACGGCGGCCGCGATGTCGCCCGCGCGGACTTCCTTGATCTCGGTACGGTCGCTGGCGTGCATCTGCAGCAGCCGGCCGATGCGCTCCTTGCGGCTCTTGGTGGGCACAAACACGGTGTCCCCGGAGTTGAGCACACCCGAATAGACGCGAAAGAACGTCAGATTGCCGACGAATGGGTCGTTCAGGATCTTGAAGGCGAGCGCGGCGAAGGGCTCCTCGTCGCTCGATTTGCGCGTGGCCGGCTTACCGTCGCTATCGAGGCCCTTGACTTCCGGCATCTCGATGGGCGAGGGCATGAACTGGATGACCGCATCGAGCAGCGCCTGCACACCCTTGTTCTTGAACGCCGAGCCGCACGTGCACAGCACCAGATCGTTGCGGATCGAGCGCTCGCGCAGGCCCGCGCAGATCTCCTCGTTGGTGAGCGTCTCAGCCTCGAGGTACTTCTGCATCAGCGCGTCGTTGGCCTCGGCGGCCGCCTCGATCATCTTGCCGCGGTATTCCTCGGCCTGAGCCGTCAGTGCCTGCGGGATGCCGCGATACTCGAAGCGCATGCCCTGGGTCTCCATGTCCCAGTAAATGGCCTTCATGCGGATCAGATCGATGACGCCCTCGAAATGGTCCTCGGCCCCGATCGGCAGCTGGATGGGCACCGGATTGGCGCGCAGACGCGCGCGGATCATCTCCACGACACGCAGGAAATTCGCGCCCGCGCGGTCCATCTTGTTGACGAACGCGATGCGCGGCACGCCGTATTTGTTCATCTGGCGCCAGACGGTCTCCGACTGAGGCTGCACGCCCGCGACCGAGTCGAACAACGCCACCGCCGAATCGAGCACCCGCAGGCTTCGCTCCACCTCGATGGTGAAATCGACGTGCCCCGGGGTATCGATGATGTTGATGCGGTGCTCGGGGAAGCTCCCGTCCATGCCCTTCCAGAAGCAAGTGGTGGCGGCCGAGGTGATCGTGATACCCCGCTCCTGTTCCTGCTCCATGTAATCCATGACGGCCGCGCCGTCGTGGACCTCACCGATCTTGTGCGACACCCCTGTGTAAAAGAGGATGCGCTCGGTCGTCGTCGTCTTGCCCGCGTCGATGTGGGCAGAGATGCCGATGTTCCGATAGCGCTCTATGGGCGTCGCGCGTGCCACGATGCGATTTCCTTATGGATTCCCGGCAGTCATGCAATGAGCACTTACCAGCGGTAGTGGGCAAACGCCTTGTTGGCCTCCGCCATGCGATGGGTGTCCTCGCGCTTGCGCACGGCGGCACCGCGATTCTCGGCGGCATCCAACAACTCATGGGCCAGGCGGTGCGCCATGGATTTCTCGCTGCGCGCCCGGGCCGCCTCGATGACCCAGCGCATGGCCAGCGTCTGGCGACGGGTAGCACGCACTTCGACCGGCACCTGATAGGTCGCACCGCCGACGCGGCGGGATTTGACCTCGACCACGGGCTTGACGTTGTCAAGCGCAGCCGTCAGCACCTCGATGGCTTCCTGGCCCTGCTTGCCGGTCTTCTCGGCGATGCGGTCGATGGCGCCGTACAGGATGCGCTCGGCCGCGGACTTCTTGCCGTCCTTCATGACGACATTCATGAACTTGGCCAGCATCTCGCTGTGGAACTTGGGGTCCGGCAGGATCGCGCGGACCGGAGCTTGAGCTCGGCGGGACATATCCGAACCTCCTACTTCTTAGGCCGCTTGGCGCCGTACTTCGAGCGCCCCTGCTTGCGCTCGCCCACCCCCGCACAATCGAGGGTGCCGCGAACGGTGTGATAACGCACGCCGGGCAGATCCTTGACGCGGCCCCCGCGGATGAGCACCACGGAGTGCTCCTGCAGGTTGTGGCCTTCGCCACCGATGTAGCTGGTGACCTCGTATCCGTTGGTGAGCCGTACGCGGCACACCTTGCGGAGCGCGGAATTCGGCTTCTTCGGCGTCGTCGTGTATACGCGCGTGCAGACGCCGCGCTTCTGGGGCGAAGCCCCCAGGGCCGGCACCTTGGTTTTTTCCATTCTCGTCCGGCGCGGTTGTCGGATGAGTTGACCGGTGGTCGCCATACTGTCTCCAAGATCCTGCGTTCGAGCGCGGACCGCGCCCTGGAGTCGTCAGAGGGTGCGCCCGTGCGGTGAGCGTCCGGACGAAAACCGGGCCGCCTGCGCACCACGCACTGGATCCAGCGCGCTCGCGAGGGATTGGCCCGGTGTCTGGGTGTCGCTATTTCAGGGATCGGGATGCAGTCGGACCGACCCGAGAAAGGCCGGCGATTCTAGGGAGGGGGGGCCAGAGTGTCAACCGGAGCGAGCATCGGGCTTGCCCGGCGCCCGGTGGCAAGCGCAGCAAGTACCCGCGCCGGAGCGCCGGACCGCGTGACCGGCCCGCTCGAAACCACCGGCATTCTTCGAGCCAAAGCGCCATCGCGACCCGCACGCCCCGCACCCTGGGCGGCACAGGCGGAATCGGTACGCGCGTGCGCGGTCCCCTGAGCGCCAGATCCGCGGCAGGCTGGACGCGCATCCAGATGCCACCTGACCCTGACGGGCAGTCTCTGCACCCCCGCCCGTCAGTCACCGCATCGGTGAGCGCCGCCTACCCTGAGCGAGCGGGAGGTAACCCGGCCCGCAGGCGCTGCGGTCCGCGATGGTGCGATGCTATCCTCCAGGCCCGCGACGGACGGATCGGGCCGCCGGATATCCACAGCGCACGGGCCGCCCCCCGATTGAGAGATGCCCCGATGAGAGATCTCATTTTCCGCATCTACGATCGCACCATCGATGTGATCATCATCGGTCTGGTGCTGGTGATGATCGTCGTCATGGCGTTCGCCTTCTTCCAGGTGGCGCTCAACGTGTGGGCGCTGATCCCGAGCCTCAAGGCCAACATGGTCGCCCAGGAGGATTTCCGCGACTTGATCGTCAACCTGCTCGACGTGTTCGTGCTGATCGAGTTGTTCGCAACGTTCACCCGCTACGTCAGGACACGCCACGTAGGCATGACACAACTGCTCGACGTGACCATCGTGTTCGCGCTGCGCGAGTTGCTGGTCAAGCTGTACGGTAATCGATTCTCGGCCAACGAGCTGATCGGGTTGTGCGCGATCGTGATCCTGCTGATCGTCGGCAGAAGCCTGACCAGCCGGTTCTCACCGCACGCCGGGACATAGCGCGTCTCGGTCCGGCATGCTGCGGCGCCGGCCCCACGGCCGGCGCCGACCTGCGCTCAGCCGCGCCCGGGGTCAGTAGGATTGCCGGGGCCGCCTGCCTGCGGCGGACCGACGGACGGGGCGTCGCGCTCCAGAAACCCGATCACCTGCTGCGCACTGCTGCGCGAGCGGGACCAGGCCGAGGACGCGGCCCAGGACAGCCTGGTTCGGATCTGGCGGGCGCTCGATCGGTACGACGGGCGGGCGGCGCTGTCGAGCTGGATTTACACCATCACCCGCAACCGCTGCCTGACGGCGCTGGAGCGACGCAGGACGCACGAGTCGTGGGACGAGTGCGGCGAGTCGCGCGAGTCCCGCGGCCCGGCCGCGGCGGAGGCGGCGCAGCCGTCGGATGGGCGCCCGGAGCAGCTGCGCGCGCTGATCGAGCTGCTGCCGGAACGGTTGCGCCGCGTGCTGCTGCTCTATTATTACGAGGAGCGCTCGGTGACGGAGGTGGCGCTCATGCTCGGCACCCCGGAGGGCACAATCAAGACGGCGCTGTTTCGGGCACGCGCGGCCCTTGCCGAGATGCTGAGGCGCCGGGGATTGGATGACCCGGCGTACCGGCAGGAGGAGACATCGTGACCGAAGCGAAAACAACTGAATTCGAGCGCGCCCTGGATGAGGCGTTGGGTCGTGCGCTGCCGGCGCCGAAGGTTCCACACGACTTCCCCATCCGTCTGAGCGTCGCACTGTCGCGCGCCACGGAATCTGACTTGACCGACTTGCGCGCGCGGCTCGAGAAGGAGCGTCGGGAGCAGCTTCAGACGCTCGAGGCAGACTACATGCGCGTGCGGCGCGGCACGTTCGGCACGCTCCTCGGCGTGGCATTCGCCGCAGGCGCGGTCGCCGTGATCGTCATGCCCTGGGTGCGCGCGCATCTGGGCTCGTACGCACCGATGGCAATCGCCTGGGGCGGGACCGCGTTGGGACTGGGGGTCGCTTTCTTCGAGCCGCTGCGCCGCACTTTGCGACGATGGTCTGATGCGCTGTGACGGGGGGGATATCCGTCCGCTCGTCTCCGGTGTTCATGCCGCCCGCGCACCCGCGTCCGATCCTGTCTCGCATCGGCTTTGATATCCATGTCGCTTCATCGCGCCGCAACCACTGAAAGTACCGGCGTATCTATCTATGATGATGTCAACGTTTGCTCGTGCGCCGGCTCCGCGCCCGATGGGGTACTTCGAGGCGTTGCTCGCGCGCGAGGTTCTTGAGAAGGGCCGTCGTGCCGAGGGGGGCGAAGACGCGTATCGGCACCGAACGTCCAGCTCTGCGCGCGGCGTCCGCGATGACGTATCATCTGCCCCGTATCTGTCCGATGCTGCGGAGCTCTGAGCGATGTCTGGCCTCGAATCCGCTCCAAAACGCCCGCCCGCGCTGCGCCTGCCCGGCGGCTGGATCATTGCCGCGGTCCCGCTCATCTGGCTGCTCGGTCTCGGCGCCTGGGTGATGGCGCGCTGGTCGCGGCTGCCGCGGCTGATCCCCGTTCATTGGGACATCTTGACGGGGCTGCCGGATTTCTGGGTCAGGCGCACCCCCACGGCGGCACTCTCGGTCATCGGCACCATGGGCGGGATCTGCCTGGCATTCATCGTGCTGGCGTGGCTCATGCTGCAGCAACCGCCGCCGCAGACCTCGCCTGCAATGCTGGCCGCCGAGCGGGTCTTTCGCCGGCGGACCGCCCTGCTGATCGTCGTGTCCGCCTGGTTCATCGCGTTCTTGCCGGCCTTCAGCCTGTTGCCGCTGCCGTTTGGTGCCCTGCGGGTCTGGATGGCGCTGTTCGGGGCCGCTCTGTTCATCGGCATCATCGTGCTGGTACGTTCCGGCCTGCACATGCGCCGCAGGCGCGGTGACCCCGGGCCGGGACCGTAGCCAGCCCCGGCTCCCCCCCACCCGCCCGAGGGCCGGCCACACCACGCCCAAGGGGCGCGGGATCCTCGCGCACGCCCCTGCCGGAAATCCCCCGGTCATGGCATGATGCCGCACGACGTCATTCAGGGAGACGCTGGCCGGCCCGAAACGGGCGGCGGGCGCGCTCCGGCGTGGACGTCAGGCCGCTCTGGGTCACCACATCACCGAGAACCGCAGATGAGCGCACGGGGATTCGGGCTGACGGCTCTGGCATGGATCGGTCTGCTCACCGCGGGTGTCGCGGCGATCCTGCCCGCCCATGCGCGCACGCATGGGATACACCGCCGATTCCTCCGCCATCGCCACCTCGCGAGTCATCCCCGGGTACGCTCGCGCGAAGCGCTGGTCTACGACGCGACGCTCTCGCGAGTGCTGTACGCCAAGCGGCCCGCCGGCATCACGCCCATTGCATCGATCACCAAGCTCATGACGACTCTGGTGGTCGCCGAGGCGAGGCAACCGCTCGAACAGCGCCTGCACGTGACGCGCGCCGATTGGACGCCCTACTCGCATCTGCCGATCGGCATCTGGCTCACCCGCGCCCAGCTGTTCCACTTGGCGCTGATGTCTTCGGAAAACCGGGCCGCCCGTACGCTCTGCCGCAGTTATCCCGGCGGGCTGGCGGCCTGCGTACGGGCGATGAACGCCAAGGCCCGGGCGCTCGGCATGCGCCACACTCGCTTCGTCGGACCCACCGGCCTGTCCCGCGGGAATGTGTCGACGGCCGATGACCTCGCGAAGCTCGTGCTTGCCGCCTCGCGCAACCCGGTGATCCGGCGCTACTCGACCAGCGCCGGCTACACGATTCGGGCGGGCCGCTGGCGCCTGCCCTACTACCCCACCGATCCTCTGGTGCGCGACCGGTGGTGGCACATCGTCATCCAGAAGACCGGCTTCACCGACCCCGCCGGCCAGTGCCTCGTGCTCGATACCTACATCGACCACCACGACGTCATCATGGTGTTGATGCACTCGTGGGGCAAGTACACACGGACCGCGGACGCGCGCCGCATCCGGCAGTGGCTGCAGGCGCGGTTCGCGCGCGGCAGCTGGCCGACCGTCGCCTCGCGATTGTGAGCGCCCGCTCGATCCGTGATCGAGCGCTAGCCGGGAATCAGCACCGTCGAGCCGGTGGTGCGGCGCGCCTCGAGGTCACGGTGGGCGGCCGCGGCGTCCGTCAGCCGATAGCGCTGCCCGATCCTGACACGCACCACACCGTTTCTCACCGCCGAGAACAGCTCGCGCGCCGCCGCATCCAGGTCGGCTCGCCGGGCGATGTAACTGAAAAGCGTGGGTCGGGTGAGATAGAGAGAGCCGCGCTTGCTCAGCTCGAGCGGACTGATCGCCGGCGGCGGCCCGGAGGCGTTACCGTAGGAAACCATCATGCCGAGCGGCCGAAGGCAATCGAGCGAGGCCATGAAGGTATCCCGGCCAACCGAGTCGTACACGACCGCCACGCCTGCACCGCGCGTGAGCTTGCGAACGCTCTGCACCAGCTCATCGCGCCCCCGGATCAACACATGCCGGCAGCCGTGCCTGCGCGCCAGCTGCGCCTTGGCTTCGCTGCCGACGACGCCGATGACGGTCGCGCCCAGAGCCTTCGCCCACTGCGTGAGCATGACGCCGACGCCGCCCGCGGCCGCATGGACCAGGAGGGTATCGCCACGCTGCACCCGATAGGTGCGCCGCAGCAGCGCACGCGCCGTGAGCCCCTTCAGCATGATCGCGGCCGCCTGTTCGTCGGCGAGATCCCTGGGAACCTTGACGAGCCGTTCCACGGGCACATTGCGCACCTCGCAGTAGGCGCCCGGCCTGGAGTCGACATAGGCCACGCGCGCACCGACCCGCAAACCCGACACATTGCGCCCGAGCGCGGTGATCACACCGGCCGCCTCGCGGCCGACGCCGCTCGGCAGCTCGCCAGGATACAGGCCCGTTCGATCGTACACATCGATGTAGTTGAGCCCGATCGCCGTGTGGCGAACCTGCGCCTCGCCGGCGCCCGGCCTGCCGGGCTCCAGATCCTCGACACGCAGGACTTCCGGACCGCCGTGCTCGTGGAATCGGATGCATTTCATGGACTGCTCCTGCACGGAGAGATTCTGTGCCGGTTACGGGCCATCCGCAGCATACGCGCCCGCGGCCGCGATCGGCCGCTCGAGCGGGCGCGCCGCCCGATCAGCGGGCCGCACCGCAGCTTTCGTTCGGCGGCAGCGCCGGGCCGGAGCCGGCGCCCGTGCGCTCGATGGCCGCGGCGATCTCGCGCAAATCCGCTTCGGTCAGGCGCAGTGCCGCGGCACCGATCCAATCGTCCACCTGTGCGGGCTTGCGCGCGCCGACGATGGCCCCGGTCATGCCGGGCCAGGCCAACACCCAGGCCACGGCGACGGCCGCCACCGTCGTGCCGTGACGCGCCGCCACGGGCTTGAAGGCCTCGGCGAGCCGCAGATTGCGCCTCAGGGCATTGCCGGTGAATTGCGCGTTGCGGGTGCGCCAGTCCTCCTTCGGGAGCGATCTGGCGCGCTCGGCCGTGAACGTGCCGGTGAGCAGCCCCGCCTGCATGGGGCTGTAGACGATCACGCCGGTCTGGTGCGCGTGGCACCAGGCGATCTCCGCGGCCGAGTGACGGCGGATGGCGGAGAACGGCGGCTGCAGCGACTCGACATGCCCGAGGCGCTCGGCGCGCTCGAGCTGCTCGATGCTGTGATTGGACAGGCCGACCGCGCGCACCTTGCCCGCCCGCTTCAGCTCGAGCAGCGTGTGCCAGTATTCCTCGAGGGGCACGTCGTCGGCGGGCCAGTGCATCTGATACAGGTCGATGCGCTCGACGCCCAGGCGGCGCAGGGAATCATCCAGCTCGCGCCGCAGACTGTCGGCCGAGCCCACCCGGCGCGGCGGCGCTTCCCGGCGACTCTCGTCCCAGACCAGACCGCACTTCGTGAACACATACGGCCGCTCGCTCACGGGCATTTCCTTCAAGGCCCGGCGGACCAGCGCCTCGGAATGCCCGAGGCCGTAGATCGGCGCGGTGTCGATCCAGTTGATGCCGCGCTCGAGCGCACGGCGGATGACGCGGACCGACACCTCATCGTCATGGGCACCCCACTCCGTGCCGCCGATGGCCCATGCGCCAAGTCCCACTGCCGTAATGGCCATGCCGGTGGTGCCCAGCGGACGGGTCGACAGGGGATCTTGGGCGAATGCGGCGGAGGGAATCTCCATGACAGCATCTCCGGATGATCGGTACAAGCCGCGGAGGTTGGCACGAGCAAGCCTCGCCGGCAATCCGGCGGCCTGCACGCGGGCCAGGACGCCGGGCCGATACGCAGGACAACGCCCGGTCGAGGAAACAGCCCCCCACGCATCACGGAGCGATCGGGCTCACCCCGCTGCGCAACGCCTGCGGGCCCGACCCGGATTGGAGCGGTTAGTCACCCGCGAGCATCGAGTCGAACGGCACCCAGGCACTGCCAGCCTGGTTCGAGCGGAGCACTGCATCGACGAAGCCGACCCCTTCCAGGCCATCTTCGACGTCCGGATACCAGACGTTTGCCGGTGGCGGCTCGCCGCGCCCAGCCGCGCCAATGGCGCGGGCGATCTCGGTGTAGAGATTCGCAAAGGCCTCCAGGTACCCCTCCGGATGGCCCGCTGGAACGCGCGTGACGCGCCGGGCGGCCTCACCGGCCGCTTGCGAGCCGCGCGTAATGATTTGCCGCGGCCGCTCCACCTCGGCGAACATCAGCTGGTTCGGATCGCTCTGCCGCCACTCGAGACCACCCCGCTCGCCGTACACGCGGATCGCCAGCTCGCTCTCATTGCCGGGCGCGACTTGGCTCGCCCACAGCAGCCCCCGGGCGCCGCCGGCAAAGCGCAGCATCACACGCGCGTCATCGTCGAGACGCCGGCCCGCGACGAAACTCGTCAGCTCGGCGCACAGCTCCTGCACGCGCAAGCCCGTGATGAAGCGCAGCAGCTGATAGGCGTGCGTGCCGATGTCGCCGATCGCCCCGCCGCGGCCGGCCCGGGCCGGGTCGGTGCGCCATTGCGCCTGTTTGTTGCCACGCGCCTCGACCTTCGTCGTCAGCCAGTCCTGCAGATAGTGCGCTTCGACGAGCCGGACCGTGCCCAGAGCACCGTCGCGGCACAGCTCCCGGGCGTGGCGCACCATGGGGTAACCGCTGTAGTTGTAAGTGACGGCCAGAATCCGGCCCGTCTGCCGAGCCAGAGCGCGTAGCTCGCGCGCGTCGTCGATCGAGGTGGTCAACGGCTTGTCGCAGATGACGTGGATTCCGCTGCGCAGGAATGTTCGCGCGATCGCCGCGTGGGAGTCGTTGGGCGTGGCGATGACCACCGCCTCGATGCCGTCTGCGCGCGCCGACTCGGCCCTCGCCATGTGCTCGTAGCTCTCGTAAGTGCGCTCGGGCGAGAGGCCGAGGTCGCGTGCGGACGCGCGGGCACGCGCGGGGTCCCCCGACAGCGCCCCGGCCACGAGTTCGTACTGATCGTCCAGGCGGGCCGCGATGCGATGCACCGCGCCGATGAAGGCCCCCTGCCCTCCGCCCACCTGACCCAAGCGGATCTTGCGCATTCGAACTCTCCTGAGAACGCCGTGGCTGCTCCGGCGGCACTGGCCGCGGTCAATTCCCGAGGGATTATGGCACTGCCGGCGCGTACCGGATCGTCGGCCCAGCGCGACGGGGCGGCCCTGCGCGATCCAGTTGTGCCGGGACTTGTGCCCGCACAGGGTGCCCTCTACGCTGGTCACCGGCCAGACAGCGGAGCACGCCCGATGCGCACCCACGAGCAGACGGTACAGCGACAGTTCGATCCCCGCGCGGAGGCGTACCTTGCCAGCGCCGTGCACGCCTCGGGACCAGACCTCGCGTATGCCACGGAACTCGTGCAACAGACGGCGGCGGGTACGGGTCAGGCGCTCGACATCGGCTGCGGCGCCGGGCATCTTGCCTTCGCACTCGCGCCTCACCTCGATCGCATCGTGGCGCTCGATCCCTCGCCCGGCATGTTGTCGACCGTTGCACGCAGCGCCGCCGAGCGCGGCTTGAGTCGGATCGAAGTGCGCCAGGGCAGCGCCGAATCGCTGCCGTTCGCCGCTGCGAGTTTCACTCTGGTGTGCACGCGCTACAGCACCCACCACTGGCGGCGGCTCGAGGCCGCCGTCCGGGACATGTGCCGCGTCCTGGCGCCGGGCGGTCACGCGCTGCTCATCGACACCCTGGGCGCCGAGGACGCGTTGACGGACACATACCTGCAGGCCACCGAGCTGTTGCGCGACGTGTCACATGTGCGCAATCGATCCGTGCGCGAATGGCGATCCCTGCTGCACTCGGCCGGACTCGCGGAGTTGGAACATCACGAGTGGCCGACGCGGCTGGAGTTCTCGTCCTGGGTGGCGCGGATGGGCACGCCCGCCGACCGGGTCACCGCGATCCGCGGCCTTCAGGACGCTGCCCCCCGCGAGGTCAAGGAGGCCCTGGCGATCGAAGCCGACGGATCGTTCACCCTGCGCACGGGCTTGTTCTGGTTGCGCAAGGAGGCGTAGGCGGGACAGGCGCGCGGTCGACTCGCCGAGCCGGCCCGCCTGGGATGGCAGCACGGCCGCGCGCTCGGGCAAGCAAGACCGCGGCAGTCACGACTCATCTGGGCCGTTCGCTGTCGAGACTCGCCATCTGCGCCGGCGCGTAACGCTCACCGGCGGCCGCGTCCTTCGGCACCGCGCGTTCGATCGCGGCCAGGTCCTGCGCCGAGAGCCGGATCGGCAGCGCGCCCAAGGCTTCGGTGAGCTGCTCGCGGCGGCGGGCACCGACGAGCGGGATGATGTCGGCGCCCTGAGCGGCCACCCAGGCAATGGCGAGTTGCGCGACGCTGACCTCCCGCTCGCGCGCCAGCGCGCGCAGCGCCTCGACCAGGGCCAGGTTGCGCTCGAGGTTCTCGCCGATGAAGCGCGGGCCGTGCGCCCGCCAGTCACCCGGGGCCGGCGTCGCGTTGCGCCAATGCCCGCTGATCAGTCCGCGCGAGAGCACTCCATAGGCCGTGACTGCGATTCCGAGCTCGCGCAATGCCGGCAGGATGGCGGCCTCGATGCCGCGGGAAATCAGCGAGTACTCGATCTGCAGGTCGCAGATGGGATGGACCGCGGCTGCGCGGCGCACCGTGGCGGCGCCGACCTCCGACAGTCCAATGTGACGGACATAGCCAGCGGTCACCATGTCGGCCACGACGCCAACCGTCTCCTCGATCGGCACCTGCGGATCGAGCCGCGCGGGACGATAGATGTCGATGTAGTCGAGGCGCAGGCGCTGCAGCGAATACGCCAACGCGGTCTTCACCGCCGCCGGCCGCGCGTCGTAGCCAAGCCAACGGCCCGCCGGATCGCGCTGGGCGCCGAATTTCACGCTGACCTGGAAACGCTCGCGCGGCACGCCCCGCAACGCCTCGGCGATCAGCAGCTCGTTGTGACCCATCCCGTAGAAATCGCCGGTATCGAGCAGCGTGATGCCGGCATCGAGCGCCGCGTGGATCGTGGCGATACTTTCGCCGCGTTCGGAGGGACCGTACATGCCCGACATGCCCATGCATCCGAGGCCGAGGGCCGACACCTGGGGCCCGCTCTTTCCGAGAGGTCGCAGTTCCATGAGGTCGCTCCGCAACGGATTCGTCGGGGGCTATTCTGGCCTGCTCATCGCGTGCGGTAAACTCCGCCTGTTCAAACGCCTTGCACGGCTTGACGCACAATGAGCGCACGCGCCTTGCGGATTCCGATGCCGTCCTGGCCGTTGCGCGCGTTTGTCGATTTCATCCGTGACGGGCCGACGCGCCGCCGCGTCCTGATCACGGATCAGAACAGACTGGCACCGGTGATGCCGCCGTAGACGCCGAGCCCGGCGGTGAGGACTGCCACGCCGACGACCACCCAGGCATAAAACCCCCTCAGACGATGCTCGGGCGGCAGCGCGCGGAACGCGAGCGCCACGAGGAAGCCAAGCACCAGCGGCAGCATGAGGGCATTCATCACCTCGACACCGATGTTCAGCTCCACGAGATTCGGGACCAGGTCGACGAGCACCGCACCGCCGATGACCGCGAGCGAGAAGATCCCGTAGAACCACGGCGCCTCGAGCGGCCGGTGCTCCAGAGAGTGACGGTAACCGGTGACTTCGCCGAAACCCCAGGCGCTGGCGAGTGACGCCACGATGGCCGCCACCAGCGCCGCGCCGATGGTGCCGAGCCCGAACACGACGCGTCCGACGCCTACGCCGAGGAACGGCACCAGCATCTTGGTGATGTCGCCGATGGAATTGAGGCTGGCGTGCGAATGCAGCGTGCCAATGGTCGCGGCGGCCGCGATGAGAATCGAGGCCATCACGACCTGAGTGATCACCGACCCAAAGGCGGTATCCCATTGAGCCGCACGGTAATGGCGCGGCTGGAGCTTCTTGTCCGCCACGGCCGACTGCTGATAGAAGATCATCCACGGCATGATCACGGCGCCGATGTTGGCCGCTACCAGATACAGATACGGACCCTTGTCCAGCGGCATGTGCAGCAGGCCACCCGCGAGCGCCGCGGCTTGCGGGTGCGCGCGCCAGGCGATGAACAAGAACGCGAACTCGAACAGCCCGAGTGCGATGGCGACTCGCTCGACGCGCCGGTAGCTGCCGGTCAGCACGATCGCCAGTAGTCCGGCCACAGTGAGGCTGAGGCTGATCGGGCGCGCAATGCCGAACAGCTCGCCGACGCCGGCAATTCCGGAGAACTCCGTGACCAGCGCACCGACCGTGGCCACACCGAGACCGGTGACCGAAAGCCAGGCCCAGCCGGTACCGAAGGTCTTGCGGATCAGCTCGCCGTGTCCCTGGCCGGTGAATACCCCGAGACGCACGGTGAGCTCCTGCACGATGTACAGCACCGGAATGAGCAGCACCTGAAGCAGAAGCAGCCGGTAACCCCACTGCACGCCGCTCTGTGCCGCCGTGATGATGCTGCCGACGTCGGTGTCGGCCAGCATCACCACCAGACCCGGGCCCATCACCAGCAGGAACATCTTCCACGCCGGCAGCGCGTGCGCCCGCTGCGGGGTTGCCGGCTCCGAGGTGGGCTGATCCATCGGCTCTACGCCGGCTCCGGCGCACCCGCATCAGACCGGGCGAACAGCCCGTCTGCCGGTTCGCGCGGCCATCGTCGGAGGCGGCATCGGTCCTTATAAATAAGACTGATTCGCATTTGCACTCAGGATATCAGCATGCCATGGGGTAAGGCAATGACGGGATTCCGAAGATCCGCATCGGGCGGGAACCGAGGCGTTCGCGGCCGCGCGCCACATCCGCGACCTGCTGCGGCAACTGCGCGCGAGCCCGCCACCACAGCCCTGAGCGCGCCGACCGCGCGATCCCGGCCCACGTGTGGCGCTCGCGCAGCCGATTCCGGCGCCTCGGATCCTGGCGTACGCTACGCCCCGCATGGCCACGATCCTCATTGCCTATTCGACTGTTGACGGACAAACACGCCGGATCTGCGAGCGTCTCGGGCAGCTGCTGGAAGCGCGAGCGCACGCAGTGACCCTCGTGCAACTGACCGACGATCGCGTGATCGACGCCGGTCCATTCGACAAAGTGATCATCGGTGCGAGCGTGCGCTACGGCAAGCACCGCCGGCATGTGCACCGCTTCATCGCGGAGAATTCGCACAAGCTCGACGGCAAGCCCAATGTCCTGTTCACCGTCAATCTGGTCGCGCGCAAGCCCGAGAAGAGCACTCCCGAGACCAACCCTTACCTGCGCAAACTCCTCGAGGAGCTCGCGTGGCGCCCGACCCACGCGGCCGTGTTCGCGGGCCGACTGGATTACGCACTGTACGGATTCTGGGACCGGCAGATCATCCGGCTCATCATGAAACTGACCGGGGGACCGACCGCTCTCGACGCCAAGGTCGAGTACACCGAATGGGAGCAGGTGGAGGCGCTGGCCGAGCGGATTTCAGCCCTGTAGCGCCATCGCAGGCCTGGCGTGCTATGGTCCGCAGGTCCCCGGCGTGAATCCCGGATACGCTTGGAGCGAGCGATGTCTACAGTGCGGGGCCTGATCGATCGGCTGCTGCTGATCTGCGCCGTCGTCGCCGGCGGGCTGGTGCCGGGATTCATCGCGCAGTATCGCCAGCGGCTCGGTGGACGGCTCGAGCAGGCGCGGCTCGATCTGGCGCCCTGGCAGAAGATCGCGAACCTGTTCTTCGGCGGCAGCCTGCGCAAGTTGATCCAGTTCCACCTCGCAAGCCGGGTGCGGCCCTTCCACGCCGAGGGCGCCGCGATCCGCGCCCTCGTGCTGAATGTGCGCCGGCTTCAGCACGATGTCGCGGCTCTGCGCGGCAGCCTTTACCACCAGGTCCTCTACCTCGTACTTCATCCCGATCCGGGCATGGTACGCGCCACGCTCTCGGACTGGGATCCGACCTTCGGACTGACCCGCCAGGCCCTGTTGTTCGCCGCGCTGTTCGCGGCAGCCGTATGGCTGTTATTCCAAGGGGCCTGGTCGGCAGCCGCGGCCGGCGGGCGGCGACTGCGGCGCCGCCCCCGCGCGCGCCCGCGCCCCTCACGCCAAAGCGCGTAAGGGGCCGCCCGAGCGCAGCGCCGCGGCCCGATGCGCCCCGGCTTACCCCGTCGTGCTCTCGGACTCCTCGCTCACGCTGCTGCTGTCATCGACCTCCGGAACGCTGCCCCCCACCTCCATGAAGGTGCGGCGGCCCGTATCCTCCGTCACGCGGCGACGTGACGTATGGGTCGCGAAGCCGGTTCCCGCCGGGATCAACCTCCCAACGATGACGTTCTCCTTCAGGCCCCGCAGATCGTCCTGCAATCCACGGACCGCGGCCTCGGTCAGCACGCGGGTGGTCTCCTGGAACGAAGCGGCGGAGATGAACGACTCGGTCGCGAGCGAGGCTTTCGTGATGCCGAGCAGCACCGGCTGCAGGGCGGCGGACTGCTTGCCGTCCTGCTCCGCCCGGTCGTTGATGTCGAGCGCGCGCGCGCGGTCGAGCTGCTCGCCGCGCAGCAGCGAGGTATCGCCCGCGGCCTGCACCTCGGCCTTGCGCAGCATCTGGCGGATGATCACCTCGATGTGCTTGTCGTTGATCTTGACGCCCTGGAGCCGATAGACGTCCTGAATCTCACGCACCAGGTAGTTGGC
Organism: Pseudomonadota bacterium; assembly: GCA_021843755.1. GTDB lineage: Bacteria > Pseudomonadota > Gammaproteobacteria > Steroidobacterales > Steroidobacteraceae > 13-2-20CM-66-19. Next base: position 16,394 of record JAKBWB010000035.1, read on the forward strand.
CAACGCCTCCACACCCTGCAGGCGCAGGATGTCGTGCGGATTCGGCTCGCCGTCGGCGATCACTTCGCCGCGCTCGACCGTCTCGCCCTCGAAGACGTTCAGTTGGCGCCACTTCGGAATCAGCTCTTCGTACTTGTCGCCGTCGTCGCTGGTGATGATCAGACGCCGCTTGCCCTTGGTCTCCTTGCCGAAGCTCACGGTGCCGGATTTCTCGGCGAGAATGGCCGGATCCTTCGGCTTGCGCGCTTCGAACAGATCGGCCACCCGGGGCAGACCGCCGGTTATGTCGCGGGTCTTGGACGATTCCTGCGGAATACGCGCGATCACGTCTCCGACCGACACCCGCGCGCCGTCCTCCAGGGCCACGAACGCGCCCGCCGGCAGGGAATACACCGCCGGTATCTCCGTGTTGGCGAACGTCACCTCCTTGCCCTTGGAGTTGACCAGCTTGACGGTGGCGCGCAGATCCTTGCCGCCGCGCTGCTTGGTATCGAGCACCACGGTGCTCGACAAGCCCGTCACCTCGTCCACCTGGGTCGTGACGGTGAGGCCGTCGATGAAGTCCTGGAACTTCACCAGACCGGCGACTTCCGTCACCACCGGGTGCGTATGCGGATCCCAGTTCGCGACGACCTGGCCGGCGGCCACTTCGTCATTCTCCTTGACGCTGATGAGCGCGCCATAGGGGATCTTGTAGCGCTCGCGCTCGCGGCCGAAGTCATCGACCACACCGATCTCCCCGGAGCGTGACACCGCCACCAGGTGCCCCTTCTCGTGCTGCACGGTCTTGATGCGGTGGAAGCGGACGGTGCCCTTGTTGCGCACCTCCACGCTGCTGGCCGCAGCGGCCCTGGACGCCGCGCCGCCGATGTGGAAGGTCCGCATCGTCAGCTGCGTGCCGGGCTCGCCGATCGACTGTGCCGCGATCACTCCGACCGCCTCGCCGATGCTGATCAAGCGGCCCCGAGCCAGATCGCGTCCATAGCACTGGGCGCAGACGCCGTAGCGGGTTCTGCAGGTGATCGGCGAGCGCACCTTGAGTTGATCGACACCCTCGTGTTCCAGGGTACGCACGAGCTTCTCGTCGAGCAGCGTTCCGCTCGCGATCAGCACTTCCTCCGTACCCGGCTTGAGCACCTCTTCGGCGAGCACTCGACCCAGCACCCGCTCGCCGAGCGCCTCGACGACATCGCCGCCTTCGACGAGGGGTGTCATGGCCAGACCGTTGGTGGTGCCGCAGTCCGTCTCGGTGACCACGAGATCCTGGGCGACGTCGACCAAGCGGCGCGTCAGGTAGCCCGAGTTCGCGGTCTTCAGCGCCGTATCGGCCAGACCCTTGCGGGCGCCGTGGGTCGAGATGAAGTACTGCAGAACGTTCAGACCCTCGCGGAAGTTCGCCGTGATCGGCGTCTCGATGATCGAGCCGTCCGGCTTGGCCATCAGCCCGCGCATCCCCGCGAGCTGCCGGATCTGGGCGGCCGAGCCGCGCGCGCCGGAATCGGCCATCATGAAGATCGAGTTGAAGGACTTCTGGCGTACCGCGTGGCCCTTCGCATCCTGGGCTTCTTCGCTGCCCAGCTTCTCCATCATCGCCTTGGCCACCTGGTCGTTCGCGCGCGACCAGATGTCGACCACTTTGTTGTAACGCTCGCCGTTGGTCACCAGACCCGAGGCGTACTGATCCTGAATCTCCTTCACCTCGCGATCGGCGCTGTTGATGATGCGGGGTTTCTGATCCGGAATGACGATATCGTCGATACCGAAGGACACACCGGCACGCGTGGCGTAATGAAAGCCCGTGTACATCAGCTGGTCGGCGAAGATCACGGTCTCCTTCAGCCCGAGCGTGCGATAGCATGCATTGATGGTGGCGGAGATCGCCTTCTTGGTCATGTCCTGGTTGATCAGGTCGAAGGACAGGCCCTTGGGCAGCACCTCCAGCAGCAGCGCGCGCCCGGTGGTGGTCTCGACCACCCGGGTACGCTGCGGCGGATCCAGGCCGAGCACGTGCTCCGTGATGCGCACGCGAACCTTGGCCTGCAGATCGATCGAGCGGCTCTCGTAGGCGCGATGCACCTCATGGACGTCCGAGAAGAGCATCCCCTCGCCGCGCGCTCCGATGCGCTCACGAGTCATGTAGTACAGGCCGAGCACCACGTCCTGCGAGGGTACGATGATCGGCTCGCCGTTGGCGGGCGAGAGGATGTTGTTGGACGCCATCATCAGCGCGCGTGCCTCCAGCTGCGCTTCGAGCGACAGCGGCACGTGCACGGCCATCTGGTCGCCGTCGAAGTCCGCGTTGAACGCGGTGCACACCAGCGGGTGCAGCTGGATCGCCTTGCCCTCGACCAGCTGCGGCTCAAACGCCTGGATGCCCAGGCGGTGCAGGGTCGGCGCACGGTTCAGCAGGACGGGATGCTCGCGGATGACCTCCTCGAGGATGTCCCACACTTCCGGTCCTTCGCGCTCGACCAGGCGCTTGGCCGCCTTGATGGTCGAGGCTTCGCCGCGCAGCTGCAGCTTCTGGAAGATGAACGGCTTGAACAGCTCGAGCGCCATCTTCTTCGGCAGGCCGCACTGATGGAGGCGAAGCTGCGGGCCGACCACGATGACCGAGCGGCCGGAGTAATCGACGCGCTTGCCGAGCAGATTCTGCCGGAACCGGCCCTGCTTGCCCTTGATCATGTCGGCCAGCGACTTCAACGGCCGCTTGTTCGTGCCGGTGATCGCGCGGCCGCGCCGGCCGTTGTCGAGGAGTGCATCGACCGCTTCCTGCAGCATGCGCTTCTCGTTGCGCACGATGATGTCCGGAGCATTGAGCTCCAGCAGACGGCGCAGGCGGTTGTTGCGGTTGATGACGCGGCGGTACAGGTCGTTCAGGTCGGAGGTCGCGAAGCGACCGCCATCGAGCGGCACCAGGGGCCGCAAGTCCGGCGGCAGCACCGGCAGGACCGTCATGACCATCCACTCCGGCTTGTTGCCGGACTCGATGAACGACTCGATCAGCTTCAGGCGCTTGGAGAGGCGCTTGAGCTTGGTTTCCGAGGAGGTGCCCTGCATCTCCTCGCGCACTTTGGCGAGTTCGGCCTGCAGGTCGATGCTGCGCAGCAGCTCGTAGACCGCCTCGGCGCCCATGCGGGCGTCGAATTCGTCGCCGTGCTCCTCGATCGCCTCGAGGTACATCTCGTCGGTGAGCAGTTGCCCGCGCGCGAGCGGCGTCATGCCCGGGTCGATCACCACGAACGCCTCGAAATACAGCACCCGCTCGATCTCGCGCAGAGTCATGTCGAGCATCAGCCCGATGCGCGACGGGAGCGACTTCAGGAACCAGATGTGGGCCACGGGGCTCGCGAGCTCGATGTGCCCCATGCGCTCGCGGCGCACCTTGGCCTGGGTAACCTCGACGCCGCACTTCTCGCAGACCACGCCGCGGTGCTTCAGGCGCTTGTACTTGCCGCACAGGCACTCGTAGTCCTTCACCGGCCCGAAGATCTTGGCGCAGAACAGCCCGTCGCGCTCAGGCTTGAACGTGCGGTAGTTTATGGTCTCTGGCTTCTTGACCTCGCCGTACGACCAGGCGCGGATCATCTCCGGGGAGGCCAATCCGATCTTGATCGAATCGAATTGCTCGACCGGAGCGTTGGTCTTGAAAAACTTCAACAGGTCTTTCATCACATGTTCTCCTCACGGCGCGCCGTGATCAGTCCTGCTCCAGCTCCATGTTGATCCCCAGGGAGCGGATCTCCTTGACGAGCACGTTGAAGGATTCAGGCATACCGGCATCCATCTGATGATTGCCGTCGACGATGTTCTTGTACATCTTGGTGCGGCCGTTCACGTCATCCGACTTCACCGTCAGCATTTCCTGCAGGGTATAGCTGGCTCCATAGGCCTCGAGCGCCCAGACCTCCATCTCGCCGAAGCGCTGGCCGCCGAATTGCGCCTTGCCGCCGAGCGGCTGCTGGGTGACCAGGCTGTACGGCCCGGTGGAGCGGGCGTGCATCTTGTCATCGACCAGGTGGTTGAGCTTGAGCATGTACATGTAGCCCACGGTCACCTGACGGTCGAAGCGCTCGCCCGTGCGGCCATCGAACAGGTGGGTCTGGCCGCTCGTCGGCAGGTCGGCCAGCTCGAGCATCCGCTTGATTTCCGCTTCGCTCGCGCCGTCGAACACCGGCGTCGCCATGGGCACACCGTTCGAGAGGTTGCGCGCGAGCTGCTTCAGGTCCTCGCCGCCGAGGCTGCTGATGCCCTCCGGCTGCCCTCCGGTCTCGTTGTAGACCGTCGTGAGAAACCCGCGCAGCTCCGATTCCGCGGCCTGCCTCGAGAGCATGCGCCCGATCTTCAGTCCGATGCCCTTGGCCGCCCAGCCGAGGTGCGTCTCGAGCACCTGGCCGACATTCATGCGCGAGGGCACGCCGAGCGGGTTCAGCACGATGTCGACCGGGGTGCCATCCTCGAGGTACGGCATGTCCTCGACGGGTACGATCGTGGAAATCACGCCCTTGTTGCCGTGACGGCCGGCCATCTTGTCGCCCGGCTGGACGCGGCGCTTGACGGCGAGGTACACCTTGACCATCTTCAGCACGCCCGGCGCGAGATCATCGCCCTGGGTGATCTTGGCCTTCTTGTCCTCCAGGCGCTTCTCGAACGCCTTGCGCTGTGCTTGCAGCCGCTCCGCGGCCTGCTCCAGCTGACCGTTGGCGTCCTCGTCCTGCAGGCGGATCTGGAACCACTCCTCCCGCGGCAGCTCATCGAGATACTCGGCGGTGACGGGCGTTGCGGCCTTCAGCCGCTTCGGTCCACCGGCGGCGCTCTGGCCGATCAGCATCGAGCGCACGCGCTGGTACAGATCGTCCTCGAGAATGCGCTGTTGATCCGAGAAGTCCTTGCGGACCCGCTCGATCTCGGCCTTTTCGATCGCCAGGGCGCGCGAGTCCTTCTCCACGCCGTCGCGCGTGAACACGCGCACGTCGATCACCGTGCCGTCCATGCCGGGCGGCACGCGCAGGCCGGTGTCCTTCACATCCGAGGCCTTCTCGCCGAAGATCGCCCGCAGCAGCTTCTCCTCGGGCGTCAATTGGGTCTCGCCCTTCGGGGTGACCTTGCCGACCAGGATGTCCCCCGCCTTCACCTCCGCGCCGATATAGGCAATGCCGGCCTCGTCGAGCTTGCCGAGCGCCGCGTCGCCGACGTTGGGAATATCGGCGGTGATCTCCTCGGGGCCGAGCTTGGTGTCGCGCGCGACGCAGGTCAGCTCCTCGATGTGGATGGTGGTGAAGCGGTCCTCCTGCACCACGCGCTCGGAGATCAGGATCGAGTCCTCGAAGTTATAGCCATTCCAGGGCATGAAGGCGACCAGCAGGTTCTGGCCGAGCGCAAGCTCCCCGAGATGGGTCGACGGGCCGTCCGCCAGCACGTCGCCGCGCGAGATCGCGTCTCCGGCATTGACCAGCGGCCGCTGGTTGATGCAGGTATTCTGATTCGAGCGGGTGTATTTGGTGAGATTGTAGATGTCCACGCCCGGCTCGCCGGCGATGGTCTCCTCGTCGCTGACCCGCACCACGATGCGCGAGGCGTCGACGGAATCGACCACGCCGCCGCGCTTGGCGATCACGGTGACGCCGGAGTCGATCGCCACCGAACGTTCCATGCCGGTGCCCACCAGCGGCGTCTCGGCGCGCAACGTCGGCACCGCTTGGCGCTGCATGTTCGAGCCCATCAGCGCCCGGTTGGCGTCGTCATGCTCGAGAAACGGGATCAGCGAGGCCGCCACCGAGACGATCTGCTTCGGGCTGACGTCCATGTAATTGATCTGGTCGCGCTGCGTGAGCGTGAATTCGTTCTGGAAGCGGCACGACACCAGCTCGTCGGTAAGCTCGCCGTTCGGGCCGAGATTCGCGTTCGCCTGGGCGATGGCGTAATTGCCTTCCTCGATCGCCGAGAGATAGTCGATCTGGTCGGTTACGCGGCCGTTCTCGACGCGCCGGTAGGGCGTCTCCAGGAAGCCGTACTGGTTGGTTCGCGCATACACGGCCAGCGAGTTGATCAGGCCGATGTTCGGGCCTTCCGGCGTCTCGATCGGACACACGCGGCCGTAGTGGGTCGGGTGCACGTCGCGCACCTCGAAACCGGCGCGCTCGCGGGTCAATCCGCCCGGCCCCAGTGCCGACACGCGTCGCTTGTGCGTGACCTCAGAAAGCGGATTGTTCTGGTCCATGAACTGTGAAAGCTGTGAAGAGCCGAAGAATTCCTTCACCGCCGCCGCGACCGGCTTGGCGTTGATCAGCTCCTGCGGCATCAGCGGCTCGGTCTCGGCGACCGTCAGGCGCTCCTTGACCGCTCGCTCGACGCGCACCAGGCCGACGCGGAAGGCGTTCTCGGCCATCTCCCCGACGCTGCGCACGCGGCGGTTGCCGAGGTGGTCGATATCGTCCACCTGACCATTGCCGTTCCTGATGTCGATGAGCACTTTCAGCACATCAATGATATCGGAGGTCTCGCCCTGCTGCGTGACCAGCTGCTTGGCCAGCTCGTCGGTCCGCGCGCCGAAGTACTTGTGGTCATACAGGATACCGGGCCCGGTGATCGCCTCGCGCCCGACGCGGCGGTTGAATTTCATGCGCCCGACCGCCGACAGGTCGTACCGCTCGCCGTTGAAAAACAGGTTGGCAAACAGGTTCTCGGCCGCATCGCGGGTCGGTGGCTCGCCCGGACGCATCATGCGGTAGATCTCCACCAGCGCCTCGAAGCGCGTCCTGGTCGGATCGATGCGCAGCGTGTCCGAGATGTACGGACCCCGGTCGAGGTCGTTCACGTACAGCGTATTGACCTGGGTGATGCCGGTCTGGATCAGCTTCTCAACCGACGCGGCGGTGAGCACCTCATTGGACTTGGCGAGCAGCTCGCCGGTGTCGGTGTTAACGACATCGTGGGCCAGAATCTTGCCGTACAGGTACTCGCGCGGCACCCGCAGGCGCGTGACCTTGGCGTCCTCGAGCTGGCGTACGTGGCGGGCCGTGATGCGCCGACCCTCCTCCACGATCACCTTCTCGCCGATGCGGATCTCGAAGGTGGCGGTCTCGCCGCGCAGCCGCTGCGGCACGAGCTGCAGGGCCACCTCGTCCTCGCTCAGATGGAACGTGTTGGTGTCGAAGAAGGTGGCGAGAATCTCCTCCTCGTTCATGCCCAGGGCGCGCAGGATGATCGTCACCGGGAGCTTGCGCCGCCGGTCGATGCGCGCGAACAAGCAGTCCTTCGGATCGAATTCGAAGTCGAGCCACGAGCCGCGGTACGGAATGATGCGCGCGGAGAACAGCAGCTTCCCGGAGGAGTGGGTCTTGCCGCGGTCGTGATCGAAGAACACCCCTGGCGAGCGGTGCAACTGCGAGACGATGACCCGCTCGGTACCATTGACGATGAACGTGCCGTTGTCGGTCATCAAGGGCAGCTCGCCGAGGTATACCTCCTGCTCGCGCACGTCCTTGACCGGCTTTTTCGCGCCCGGGGCCTCTTTGTCGAGCACGATCAGGCGCACCTTGACCCGCAGCGGCGCGGCATAGGTCAGGCCGCGGAGCTGACACTCCTTGACGTCGAATACCGGCTCGCCGAGCCGATAGCTGACGTACTCGAGAGAAGCGTTTCCGGAGTAGCTCGTGATCGGAAACACGCTCCGGAATGCGGCGTGCAGACCCACGGGGTCGCGCGCGTCCTCGGGACGCTCGGCCTGCAGGAATGTCCGATACGAGTCCAGCTGAATGGCGAGCAAGTAGGGCGTGTCCAGAATGCCCGGCTGCTTGCCGAAGTTCTTGCGGATGCGCTTCTTCTCGGTGAAGGAATAAGCCATCTCGGGTTCACCTCAGGAAAAAATTGCGGTCGTCCTTCGAGCAGCCCTCTCCATGGGCGTCCTGCGGGGCGTTCCAGCCCAAAGGCCGGGACCGGGACCCGCACGGGGCCCCGGTCCACCGCCTCACTTGATCTCCACTTTCGCGCCTACGTCCTCGAGCTTCTTCTTGAAGGCCTCGGAATCGGCCTTGGATACCGCTTCCTTCACGGTCGAGGGCACCGCCTCGACCAGGTCCTTGGCCTCCTTCAGACCGAGGCCGGTGATCTCGCGGATCACCTTGATGACGGTGACCTTCTTGTCGGCCGGGTACTCCTTGAGGGTGACGGTGAATTCCGTCTGCTCCTCGGCCGGGGCCGCGGCGGCGCCGGCGGCCGGCGCGGCGGCCACGGCCACCGGGGCCGCGGCGGTGACGCCGAACTTCTTCTCCATGTCGGAGATGAGCTCGACGACCTCCATCAGGGTCATCTTGGAAATCGCATCGAGAATTTCGTCTTTGCTGACAGCCATGTTGAGTCTCCGGAAATTGAAATCGAACAATCGGGCGTGGCGTTACGCCGCCTGCTTCTGGTCGCGAACCGCGGCCACGGTGCGGGCGAGCTTCGCCGGCGGCTCCGCCAGCGTCGCGACGAACTTCTGAATCGGCGCCTTCAGAACGCCGAGCAGCATCGACAGCGCCTGCTCGCGAGTCGGCAGATTCGCGACCCTGTCCAGGTCCTCGGCCGGCAGGATTTTCCCGCCGAGCGCGACCAGGGTCGCCACGAGCTTCTCGTTCGTCTTCGCGAAGTCCTTCACCAGGCGCGCGGCGGCGCCCGGATCGTCCGTCGAGAATGCGAGCACGAGCGGCCCCTTGAGCTTCGGTCCCACCTGCTCAAAGGTCGTGCCCGCGAGCGCCCGGCGGGCCAGCGTGTTCTTGACCACACGCATGTACACGCCTTGCACGCGCGCCTTGGCACGCAGCTCGGTCATCTGTCCGACCGTCAGACCACGGTACTCGGCAGCCACGACGGACTGCGCCGCGGCGGCCACCTCGGCCACCTCGGCTACCATCGCCTTCTTGTCTTCCAGGTTAAGTGCCATTCCTTCTCTCCTCTCGGGTGAGAAGATCACTGTTCACGAACGAAGCCACCGGTTTCCCGGCCAGCTTCCCCATCGTCTCCGCCGCGACCGAGCCCAGGCGGGCCCGAGGCGGCGCGGTGACCCCTCACGCTTCGAGGTTTGGCCTCGATGCGATCAGCGGTTCACCATCTGCGCAGGCGGTCATTAAGAGGGCCGCCCCCTCGCCTGCGGTCTTCGATGATGACCACCACCGCTTGCGCGGCGGCGGCCCGCATCTCTGATTCGACCGCGGATTTCGTCGCGACGAAATCCGCCAATACTCTCTCGCGGCCTATGCGCCGGACCCCGCCCGACCGCCGCGGCGCTCCCGCCGATACGGTCGATACGGAACATCGGGCCAGGCCTGCGCACACTCAGCCGCTCAGCGAGGCCTGATCGACCAGGACGCCCGGGCCCATGGTCGAGGACACAGTGACCCGCTTCAGGTACTGGCCCTTGGCCGTGGCCGGCTTGGCCTTGTGCAGATCGGCGATCAGCGCCGCGAGATTCTCCTTCAGGGCGTTGATCTCGAAGCTGGCCTTGCCGATCGTGCAGTGCACGATGCCGGCCTTGTCGACGCGGTAGGTGACCTGGCCCGCCTTGGCGTTTCTGACCGCCGTGGCGACATCGGGCGTCACCGTACCGACTTTCGGGTTCGGCATCAGGCCGCGGGGACCGAGGATCTGTCCGAGCTGGCCGACGATGCGCATGGCATCGGGACTGGCGATCACGCGGTCGAAATTGATCTCGCCCGCCTTGACCTGGGCAGCCAGATCCTCCAGGCCGACGATATCGGCGCCGGCGGCCTTGGCGATCTCCTGGTTCTTCCCGGAGGTGAACACCGCCACGCGCACCGTCTTGCCGGTGCCGTGCGGCATCACCGTCGAGCCGCGAACCTGCTGGTCCGACTTACTGGCGTCGATTCCGAGATTCACCGCCGCGTCCACCGACTCGTCGAACTTGGCCTTGGCGAACTCCTTGACCAGCTGCAGCGCCTCGTCGGCCGGATACTGCTTGCCCGGCGTGAGCTTGTCCTGCCACGCCTTCACACGCTTGCCCACCGCCATGATCAGACCTCCTCCACATCGACGCCCATGCTGCGCGCGCTGCCGGCGATGGTGCGCACGGCGGCGTCCAGAGCGGCCGCGGTCAGGTCCGGCTGTTTCGTCTTGGCGATTTCCTCGAGCTGCGCGCGGCTGATCTTGCCGACCTTGGCGGTATTGGGTGCGCCGCTGCCTTTTTCGATGCCGATCGCCTTGCGAATCAGCACCGAGGCGGGCGGTGTCTTCATCACGAACGTGAAGCTGCGATCCGCGTACACGGTGATCACCACCGGGATGGGCAGGCCCTTCTCCAGCTTCTGGGTCTGCGCGTTGAACTGCTTGCAGAACTCCATGATGTTCACGCCCTGCTGGCCGAGCGCCGGCCCGATGGGCGGCGAGGGATTCGCCGCGCCCGCAGGCACCTGCAACTTCACATAGCCTTGAACTTTTTTCGCCATCGATACTCTCCCGGGTACAAACGCCTTCGCGAGGCTCCCCGACTTACCACTACCGTCTACTCAACACCCGCGGCACCCTGGAGCCAGCGGCGGCTCCGCGGAAGCGCCGCGCTTCCTGCGCTCGCTCGCCGGCGCGCGACTCGCCCGCGCCGGCCAGATTTCAAACCCGCCGCGCGGCTATGCCTTCTCCACTTGCGAGAAGTCGAGCTCCACGGGGGTCGAGCGCCCGAGAATCTGCACAGCCACCTGCAGCCGGCTCTTCTCATAGTTGACGCTCTCGACGACACCGTTGAAATCGTTGAACGGCCCGTCGATCACGCGCACCACCTCGCCCGGCTCGAACAACACCTTCGGCCGCGGCTTGTCGGCGCCTTCCTCGACACGGCGCACGATCTGCATCGCCTCGCGATCGCTGATCGGCGCGGGCTTCTCGGGCGTACCGCCGATGAAGCCGAGCACCTTGGGCACCTCGCGCACCAAGTGCCAGGTGTCCTCGTCCATCTCCATGTGTACCAGCACGTACCCGGGGTAGAACTTGCGCTCGCTGCGACGCTTGTGGCCGTCGCGCATCTCCACCACTTCCTCGGTCGGCACCAGGATCTCGCCGAACTTCGGCTCGAGGCCGGCGCGCTTCACGCGCTCCTTGAGCGACTCCGCCACCCGATGCTCGAAGTTCGAATAGGCATGCACCACGTACCATCTCAGCGCCACGAATCATCCCCCCTGCCCGGTCAACAACCGCGTCGCCCAGGTCAGCACAAAATCGAGGCCCCAGAAGAACAGACCCGCGATCGCCACGAACACGAATACGACCACGGTGGTCATCGTGGTTTCATTGCGGGTCGGCCAGACGATTTTGCGCAGCTCCGCCCGCGCACTCACGACGAACTGGCGAAACTCCGTCCCGTATCGCGAGAACGATACGATCAGGGCCGCCACCGCAAAGCCTCCGGCCACACACAGCCAGCGCAGCCAAGTCGGTTGCATGCCCAGCAGGTAGTAGGCAACGACGCCCGCGGCAACCACGAGCACAGCCACCCAGAGCTTGGCCTTGTCCGCTGTACCGATCGCTTCGGTTTTGGTTTCGTCTGTCATGTCATCGGCTGGCAGGCCAGGAGGGAATCGAACCCCCAACCTGCGGTTTTGGAGACCGCCGCTCTGCCAATTGAGCTACTGGCCTACGTTTACTGACGGAGATCGCCGCGGCGATCTCCGCAAGACCCTGCGCATCGGCAGCCGGCAAAGAGCGTCGCTCTCGCCGGCCGTCCACCGCCGCCGGCGCTGCGCGCCGGAAGAAGCACCTCTGTCATTTCAAAATCTTCGCCACGACCCCGGCACCGACGGTGTGCCCACCCTCGCGGATGGCAAAGCGCAGCCCCTCCTCCATCGCAATCGGGC
>JAKBWB010000008.1 GCA_021843755.1 Pseudomonadota bacterium
CCTTGGGGACGCCAATGAAATCATGAACCTAGCGTTGACACGCGCCATCATTGGCCGTCGTGAGGAACGCATGGGGAAAATCCCGTGCCGGACTCGCCCCGCGAAGTGCCTCCCGCCTCATCCGTTGCGGCGGTCCGAAAGCGCCGCCCGGACCGTGACTCAGACGCGGCCAAGCGGCTCATCGCAACCGAACGAGCGAGATTCGATCAGTGCCAGGAGCGTCTGGCCGGCGAATCCGCGCTCGCGCTGCCCGCGCCCATCGCGAAGGAGTGGCAGCCGGTGGTGAAGGTCGGTGGCCTCGCGGGGGCGTGCCGGCCGGCGATGAAGGGTGCGCGGCGCCACGATCGCCCGTGTCCTCGTTCGCCTCGCCGCCCGCACTAGATCGCTGTGAATGTTGGGGCGATCTGAAACGCCGAAAACTATCAGTGGATTTGCGCAGCCGGGCTTTGGGCCCGCAACGTCTTTCCCAACGGGAAAGATGCGCGCAAACTTGCGTGCCGTTTACGTTTCGAGGAAGCGTCTCATGACAGAGCGAACCGAAAAGATTCAAACCGCAGACGGCATCATAGAGGTTTTCATTGCCCGTCCCGAAGGCAAGGGCCCGTTCCCCGTCGTCATCCAGCTCATGGATGCCCTGGGCATGCGCGAGGAATTGCGCGAGCACGCGCGACGTACCGCCCGCTGGGGCTATTACGTGCTGGCGCCGGACCTTTTCTACCGTGCCGGACTGAAAGGCCCCCTCGACTTTTCGGATCCGAAGGGACGGCAGCAGATCATGGCCGCGATGTCGGCATTGACCGATGCGCTCGCCACGCGTGATATCGAAGCCGCGCTCGAGCTTGCAGCGGCCGACAGTGCGGCCGCGGCCGGCAAGATCGGTCTGTATGGGTTCTGTATGGGCGGGCGGCTCGCCCTCGTGCTGTGCCAGGCACTGGGCGAGCGCGTGGCCGCGGTCGCCTCGCTCCATCCCGGCGGTCTTGCGACCGATGCGCCTGATTCGCCGCATCGTCATCTCGATCGGGTGAAAGCCGAGCTTTACTTCGGCATCGCCGATCAGGACCCATCGGCAACGCCCGAGCAGATGGCGGAGCTCGAGAAGGCGCTGCAGGCGCGCAACATCACCTACCAGCTCGAATGGCACCCCGGGGCGCGTCATGGCTATACGATGCAGAGCCGCAAGGATGTCTATCAGCAGGCCGCGGCGGAGAGGGTCCGAGGTCGCATGGAGGCGCTGTTTGCGCGCAAGCTCGGCTGAGCGGGCCTCGGCGTGGGCCGATTGCGGTCAGTCGTCCGCGCAGCCAGAGGCGGGTTCGCGCCGCCGTCCGGCCGCAGAACGCGCGCAGGCTCGAGCCTGCGCGCGGTATAATCTCCACGCGATCCACCCGGCGGGAAACCTCGAATGACCGATGACCTGCACGCAGAGCTGCAGAGGCTGCGAGCCGAGAACGAGCGCCTGAAGCAGTCCGGGCGCGGCAAGCTCGCGATGAAAGTCAGCGAGAAGGGCGCACTGTCCGTCTACGGCATGGGACGGTTCCCCGTCACGCTGTACAAGGAGCAGTGGTTGCGGCTGCTGGCCGCCGCCGAGGACATCAAGGCTTTCATCGAGGCGAACCAGGACAACCTGAAGACCAAGGGATAGTCCGGCCGACACCGCCTTGCAGCCAGGATTACGCGTGTGACAGTGCATACCGCGAACACGGTGACCGACGCGCGGGAGCGGCGGCGTTTCGAACTCGAGGTGACGGGCACCAAGGCGTTCATCGATTACCACCGGGCCGGCAACGTGGTGACGCTGACGTACGCGTACGTACCCCGCGATCTTCGCGGGCGCGGCATCGGCGCGGCGCTCGTCGCGGGCGCACTGGAGCTGGTGCGCCAACGGGCCGAGAAAATCATTCCGCAATGCGCATATGTCTCGGCCTATATCGCCCGGCATCCGCACGATCAGGAGCTGCTTGCGGACCACGCGGATGTGCGCTGAGGCCTCCGGCAGCTCCCGCCATGGGCCCGTTTGTACGCGAGTCCATCAACCTGCGCGCCGTGTTTGCACCAAGTGTCGGCGGTTTGCGCACAGAGCGTCCGCAGATGACCGTCCGGGTGCGGTCGGTCTTCGCCGCCATGTTGATGAGCCGGTATGGCGGTCAGACTCCGCGGGCATTCGCGGGCGCAAGACGCCGAATCCAGGCTCGGCGCGGCGGACACGGCCGCCGTGGTCGAATTCTATCGACTTGCGCTAATTGATGTGTTAGAACACGCCACTGCTGTGAAACGCATGACTTCACAATGTGCGAGCGCCGTGGCGGTCATGCTGGCGCTCGGTGCGGTTCTCGCTGGCGGGTTGTTCGGCCCCCGAGCGTGCGCCGAGGCTGGTGCGCGCGCGTCATCGAATCACGCCAAGAGGTCCAACACTCTGCATCCCAGCCGACCGAAAGCGACCGACGCGACTCGGCCAGCAAAGCTGAATCTGAAGCATGGCGTGGCCTCGGCGACCGCAACCGGCGGCCCGCCGCTCCTTGCGTCGGCAACCGGTCACGATACCGGGCTGCACGACGTGCGTCCGTCGGCATTGTCCCGGCCGAAGGTGGGCGTCACCAGCCGTGGCAATGCTCACGATGCACGGTCGCAGCGGCCGAAGTCGGCGCAGAGGCGGCGTATCGCGTTGCGCCTGGATGACGTTTTCGACCCTAACTTCGCCGACGGACCGCAGCCGTTGCCCTACGAGCCGCGGGGATTCATCGAGCAGAGCTTCGGGACTGACGGAGAGGAATCGACCGCCGGCGCAGTCGCTCTGCCGATCTCGAATCACTGGGCCGCGAGCGTGGGATTCATGCACGGGACGGGCGACATTTTCGAGTACGGCCTCGTCCCGGGCGGCTCGGGCAAGCCGCCGCGCCTCGATGCTCTGCCGGGCAGTGTGAATTTCACCACGTTGCATGCCCAAGTGATGTATCACCCGAACAGCCACTTCACGGCAGTGTTCGGCGTCACCTCGACCCGGAGCAACCTGATGATCAACCCGGCCTCGAAGCCCAATCCCGTCAATTATTGACGGTCCATCGACCACGCCGGTTTGATGGGCCTTGCGCCCCGGTCTTGACTTGGACGAAGCTCCGCGACCCCTCGATCCGATGCGCGCGGTGTGCGCGCGCGGATCGTGTTGGCAGTCCGTGCGACTGCTCGCCGGTGTGAAATTAGCCTGGCGGTCCGGCGTTCCCAAGCTCAGGTGCGACGCCGGACCGGCAAGCAGTCGCGAGCCGTGCCGGTGCGGTGCGCCATGGTTCATTCGCGGCGGAACACGCCGCAAGCTTTGCTAGGATTAACTACGTTTCGGCCGTGAGCGGGTTCGCCGGCGCTTCAGGTCGGCTCCTGGCTTCGCTCGATCCACCGATGGCGCGCGCATTCACGAGCCGCGCTCGAGCTGATGAGGTCAATCGCTATGGGTGGAGCGCTTCTGACGTCCGTGGTTGCATTTTCGCGCGCCCATCGGGAGCTTGCGTATGGCCTGATCCTGCTCGTGTCTTTATTGGAGGCGTTGCCCGTGATCGGCGCCTTCATCCCGGGCGACGCGATAATTCTCGGCGTCAGCGCGCTGGTGCCGACCGGTGCCCTGGGCCTGTGGCCTCTGATGATCGCGGTCACCCTCGGCGCGATCCTCGGCGACGGGCTTTCTTTCTGGCTCGGACGCCACTATCGGGAGTCGGTCGTCAGTCACTGGCCGTTCAACCGCCACCCCCGGATCGTGCTGCGCGGCGAGCAGTTCCTGCGCCGCCACGGCGGCAAGAGCGTATTCATCGCTCGATTCACTCCGGGCGTCAGGGCCATCGTTCCGACGCTCGCCGGCACACTGCGGATGCGGCCCAGACGCTTCTATGTCATGAACGTCCTGTCGGCGTTGTGCTGGGGGCCGGTACACATCCTGGCCGGGGTCGCGATCGGCGCAACTCTGGTCGTGCTCGGCGCCGTCGCGGGTCGCCTCGCCGTCCTGGTGGGTGTCCTGGTCGTTTTTCTCGGGTTGGTCGTGTGGATCACGCGGTATGGCCTGAGGCGTCTGCCCGGCGTGATCGCAGCCGGTCAGGAGCGCGTTCGCGTGTGGGCCCAGGAGCGCGACACCTGGCTCGCTCGCGCACTCCTTTCGATCCTCGATCCGGCCCGCAAAGAGTTGCCGGGACTGGCGCTGCTCGGAGCGATCCTGGTGGGAAGTCTGTGGCTGTTTCTCGGGGTGCTGCAGGACGTGCTGACCGGCGATCCGCTCGTCCGGGCCAACCAGGCCGTGTTTCACTTTCTGCAGTCACTGCGGACCGAGTGGTTCGATCATGTCATGGTGGTCGTGACCGAGCTCGGCGATGCGCAGGTCGTGATCGCGGTCGGTCTTGCGCTCGTTCTTTGGTTCGCGCTGCGCCGCAATTGGCGCGGCGCAGCGCATGCCGCAGGCGTCGTCGGACTCTCGATTGCCTTGACGCTGCTCGTCGATGCGCTGCCGCACGTCGCGCAAGTCAATCCCTTGGACTTGCGCAGGAGCGCATTTGCCTTTCCGGGGGGGCACTCGGCGGCGAACGCGGCGCTCTATGGCTTTCTGGCCATGGTGGTGGCCTGGGAGCTGCCGACCCGCTGGAAGCTGCTCGCGGTGAGCCTGGTGGCGATCCTGGTCGCGGCGATCGCGTTCTCGCGCGTCTACCTCGGTGCGCGCTGGCTCTCCGGCGTGTTGGCCGGGATCGCCTTCGGCACCGCATGGGCCGCGTTTCTCGCTATCGCGTATCTGCGCCGCAACCCGCCGCCGGTCAGGGCGGGCGGGCTGTGCGCGTTCGCCGGGACGGTCCTGCTCGTGGTCGGGGTGGCGCATGTGGAGCACTCATATGGAGCGGACATGCGCCGCTATGCCGTGCAGGAGCACACGCAAGCGATGTCCTGGGCGAGGTGGTGGCGCAGCGGCTGGTCCGAGCTGGCCGCCCGGCGTCTGAATCTGCTCGGGGAGGAGCGGGCGCCGCTCACGTTTCAGTGGGCGGGCAGTGATGTCAGGCTTGCCCGCGACCTCGCCGCGCATGGCTGGAGCGCGCCGGTTCCCTGGACGCCGCGCTCGGCGCTGGCCTGGCTCAGGCCGCACGTGCGGCTCGCCAGTCTGCCGGTCCTGCCCCGCCTGGAGAACGGCCGTCCACAGGCGCTGGTCAGAATCCTGCCGCTCGCCGGTGGGGCCGGAACTTCGCGGCTCGTTCTGCGTCTCTGGAAATCGAACCTGCGGTTGACCACCCCCGGCGGGACGACCGTCCCGGTGTTCGTCGGCACGGTGCAAGAGCAGCATATCGAGCCGTCCAACTTGCTCCTGACGCTCACACGCTCAATACCGGACTACGACCGCGGGTTGGACGCGTTGGCCGCGGCGATTCCGACGAGCCAGCTGGTGCGCCGGCAGGTTCCGGGGCGGGCGCCGGGCTGGGACGGCCGGGTGCTGCTCGGGTTCGATGTCGGAACGCGTTGAGGTGTCGTCTTTGTGTGTGCGACAGATCCTTGCAATTGCGAGGTAATGCTCGTAGCCTGCATAAGTACGACGGCAGTCGTAAATGGAATTGACCGGATGTGTCCATCTGCCTCTCGAAACATGCTCGGTTCGCCGGCAGCGGATTCGCATGGCGGGCTCGAGCGGGCGGTGACGCGCCAAGCGTGCCGCGCGCACCTCGGGCACGCAGGAGGGACGCGGCGGCTCGAGGACCGGCGCGGTCCGGCCGGGAGCAAAGTCGCGCTGCGCGCACCATGGCACCGGCTGATCGTGGGCGCGCTCTTGTGCCTCGTGCCGCTGCGCGCGGTGCTCGTGCGGGCGGGCGCAGCGGACAGCAGCAGACTCATACTGCCGCTTCCTGCCGCGATCGCGACCGCGCTGCGAGTCTCGCCGCAGGTGCGACAGGCGCAGGATCTGCGCACGGCGGGTCGGTATGGCGCACGCGCCGG
>JAKBWB010000063.1 GCA_021843755.1 Pseudomonadota bacterium
TCCATTGCGTGGCGTTGGCAGGCAAAGTCTGCGTCGTCAGTCGCACGATCTGCGCCGCGTCAACCTTCACCGGTCGCCCGCCGCGCGGCAAATCCTGCTCAATCGCCGCCAAGCCGCCCTCGATATATGGCAGTGAAGCTCGCGATGACTGATGGCAGTCAATTTACTGATTTATAAGCGTTTTAATTGGGGCGTGACGGAATCGAACCGTCGACCAGCGGATTAAAAGTCCGATGCTCTACCGACTGAGCTAACGCCCCGACGCGCTTGCCGCGGCGATCCCGGAGCGGGTCCCGCAGGGCTGCGAATGATACCCGGATACGTCCGTTACCGGTAGCGCGTGGGGTCCGCGACGCCCGCGGCCTCGAACCCCGCCCGGCGCAACCGGCAGGCATCGCATTTTCCGCAGGCGCGCCCGTCGGAATCCGCCTGGTAGCACGAGACCGTCAGGCCGTAATCGACGCCGAGGCCGATCCCCTCGCGAACGATGCGCCCCTTGCTCCAGGCGATCAGCGGCGCATGGATGTGCCAGTCTTTGCCTTCGACGCCCGCTTTCGTCGCCAGATTCGCCAGATGCGCGAACGCCTCGATGAACTCCGGACGGCAATCGGGATAGCCGGAGTAATCAACAGCGGTCACGCCGACGAAAATATCCCGCGCATCCAGCACCTCTGCCCACGCAAGCGCGAGCGAAAGTAGCACGGTATTGCGCGCCGGGACATAGGTCACCGGAATGCCGCTCGATGCCGCCTCGGGAACGGCGATCGATGCATCGGTCAAGGCTGACCCGCCAATGTCCGCCAAATTCACCCGCATGACGCGGTGTTCGCGGGCGCCGAGCGCGGCGGCCACCCGCGCCGCCGCGGCCAGCTCCGCCTCGTGGCGTTGGCCGTAGCCCACCGACAGCGCGTAACACGCGAACCCCCGCGCACGCGCGACGGCGAGCGCAGTGGCCGAATCAAGACCGCCGGAGACGAGCACGACCGCTTTCGGGTGACTCACGCGTGTCTCCCGGCAGGCGCAGACACGCGGATTGCCGCTGCGACCTCGGTCATCATCTTCCCGGTGCGTTACCCCAAAGTACCTTGTGCAGCTGGATCTGAAACCGCACCGCCAGGCCGTCCGCCAGGATCCATTCGGCGAGTTCGCGCGCCGCGAGCTGCGCGTGGCTCGGCGAGAACAGGACCCCGCATCGCTCCGGCAGCGCGAGTTCGCGCACCTTCGCCGCGCTCCACTCGTAATCGGCGCGATCACAGATCACGAATTTCACCTGATCCTTCGCCTCCAGGCGCGTGAGCTCCTCGTAGCGGTTGCGCGCCTCCTCCCCCGAGCCCGGAGTCTTCACGTCGACCACGCGCACCACGCGCGCATCGACCTGCGCCAAGCTCATCGCCCCGCTGGTCTCGATCGAGACCCGCAAGCCCGCATCGCACAGCCGTACCAGCAGCTCGGGACAACCCCGCTGCGCGAGCGGCTCGCCACCGGTGACGCACACATAGCGCGACCCGAGCGCCTGCACTCGCGCAAGCACTGCCTCGAGCTCCCACCACTGCCCGCCGTGAAACGCGTACGCCGTATCGCAGTACTGGCAGCGCAGCGGACAGCCGGTGAGCCGGATGAAGCTGGTCGGGATACCGACCGTGTCCGCCTCGCCCTGCAACGAGCGGAAGATCTCCGTGATCTTCAGCCGCGTGATCGAGCTGCGCATGCTCCGGCGCGACGCCCCTGCTCAATTCGACGCCGGGCTGGCCAGCGCGCTCGCGGCGCGGCGCGCCGCCCCGGAATCCGGATAGCGCTTGACGACCTGCGCGAGCGTCCTGCGTCCCTCGACCGTCTGGCCCTGGGCAATCAGCGTGTTACCGAGGTCAAACATCGCCTCGGGCGCCTTGGAGGATTGCGGCCACTGCCTGAGCACGCTGCGGAACGCCTGCTCGGCGGCCGGATAATCCTCATTCACGAATTGCGCCTCGCCCAGCCAATACTCCGCATCCGCCGCCAGCGGACTCGTCAGATACTTCTTGACGAAAGCCTGGAACGCCTTGGCCGCGGCCGTGTAGTGGCCGGCCTTGAGGGCGGTGAAGGCCTCCCCGTACAGCTTCTCCTGGGTCGAGGTCACCCCCGGCAGAGACGCACTGCCTTGCGCCACCGACGGGGAACTCGCGGCACCGCTGCGCTCGAGTGCCTGCACGCGCTTCTCCAGACTGGCGTACAGCTCGTGCTGCTGCTGCGTCAACCGCCGTTCCTCCTGCTGCAGCTGATCGACCCGGCCGCGCAGATCGCGGACCTGAGCCTGCAGCGCATCCTGTTGCTGAGCGAGCTGCACGAGACTGCCGTTCGTGACGAAGTGCTCGAGCTTCGAGACCCGTGTATCGAGGTTCTGGACCGCGATCTGCGTCCGGGTCGGACCGGTGGCACATCCGGCGAGCAGCGCTGCGAGCAGCGCCGCCGCCGACCCAAGCAGTGGCAGGGCACGCATGGAATCCGCCCTCACGCGCTCATTGTGCCGACGAACCCGGCGCTGACTGGGCCGGACCGGGCTGAGTGGGCGTCAGGTACACGATGTGCACGCGCCGGTTTTCCGCCCAGGCAACGCGGTTGTTCGCCGGGTTGACCGGATCCTCCTCGCCGTAGCTGACCACGGTGATCTGGCTCGGCGATACGCCCTGCAGGAGCATGGCCTGACGGACCGACTCCGCACGGCGCATCCCGAGGCCGATGTTGTACTCGGGCGAGCCGCGGTCATCCGTGTAGCCCTCCAGGCGCACACGCGCGTTGGGATGGGCCACCAGATAGGCCGCGTGCGCAGCGACGACTTTCATGCCGTGGCTGCCGATCACCGAGCTGTTGAACGCGAAGTGAATGACACGATCGGCGAGCAGCCCCTGGGTCGGCCCGGGCACCGACTGCTGGCTGCCGAGCGCGCCCGCGCTCGCGTTCGCACCGGAAGCCGCACCTTGCGAGGACGCTCCGGCGCCCGGCGCGGCCGCCGTTTGCCGGCTAGCCGCCGGCTTGACCGGATGACTCGCGCAGCCGGCAAACCCGAGAGCACTCGCCACCACCAACATCGTTAGAATGCGACGCATAAGACACCTATTCTCCATAGATGCCGGCGCGCCGGCATCCAGTTGTTGCACTGCACGCGAACCACCCGATCCGCGTTCTCAATTGCTCTTCTTCCGCGGGAACGGCCCCCAGGCCGGGTCCTCAACCTGGCCATGAGTCGGCTTGAGCGTCATGCCCGTCAAGCCATCGACAGATATCGTAGCCAGGATGCTCCCGCCCTTCCGGCCCATCAACTGCTTGGTATACATGATAGTCGCCCCGTTCGGCGCGAAGGTCGGTGTGCTGTCGAGCGGACCATGAGTGAGCACGCGGAACGCGCCGGTCTTGAGATTCTGCACGGCGATGCAGAACCGGCCGTCGACGCCGGTCACCATGGCCAGCAGCTTGCCGTTCGGCGAGACCTGGGGGTCGGCATTGTAGCCGTCCGTGAACGTGACGCGCACCGGGAGACTGCCTGGGGTGAGCCCGATGCGGTAGATCTGCGGCGAGCCATCCCGATCCGAGGTGAAGTAGATCGAGCGGCCGTTCGGCGCCCAGTCGGCGCTGGTATTGATCGCCGGCGCATCGGTGATGCGGGTGAGGTGCTGAGTATGCAGGTTCAGCACGTAGATCTGCGGGTAGCCCGACTCCCCGCTCAGCGTCAGGGCCAGCTCCTGGCCGTTCGGCGCCCAGGCCGGCGCGCCGTTCTCCCCGGCACGCGCCGACACCCGGTAGCGCTGCCCGGTCCGCACGCGCTGCACGTACACGGCTGAAAGATGGTCCTCGAAGGATACGTAGGCCAGCCATTTCCCGTTCGGCGACCAGGCCGGCGACATCAACGGCAGGGGCGACTCGAGAATCAGATGCTGATTGTATCCGTCCGCATCGGCCACCACCAACTGGAAACGTCGCGCCGCACCCGTGCCGACCTGAGCCACATACGCGATGTGCGTATCGAAAGCGCCGCGAATGCCGGTGATCGCTTGATAGACGACGTCGCTCACCCGATGCGCCGCGTTGCGCAGGGCCTGCGCCGTGCCCGTGAAGCGCTTGCGAGCCACGCTCTGGCCGGTAAGCACGTTCAGCAGATTGAAATCGACCCCGAGCCGCCCACCCGACAGCGGGACTACTCTCCCGACCACGATGTAGTCGACGCCGGTCGCCTTCCACGCGGCGAAATGGACCTGAGCGGCGTGGTGCGGCATCCCAGGCATGCGCGAGCGCGCGAGCGTGCTGAAGCGGCCACTGCCGGTGAGATCGTGCTGAATCACACCGGCGACATCGACCGGATCGTGCCGGGATTCGGCGAAGGGCACGATCGCGATCGGCACCGGGTGATTCACCCCCGAGGTGATCTTGATGGTCAATTGCGCGAGCGCCGGCGTTACAGAACCGGCGGCCAGCAGTACCGCGAGCGCGATGCTGCGCAGCGGCGAGTATGGGCTTGAGTGTTTCATCCTTCAGGGCTCTCCGGCTGAGTTGGGCGCAAATACGAAATTCAGCTCCTGGCCGTACAGCGCAGGATCCGGCGGCGGGGGGAGCGGCGAGGCGCGATAGACGGCCGCCTCGATCGACTCGCGCACCGCCTCGTCGCCGTTACACCGGCCCACGCTCGCACCGGCCACGGCCCCACCCTTCACCAGCGTCACGTGTACGATGCAACTGAGATTATGCCGGGCGCTCGGCGGCTTGATCCAGGCCGCCTCCACTCTCTGGGTCACTTCGCTGATCCAGCCGGCCGTCGCGGCGCGCATCTTCGCGTTGCTCTGAGCATCCTCGGCGAGCGCCTGGCGCAGCTGCGCGATGCGGGCCGCGCGCGCCGCGGCGGCCCGCTCGGCGGCGAGCTTCCTCTCGAGCGCCAGCCGTCTCTGCTCGGCCAGCTTCTCGGCCCGCACCCGCGCGCGCCGCTCCTGCGCAAGCTTCTCGGCCTCGGCCCGCGCCTCGGCCTGGGCGGCAGCCTGCTGCTTCTTGAGGCGCTCTCGCTCGGCCTCGGCCGCGGCGACACGCTTGGCCTCGGCCTGGGCCGCTTGAGCGCGCAGCGCCAGCTCCTGCGCGGTGGTCGGCGCAGGGGGCCCCTGCGCAGGACTCGCTGCCTGCGGTTTCGGTTCTGGCGCCGGCGGCGGCGCCTTGGGCTGCGGCGCCGGCCGGCGCGCCGCCCCCAATCCATTGAGCGCCTGCGCGTCTACGACCCGGGCATCGACCGAGACCGACGGGGTCACGGGCCGGTGCTCGTATCGCCACCAGCCATAAGCCAGCAGCCCAATGATCGTGCCGTGCAGCAGCACGGACATTCCGATCGACAGCCAGCGATCGCGGTCAGGCTCACGCATTGCGGGCGGTCGCTTCAATTTCCGGGCCGTACGCCCTTGGGCTGGGTGATGAAATCCATTTTATGCACGCCCGCATCCTGCAGGATCACCATGGCGCGAATCACCGTGCCATACGGCACCGCGGTATCGGCCTTGATCAACACCGCTCGGCCGGGGTCGCGCGCGAGCTCGGCCGCCACATGCGAGTGAATGGTGGCGGCGCTCGCCGGGCCGATGGTGCTGCCGCCGACCGTCAGGTACATCTCGCCCGAGCGGTTCACCGATAGAACGAGTGGAGTCGCCTTGCCCGTCGGCAGCGACCGGGCGGATGCCCGAGGCAGATCGACCTTGACGCCCTGAGTGATCAGGGGCGCGGTGATCATGAAGATGATGAGCAGCACCAGCATCACGTCGATGTACGGCACGACGTTGATTTCGCCCATCAACCTGCGCCCGCGCGAAACCTGCGCCATTGGACTGCCCTAGCGCGCCTTGCCGCCCGCCGGCACTGCCGGCGCAGCCATCGGTCCGCCGGGGGCAGCGCCCACGGTCGGGGCCGCGGCCATACCGCGGCTCGAGTGTCGCTGCAGAATGGTCGAGAACTCTTCCGTGAAGGCGTCAAAGCGCACCTCGAGCCGCCCGACCTGGTCGGCAAAGCGGTTGAAGGCCACCACCGCCGGGATGGCGGCGAACAGACCGATCGCCGTGGTCACCAGCGCCTCGGAGATGCCCGGCGCCACCGATGCCAGCGTCGCCTGGCGCACATCGCCGAGGGCGGAAAACGCGCTCATGATGCCCCATACCGTGCCGAACAGGCCCACGTACGGGCTGGTCGAGCCGACCGTGGCGAGCGTCGCCAGGCTCTGCTCCAGCCCGTCGATCTCCTTCAGCTGCGCCACACGCATGGCGCGCCGAGCACTCTCGAGCATCACGTCCGCAGAGCCGGCGCCCTGCTGGCGCTGGCGGGCGAACTCGCGAAAGCCCATCTCGAAGATGCTCGCCATGCCGGTGGCGCCACCGTGCGTCTCGATGGCGCGGTACAGCTGCGCGAGGTCGCCCCCGGACCAGAAGTTGTTCTCGAACCGGTCGGCCTCGCGGCGCGCCCGCGACAGCAGCAGCCGCTTGCGGAAGATGATCGCCCACGAGGTAAGCGAGGCCAGCAGCAGCAGGCCGATCACGAATTGCACGACGACGCTCGCGTTCACGACGAGCTGGATCAGCGACAGATGTCCAGTCATGATGCGGGGGACCCCTCCGAGGGTGAGTTCAACACCAGGCGCAGCGGATCGGGAAGCTTCGTCGGCCGCAGCGTGCGCGCATCCACGCAAGCGACCCTGACCTCGGCGCTCACCAAAGGCGCCCGCTCGGCGCCACGCACAATCCGCTGCGCAAAGCGCATGCACACCGCCCCGTCGGCCCGCGGCTCGCAGGTGACGAACAGCTCGTCATCCAGCCGTGCCGGCCTGCGGTAGTCCACCGATAAGTTCACGACCATGAACAGGACGCCGGGTTCCCAAGCCATCTGTTGCTGGGAGAAACCCAGCGATCGGAGCCATTCGGTACGAGATCGCTCCAGAAAGCGCAGATAGTTCGCATAATAGACGATTCCACCGCCGTCCGTATCCTCCCAGTACACCCGAACCGGCCACCGAAAGACACTCACGGGTTGTCCTCGAACAGCGGCAGCGCTCCACCGGGCCGCTCCGGGGGCGTGCGCCCGAAGTGCTCGTACGAGGCGCGCGTGACCACCCGGCCCCGGGCGGTACGGACCAGAAAGCCCTGCTGGATCAAGAACGGCTCGATGACGTCCTCCAAAGTACCACGTTCCTCTCCAACGGCCGCCGCAATGCTGTCGATACCGGCCGGGCCGCCGTCGAATCTGTCGATGATGGTCATCAGGAGCTTGCGATCGAGGGTATCGAACCCCTGCCGATCGACCTCGAGCAAATCGAGCGCAGCCTCGGCCACCGCCTCGACGATACGTCCGTCCGCCTTAACCTCAGCGTAATCACGCACTCGGCGCAGCAATCGGTTCGCGATGCGCGGGGTGCCCCGGGCACGCTGGGCGATGCGGCTCGCCCCCGCGGTATCGATGGGTACGCCGAGAATGCCCGCCGAACGCCGCACGATGTGCTCCAGATCCTGGATTCCGTAGAACTCCAGCCGTTGCACGATGCCGAAGCGGTCGCGCAGGGGCGAGGTCAGCAGCCCGGCGCGCGTGGTCGCCCCGACCAACGTGAAGGGCGGCAGATTCAGCTTGATCGAGCGGGCTGCCGGTCCCTCGCCGATCATGATATCGAGTTGACAGTCTTCCATGGCCGGATACAGCACCTCCTCGACCACCGGCGAGAGCCGGTGGATCTCGTCGACGAACAGCACGTCGCGCGGCTGCAGATTGGTGAGGAGTGCCGCCAGGTCGCCCGGGCGCTCGAGCACCGGTCCCGAGGTCTGCCGCAAGTTGACGTCGAGTTCCGCGGCGATGATGTGCGCGAGAGTGGTCTTGCCGAGCCCGGGCGGACCAAACACCAACACGTGATCGAGCGCCTCGGCGCGCTTGCGTGCCGCGCCGATGAAGATCTCCAACTGCGCGCGCGCCTTGGGCTGACCGACATACTCGGCGAGGCGCCGTGGGCGGATGGCACGCTCGAGCGCCTCGTCCTCGGCGCTCGCCTCGGGGCTCAAGCTGCGCTCCAGTTCCATGCGCTCAATCCCGTGCCGCGCCCTGCAGCGCGCGCCGGATCAGCTCCTCGGTCGAGCGCTGCTCGCCGCCCACCGCCTTCAGCAGCCGCATCGCCTCGGCCGGCTTGTATCCGAGCGCGGTGAGCGCATCGAACGCTTCGCGCTCGGGTGCGCCGCCGGGGACGCTCGGGCGCGGCTCCTCGCCGCTGCCGCCAGCCAGCCGATCGCGCATCTCGACCACGAGGCGCTCGGCGATCCGGCGCCCGATTCCCGGCACGCGTATCAACGCATCGACATCCTGCTCCTGCACGCAGCGCGCGAACGCCTCGACGCTGACGCCCGAGAGCAGCGCCAGGGCGATTTTCGGTCCGACTCCCGAGACTTTGATCAGGCTGCGGAACAGGCGCCGCTCGTCCTCGGTCCTGAACCCATACAACACGTGCGCGTCCTCGCGAACGTGCAGGTGTGTCAACAGCCGCACTTGCGCACCGACCTCCGGCAGATGGAAGTACGTCGACATCGGCGCCTCGAGCTCGTAGCCGAGGCCGCCGGCCTCGACCGTCACGCGCGGCGGTGTCTTGAAGAGGATGTGTCCGTGAATCGAACCGATCATCTGGTCGAGCCGCTCCCAATGGACCCCACGGCACACGCGCCGGCAAGCCGCGCAAGCTGGCGCGAGTGAGCATGGCAGAGCGCCACCGCAAGCGCATCGGCGGCGTCGGCCGCGAGCCGCCCCTCGAGTCCGAGCATCGTGCGCACCATGTGCGCCACCTGCGGCTTCTCCGCCGCACCCGAGCCGACCAGGGCCAGCTTGACGGCGCGCGGAGCATACTCGAACAGGGGCAGCTCGTGGGGCACGGCACACAACGCTGCTCCGCGCGCCTGGCCGAGCTTCAGCGCGCTGTCGACATTGCGATTGACGAAGACCCGCTCGACGGCCACCTCGGCCGGCCGATGCAGCGCGACGAGCTCGCTCAACCGCTCGAAAATCCAACGCAGCCGGGCGGCGATCGCGCCACCGGAGGGCACGGCGATGCACCCGTGCGCCACGTGCCGCCATTGCCCTGTTCGAAATTCGATCACGCCGTATCCGGTGATGCGCGACCCAGGATCCAGACCCAGCACGCGCAGCTGCTCCGGGGTCGCCGGCACCGAGACACTGCCCGCCGCGGGCCGGTCCGGGTCAAATGTCCGCCAGGAAATCGCCCGATATCTCGACATTCGAATACACGTTGCGCACGCCCTCAATCTTCATCAACGCAGCGAGAAGCTCGCTCATCCGTCGAGCCGCCCCACCCGAGAGCGGCACGGTGAATGACGCGCGCTCGATCACATCCGCCTCCTGCGCCCTCAAACCGGCGCGCCCGAGCGCCGTGCGGACCGCTTCGATCTCACGCGGATCGGTGAGCACGTCCCAGCCGAACCGCCCCTCGCCGACCACCTCCTCTGCGCCGGCCTCAAGCGCTGCCTGTGCCAGGCGGCGACCGTCGAGGTCGGGACCAAAGCGCAGGCGGCCCACGCGATCGAACAGATAGCTCACTGAGCCGTCCGCTCCGAGGTACCCCCCGTGATGACGGAACGTAGCGCGCACCAGCGCGCGCAGACCCTCGGCATCGACTGTGACGCACTCGAGCAGAATCGCAGCCCCCTCGGGACCATAGCCCTCGAGTCGCAGCGCCTGGACACTGGACGGATTCACGAGCATGGGGAAATATACAGCCCTGCCGCCTCGCCGCACAACCATCGATGCGCAGCGCCCCGGTTCGTTCACCGGCGGGCACATCGATATGATAGCCGGGGGGAAATGGCCCCAGGCACCGATCTCTCGTGGAGACGACTCACCATTGCCCGACCGCCCTGCTCGAGTCGATCGACGCCACACGGCACGGGCTCGAAGCGAGCGGGGTAATCGATCCGGTGGCGCTCGCGACCGGCGCCGAGGTCGCCGAGATCGTCGCAGCCCTCACCGAGGACGTCACGCTCGCCCGCGCCGTCCTGATCAAGGTCGCCCGCGCCCGGGCCGCGCTCGCACCCGAGGTGCTGCGGCGCCTGACCGACCCAGACGCGTGCGCGACGGCCGAGGCGCTCGAGAAGCTCGGAGAAATCCGGCTGCCGTCCCGGTGGTCACCGTCTCAGGGCCTCGATAGCCGCCAAGCCGAAACCTTGCGCAAGATGCTGCTTGCGGTGGTCAGCGATCCGCGGCTGATCCTCGCGCGCCTCGCCGAGCAGCTGGTCGCGCTGCGCCACGCGCGCGATGCGCCGGCCGAGGTCCGTGAGCGGCTCGCGCTCGAGGCCCGCGCGGTCTTCGCGCCGCTCGCCAACCGACTGGGGATCTGGCAGCTGAAGTGGGAGCTCGAGGACCTGTCGTTCCGCTATCTCGAGCCCGAGCACTATCGGCGCATTGCCGCGGCTCTGAACGAGCGGCGCAGCGATCGCGAGCAGTACATCGAAGCGTTCTGCGCCGAGCTGCGCGCCGCGCTCGCCCAGGCCGACATCGCCGCCGAGGTCCATGGCCGCCCCAAACACATCTACAGCATCTACCGCAAGATGCAGCGCAAGCACCTCGCCTTCGAGCAATTGTTCGACGTACGCGCGGTGCGGGTCATCGTCGCCTCGATCCCGGACTGCTACGCCGCCCTGGGTGTCGTGCACAGCCAGTGGCGGTACATCCCCGGCGAGTTCGACGACTACATCGCCACTCCAAAGGAAAACGCCTATCGCTCCATTCATACCGCGGTAATCGGCCCGCAGGGCAAGAGCGTCGAAGTCCAGATCCGAACGCGCCAGATGCACGAACATGCCGAGCTCGGCGTTGCGGCGCACTGGACGTACAAGGAAGGCACCACCGCCGACGTGCAGTATCAACGCAAGATCGAGGCGGTACGCCGGATGCTGGCGCCGGGAAACGGCGGGCTCCCTGCGATCGACGGAGAGTTCCTCGAGCAGGTCGGCGCCGAATTGTTCCGCGATCGGGTCTACGTGCTGACACCCAAGGGCGAGGTGATCGACCTGCCCCATGGCGCCACGCCGCTCGACTACGCCTACAGCGTGCACACCTCGCTCGGGCACCGCTGCCGGGGTGCAAAGATCAACGGCCGCATCGTGCCACTGACACATGTGTTGACCAACGGCGAAGTCGTCGAGATCATCACCGCCAAGCAGGACGGACCCAGCCGCGACTGGCTGGCCCCGGAGCTCGGATTCCTCGTCTCAGCGCGCAATCGCGCCAAGGTGCGCGCGTGGTTCCGCAAGCTCGATGCCGCCGACAATCGCGGTGCCGGCCGCGCCATCGCCGAGCGGGAGCTGTCCCGCCTTGGTGTCACGCCCGAACGACTTCCCGAGCTCATCACCGCGCTCCATGCCGGTGACAATGACCAGTTCCATCAACTGCTCGGCGAGGGTGAGATCACCGTGCCGCAGCTCACCCGCGCGGTCGAGCGGCTCTGGGGCCGCGGTGAGCCGGCGCCGGCGGCCGCGCCGGCTCGCACCCGAGCGGTGCGCGGCTCGCCGGTGGACATCGAAGGGGTAGGCGACCTGCCGATCACTCTGGCGCGCTGCTGCGCACCGCTACGACCTCAGCCAATCGCCGGCTACATCACGGTCGGGCGCGGCGTCACCATCCATCGTCGCGGCTGCCCGAGCTTCGAGCGCATGCGCGCCGTGCGGCCGGAGCGGGTTCTGCAGGTCGAGTGGAGTACGAGCGAGCCGGCCGCGCTGCCGGTGCGGATCGAGGTTCACGCCCATGACCGGCGCGGCCTGGTGCGGGACTTGACCGATGTGCTCGCCCTCGAGCGACTGAGTATTCAGGCCATGACCACCACCACCGATCAGGCCACCGGCACGGCCGAGGTCGTGCTCAGCCTGAGGATCGACGACGACGGGCAACTGCAGCGGTTGTTGCAACGCCTGGCCGCCGTGCCAAATGTCACGTTGGCACGGCGGGCACGTTGAGAACTTTCAGCGATTGATCGAATCGATGGCGCGCTTGTCCGCGGCCAGCGCCGCCTCATGCACCGCTTCCGAGAGGGTCGGATGCGCATGGATGGTGCGCTGCAGATCCTCGCTGCTCGCGGCGTACTCCATGGCGAGCACCGCTTCGGCGATCAGCTCCCCGGCCATCGGTCCGATGATATGCACACCGAGGATCTCATCGTCGTCCTTGGCCGCCACGATCTTGGCAAAGCCCTGCGCCTGTTCCATGGCGCGCGCGCGGCCGTTGGCGGGAAAGGGAAACACCCCGATCTTGTACGGCCGGCCGCTGGCCTTGACCTGCTCCTCGGTCTGTCCCACCCAGGCGATCTCCGGGGCGGTGTAAATCACCGCCGGGATCACGTTGTAGTTGACCTCGCCGTAGCGCCCGGCGATCAGGTCCGCAACCATCACGCCTTCCTCTTTGCCCTTGTGCGCCAGCATCGGGCCGCGCACGCAGTCACCGACCGCCCAGACGCCCTCGGCGCCGGTACGGCAGTGCTCGTCGACCTTGATGAAGCCGCGCTCGTCGAGCTCGACGCCGGTGCCCGCGCCGAGCAGATCCCCGGTGTAGGGGCGCCGTCCTGCCGCCACGATCAATCGATCAACGGTGAGTGTGTGGCCGCCCTTGGCATCCTCGTAGCTCACCTCGACGGCATCACTCGCGAGCTTCGCGCCGCGCACCTTGGCGCCGAGGCGGATATCCAGGCCCTGCTTCTTGAGATGGCGGGCGGCCTCCTTGGCCAGCTGCTGATCGGCCATGGGCAGCAAGTCCGCCAGCGCCTCGAGCACGGTCACTTCACTTCCCAGGCGCCGCCAGACGCTGCCGAGCTCCAGGCCGATCACCCCAGCGCCGATCACACCGAGCCGTTTCGGCACCGCCTCCAGATCGAGCGCGCCCCAGGAATCGATGATGTGCGGCGCCGAGTACGCCACGGATTTCAATTCCGTCGGCACCGAACCGGAGGCGAGCACGACGTGTCTGGCCCTCAGCTCACGCTGCGAGCCGTCGGTGCCCGTGTAAGCCACGCGCCGGCCGCTCAGGAGCTTCCCGTGCCCGTGCAACCCCGTCACGCCGGCCGCCTTGAACAGCGCGTTGATGCCCTGCGTGCTGGCCTTGACGATTCCGGCCTTGCGCTTCTGCATCTGCGCGACATCGATTCCGACTTCCGTCAGCTTGATGCCGTGAACCGCGAACTCCTCCCGGGCACGATGATAGAGCTCGCTCGACTCCAGCAGCGCCTTGGACGGAATGCATCCGGCGTTCAGACACGTCCCGCCGAAGGCGTAATTGCCGTCGCGGTTGCGCCACTCGTCGATGCATGCAACGCTGAGCTTGTTCTGGGCGGCGCGGATCGCCGCCGGATAACCCGCCGGACCGCCGCCGATCACGATGACGTCGAATGAGTCCGCCATGATCAGACTCCCAACAGCATGCGGCCTGGATCCTCCAGGCTGTCCTTGACGGTCACCAGGAATTGCACCGCGTCGCGTCCGTCGATCAGACGGTGATCGTAGGTGATCGCGATATACATCATCGGGCGGATGAGGATCTGCCCGTCGAGCGCCATCGGACGGTCTTGAATCTTGTGCATGCCCAGAATCGCGCTTTGCGGGGCATTGACGATGGGCGTGGACATCAGCGACCCGAACACCCCGCCGTTGGTGATGGTAAAGGTGCCGCCCGTGAGATCCTCGATGGCGAGTGCGCCGGCGCGCGCCTTCTTGGCATATTCGGCGATTTCCTTCTCGATGGCCGCGAAACCCTTTGCGTCCGCGTCGCGCACGATCGGCACCACCAGACCCCGGTCGGTCGAAACCGCCACGCCGATGTCGTAGAACTCGTGATAGACGATGTCGGTGCCGTCAATGGAGGCGTTGACCACGGGAAACCGCTTCAACGCTTCGATGCACGCCTTGACGAAAAACGACATGAAGCCGAGCTTTACGCCGTGCTCCTTCTCGAAGCGCTCCTTGTGGCGAGCGCGCAGCTGGTTGACGGCCGTCAGATCGACTTCGTTGAACGATGTGAGCAGCGCCTGCGTGGATTGCGCTTCGACCATGCGCTGGGCGATGCGCTGGCGCAGCCGGGTCATCGCGACGCGATGCTCGGCGCGCGCACCGGCGGACACCGCGGGCTTGGCGAGCGCGGCGCCGGCCGCCACCGCCGCCGCGGGTTGCGCGGCGGAGGAGTGCTTGTCGAGGAAGCCGACGACGTCCGACTTGGTCAACCGCCCGTCGCGGCCGCTTGCCGGAATCGTGCCCGGGTCGAGACGGTTCTCCTGCACCAGCCGGCGCACCGACGGGCTCAACTTGTCCTTGTCCGCCGCCGGCTCCTTCTCGCCGGCCTTCGCCTTGCCGGACTCGCCGCCCGCGGGGGCAGCAGCAGTGGGGGCGGGCGCTGGCGCGCCCTCCTCGATCAGCGCCAGCAGCTGCCCGGCCGTGACCACCGTTCCGGCCGCCACGCTCACCTCGCGCAGCACGCCATTGGCCGGCGCCGGCACCTCGAGCACCACTTTGTCCGTCTCGAGGTCCGCGAGGTTCTCATCGCGTTGCACGGCATCGCCGGGCTGCTTGTGCCACGCGACGAGCGTGGCGTCCGTGATCGACTCCGGCAGCTGCGGTACTTTTATTTCTATTGTCATTCGTTAAGAACTCTTTCTCATCGGTGTCGCGGCCGTCTTGCGTCCACGGGTCTGGCCGTCCGAGGTCAGGCGCGCGGTCTTGCGGGCGGAGTTCTCAGTCGTGGTCGAATGCAGCGCCGCGTCCACCAGCGTCTGCTGCTCGCGCGCATGCGCCGGACCGATGCCCGTCGCGGGCGCGGCCGCCGGGGCGCGCCCGGCATACAGCAGCTCCACGCCGGGCTTGAGCGGCTCGACGAGCCGGTGACGGATTTGATACCAGGCACCCTGGTTCTGGGGCTCCTCCTGACACCACACCACTTCGCGAAGATTCCGGTAGCGCCCCAGCGTCGAGCGATACTCCTCGCTCGGAAACGGATAGAGCTGCTCGATACGCACCAGCGCCACGTCGCGGATGCCCGATTTGCGCCGCTCCTTGAGCAAATCGAAGTACACCTTGCCGCTGCAGAAGACCGCCCGGCGCACCTCGCCGGCGGTGAGTTCGTCGACCTCGTCGATCACGCACGCGAACGCGCCGCCGGCCAGCTCCTGCAGCGCCGAGACCGACAAGTCGTGCCGCAGCAGACTCTTCGGGGTCATCACGATCAGCGGCTTGCGGAACGCCTGCAGCATCTGCCGGCGCAGCATGTGAAACATCTGCGCCGGCGTCGACGGCACACACACCTGCATGTTCGACTCGGCGCACAGTTGTAGGAACCGCTCCAGGCGCGCCGAGGAATGCTCCGGTCCCTGCCCCTCGTAGCCATGCGGCAGAAACAGCACCAGGCCGCAGTAGCGCTCCCACTTCGCCTCGCCCGAGCTGATGAACTGATCGATGATGACCTGCGCACCGTTGGCGAAATCGCCAAACTGCGCCTCCCAGATCGTCAGGCATCCCGGCTCGGTGGTGGAATAACCGTACTCGAACCCGAGAACGGCCTCCTCGGAAAGCACCGAGTCGATGATCTGCACGCGCGGCTGGCGCTCGGCCAGGTGCTGCAGCGGGATGAACTGCCGCGGGCCGTTCTGATCGTGCAGCACGGCGTGACGATGGAAGAACGTGCCGCGCCCGCTGTCCTGGCCGCACAGACGCAGCGAATAGCCGTCCTCGACCAGCGATGCGTAGGCGAGCAGCTCCGCGCAACCCCAATCGAGGGGCATCTTGCCCGCGTGCATCTGCCGCCGGTGGGCGATGATCTGCGCCACGCGCGGATGCAGGGTGAAGCCTTCGGGAAGCTCCGTCAGCTGCTCCCCGAGGGACTTCAGGCGCTTGACGTCGACTCCGGTACCCACGCGCTCGGTCCAATCCGAATGCGCGTAGCGCGTCCAGTCGACCGTGAACTGGTTGCCGATCATGCCGAGCGCGGCGCGCGCCAGGGGCTTGCCTTGATCGAGTCCGTCGCGATACTGGGCAACGAGCGCATCGGGCTCGGATTGCGCGATGACACCCTCGGCGACCAGCCGGTCGGCATACAGCTTGCGCGTGGTGGGGTGCTCGCGAATCCTCTGATACATCTGCGGCTGGGTGGCCGCCGGCTCGTCGGCCTCGTTGTGTCCCAGACGCCGGTAGCACACCAGATCGATCACCACGTCCTTCTGATAGCGCATGCGATACTCGAGCGCCAGGCGAGTCACGAATACCGCCGCTTCCGGGTCATCGCCATTGACGTGGAAGATCGGCGCCTCGAGCATCTTGGCGACGTCGCTGCAGTAGTGCGTCGAGCGCGCGTCGCGCGGATCGGAAGTGGTGAAGCCCACCTGGTTGTTGATCACGATGTGCAGCGTGCCGCCGGTCCGGAAGCCGCGCGCCTGCGACAGCTGCAGCGTCTCCATCACGACGCCCTGCCCGGCGAATGCCGCATCGCCATGGATCAAGACGGGCAGCACGTGCTCGCCGCGCGCGTCGTTGCGGCGCTCCTGGCGCGCCCGCACCGACCCCTCGACCACCGGATTGACGACCTCGAGGTGCGAGGGATTGAAGGCGAGCACGGTGTGTACATTGCCTGCGGGTGTGCGCAGATCCGCCGAGAAGCCTTTGTGGTACTTCACATCGCCCGAGCCCTTCAGGTGACTCAGGTCGTAATTACCCTCGAATTCGGAGAACAGCAGCGACGGCGGCTTGCCGAGCAGATTCACCAGCACGTTGAGCCGGCCGCGATGTGCCATGCCGATCACGACCTCCTCCACCGCCGCGCTGCCGCATTGCTGGATCAGATCATCGAGCATCGGGATCAGCGTCTCGCCGCCCTCGAGCGAGAATCGCTTCTGACCGACGTACTTGGTATGCAGATAGCGCTCGTGCCCCTCGGCAGCCGTCAGCTGCCAGAGAATGTTGTGCTTCTCCTCGGACGTGAAGCGATGCTGCAGGCGGCCGGCCTGAAACCGATCCTGCAGCCACAGCCGTTCGGTCGATTCAGAAATGTGCGCAAACTCCGCGCCCACGGAGCCACCGTAGATGATCTCCAGCTCGCGCAGGATCTCGCGCAGCGGCATGCGCTTGCGAACCGCCTCGGTGCGACTGCCGGTGTAGAACTCCGCATCGAGGTCCGCCGGCGAGAGCTTGAAGTATTCCAGCTCCAGCACGTGCGGCCGGGGCCGCTGCACCAGACCCAGCGGGTCGAGGTTCGCCACCAGATGCCCGCGGTTGATCCAGACCTGGATCAGGCGCGAGACGGCCGCCTGGCGCGCATCGGCGCTGCGCGCGCCGCCGGGCGGCGCGAGCGAGCGCCCCTGCCGCGCGCGCGCGACCAGGCGCTCCTCGATCGTCGCCCGGGACTGCTCGCCGCCGGGGGCGCCCGGCAGGGCATCGAAGTATTGACGCCAGCGGGCATCGCAGCTCGCCGGGTCGCGCAGATACTGCTCATAGAGCGTATCCAGGAAATCGGCGTTGCCGCCGAAAAGAGGTGTAGGTTCAAGCATGCTGGGAGGGGCAACCGCGAGGGGCTAGTGTAACGGAAAGGATATACCCGAGGAACCCGATTCGTGCGCGAGACAGTGAAGCTGAACGCTGATTCAGGAATCCGCGCCGCATGACCCCGCCGGTCTCTAAAGCATGCCGAGCAGCGCGAGCTCGTAGAAAATTAGTACGATGTATGCCAGCAGCACCCCATAGAGGATGAGCTTCACGGGCAACCAGCCGAAGACCCGCAGGCGCGACAGCAGCGTCAGGCAGACGATTCCGCCGCCGGTGAGCGCAACCTTCACCAGGACGAAGGTCGCGGCCGAGCCGCGCACGAGGGATATCAGGAACGGATTGGCTTCGCGGGCGCCGCGGTTGATCAACACCAGGGTAAGGGCCGCATCGGCGCACGAGAGCGCCATGATCAGCACGGCCACGGCGAGCCACCAAGGGTGATGCCAGTCTACCGCCCCGAGGCGGTTCTCGCCCTCGCGCCGCGGGCCATGACGGCGCGGCCGCACGCTGCCGAGCCAGAGGGCCCGCACGACGTTGCTGCGGCGATCGGGTTCGCCACGGCGCTCGAGGCCCGGTTGCAAGCCGCCGGCGCGGCGTGAGAGCGGTTTGGACACGTTGCGACATTTTCGGCCAAGGCTCGTGCGATTGTAGGGTCGGCTCCCGCGCTCACCGACCGCGACGGCCCGAAGTGTGATCGCCATCGCACCCCGCAGCCGTGCCGCCGGCCCGCCGCCGCGCCGGATGCGGCCCGGCCGATGGCCGCCGAAGTCACGGACTCGGGATTTCACGAGCCCATGGAGTATAGTGCAGCCAGCTGTCCACGCGCGCGAAACCCCTCATGCGTCAGACCGCCGACAACCCCGTTCGGGAGAGGCCCGCCAGATCCCTCGGCACCGCCGTCGTGCTCGCCTTGTGCCTCGGCCCCTTCGGGCTGCTCTACGCCAGCCTCCTTGGCGGCGCGGTAATGCTGGTGGTGTCCGGCATCATCCTGGTGCCGCTGCTGATGGGCTTGCACATGAATGCGGTGCTCTTCTTTCCAGACTGGGTGATCTGCATCGCATGGGCCACATTCTCGGCGTGGCCAGACACCGGCGAGACGGGTACGCGCGCCGATTTCGCCGCGCGCCCCAGCGCAGGGGCCGATGGCGCCCCGGACAGGAGTTGAACCTGTGACCTCACCCTTAGGAGGGGTGCGCTCTATCCAACTGAGCTACCGGGGCACCGCAGCCCGGCAGTTTACCGATGCGCACAACGTGACGCTCGGCTGAATTTCTCCGCGCGGCAATCGTCCCTGCGACCCGGCTCAGCCGGCGCCCATGGTTCCAGCGGCAGCGACTCGAGCAGCCGCCCGTCCCGCGCACCCGGAAGCTCTCGCCCGTGACGCCCGCTTCGGTGGCCGCGCGCCGCTGCGATCAGCGTCTCAGCCGGCCGGCACGCCATCTTTCACCATCGCGATGATGTCTCTGGAGAACTCACCCGTCACCAACAGACGATGCTCGACGTCGTCCATGACCTCGATCCGGTTGCGCCCCTTGGATTTGGCCCGATAGAGCGCCTCGTCGGCCAGCTGCAGCGCACCATAGGCATTGCGCCAGGCGGTCGGCCGGACCACCGCGACGCCGACGCTGATCGTGAGGACCTCCCCGCAGCGCGAGTTGTCGTGCTCGATCGCCAGCGACTGCACGGCGCAGCGCATCGCTTCGGCCATGGCAGTCGCGCCGGCGCGATCGGTATCGAAGAGGATCACGCCGAATTCCTCCCCGCCGTAGCGCGCCACCAGATCGAGCGGCCGGCGCGCGCAGCGCTCAATGGCCTGCGCCGCACGGCGCAACGCGGCATCGCCGGCCTGGTGTCCGTAGCGGTCGTTGTAGGCCTTGAAGTAGTCGACGTCGATCAGCCCGATCGCCAGGGACCGCGCGGCGCTTGCCGCCCGTACCCACCAGCGCTCCAGAGTCTCGTCGAAGACGAGGCGATTTTTCGTCCAGGTCAATGCGTCCTGCTGCGCAAGCTCGCCGAGCAGCCGCC
Organism: Pseudomonadota bacterium; assembly: GCA_021843755.1. Lineage (GTDB taxonomy): Bacteria > Pseudomonadota > Gammaproteobacteria > Steroidobacterales > Steroidobacteraceae > 13-2-20CM-66-19. The sequence goes on from JAKBWB010000063.1 coordinate 19,560, forward strand.
GCTCGAGGAACTCGCGCCGCGCGCGCCGCTCGTTCAAGCGCGCCGCCAGAGCGCTGACGACCAGCGTCGCAAGCAGGAAGCCGCTGCCGCTGAGCAGCGTCGCCGGCGGCAGGTCCAGCGCGAGCGCCGTGCCGAGCGCGAGCAGGAAGGCGAGCGCCGCGCTCAGCAGGCCTGCGCGAAACGGCAGCCCGAGAAAGAACAGCGGGCCAAGCAGCAACAGCGGCAGCAGCATCATCATCAGAGGCTGGCCGCCGCAGGACAGCATCACCACCTCCACGGCAAGCAGCGCGCTGCGCAGCGGGACCAGCCAGTATGCGACCGGCAGATACAGCCGCCGGTATGCACGGCTGAAGGCCAGCCATGCGAGCGCCGCACTGCAGAGCACGACGGCCCCGAGCGCCGCCGCGCGCAGCGGGTCTGCGAGCAGCGTGCCCGCGGCCGTCAGCTCCACGGTCCGCAGCAGCAACAGCAGCAGCGCCAGCGTGCAGGCGAAGCGCACGATGAGACGCTGCGCGCGCAAGCTATCGCGGATGAACTCGCGCTCCAGCCCGGCAGGGAAGCGCGCCGGCGGCGGGCTCTTGCGCAGCAGTGCCGCATACTTCGAATCGGGTAACGCGCCCAGGTTCAACCGCACGGTCATGGCCGAATCATCATGAGTTCATGCAAGAGTAAGCTGCCCGCGCGCCGGCGGCTGTGACCCGCCGCATGATCTGAAGGGTTCCCCATCGACCGACGGTCGACCCCGAGTCATGAAGCGGGCGGACAGGGTAGTCGGTACATGGATGTACCCGGCCGCCGCAGGTGGCCGGGTTGTGGGCAAAAAAACCGCGCTTGTTGCCCAAAGCCGCGCTGGGCGGGGCAGGAGCCCCGCTCCGGCGCTTCTTAAGTAGCGACGGTGTCCGGACAGCGCGCCATGACCATCACAGCTCAACAGCCGGCGGCAGGGAGTTTGTGCAAGATGCAATCCAATCTACTCTGGATAGCCCCCGCGCCCCCAGCCTGCACGCATGCGCCCGGGTGCTGAGGGGAGCGGCTCGCCTGCGGGCGCCGAGCGGCCGAGAATTGGCGACAAACCGAGAGAAATCAGCGACCGATTGTACCGGCAAAGCGGTACCTTGCATGTCATCCTCAGGAACGCTTCCAGTGGAGATCTGCAATGCGCCCCATCTTGGCCCTGGCGACCGTGGCACTCCTGTCCGGCAGCGTGATCGCCCCGGCGGCCTCGGCAGGCATGCCGAAGCATCCCGGGCCGTTTCATAACTTGAAGTTCCGCGATCTGGGTCCGGCCGTGGCCGGCGGCAGGGTAACCGCCGTGCTCGGCGTGGCGGGCAACCCGGCGCTCTACTACGTTGGCGCCGCCGGTGGCGGCGTGTGGAAAACCCAGGACGGCGGCATGACCTGGAAGGCGATCTTCACTCATGAGCCGACCCAGTCCATCGGCTCTCTGGCGCTTGCCGGCGGCAACCCGAACTGGCTGTGGGTCGGTACCGGGGAGCCCAATCCGCGCAACGACGTGCTCAACGGCGATGGGGTGTATTTCAGCCCCGATGGCGGGTCGACCTGGGTCGACAAGGGGTTGCATCACGCCGGTCAGATCGCCGCCATCGCGGTCAACCCCAGCAACACCAACATCGTATTCGCCTGCGCCGAGGGCGATCTGTGGAAGCGCGGCCCCGAGCGCGGCGTGTTCATGAGCACCGACGACGGCGCCCATTGGCGCCGCGTACTGTACCTGAACGATCACACCGGCTGCAGCACCCTCGCCTTCGAGCCCGGCAATCCCAAGGTGCTGATCGCCGGCATGTGGCCGCTGCAGCGCCGTGCGTGGCTGCTGACCAGCGGCGGCAAGAGCGGCGGCCTGTACCGCTCGACCGACGGCGGCCTGCACTGGCGCAAGCTGAGCCGGGGCCTTCCCAAGGGCGACGTGGGCCGCAGCGCGGTCGCCTTTGCACCGAGCCAACCGCGCACCGTGTACGCGGTATTGCAGGCCAAGGGCGGCGTGCTGTGGGTCTCGCACGATCTCGGCAGCCGCTGGAGCCTGGTCAGCGACAACCACAACGGCGACGTGCGGCCGTTTTATTTCACGCAACTTGCCGTAATGCCCAACAACCCACGGCGCCTGTTCCTGCTGTCCATGAAATTGATGGAGAGCAAGGACGGCGGCAAGCACATGTTCTACGCCGACCGGGGCGTGCACGTCGACCACCACGCCATCTGGATCGACCCGCGCGATCCGAACCGCATCATCCAGGGCAACGACGGCGGCGTGTATCTCTCGCTCGATGGCGGCAAGCACTGGCGCTATCTCGACAACCTGCCGATCGAGCAGTTCTACCAGGTGGCCACGAGCCCGAGCGATCATCCCTGGCCGTACCTCATCTGCGGCGGACTGCAGGACAACGACGCCTGGTGCGGCGCAAGCAGCGACTACCGCCGCGGCGGCGTTACCGGCGAGCAGGACTGGTTCGAATTCTCGGGCGGTGACGGACAGTATGCAGTTCCGGCCCCGAGCGACTCGTCAATCATCTACTCGACCACCGACGACGGCTATGCCACGGTATACAACCGCGCCACGGAACGACGGCGCGGAATCAACCCATACGTGCGCGACGAGTTGGCCGGCCTGCTGCTCTCGGGCAAACCACCCTACGCGCAGAAGTACCGCTTCGACTGGACGACCCCGATGGCCGTCTCGCCGACCAATCCCGAAGACCTCTACACCGCCGCCGACGTGGTCTTCCACAGCACCGATGGCGGCAAGCACTGGACGGTGATCAGCCCCGACCTGACCCGCGACGTCAAAGCCAAACAGCAGCCAAGCGGCGGACCGATCCAGCTCGACATGAGCGGTGCCGAGACTTACGACACCATCCAGTCGCTCGCGCTCGCACCCACCAACCCCAGTGTGATCTGGGTCGGCACGGATGACGGCTGGGTATGGGTCAGCCGCGACGGCGGGGCGCATTGGACGAAGGTGACCCCGGCGGGCGCGCCGCAGTGGGCCCGGGTGTATCGCGTCGAGCCCTCGCCGTTCGCCGCCGGCACCGCCTATGCCGCGTTCGACGGCCACGAGATCGGCAACGATGCCCCGTATGTCTATCGCACCACGGATTACGGCAGGCATTGGACACGCATCACCAACGGACTGCCCGAGAGCAGCGTGGAAGTCGTGCGCGAGGATCCGAATCGCCCCGGCCTGCTGTTCGCCGGCACGATCTCCGCCGGCCTGTATGTCTCGTTCGATGACGGCGGGCACTGGCAGCCCGTGCACGCGAACTTGCCGCGCGGCCTGTCCGTATGGGATCTGACCTTCGCGCCGGATCACCGCGGCCTGCTGCTGGCGACGCACGGTCGCGGCATTTGGGTGCTCGACAATTTGCGGCCCATCGAGCAGTACAGCGCCGCCGTGGCACGCGCACCGTTCCATGCGTTCACCGCATCCCCGGGCGTGCTGCTGTACCGCGTGCATACCAACGGTGTCGGGCCTAGCGCTTACCGCGCGCCGAATGCGCCCACCGGCGCGGTGATCAGCTATCACCTCGCCAAGGCAATCCAGCCCACCGCTGCGCAGAAGGCGGCGCACCACGGCCCGGTGCGCATCACGATCCGCGATTCCGCCGGAACGCTGATCAAGACCCTGTACGGTCCCGGCAAGGCCGGCATCAACGCGGTCGTGTGGAATCTGGACTACCGCAACCCCACGCGGCTGAATCCTCCGCTCGGCAAGCCGAAGCATGCCCACGGATCGGGCGGCGGATCCGGGCCGCCCGTCCTGCCCGGCCAGTACGCCGCCACGCTGCACGCCGCGGCTTACACCCAGAAAGTCACTTTGACGGTGCAATCCGATCCGCGCTACACGGTGAGCCTCGCCACCGAGCGGGCCGACACCCGGGCGGCGTTGGCGATGCGTGCCGAGCTGTCGGCGGTCAACAGCCTGCTCAATCACGTCGCAGCGATGCGCGCGCGGCTGGCCGTGGTACTCGCTCGCGCCCGTAGCGATGCGAGATGGGGACGGCGACATGCTGCGCTGATCGCGCAGGGCAGGAACCTGCAGAAGACGCTGAGTGCCTATCAGAACCTGCTGTGGAATCCGCACACGCAGCACGATGCGTCGGAGGACTTCCTGCGTCACTTCTCGCACCTGCACCGGCGGGTCGAGACGCTCTACGAGATGTGCGCGGGCCTGTGGGCAGAGCAGCCCCGCGCCCAGTGGGTGGCGCTGATCCGCGCCGACCGCCGGCAGATCGAGGGACTGCTCACCCGGTACGACGGAACGGTGCTGACCGACGTGAAGGCATGGAACCGTGCGGCCTACGCCGCCGGTATCGCCACGCTGCCGACGGGCAGCCCAGTGACGCTGCACAGTGAACCGGCGCTGCCGCCGGCGGCCGGGTCATAGCCGAGGAGCCGAAGGTACGGCGATCCTCGACGCGAACTGGGAGGTGAGCGACCCCGGCGGTTTAAATCACCGCGCAACGGGATGTCCGCCGGCCGGAGACGATCAAACCTGGCACTTGCATCGCTTCGTCAGGCTGTATAAAATATCAGCCAGGTGAGACCCTCTACCGCCGAGCAGGCGGGACATGAAGCGCGTGGAGCGGATCCGAGACGCCGCTCGGTTCGACCGGGCGAGACAAGTGCGACCGCTGAGAAGCGCGAACCGGATGGAAGGTCCCACGGGACCGAAGCCCTATGCGTGCTGCCAGAAACAGCGACGCGCGGGGGCAAGTCCGGGTGCTAACTTGGATCAAGTGAAGCGCCTGCTCGCCCAAATCGGCTGGATTGCGTTCGCCGCATCGCTGTGCGCACTGTCCGGTTGTGCATCCGCCCCGCCACGGCGACTCGTAAACGGCTACTGCGTCGCCGATCATGGCTGTTACCACGTGCTCGCCAGCGCTGCCGGCTACACGGCCACGGGCGTGGCCTCCTGGTACGGCACCGGTGATGCCGGCCGGCCGACCGCGAGCGGCGTGCCGTTCAATCCCGATGCCATGCGGATCGCCGACAAGGTCCTGCCGTTCGGTACCTGGGTCAGGATCCGCAATCTGCGCAATGGTCGCGAGGCCGTGGCGATGGTCGATGACCGCGGTCCATTCTATGGCGACCGCATCATCGACGCGACGCCCGCCGTCGCACGTCAGCTCGGCTACTTCCTGGACGGAACGGCGCCGGTGCGTATCGCGACGATTCCGCCCGGCGAACTCAACGCGGCGCAGCGCGAGGCGGCGCAGACCGACGAGCACGTTGCAGTCGAGTATGTGAGGCAGCACCCTCACGGACTGCTCGCCGAGGCGGGCCACTATGCGCTGCGGGGCGTCATCGACATCACCTCCACCGGATTTCACCTGGCGGTGGGTGTCGTGTGGGACACGCTCGAAGTGGGGTACGACATCCTGCGACACCTATGAAGGGGACGGGACGACAAGCGCGCGAGCGCCCCCGGAGCACCCGCGATCCCGTGCGAGAGTCGCGCCGGTCCGACCTGGGCCGAGGCGCGTCAAGGCTTGATCTGTCCGCGAACCGCGCCCGCCGGATGCTTGTGCGTATGCACGTTCAGATACAGATCCCCGGCCCGGTAGGCACGGTACTGCGCCGGCGTCAACTTGGCGCCGGCCGGCACGAACCAGGTGTTGTTCCGCCCGTGCTTCAGCCAGATGAGGATCGGACCGTTCTTCCCCGGCGCGCCTTCGTGTATGTGCACCATGAATGGTTTTATGCCACGGACGATCACCGTGCCGCTGACTTGACCCTGCGGGGTGACCGTGATGGTCGCGTGACCGCTGCCCACTGTGGTAACGGGCGGAACTTCCTGGGCACCGGTGAGAACGACGTGCGAGGTGTGCGCACTCGCCAGTCCGATGCCGGCCACCAGCAGCACGATGGCCGCAGTCCGCTTGAGGAATGCATGCATGGGACGCTCCTCGCCGAATGATCAGAGCTGCGACCCTATCACCGTCACCGGGGCTTCGCCATCGTTTGGACGGTGCCGGCTCTGCCGGCCGCCGGCGTCTTATCGTTACGTTCGAGAATACGCCTGTTGTCGGACACCCGGCCCGCGTCCCCGGACCGATCGCGAGCCGCAGCCGGGGCCGCAGCAGCAGCGAGCCCGCACAGCCTGCCACGCTGCGGCTCACGAGTTCTCGGGTTGCCGCGCTCGAGTTCCGCCCTCTACATCGGCACGCCGCACCGTGCGAGAACTTCCCGCAGATCCCGCAGCGGAGGAAACACCTCATTGTTCCAGTCGGCGCCCTGCGCATCGTGCGCCCGCTGCTCGTATTCCACGATTTCCTTGTCCTCCCGAAAGATCCGCTCGGTGAACCAGGAGACAAACGGCCAGACCAAATGGATCAGGCCCGGCACCGGCGGCTTCTTCACGGACAGAAAGCCGAAAGTGCGGTTCGTACGCTGCTCAGCGTCGATCGGCGTGTAGCAAAGCCACACGTCCAGCACGGGGTCCTGTGTCTCGTGGATATCGCGTCCGACCCAGACTCTCAGGCTCTGGGAGGGGTAATCGGTGCGGATGCGCATGTGGTCGCGAAAGTCCTTGCGCGCTTCATTGCGCTTGCGCATCATGTTCACGATCACCTGTTCGCCCACGCTCGGCCTACCCTCGGTACGGCTGAAGCTGTATTCGACTTGCGCCCAGTTTTCCCCGTGCTGACGTCCGAGACAGCTGGCGCGGATCGAGCCCATCTGCTTGCGGTGCAGGAACTGATGATTCATGTCGAACAGGTTCTCGTGCATGAACGTGTAGTGGCAGTTCACCTCGCGATTGAGCCGGCGGGTCTTGTATCCTCTGCGCCCCGCCGCGCCGAGCGCGGTGGGCAACCGCTCCTGCGCCAGCGCCGGATTGCCGGGAAACACCAGAATCAAGCCGTCCATCTCGCGGACCGGGTAGCTGTGCACGCCATTGGGCGCGCGTTCCTTACCGAGGTACGGGACGTCCACGCATTTCCCGGCGCAGTCGTACGCCCACCCGTGATAGTGACACTTCAGCTGATCGCCACGCACGACGCCGAGGTGCAGAGGAACCTGCCGGTGCGCGCAGCGGTCCTCGAGTGCGAACACTCGGCCACTCGCGCCGCGATACAACGCAATCGGCTTGCCGGCAAAATGGCGCCCGATGATCTGCCCCTGGCGCACCTCATCGGACCAGGCAAGCGGGTACCAATAATCCGGATTCGCCGCCAAACGCCTGAGATCCCCCGTTCCTGCCCGGCCTGTGAAAGACACTGTCGCCTGATCGTTCGGCATCTGCCGCCCCTTCGCTTGTTGTAACACAAAAGGCAGTTTACCCTCTTGGCCAGACAGCGGCGAGGAGCGCCGCGCGAGGCGGCGCCGGCGCACGACGCGCACCCTGAAAATGCAACGAAATCCGGCGCTTGAGGCTCGGATGAGCCCGCCCGGCCTGATTGTGACGCCCTTGATCCTATGCGTAGCGGATTCTCATCACTCAATTTCATCCTGCGAATTCTGGCGATCACGGCCGCGGCGTTCGTTCTTTTCGGATCCATCGCCGCCGCGCTGGGGCACGAAGTCGCAACGTACGCCGTGCAGGGCGTCGTTCTAATCTACGTGTGGTCCTTGGTGGGCCGATCGCTCAGGAATCCCCGTCAGCTCGTATTGCTGCGAGGCATCCGGCCGCGGCACTTGCTGCAGGCGCTGCTCGTCCTGACGGCCACCCTGAGTGCGGTCATTGCGCTGCTGCTTCCGCACACCTTCCTCCGGTGGGGATGGTGGGACTCACTCGGGGGAAACGGCAGCGTGATTCTCGGCCAAGCCACCGCAGCGGCCTCGCTCCTGTCGCGCATCGTGCTGCCGGCGCTGATCGTCGTTGCGCTGCTGCTGTGCCTGTGCGGCTTCGCGTTGCGCGAGGAGCGCATGTTCCGGCGGGGAGACGAGCGGCGGCACCTGAGCACTCGCCTGTGGCGCTCGCTGCTGTTCGGTCTCGCCCATCTCGTCATGGGCATTCCGATCGGAGCGGCCATCGGACTCGGCGTCGGGGGGTTCGGATTCAGTCAAGTGTATCTGAGCCGCTGGCGTGAGAGCCGCTCTCGCTACCAGAGCGTGCTCGACTCCGCCAGAGTCCATGTCCTCTACAACCTGATCCTCATCGGACTGGTGATCGTGCTGCTGATCGTGGCGAGCCGGACGAATCCGGGCGCACGGACAACGTGAGCACGGCTTGGCACCGCAACGAGCCGCGCTGTGCCGCGATCACCCGGCACGGACGCTCAAGAAGTTGCCAGCTCGATGTGCTCGACGATGAACTCGGAGCCGGGAACGCCTCGCTGGCGCGTGCGGAAGTCGCTGTACAACGACACGGCATCGGCACCGGCGCGACGAACCTCATCCGGGACTTTGGGAACACGTTTGCGCGTCGCCAGGCGCGATTCCACGATCCCCGTATTCTCCAGAGTGATTTCCACTTTTCTGACTGTTCCGAGCACCTGCGTCACTCGCCTCCGGGTTGATCCGTTTCCAAGCGATCGAACCGCCTGGGGTTCGATGGCCGCACCGGGGTGGTAGCGGCCCGAAGCCGAGGGACTTGAAGCTCAGGTCTGGAAATCAGCACCCCCGCACCGCCGCGGCAAGAACGTGCCGCGACGCCGGCATCATCATGCCGCCCCCGTACCGCCGGCGGGCTTGGCTTGTGGCGATGACACTCACCGGACCGCGCACAATGCCCGGCCGTGCGCGCCGCCCCTGAGGCCGCGCGCACGCAGTCGCGCCGCTGCGCGTGCTCGAGCCGGCGGGCCGCATCATCGCTCTTGGGTGCTCCCGGGCACCGTCTGCAGCGCCTCGGTCAGTTCACGGTCGCAGGGATCATCACTCGCTTGCTCCGCTCGATCGGCGCCGGCGCGTCGCCTACCGAGGTGGTGCGCGCGTCCCTCGAGCGCATCGTCACGCAGGTACTGGCTCGAGCCGCCGAAGATCGACGAACCGCAAATCCTCATGCTGCGCCCGCACGCACCTGACACCGATCCGCAGTTCCGGCGGCGGCGTCCGACCAGTATTCGGGGGACGCAATCCAGCCGCGCCACAGCGCTTCGGCGGTGGCGGCTTCTCGCCCGAGGCCGCCACGCAGCTCCCGCCGGCGCAGCAGCGCGCGCCGGTACGCGGGGTCGTACAGATCCGACAGATCGCTCTCATACTCGTGCAATGCGTTGCCGTGCCCGGCGAGCCAGCTCGCGACCGCGTTCCCGGCCAAGGTTCCGGAATACACCGCGGCCTCGATGCCGGCCCCCGTCACCGGATGGGTCAGCCCGGCTGCATCGCCGGCCAGCAACACAGGAACTGCCCCGAGAGCGCCGATGGCGCGCAGCCGTCCACCAACCGGGATCAGCCCTCCCGTCATCGACGACGGGGGGGACGCCTGCACCCTCGCGTCCGCTGCCAGACGGGTGTGCAGATCCCGCAGCAACGGCTTGAGTCGATCACGGAGATGAAACTCTACGCCGACCCCGAGGTTCGCGGCGCTTCCCTTGGGGAACAGCCAGGCATAACCGCCTGGATAGGCGGGACTCAGGAAGATGTCCGTCGCCTCGTAGGGATGCAGCAGGCCCACGGTGAACTGCCTGGCCGCCACGAGTTGAAGATTCGATCGCCCGATCACCGCGCCCACCCGCGACCGGGGTCCGTCGGCACCGACCAGCGCGCGCGGGCGGATGAGCGCGCCGTTCGAGAGACGCACACCCCCATCAGCATGGACCTCGCGGACCGCCACGCCGAGCAGAATACGCGCCCCGTCGGCCGCCGCCCGGCGCGCCAGCGCCTGATCAAACGCGCTCCTGCAGATCATGCGGCCCCGGAAATCCTCGCTCACCCGCGACTGCGCCGCCTGCACCGCCGTCACCATGCGCACGATCCGCTGCGTTGCGATCCCCTCCCAGGAAAAGCCTTCGATGCTGAATGCGCTCGACACGAACTCGGCGCACTGGACCGGCTCACCGACGCACCCGCGCCGCTCCACTGCCAGTACACGGCAACCCTTGGACGCCGCCGCGGCGGCGGCGCTGGCACCCGCCGGGCCTAGCCCCACGACCAGCAGCTCCGGCCGCTGCTCAGGCTGTGCTTCGGGAGAGAATCGAGCCGCTGCGGGTGCCCCCACGGGAACCATGGATGCCTCGCGAGCGCTCAGCGGCGCTTGGGGCAGAACTGTTGGTGCAGTGTCTTCATCAGCGCGGCGACCTCCTTGCTCGCCAGGACGTAGTAAACCGACTGGCCCCGGCGATGCGCCTCGACGACGTGGTGTTCGCGCAGCAGTGCAAGATGCTGCGAAACGGCGGATTGGCTGACACCGACGCTGGACTGCAGCTGGTTCACCGACTTCGCGCCCTCGGCCAGCTGGCACACCAGCAGCAGCCGCACCCCATTGGCGATGACTTTGAGCACGTCGCTGGCTCGTTCCGCGTTGGCCTGCAGCTCGGCCAGTTCCCGGGGACGCAGAGCACCGGCGAGCGTCGCGGCGACCGGCACCGGCTTGCCTCGTCCCGTCATCCGCCGCACCCCGCAAAGCCATCGGCGGTCATCTTCGCCTCGTAGGGCGCCGCGACCTCGGCTCCGGCCACCAGCGTCGGCCTGACCGTGTCCCAATCGAGCGGCTTGATGACCAGCAGCCAGCCCTTCTCATAAGGATCCTCGTTGGCAATCGCAGGGGTGGCCACCAGCGCCTCATTCACCGCAGCCACCGTACCCGCGCAAGCGAGCTTTGCCGGTCCCACCCACTTGCCCGACTCCACGGTAGCGCAGGACTTGCCGGCCTTGACCTCCTTGCCGACGGCCTTGGGCGTATAGGCCACCAGGCGGCCGGCCATCGCCGTCGCGACGGCGGTCATGCCCACCTTGACGTTGCCGTCCCCGAGTTCCTGGTACCAGATGTGGTTCTGCACGTCGTACAGCAAGTCGTCCGGAAGATTGCAACCGCGCACCTTGGCCATATCGAATCCCCTCGTTCCAGCCCCGGTCTCACTCCGCCGCGGTGCGCAGCGGACGCGAGGCGCAGCAGAACTCCCCGAGACGCTCCACTTGTAATTTACCGGCGATGAACAGGTAAAGATGGTTCGCCAGCCGCGCCATCATCAGCGCCCGGGCGCCGCAGCGGGTGTCGTCCGGCTCCAATGTTAGCAGATTGTAGTGATAGACCAGCTCGCGGCAGCTCTCCCGGCACGCATTGAAGCTCGGTTCACCGCGCGCGCCCTGATGGTGCAGCGCAAGCAGCCGGAATCCCTCCCGGCGCCCGCCCGTCGGCCGCTCGCCCCTGGCGGCTATCCAGTGTTCGAGCACTTCCTCCGCCAAGGCGAGCATCGTACCGGCATCCCCGGCCTGCGGCCCCTTCTCCAGCAGTTCCGCCAGCCGCTGGCCGATCTGCGCCAGATTCCTCATGTCACGCCCCGGGCGGCCAGCAGCTCACGCGCGTCAGACACGTTCTCGTGCAGCCCGACCTTGCGCGGCGACAGCCCGAGCGCGAGCCCCAGCAACTGCGTGAAATAGATGATCTTGACTCCGGTCCGCACACCGAGCCTCTTCTCCGCCCGCACCTGGTGCAGCTCGAGCCCGGAGTGACAGGTGGGGCACTCGGTGGCGATCACCTCGGCGCCGGCCGCCTCGGCCGCTTGCAGGATGTTCAGCACCAGATGCGTCGAGACGTCGCTGTCCGAGAGCGTATGCGCACCGCCGCAACAGGCTGTTTTCAGCGCAAACTCGACGTTCTCGGCGCCGGCGGCCGCGAGCAGATCGTCCATGAAGTGGGGCTTGGCCGTTGACTCGCTTGCCGGCCCCGAGTCCTTCTCCGGGAAGATATGCCTCGGCCGCGTGTACATGCAACCGTAGTAGTTCGCGACCTTCAGACCCTTCAGGCCGCCGCGCACTCTGCGTCGCAATTCCTCTTCGCCTATCGCCGCCTTGAGCCACTCCAGCGCGTGCACAGTCTCGACTTCCCCGGGCTGATAGGCCGGATCACCCGCCTTGCGGGCCAGCCGCGCGACCACCTCGGCGCTGCCCGGGTCGTTCGCGAGGTCATGCTCGGCCTTCTTGAGGTTATGGTAGCAACCGTTGCATGGTGCCATGACCACGTCCATGCCCATCCGGTTGGCGGTCAACGAGAGGACCCGTGCCGAAAGGTAGGTCTGCACCTTCGGGTCGACGTTCTTCGCCTCCATAGCGCCGCAACAGTTCCAGTCCGGCACTTCGACCAGATCCAGGCCGAGCGCCTTGCCCAGCTGTCGAGTCGAGCGGTTGTAGGCGTGTCCCGTACCCTCGAGCGCACAACCCGGATAATAGGCGACGCGACGGTATCTGTCGGCTTTGTTCTCAGGCATTGCTGCGCCTCCTAACCGCCCGATGCGCCGGAGGCATCCTGACGCGCGGTCTCGATCAACTCGGACAAGCCGAGCGCCCGCCGATGCGCGGCGCTCTGCTCCTGCACGTACTCGTTCAGAGCGTCGCGCGCACCGCTCCAGCCCCGCGTTCGCGGTGCGCGCAGACTCGCCAGCCCCATCCGCGTCAAAAGGCCCAAAGGCAGATGCCGCAGCAGACGTCTGGCCATCTCCACGAGCCAGTCCTGGCCGAGCGCCTGCCCGGTGCGGGCGAAGAACCGCCTGATGAGCCGCCCCTCCTCGATCCGGCCGCGCTGGATGACTTGTTCGGTGAACACTTCGTCGAAAACCATCGCGGGAGACTTGCGCGTATGGCCCTTGAGTTCCAGCCAGTGGCTGAGGGCCTTCATCACGCCCTCTGGGAACACGTCGCGGGGGCAGACATAGGTGCATTTGTTGCACGACACGCACTGCCAGATGATCTCTTTGTCCCGCAGCAGCTCCGACTCGAGCCCCATGCGCACCAGGTAGATCCAGAAGCGCGGATTGAAGTCCGGATTGATCGCATTGACGGTGCAGGCATTCGTGCACGAGCCGCACTGCCAACAGCGGTGAATGTGCTCTCCGCCGGGCAGCGAGGCGATCTGCTCCTGCAGTTCCTCGTTGTAGTCGGACACCACGCGCGAGTGGATGAACGTGCTCCAATGTCCGGATACGTCGACACCGTCGACCACCAGCTGATCGTGTGTGCGCAGGTCTTCCGGGCGGATGAGCGATTGTTCGTGAATGGGCATGTGAGCTCACTCCGGCATTCGAGCCGGCTCGCCTGCCCGTACAGCGCCGGAACCGACTTCGCCGTCGCGCTGCGCGCGGTGAACGCCGCTGCCGAGGGCATCGAGGCCGAGCAGCCGCCGGGTATATTGCGAAGGATCCTCCTCGGCGCTGAAATCCACCCGCAAGTAGCTGCCGCCCTGGGCGCAGATGTATTCGGCGTAGATCTGGGCGCACAGAAGGTCGACGTACCGGATGACATCGCGGAACACGCCCTTGCTCGTGAGAAAGCCGCTGAGTTCCTCGCGCAGGATCAGAAACGCCGCGTAGCTGTCGGGTACATCGATACGCACCCCGTCTTCACCGCCGAACCAGATCTCGCGCAACACTCCGGTGTTCGCCGCACCGTCCCAGACCCATCGGGTCATCATCGGAAAGCGCTCCGGCGCAAGCTGGTGCAGCAATTCCGCGCCGAGATCCCGTACCCACCGGGGGCGCTCTGCCGCGCAGAACCCGTCCCCGAACGCCACCAGCCGCTCATCGACACCGCTGTTGTCCCGCAGCGCGCCCAGCAGCCGGCTGATATCCGCCTTCAGTCCCTCGAAGGCCGGACGCTCCATCCAGGGGCCGATACGTCTGCGCACGGTCGGCATGAAAGGCAACAGAATGCGCAGCGTCTCGGGCTCGAGTCCCGCGGCAGCCGCGCCATCCTTGCCGAGGACACTGCGGAACAAGTCGCTCTTGAGCTCGAGAGCGCGCACATACTGCTCGACTCCCCCGCCCGCCTCGCAGCTTGCGGCCAGCCGCGCCAGGCTGGCGGCGAGCCGCGGGCCACTCAACTCCAGCCGGACCGGCGGCGGCGCCGCGGAAGATTGTGTCAGGGATCGGGCCACGCCGCGCCTTCAGGCGCTCGCCTGCGCCGGATGCACCAGCGGGAGCGCGCGTGCCGCCGCGGCGTACGCCTGCGCAATAGAATCGTCTATGGTCTCCGGTCCTGCAGCCGCGCCGGCCACGAACACACCGGGGCGCGACGTCTCCGCCGTATTGCCATAGGAATTTCCGCGCTCGAGGTACCCGTTCGGCTCGAGCGCCACGCCGAAGGCCGTCGCGATCGATTTGTTGTCCACGTTCGGATCCATGCCGATCGCATGCACGACCATATCGAAGGGAATCGTGATCGGCCGCTTCACCAGCGTGTCTTCCCCCTTGACGATGAGCCTCTGCCCGTCCGAGGTGACCTCCGCGATGCGCGCCTTGATGTACTTGATCTTGAATTCCTCCTGGCTGCGCCAGTAGTACTTCGTCTCGTACAGGCCGAAGGTCCGGATGTCCATGTAGTAGATATAAACGTGGCAATCCGGCAGCTGTTCGCGGATCTCCATGGCGATGTTGGCCGAAACGGTGCAGCAGATCTTCGAGCACCAGGGACGCCCGATCTGCCGATCGCGAGATCCGACACACAGGAGGATCGCAACGCGCTGCGGCGCACGCCCGTCGGACGGACAGCGCACGCCCGTGCCCGCGGAGATCATCTGCTCCACCTGCGCCGTCGTCACGACGTCCGGATAGGTCCCGAAGCCCCACTCGGGCTTGTTGAGCGAGTCGAAATGGGTGAAGCCGGTGCACAGGATCACGGCCCCCACCTGCACCGCGGCGCCGTCGGAGAACTCCGCGTTGAAATCACCCGGACCGCCCTTCAAGGACGCGACGGTCGTGCGCAGCCGCACCGTCGCCAGAGGCTGCGCCTCCACCCGCCGGACCATGCCGCCGATTGCATCCTTGGCCCACTCCCCCGAGGGCACCAGCTTGGCGTAGCCGGAGAGGATCGGCGCCCCGCCGAGTCGCTCGGCTTTCTCGACCAGCACCACCCGCTGACCAACCGCCGTCAACGCGCTCGCCGCCGCCAGCCCCGCCGGCCCGCCGCCGACGATCAGCACCGGTCGGCTCATCCGGCCTGGCCCGCCGCTTGCGCACGCGGCTTGAAGCCCGGACCGGAGGTTATCTTGCGGCTCGGGTCGTACAGCGTCTCGAGCCGCCCCGCGGCGACCTCCTTCAAGTATTCCTCGAACTCAGCCTTGCGCGCCTGCCAATCGATACCGAGCTTCTCCATGAGCGCTTCAGTCGGCGAGGCGTGCCAGTGCGACTGCACGATCTTGTACGGATGCGCCCCGCAGACCAGCGCCGCGAACTGGCAGTCCGCCAGCACCGGCAAGCTCACCGGGCGGCCGTCGGCCTTGCTGATCCACTGATTCTTGTCGAGCGTCGTGATACAGCCGGTGTCGTGACCGATCATCACGTCGGCGCGCGCCTCCTCGACCGCGACCCTGATCTTGCGGTCGATCGCGAAGGAACGGGTGAACTCCCGCTCGGAGATGATGTGGCGGAAGCCGAAGCCACAGCAGTCATACCAGGTCTTGTAGTCGACCACCTGCGCGCCGAGCGTCTGCATCAGGCCGGTCGAAACGGCAACCCGATTTCCGTCCAGCACTTTATCGTCATAGACGACGTCCTCCGGCACCATCTTGTACACGTGACAGGC
Source organism: Pseudomonadota bacterium (assembly GCA_021843755.1). Taxonomy (GTDB): domain Bacteria; phylum Pseudomonadota; class Gammaproteobacteria; order Steroidobacterales; family Steroidobacteraceae; genus 13-2-20CM-66-19. Next base: position 35,187 of record JAKBWB010000063.1, read on the forward strand.
CGGATGAATGGTCGCGCGGATCCGGCTGCAATCGATCGTCTGCAGATTCTTGATCTCATCGCGCATGACGTGCAGCCACTCGGAGTAGTGCACGATCTCCTCGGGGATCAGCAGCTTGCCGTCGACCAGCCGGCCGAGCTTGCCGAGAATCTGCCGCACCCGCTCGCGCAGTTTCGCCGACTGCAGCAGGTAGCCGCGCACTTCCTTGTAATTGCCGAACGAGGTGCCGCAGTGCACCAGCGGATAGTAATAGCCGTCCGGCAGTCCCTGCGCCTTGGCGGCGACGTACGCCTGATGGAAGTTACGCAGAAACACCGCGGCGAGGCTCTCGATGTTGCCGATGCCCGAGCCGTGATAGTTCCACGCGGTGCACGAGGTCTGATCGGTCTCGTCGAGATATTCCGTGCCGAGCCGGTTCATCAACCACAGGAGCGATGCCGGATACCCTGGAATGTTGCCACATTGACCGCACGACTTGTGATGCCACAGTCGCACCGTCGGGATCTGCTTCTCCCAGCCGTACAATGTCCGCACCACGACCGGCTTGTGCGCCTCGGTCACCCGATGAACCACGATCTGCCCGTCTTTCTCCAGCTCCCACATCGCATCACGCACGTCGGCGACCCGATCCTTGCCGGTCAGCATCGCGCGCCGGTCGATGATCTGCTCGACCCAGACGGTGGCGGTTCGCGCATCCTGGGCGTTGAGGCCGGAACTGCGCCATTCCGGGCCGTGGCCGGTAAACCGCCCGCCCGCTGCTTGCTCATCTGACGTCATGGCTGACACCTCTATGGTCGTGAAGCGGCCGAAGGACTCGCTTGGGGGCCCGAGGCCGGCCTCTCAGTCCCCATCCTGCGCTTCCTGCCAATCCGCGTATTCGTCACGCTTGTCGTCCATGATGTCCTGGATCACATCGAACAGGTTCGGGTCGATCGCCTTCAGGCTGTTGGTCACCCCGGTCTCTTCCCAGATCGTGTACAGCTCCACCGACGTCTTGAGGTTGACCTCCCAGGCTGTCTTGGTGGTATGCAGGGTCGGCACCGGGATGGCTTTGCGCAGCGTGTCGAGCGGCGCGCTGACCTTCGACACGTTCGGTCCCCAGTCCGGGAAAGCGTCCCGGCTGATCATGTCGGGAGAAAGCTGGTTTCCGGTCGAGATGAGCTTGAGCATCACGCGGCTGAACGGCCGCAGTACGTTCTTGGCCGATTCCATGCCGTGCTTGATCGCCACTTCGCGCATCAACATCACCAGCCCGCCCGGGGAGTTGCCGAACGGGCAGCGCGCCGCACACGTGTAGCACTGCGCGCACGCCCAGATCTTCTCCTGCATGGCGTCGTAGATGCCTTCCAGGTTCTCGGTCCACAGCAGCTGCACGATCTCGCGCGGGCTGTAATCGTAGTAATGGGCCGAGGGGCAGGTCGCGGTGCAGATGCCGCAGTTGAGACAGCCGTTCAGCTGGTGATCGAATCTGAGATCGGACTGGATGTCCTGGAAGATCTCCTCGAGCTTGCTCCGCTCGAGCGGTGCGCGCGCGGACACCGGATCGCCGATGTGCTCCTGCACTCGCGTCGTATGTGCCTGGGTCATACCCGCAATCCGCCCTCAGTAGGTGAGCACGCGGTAATCGTCGTCCATCACGCGCTCGATCAGATAGGCGCCCCCGACGATGCCGCCGCACTCGGGAATCAGATCCTCCTGGCTCATGTCGAACAGGTCGAGATTGGGGGAACAGCACAGGAACTTCACGCCCGCCTCGTGCGCATCCTTGATGAAATCGAGCACGGATTTCGGAGAGCCGGTCTTGACGAACAGGCGTTCGGCCACGCCCTTCTTCAGCAGTCGTCCGGCCGTGGCCGTGCACACCACCTCGACCTCGAAATCCATGGCCGCCGCGACCGTGGCCTGAAAGATCGGCGCTCCGAGCTCCTCGCCGTTGCGCGGGTCGGTGTTGGCCATCACGATGATCAGCTTCGATGCCATGTGTTGCCCACAATAGACGGCGTAGCGCGTTTCGGCCGAGACAGACCTCATCTCGACCCCCCCCCGGATTTGATATTAGTGATATCTTATTTATTGACGAGCGTCAAGGTCCGCAACTTTCGCCCCGACTCGCGGGGCCGCAGCACCACCGACCCCCGGCACGCGGCCGGACCGGCTGACACTACGCACGCGCATGCGCTCCGAGCGCATCGTGGGGACTACGTAGCGGGCTGTCCGCCCGGCAATACCGCGCGCACCGATCATGGCCGGCGCAAAACGCTGAACCCGAAGGGACGAATACCGGAATGATCAGACGAGCCGCGATGCCCTCACGGACCGCCGGCGGGCGGGCAAGCGCAACTGCGGCCGACCGTCAGGGACGCGGCGGCGACATCAGGCCGAGCACGCGCACCAGGCCGGCCATGACAGCTGCGAGCGCAGTCTCGAGCTGCTCCTGAACGGCGCGCAACGCGGCCAGCGCTGCGGCCGTCTCGGGCGGCGCTTGCGGAAATTCCATGATCAGATCCTCGATGATCGCCGACTTGATACCCGGGTGACCTGCGAATCCGAATGCGCGCTCGCCGAGCTGGAAAAGCGCCCACCGGCCCTGCTCGTCGCGGGCCAGCATCCGGGCAGTGGCCGGGAGCGAGACTGTGTCTCGACCGTAGCGCACCAGCGGATAGCTCGCCGGCAGCAGCCCCCCCAGTGCATCCTCCACCGTACGCGTAGCCGTTCCGACATCGAGCGTGAGCGTGCCCGCTACCGCGCTGCCGCCGCCGGCGAGCGCCAGGATCTGTGCGCCGAGTCCAAATCCGACCACCGGCTGCGACGCCGCGAGCGCCGCCGCGACGAGTTCGATCTCCGCCTCGAGCCAAGGCAGTTGCGCCGCCCCCGGGGCGGTGCCCCACGGCCCGCCACCGAGCAGCACCATTCCCGCGGACGTCTCCTCGATTCGCGGCAGTCGGCTGCCGGAGGTGAACGGACGGAAGTAGCGAAAGCCGATCCCGCGGATCTCCAGGTGATCCTCGATCAGCCCGAGATACTCCGCCGCGGTGTGCTGGATCACGGCCAGCTTGGTGGGCAGACTGCGCACGAGCGGTCAGCCCGGCCGGCACGCCGTTGCCGCCAAGGCCGCCTCGATCGCGCGTCCGAAGTCCGCCGCGCCGACCGACAACGTGCCGGCGGAATGTTCCAGGAAGAACCGCTCGATCGCCTCGCCGGCGGCCTCGATCTCGATGCCCCGCAGGCGGCTCTCCAGATCCAGTACCAGCCGCGGCGGCGCGACGAAAAAATCCCCGGTGAGCAACACCTGACCGATACGGCGGCCGTCACGCCGCAAATACGCCGTGATCGTTCCCCCCGGGCTGGCGCACGTTCCGACCGAGACCGCGGCGCCGCGCGGTGGCCCGTCGATCTCGGCAACGAACTCCTCCCTCCCGATCTGCTGCGCGTGCAACTGGCGCCCCAGCTGCAGCACACCGGCGAGCGAGTCGGCCCCGGCCGGCTCGAACTGCACGCCAAGCCGCTCGTGAAATCCCTCGAGCAGGGCCTGTTGAACCTGCTCGATGGTGGGGGTCCGCTCGCCCATCAGCTCGCGCAAACTCACCACCCGCTGCGCCGCCGAGTCGAGGCCGTGCCGGACGATCTTGGCCCGCGGCACACGCAGCGCGCCGAGCAGGCTCTCGGTGTCGAGCTCGACGAGCACCGTGCCCTGGTACAGCAGCGTGTTGCCGTCGAAGAACCCGCCGGTCCCGCCGACCTTGCGCCCCTCGACCTCGAGATCGTTGCGCGGCCGGAAGCGCACCTCGATACCGAGTCGGCTGAGCCCCACCGCCGCGGCCTCACAGACCGCCCGGGCCACCTCATCGAGCGATGGGTTGCCGAGCATGCCCCGGCCGAACACCAGCGCCCAGCCGAGTTGGCCCGGATCGAGATAGATCGCCCCGCCGCCGGTGATACGCCGGCCGACTTCGATGCCGTGCTGCCGGCAATACTCGCGGTCGATCTCCGCGCTCAGGGACTGGTGGCGTCCGAGGAGCGCGCTCGGTTGGAAATGGATGAAGCGCAGTGAATCGGCCAGCCGACCCGTCTGATGCAGCTCGAGCATGGCCTGGTCGAGCGCGATGTTGAGCCGGCCGGCTTGCAGCCCGGCATCGAGCACCCGAAAGAGGCGGTTCATCGCTCGTCCCGCACCACCGGGATGCGCAGCTGGCGGCGGATCCGGCGCAGGTCGGCGCGATTGGGCGCGAATGGGAAGCTCGCGATGTCGTGCGGCGGGGAGTCCCCGTAGGGCCGGTCGCACGCGGAAATATCGTCGCGAAACTTGCCGGGACAACCCGAGGTGCGGAAGGCCACGCCGGCATCGATGATGCGCTCGAGCTCCTCGCGGGGCACCCCGAAGTCCGCGACCCGGCCGAGCGCATCGAAGCCCATCCGCTCGAGCCGGACCGATGCGTAATCGATCAGATAGCGGGCGAGTTGCACCCGCCGCCACTGATCCCGGGGCGTCGCCGGCAGGTGATCCATCAGCGAGCCCTGCTCCGGGAAGAAGCAGAACAGGTGGCTGTGGCCGCCGAGGTCCACCAGCTGCTGCACCAGCTCGAGCGCCTCACGCTCCGTCTCACCCATGCCGATGATGATGTGCGCACCGAACTTCTGCGGCCCGAACACCTCGCGGGCCGCATGCAGGATTTCCCAGTACTTGCTCCACTTGTGCGGCGACTGCACGCCTTTGCCGCGGGTGCGCTCGAAGATCGCCGGAGTCGCCGCATCGAGCGCGACCGTGAATATGTCGGCGCCAAGCTCCCGCAGCCGCACCACGTCGGCGCGGCTCATCGTGGTCGGGTTGGACAGTATCGACACCGGTATGACACCCGGATCGATACGCCGCGTCCATGCCCGCAGCACACTCACCGTGTCGGCATCGGACCGCGGGTGCGTGATCATCGAGATGCACATGCGGTGGAACGGACTTGCCGCGCCGTCTCTGGCCACGGTCTCGATCATCTGCTCGACGGGGACCGCCGGCCAGTCCACCCGGATGAAGTTGCGGTCCGCATAGTCCCGCTCGGCCTCGCGGTGGCGCGCCAGTCCGCAGTACGCGCAGTTGGCACGACACCCCTCCGGATAGGTCAACAACAGATTCAGGCAGCGCGTGCACTCGCAGCGATGCATGCGGCCCGGCATGAGCCCGAGGGTCATCGCTGCGGCGGTGGAGATCTGCACGTATTCCGGCGAGCGCATGTGCGGCGTCAGCACATTGTCGTTGGGCAGATAAACGCCGGTCGGCCGCAGATCGGCTGCTTTGACCGGCGCGCCGTTGCGCCGCTGCGGCGGCGTGTGCACCGGCGCGCGCGGCTCCATGGCCTCGAACGCGTTGAAATCTCCGGCTGACGCGCCGCCGGCGGGACGCTCGGGCAGCGTGCGGCAACTCATGCGGAAACTCCCGCCGGTCCCCCGCCGGTCCCGCAACGAGCGCGGGCACCGGACAATCCGGCTCCTGCGAGCTTGATCGAGCAGCAGGCGTGCTGCTGCTCGAAGGGCCGGCCGATCGCCGTGGCAACCGCCGCCACCCCATCGGCCGGAAACGCGATGCCGTCGAGCCCGGCCAACACGGCATAGGTGTCGGTCACGCGCTTGTGCATGCCCGGCGGCCGGGCGCAGCCGAGCAGAACGCTGTGGTTCGGCAGGCGCGCGCGCGCCTCGGCAAACAGCCGGCCGACCTCGCCGGTACCGGGCACCGCGAACGTTCCCGGCGTGGCGTAGAAGGGCATGACGACCACCAGCACCAGAGCCTTCACGGGGTATCTGCTCACGATGTCCAGTGCCGCCGACTCGCCCAGCACCTTGCCGAAATGCAACCCGATGACGATATGCGGCGTGACCTCCATGGACGTGGCGCACAACGCCTCGAGCGTCGCCTCGAAATCCGCCACGGGCCGCTCCAGGTGGTATACCTCACGGATCGTCGCCTCCGCGCCGATCACATCCATCATCGCCGTGTCGATGCCGGCCGCCTCCATGGCGCGGGCGCCGGCGCGGTCGGTGAGCGCCGTATGGATTGCGATGCGCAAATCCGGGTGGTCGCGCTTCAACCGCTCGATCACCGGATAGAACCGACCGTAGGGAATCTCGTTGCGCCGGTTGGAGCCGCCGGAGAGCAGGAAGCCCTGCAGACCCTGGCGCGCAATCAGCGCGCGCACCGTGCGCTCGAGCATCTGCGGAGTCGTGGCCGGCAGCATCGGCTCGAGGATCTTCGCCCGGCAGTGCTCGCAGTTCAGGCCGCACGCCCCGCCGGTGATCGAAAATGCCGGAAAGCTGTTCTTCGAGCACCCGCGCAACTCGGTGCTCGCGTAGTCCTTGAACGTGGGGGTTGCGAAGCGCACCGGCCGCACGACCGTCCTCGCGCCCGCCCTCTCGAGCTGCGCCACGAGCTCCGCGTCGAGCGGCGCCCCATCGAGCTCCTCGATGGCCAGAAGTTTCTCCAGCCAGCTCATATGGCCCACTCCACACCGGCCCGGCGCACCACGTCCGCGACCGCCGGGCGGACCGGACCGTCGCGCGGCGGATCCGCCAGAGTCCGCTGCCACGACGGGTCGATCGCCTCATCGTCGATCAACTCGCACGACAGAGCGGCCAGAACGCGCTGAGCGCAGGCCGGCAACCGTTCCGGCAGCGGCCGGCCACTCAACTTCCCCCACAAGCCCGTCCACCCGCGGGCCACCGTCCAGGGATTGTAACCGCCACCGCCGAGCACGACTGCGGCCGGCGCCGCATCGACCAGCTCCCGCACCGCCGTCCACAACGCCCCGTTGCTCAGAGCAAGCCCACACAACGGATCGCCGTACAGCGCATCGGTACCGCAGGTGATCACCACCGCCTCCGGCCGCAGGCGCCGCGCGTACGGCAGCACGGTCGCGTCCATCACAAAGCGCAACTCCCCGTCATGAAACCCCTTGGGTACCGGGAGGTTGACCGAGCGGCCTCCGCCGCGGTCATCGACGCCGCCGGTGTACGGCCAGCGGCCGGCCTCGTGAATCGAAATGGTGTGCATGCGCTCATCGTCTCGCAGCGCATTCTGAACTCCGTCGCAGTGATGCGCATCGAGGTCTATGTACAGGATGCGCGACAAACCCAGCGCGGCGAGCCGGCGCAACGCGAACACTGGATCGTTGAAATAACAGAAGCCGCTCGCGCGGGCCGGCTGACCATGGTGCGTTCCACCGGCCGGATGAAACACCACATACCCCTCGAGCGCGAGCTCGGCGGCGAGCATCGAGCCCCCAACCGTCGCCGCGCCCTGGGCAAACAGCCCGCGAAACAGCGGATTTTCGCGCGTTCCGATGCCGAAGCGCTCGCGAACTTCGATGGTGGCGATCTGCGCCGCCTCCGCGGCGCGCAGCGCCGCGATGTACTCGGCGCTGTGGAACTGCCGGAGCTGCTGCTCGGAAGCACGCGGACAGTCGCGCAGCTCTGCGGCTGCGATCCACCCGAGCGCCCGGCACAGCGCGAGCACCGTGGCCACACGTGGAATGGCCAGCGGATGGCCCGAGCCGAAGCCCGCCGTGTTCGCGGAGATCCCGCCGATGAGCAGCGCCGAACGGCCCGATCGCATGTGCCGAACCCAACCCTCACTGCAGCCGCGGCGCGGTCCGCGCCAACCGCCCCTGCGCGGTCCTCGCTTTTTACCTTATCAGTAATTGCTTATTTTAGCACCCTCTGATAGCTTGACGCTCATCAATCCGGGTGGGGGGGCTAGTTCCCATGGCCGTGCCAAGCGACGACATCCCGCGTTCCACCGCCAAGCGCATGTCGATCATCGTGACCAAGGGGACGCTCGACTGGGCGTATCCACCCTTCATCCTGGCGACCACCGCCGCGGCAATGGACGTCCACGTCACGATGTTCTTCACCTTCTACGGACTGCCTCTGCTGCTGAGGGATCTCGACCTGAACCTGACGCCGCTGGGTAATCCCGCCATGAAGATGCCGTTCGCCGGCAAGCACATGGGAATGCCCAACATCGCGAGCATGATCCCCGGGGTCGACGCGGCCGCCGGGCGCATGATGAAGAACCTGATGAAAAAGAAGGGCGTCGCCTCCATCGCCGATCTGCGCTCGATCGCCATCGAGGCGGGCGTGCGCATGATCGCCTGCCAGATGACCATGGACCTGTTCGAATACACGTTGAACGACATGATCGACGGACCCGAGCTCGGCGGGGCGGCGACCTACATCGAGGTTGCGACACAGTCGGATATCAACCTGTTCATCTGATGAAGTCGGAAAACTCTCTCTGGGACGCACCATGGCTACTCAGACTCTCGATGCCAAAGGCCTCAACTGCCCTCTGCCTATTCTGCGGGCCAAGAAGGCCCTGCAAGGCATGCAACCGGGCGGCACGCTCGAGGTACTCGCGACCGATCCGGGCTCGGTGAAGGACTTCCAGGCTTTCTGCAACACCACGGGCACCGAACTCGTTGAATCGAGCAGCGACGGCAAGATCTATCGATTCGTACTGCGCCGCAAGAATTGAGTCGACAATGAATTAGCGCCAGAGCACCCGCAAAAGGGGCCGGCCCAACCTGGGGGACATCATGAAACACCATGTCTTGGTGGCTGGAGCGTTCACGCTGCTGGTACTCGCCGGCGCCGCGCATGCGACCAACGGGTACTTCACCGACGGGGCGGGGGTGAAAAGCATGGGCATGGCCGGCGCCGGCAGCGCCGACCCGAGCGAAATCATGATCATCGCCACCAATCCGGCCGGATTGGCATTCGTCCCGGATGATCTGGAGGTCGGGCTGGAGCTGTTCAGCCCGGATCGCAGCTACAGCACGTCCTCCAGCCTCGCAGACGGCCACGGCGGCGCCTTTACGATCGGCCCGAACAACATCACGAGCGGCAACAGGCTCTTTCCGATTCCCTACGTCGCGCTGCGCCGGCAGATCGACCGCCGGAACAGCATCGCGATCGCCTTCTACGGCCGCGGCGGCATGGACACGCGTTGGGTCGGGGGCACGGCGACCTTCGCCGCAGGTCCGACCGCGCCGATCAGGACCTTGCCGGGCACTTTCGGCATGGGCAACACCGGCGTCGATCTGATGCAGGGATTTGTCAACGTCTCGTTCGCGCACCTCTCGGCAAACCGGCAGTTCGCCGTCGGGGTCTCCCTGATCATGGCGGCCCAGCGATTCACGGCGGAAGGACTCGGGGCCTTTGCCGGTTACACTGAGGCCTTCGCAGCGAGCGGCGGCACCGTCCTACCGACCGCCTTGACCAATAACGGCGCCCAAATGTCCTACGGGGGCGGAGCCTCGGTCGGCATCGAGTGGCGGCCCCTGCCCCGGTGGGCGTTCGCAGCCGCCTACACCTCGAAGATGTACATGTCCCGGTTCACCCACTACGGCGATCTGTTCGCCGGGCATGGATCTTTCGACATACCCGCATCGGCGACGGTGGGGCTGACCTTCAAGCCGACGCCTGCGGTGGCACTGAGCTTCGATACGCAGAGAATCTGGTACGCATCGGTCGCTTCCGTCGGCAATCCGATCCAGAACCTCTTCCAGTGCCCGACCGCGGGCGCCGGCGGCACCCGCCTCAGCAGCTGCCTCGGCGGCAGCGACGGACCGGGGTTCGGCTGGGGCAACATGACGATCTACAAGCTGGGCGCGCAATGGAGGCTCGACCCGACCTGGACCGTTCGCTTCGGCGTCAGCCAGGCAGCGCAGCCGATCCCCGCCTCGCAGGTAACGCTCAATATCCTCGCCCCGGGAGTGGTCGAGACGCACATCGCCGCCGGATTCACCCGGCGCACGGCCGGCGGCCAATTCAGCATGGCGTTCACCTATGTTCCCAACCACACCGTGGTCGGCGCGAACACTTTCGACCCGACTCAGACAATCGCGTTGCGCATGCACCAATTCCTGCTCGATTTCGGCTACGCTTGGAATCAGTGATCCCAGCGCTGCCGATGAATGGAGCCCTTCCCGCACACCTACACCGCTACCGCAACCGCCGCGCGAACCGGCACGGTGGATGTCGGCGCCGCCGGGCTGCCGCAGCTCTCGAGTGCGCCGGCGGCGCAGTTCGGCGGACCCGGCACGCTCTGGTCACCCGAGGCGCTGCTCGCCGCGGCGGTCGCGGACTGCTTCATTCTGACCTTCCGCGCGGTCAGCGCGGCGGCCCTGTTCGGCTGGCTCCGGCTCGAGTGTCGAACCGAGGGGACGCTCGCCCGGATTGACCGCCAGGTGCGCTTCACGGAGTTCAACGTACATGCGACGCTGACGCTCGCGCCCGGCGCGGATCGCTCCAAGGCGCGGCGTCTGCTGAGGCGGACCGAGGGGGCATGCCTGATCCTTAACTCCCTGAACAGCCGACACACGTTGAATATTCTCGTACTCGATGAGAGCCCTACCGATCATCCCGTGGCATCTGGACCGGCCTGACAGCGTCCTTCGGTCACCTCGCGTGCCCGGGGCCCCGCGCCCCCCACACGGACCGCCGCGACGTCACGCCCGCTCATGCGAGCCGCCATTGTCCACGCCCCGCCAATCACCCCTCTGGCTGACCCACCGACGCCGGGGATTGCGGCCCGATTGCGTACCGTCCATGCGTCCGGGAACCTCTGCCAACCCGGCCACGGCGCCCGCTGCCACCGGCGGCGCCGCGCACGCTCAACCATTGGCACCGAGGAGTAGACGATGGCGAACAAGCTCAGCCTCCTGTGCGTCTCCGGGACGCGCGAGAAGATACAGATGGCGGCCATGGTCGCCGCAACCGCCGCAGCCACCGGCGAGGTGGTGACGGTGTTTCTCTCGATGAACGCGCTCGGATACTTCATCCGGGACGATGCGCGTACGCCACCGGCCGAGGGCGATATCGGGCGGCTCATGGCGCAGAAGAACGTGCCGCCTTTCCGGCACCTCTTCGAGCAGGCCAAGGAGCTCGGCGGGGCACGCCTGTACGCCTGCTCCATGGCCCTGGACGTGCTCGGCGTCGAGCCGGACCGCCTCGAGGCCTATATCGACGGCCCCATGGGCCTGACCGCGTTTCTGAGCGATGCGGCCGGCGGTCAACTCGTGACGTTTTGAGGTCCGGGGAGGACGATGATCATGGGTGAGCAAAAAATCACTATCGTGGACGCCACCGGCAGCTTCTGTCCCGGTCCGCTGATGGAGCTGATCGCCGAGCTGAAAGACACCGAGATCGGCACGATAGTCGAGTTGCTCTCCTCGGACAGGGGCTCTGCCCAGGACGTACCGGTATGGGTGCGCAAGGTCGGTCACGAAATGCTCGGCAGTGAAGAGAAGGACGGTGTCTGGCACATTCGGGTGCGCAAGATGAAGTAGTCGGCCCCGCGCGCGGGAATCCTCAACGACGCAAGACGTATCGGGAGACGGCAATGAAGATACTGATCATCGGCGGCGGAATGGGCGGCACCATTCTCGCGAACAACCTGGCGCGCCGGCTGCACACGGAACTGCAGGACGGCAAGGCACGAATCACGATGCTCTCGGCATCGGAACGGCATATGTATCAGCCTGGGCTACTCTACGTCGCGCTCGGACGCATGATGCCCGATGAGCTGTACCGGGATCAGCGGCGCCTGCTTGAGCCGCAGATCGACTTCCACGTCGATCCGGTCGAGGAATTCGCCCTGGACCAGCACCAGGTGCGCACCAAAAGCGGCAAGACCTACCCCTATGACGTGCTGGTGATCGCCACCGGCTCGCGTATCTTTCCGCAGGGGGTCCCCGGGCTGCAGGAGAACGCCGAATTCTTCTACACCGAGGAATCCGCCCTGCGCATGTGCAAGCGCCTGCGGGAATTCGAGGGCGGACGTGTGGTGATCGCGGTGGGCGTTCCGCACAAATGCCCGATGGCGCCCCTCGAGATCACCTTCATGCTGTATGACTACTTCAAGGATCGCGGCATCCTCGACAAGACGCGGATTCACTACACCTATCCGATCGGGCGCACGCACAGTCTGGAGAATGTCGCCAAGTGGGCCACGCCGGAATTCGACCGGCTCGGAATCACCTACGAGACTCTGTTCAACATGAAGGAAATTGACGGGCGCGGCAAGGTGGTTCACAGCGAGGAAGGGACCGAGGCACCGTATGATCTGTTGATCGCGATACCGGCGCACAAGGGAATGGAGGTGATCGAGAAGAACGGCCTGGGCAAGAGCGGCTGGATTCCGACCCACCGCCATCGTCTCAACATGGAGGGGCGGGACGATGTTTTCGTGCTCGGCGATACCACCAACCTACCGATCAGCAAGGCCGGCTCGACGGCGCATTTCGAAGCCGACGCGCTGGCGGAAAACCTCGCGGCCATGGTCAAGATCGGCTCGGCGGTGCGCGACTATGACGGTAAGGTGTTCTGCTTCATCGAGGCGGGCAAGGATCGCGCCACCTACGCGATGTTCAACTATCAGAACCCGCCCAATCCGAAGCCTCCGACCAAGGCCGTACATTGGTTCAAGACGGCGTACAACAAGCTTTATTGGGCATCCGCCCGCGGGCTGCTCTGAGGAGGCGCGTCATGAGCGAAGCACAACCCGTCGAGCCTGCGAGTCAGGCCGAGGAACTCGGGCACCTCGCGGCAAGCGCGCGCGACGCACTGAGCGACGACATGGTCGGCCGGCTGGCCGGCACTTTGGGCGAGGCGCTCGATCTGGTCGACCGGATCAACCGTAGCCGCCTCACCGATGCCCTGGACGTCCTCACCCAGCTGGCCGCCAGCGGCGATCTGGAGCGCCTGGCGCACCTGGCGCACCTGCTCGGCGCGGCCGAGGACGCCCTCAACGACGAGATGGTCGCGCGGATGGCGGGTGTGCTCGGCGATGCACTGTCGCTGCTCGAGCAGCTGACCCGCAACGACGCACTCGGACGGATCCTGACGTTCTTGCTGCGGCCCGAGGTGCAGACCGTCCTGGTACGCTTCGGCGAGGCGCTGCTCGCGGCAACCAACGAGTATCAGCAGATGCCGCCGCCGAAAGGCGGAATCGGCGGTTGGTGGCACTTGCTCGGCGAGCGCAACAACCAGCAGGCGATCCAATTCTTCGGTCTGTTCGGCAAGCACCTGCAGGGTCGCACCCCCTGACAAGCGGCCGCCGCCTCGTCCGCAAGAGTGCCTGCGGACCTCGCCGCGGCCGGTGCCGCCGGCGGAGTGCCCTATTGCGGCGCGCTGCCGGCGTCGGCCGCACCGGTCAAATGCGCCACGAGCGCCTTCTGCGCCAGCGTCGCATGGCGGTCGCGGTGGCGCAGCAGGGCGTACTCGCGTTGCGGCAGGTCAATCGGGATCTGCCTGAGCCTGCCGGCCTCTATGGCGGAAGCGACCACGTGACGCGAGATGATGGTCGCGCCCGCGCCGGCTTCCACCGCCGCGCGCACCGCCTCGTTGCCGGGCAGCTCGAGAAAGATGTTGAGATCCTCGAGCGACAGGCCTTCGCGCATCGCCAGATCCTCGAGCGCCCGGCGCGTGCCCGACCCAGGCTCGCGGATGACCCAATTCAATGCGCGCAGATTCACTACGCCGCCCTGATCTACCGCTGCAGAGGCGCGATCGGCGGCGACCACCAGCACCATCTGATCATGATCGATCCGGATGCGGGTCACAGCCGGATGCTGCGTTGGTCCCTCCACCAGTCCGATGCTCACCTCGCCGTCGGCGACGGCGCTCTCGACTTCATGCGTGTTGCGGATCGTCACATTGAGCCGAACGCACGGATTGGCGAGATGGAACGCGGCGAGGCGGCGCGGCAGCCAGTAAGTGGCGATCGTCTGACTGGCCGCCAACGCGATCGGGCCGGCCGGGCTGCCGGCCAGATCCTGCAGCACCGACTGCGCCATGGACGCGCGCTCCAGCACCGCGCGGGCCTCGCGCAGAAATATCCGTCCCGTCTCGCTCAACTGGATTCCGCGACCGACTCGATCAAAGAGCTTGATTTGATAGTGCTCCTCCAGCGCGGCAACCGCCGCCGAGGCGGCGGACTGGCTGATGTGCAGGGTTTCGGCGGCGCGTGTGACGTGACCCCGCTCGGCAACTTCGACGAAAACCCGCAGTTGATCGAGTGTCATAATTAATCATTTTATCATATTAGAATAAGCAATTTAATTGATTGAAGCGATCATTGCGAACCAGCTCGCTCGGGACTAGAGTCAACCTCGCTTTGGGCTTGGGGTCCCGGGGCGGATTCCAAGCCACAAAATACCGACAACCGAGGCATGCCGGAGACCACCCGTGTTCACGCTCAATCCGTTTGCCGAACTTCCCGCCTCCATACCACCGGTCGCGATGCAGGCCTATGTGGCGGCCATGTTCGCGCTGGTCGTATGTGGCACGCTGATCGATCTGGCCCACAAGCGAAGCGCCCGGTACTTCTTCAATCACCGCCGGACCGTGCAGTCGGCCGCGACCCGCCGGATCGGGGGCGCGGAAACAGCGGGGCTCGCGATCCAGACGCTCGTGATCACGGGCCTCGCCGCCGGTGAATTCTGCAATCCGTGGCGAAGGATCACCCATCTGCTGACGATGTACGGCTTCCTGCTCTATGTCATCACCACTGTCCTGATGGTCTTCGCGTATCCCGCCACCGGGGCGCCTGCCCCGCCGATCGTGCCCGAGCTCTGGTATCTCGGCGCCGCGTTGATTTGCCTGGGCGGCTACTGGTTCTGGCTCCTGCTGCGCGTCGACGTCGCCGCCGAAGGCCACTCGCCGCTGCGCCTGGTGCGCGCCGATCTGTTCATCCTCGCCCTGCTCTCGAGCGCGACGTTCGGGCTGATCTGGGCACGCCTGCAGACGGCGGGTGATTCAACCTCCGCCAGCGTATTTTTCGGTCTGTATCTGCTCGGCACCACGGTCCTGTTCGGCTCCGTTCCCTGGTCGAAGTTCGCCCACATGTTCTACAAACCGGCCGCGGCGTTTCAGCGGCGCATCGAGCACGCGAACGGTTATCGCCGCAACCTGCCCGCTCCGGCAGACCGGCCCGAGACCCTCGGCAGCGCCATCCGCCCGCCGCGCAACTTCTGAGGAGCACCCCTCATGCCCACGTTTGTCTACATGACGAGCTGCGACGGCTGCGGCTACTGCGTCGACATCTGCCCGTCCGACATCATGCACATCGATCCCACGTACCGGCGCGCATACAACGCCGAGCCCAACATGTGCTGGGAATGCTACTCGTGCGTGAAGGCCTGCCCGCAGCAGGCCATCGACTGCCGGGGTTACGCCGACTTCTCCCCCCTGGGCCACAGCGTGCGGGTGCTGCGCGAGCCGCAGAAGGGCACCGTTTCGTGGCGGATCAAGTTTCGCGACGGCCGGGAGAAGAACTTCGTCTCGCCCATCAGAACCACGCCCTGGGGGTCGATCAAAGGTCCGTCCGATTACACGCTGCCGGCCGCGGCGGCGCTGAAGTCGCAGGAACTCGCCCATGAGCCCGAGGCGCTCAAGGTCGCGGTCTTGCCCACGCTCGCACGCAGTCGCTTCAAGAAAGGGTTGGTGTCATGAGCCGCAAAACTGTATACGTCGACGCGGACATCCTCGTCATTGGCGGCGGCATGGCCGGGTGCGGCGCCACGTACGAATCCCGATATTGGGGCCGGGACCTGAAGATCGTCTGCGTCGAAAAGGCCAACATCGAGCGCAGCGGCGCGGTAGCCCAGGGCCTGTACGCAATCAACTGCTACATGGGCATGCACTGGAACGAGAACCAGCCCGAGGATCACGTGCGCTACGCGCGCAACGACCTCATGGGGCTGGTCAGGGAGGATCTCGGCTACGACATCGCGCGCCATGTCGATGCCACCGTGCACAAGTTCGAGGAGTGGGGTCTGCCGATCATGAAGGACCCCAAGACCGGCCGGTACCAGCGCGAAGGCAAATGGCAGATCATGATCCATGGCGAAAGCTACAAGCCGATCGTCGCCGAGGCCGCGCGCAAGGCCGCGAGCGAGGTCTACAACCGCGTCATGGTGACGCACCTGCTCATGGACAGCAAGCGGCCCAAGCGGGTCGCGGGCGCTGTCGGCTTCAACGTCCGCACGGGTGATTTCTACGTCTTCCGCGCCAAGGCGGTCATCGTCGCCGCCGGCGGCGCATCGCACATCTTCAAGCCGCGGGCCGCCGGCGAAGGCATGGGCAGGACATGGTACGCGCCCTGGAGCAGCGCCTCCGCCTATGCCCTGCCGATCCTGGCGGGTGCGAAGATGACCCAGATGGAAAACCGCATCGTCTTGACACGGTTCAAGGACGGCTATGGCCCGGTCGGCGCCTACTTCCTGCATCTGAAGACCTATACACAGAACGCCTATGGGCAGGATTACGAGGCGTTCTGGCGCGACTCGATCGAGCAGATGGTCGGTGACTACGTCAATCACCATCCGGTACCGACCTGCCTGCGCAATCATGCGTTGCTCGAGGAGGTCAAGGCCGGCCGAGGTCCGATCCGCATGGTGACCACCGAGGCATTCAAGGATCCACACAAGGAGACCGTCGGCTGGGAAAACTTCCTCGGCATGACCGTCGGCCAGGCGGTCGTGTGGGCGTCCCAGAACATCGATCCCAAGGAGATCAATCCGGAGCTCACCACATCCGAGCCGTACGTCATGGGATCACATGCGACCTGCTCAGGCGCCTGGGCGAGCGGGCCGGAAGATTACGCGCCGGGGGACTACCAATGGGGCTACAACCGGATGATGACCGTCGAGGGACTGTTCGGTGCCGGCGACACCATCGGCGGCACGGCCCACAAATTCTCCTCCGGGTCCTTCACGGAGGGCCGGATCGCCGCCAAGGCGGCAGTGCGCTATATCACGGACCTGGGCCACGACGCGCCCAAGGTCAGCGAGGCGGAATACACCGAGCTGAAGAAGATCGTCTACGCGCCCCTGGAGAACTATCGCGTCGGCCGCAATGAGATCGTGGCCGGAACGGTCTCGCCGAGCTATCTGTTGCCGCTGCACGGACTGCAGCGCCTGGAGAAGATCATGGACGAGTACGTTGGGGGCATCAGCGCTCACTACACGACCAATCAACCCCTGTTGACCCGCGGGCTCGAGCTGCTGGCCATGCTGAAGGAGGATCTGGCCCGCCTCGGGGCAGAAGACCTGCACCAGCTGCAGCGCGCCTGGGAACTGCAGCACCGGGTCCTCGCCTCCGAGTGCGTGACGCAGCACACTCTGTTCCGCCAGGAGACGCGCTGGCCCGGCTACTACTACCGCGCCGATCATCCGCGACTGGATGACAAGGATTGGCATTGCTTCACCCTGTCGCGCTATGACCGGCAGTCCGGACAGTGGGAGATGGAGAAGGCGCCCGTGTACCACATCATCGACTGATCGCCGCGCGCGCCGACGGCCATGTCGCATCTCGTACCCCCGCACGGCTCGGCTTGCGTTCGGCCGCTGCTGCTGCCGCGAGAACAACGGTCCGAGGCGCGCGCCCGCGCCGGCGGCTTGCGCGCAATCCCGCTCGACTCCCGTGCGGTTTCCGACGTGCTCATGCTCGCCATGGGAGCGTACACGCCTCTGGAGGGCTTCATGGGGCAGGACGATTGGCGCGGATCCTGCGTGGACATGAAGCTGGCCAGCGGCCTGTTCTGGCCTATCCCAATCACCCTGCCCGTCCCATCCGACTTGGCGGACCGTATCCGCGTCGGGGAGGAAGTGGCGCTCACCGCCGGACGCAGCGGCGAGATCTTGGCGATCCTGGAGGTCGGCGAGAAATACGCCATCGATAAGGAGACCGAGGCCGAGCACGTCTACCGCACGCGAGATGCCCGGCACCCGGGCGTCGCGAAACTTTTGCGGCAGGGCGGGGTCAATCTGGCTGGGCGAGTACTGGCGCTGAGCGAAGGGGAATATCCGGCTCGTTATCCGGGGCTGTACATCCGCCCGGCAGAGTCCCGGGCCCTGTTCGTCGAGAAGGGCTGGTCCCGCATCGCCGCCTTTCAGACCCGCAACCCGATGCACCGCAGTCACGAATACCTGGTCAAGATCGCCATCGAAGTGCTGGACGGCGTGTTCATTCATCAGGTGCTCGGGGAATTGAAGCCAGGTGACATCCCGGCCGAGGTGCGCACGCGCGCGGTGCGGGCCATGGTCGACAACTACTTCCAGCCGGGAACCGTCATTCAGGCGGGCTACCCCATCGAGATGCGCTATGCGGGCCCGCGCGAGGCGCTGCTGCACGCCCTGATCCGCCAGAACTTCGGGTGCTCGCACCTCATCGTCGGCCGCGACCATGCCGGTGTCGGCGATTACTACGGACCCTTCGATGCCCAGCGCATCTTCGATCAATTGTGGGACGGCGCCCTTGAAACCACCCCACTGAAGCTCGATATCACGTTTTATTGCCGGAAATGCGCGGGCATGGCGACTTCGCGGACCTGTCCTCACGATCCCGAGCACCACATCGCGATTTCCGGCACGCGGCTGCGGGAAATGCTCTCCACCGGGATGGACGTCCCGCCCGAGTTCAGCCGGCCGGAGGTGGCGGCGATTCTCAGAGAGTATTACGCTGGCGCGCGCGCGGCGCAGGCTGGCTCCGAACCATGATCATCGCGCAGATATCCGATACCCACATCGCCCGCACCGTACCCGACGCTGAACAAAGAGCCGCCGATCTCGCGCGCACGATTGCCGATATCAACGCCCTCGATCCAGCCCCCGATGCGATCATCCACACCGGCGACGTCACCCACGGCGGACGGCGCGAGGACTGTGAGTTGGCGGCCGCCTTGCTGCGCCAGGCGCAAGCGCCGGTGTACATCGCCCCTGGAAACCGCGATGATCGGGACAACCTGCGCCGGGCGTTCTCGCCATGGGCCTGCCGCGCCGCCGCCACCGGATTCCTCACGTATGCCGTGGATGACTTCCCGGTCAGGCTGATCGCGGTGGACACGGTGACCACGCACAGCAACAAGGGCGACTTCTGTCCAGAGCGGCTCGAGCGTCTGGTCGAGCTGATCGACGCCGAGCACACCAAGCCGATCGCGGCATTCATGCATCATCCGCCGTTCGTGGTCCCCGTGGGGCCGGATCCGCTCAATTTCGTCACGCCCGAGGCCATGGCACGGCTCCAGCGGGCGCTGCGGCACTCGCAGCGCGTGACCGCCGTGTTCTGCGGCCACGTCCATCGCTCGACCGGCGGGCGGATCGGGGAGATTTCCGTGATGGTGACGCCCTGCACGGCGACCGGCCTGCGCAAGGGCAATTATCCGGCTCGGATGCACGACCAGCCGGTCTATCATTTACACCGGTTCGATGCCGCTCACGGGTTCGCGACCGAGGCAAGGATCGTTGCAGCGGCGACCGGGAACGACGATGCCGCCAGAGGAGCATAGAGATGAGAATCGAGGATTTTCTGCAGCGCTCGCGTCAACAGGTGGTGACGTGCGGGCCAAATGACAGTCTGGAGACCGCTGCGAAGCTCCTGCACGAGCATCGCATCGGTGCCATGCCGGTCTGCGAGTCGGGCCCGGGCTCGCGCATGATCGGGATCGTCTCCGAGCGTGATCTGGTCAGGGCCCTGGCAACCGATGCGCGGCGCCTGCCGAACATGCGCGTCCGCGACCTCATGACCGCGGACGTAGTGACTTTCTCGCCGGATGAGACGATGCAGGCCGCACAGGCACTGATGCGCAACAGGGGATTCCGCCACCTGCCGATCGTGGAAGGCCAGCGCCTGCTCGGCATCCTCTCGATTCGAGACACGCTGGCGAGCCGCCTGGAAGAATCCCGGATCGAAATCGACACCCTGCGCGATTTCGCCCTCGCCGCTCGATGCCTTCCGCTCGACCCCAGCGGTTGAGGGCACGGAACCGCCCCGCCTGCGCGCCTCCCGAGACCCGCCTGACGGGTCGGGGATCATGAGTTCCCGTCCAATTTCGGCGCCGCTCGCGGCGTCCTGACGCCGCACCGCGCCCGGAGCCCGGCGCGCCCACCGTCAATACGCCGAGCCGAACGGATGCCGCGCCGGACGCAGCCACCGCCTGCTGGCGATCAGCACCGGACCGCCCGATCATGGGTGCGGGTCTCAAGCGCCCGATCGCTGAACCCAGCGAATTCCCGAACGAATTTCCCGCCACTGCGGCGCGCGCGTCGGTCTGGCGGGGACATGCCACTGCAGGGACTTGCGGCGCCGCAAGACAGCCGCCCTGAATCTGCGGGAACCTCGAGAATAGAGTGGGCACACCGGATAAGCCACACCCCGAGTCACGGTGGCGCAGCAGCCGCAGTGGCAGTGCCTCCGCATATCCGACCACGGACACCGCACGACACGGGGTGCGACCCGGCGCTGACTGGTTGACCGAGCACGCAATGCGCCGAGGGTATCCGGAACGGACCTTCGAGCGTCTGAGAGTACAGCCTCTGCCGATAGCCCTGCGGCAACTGCTCGGGCTGTGCGCCTGCCTGGCCACGGCGAAGGCACTGGCCGCTCCTCCCCGCTCCGGTCCCCCAGCGACGCTCGGGCAGGTCGTGGTAGAGGCATCGCGGCCGCCGGCCCTGGGTCTCGATACGGGCGCGCCGGTGAAAATATTGACAGCGACCGCGCTGCGCAATCTCGGCGTCGACAACCTGGGGCAGGCGTTGCGGCTGATGCCGATCTTCGGCAGCGCCAACGGCCTGGGAACGGCGAGCACCAACAAATTCACCAATGGCGGCGAGCAGAGCGCCGATCTGTTCGATTTGAACCATTCGCGGCTCGTTATTCTGGTGAACGGCCAACGCTGGATTCAGGGCGCGCAGGGGGACACCGATCTGTCCACCTTTCCCGTGGCGCTGATTCAGCGCATCGAGGTCTACCCGGCGCGCGGAGCGGTACGGTACGGCGACGCGGCGCTTGCCGGCGTGGTGAATATCATCACGGTGCCCGCCTTCAACGGCGTGATGGCCACGGCTGGAACGGGAGACTCGCAAGGCAGCGGCCACTGGGATGGCCCGCACACCTGGGCCAGCCTCGCGCTCGGACGCAGGGGCAAATCCTCCGGCCTCATGGCGCTGCTCAGCTGGTCCGATCAGAGCGCCATCTCCGCGGCCGATCGCGGACTGACCGCTGGCCCTCTGCCCGGCACGGGCTTGTCGCGCTTAAGTCCAATCACCCCCTACGGACAGTTCGAGTTCATGCCCACGGGCGGGCCATATGCCAACTCGAGCCTCTGTCCCGCTCAGCCCGAGGGCACCCGGCTGTGCGATCTCACCGCGACGCGCGGCGCAGCGGGCGGCTTCAGCCCGGTCACCGCGACCGACCGGTTCAATACCTTTCCGTACAACGATCTGATCATGCCGCTTCAGCAATGGGGCTTCTACGTCAGCGGCTTTCACCGGCTCGGGACCGGGATCAGAGTCGATGCGAGCATCTTCGTCGGCCGACGGACGGCGGATCAGGAGGGGCCACCGACCACCCTCACGCTGGGAACCTCAGGCCTGCCGATCTCCGTCAGCGCCAGCCAACCCTACAATCCTTTTGACATTGCGCTCGAGTCGAGCGGGCCGAACGCCAACCTCGTCGGTCTCTCCGAGCGCCTGCAGGCCCTGGGCCCGGTCGTGTTCACCGATACATCCGACACCTACCGCGCCACCCTTTCCTTTCGGGGCAGCATCGATCGCGACGCGCCCTCTGCCTGGCGCTGGCACGTGGCGTATTTGTGGTCTTCGAGCCGAGTCAACGACCAGAATCGCGGTCGGGTCAATCTGAGCAATCTCGCCCTGGCGCTCGGCAGCCCGTCCGTCTGCGCATCGATTCCCTCATGCACGCCGATCAATCTTTTCGGCGGACCGGGTGCCGTCACGCCGGCCATGAGCGCCTTCATCGGCCTGGCCGAGCATAACCGGATCGCCAACACGCTGCAGACCGTCAGCGCGTCGATCTCGCAGGCCGATCTATTCAGACTTCCGGCCGGCCCCGTTGCGCTAGGCGTGGGTTACCAGTACGAGGCCCAGCATGGAGACTTCCAACCCAATGCGGCGGCTGCCCGGGGAATCGACAGCGCCGTGCCGCTGGTGCGCGTCCCATCCTATGTCGGCGGCTATGCCGGCAATGCCCTATGGACCGAGATCATCGCACCGCTCATCGGCGGCGCTCATGCGCTCACCTTCGGCGGCGGCGTTCGTGGGTACGATTTCTCGCATACCGGCTCCGGCGCCGTCGGGGAATCGACCCTGTCCTTCGACGCAACCCGGCACTTGAGCCTTCAAGCCGGATGGGCCCAGGGGTTTCGCACGCCGGACCTCCGCGAGCTCGGCGAGCCCAGTCCGGCCGCCGCGGCCGCCATCAGCGATCCGTGCAGCGGCTACACGGCCGCCGGCGTTGCGCCTGCCGTTGCCGCGGCCTGTTCGTCCACGGGTGTCCCAGCCGGCTACCTCCAGACCAATCCAGACGTGCAAACGCTGCAAACCGGCAATCCCGCCCTGCAGGCCGAGCGCAGCAACAACATCTGGCTGAGCGTCAAGTGGAGCCCGGGCACCGTGCCGGGCCTGTCGGTCAACGTGGCGTACTACCGCATCAAGATCAACAGCGCGATCAGCCGGCCGAGCGCCCAGCAGACGCTGTTGGATTGCTACGCGCTCGGAAATGCCTCCGCCTGCTCGGGCATCAGCCGGGCGGCCGACGGTCAATTGACGGTCGTTTCCACCGAGGCGGTCAACAGCCAGAGCATAGCGACCGAGTGGCTGACCGGCGGCGTGCGCTACGTCCGCTCGACGGCACTCGGCGAGTTCTCGCTGCGCGCCGACCTCGCCTGGACGCCCGAGTACCAGCTCACCACCGCGAGCGCCCATGGTGCATCGGTGCAGAATCTCGCCGGCGTCGAGCTCGGCTCGGGGTCACCGAGCGGCATTCCCCGCTGGGACGGCGCCGGCAGCCTCGACTGGCGCTTCGGACCCTGGAACGCCGGCTGGCTGGTCAAGGCGTTTGGTCCCATGACCGAGACCTGCACCGACCGGTTCGCCGGGACGCCGTTGAGCTATACGGTGCTCGGCCTATGCTCGCAGCCTGACCTCACGAACTCGAGGCTCTCGCGCAACCGGCTCGGCACGACGCTCTATCATGATCTGTATTGCGGCTATCGGCTCTCGCGCCGGCTGTCGCTGACGGCCGGAATCGACAATATCTTCGATCAGGGACCGCCGGTGTCGGTCCTGCAGCCGCTGCACTACGACGCATCGATCTATCCGGCACCCGGCCGGACGCTGTACGCGATGGTGAATTTCAGGATGGAATAGATTCGCGGACCCAGCCTGCAACGTCGGCATGCGCAGCGATTTGCGGGCGACTGCCAGCACGGTGAATAGGAACAACGCCGCGCCTGCGGTGCGCAGCGTACCGAACGCGAAGGGCGGCGCGTAGCTCGGCGCGATCTTCATCACCACCCAATTGCAGCACCGGATCACGGCCAGCACGGCAAGTGCCGCGACCCGGTCCATCACACTTCACCACCGATCGCATGATTCATGCAATTTCCACACTCGAAGCCCTGCGCCGTCGCGGCATGACGCGCATGCTCACCCGCGCTCGATACGGCTCGCACGAGCCAGAGAACTCGTTTTACCAGCACGCTGGCGGCCGTTGCGCCGGCAGCGTCCGGCCCATTGCCGCCTCCGGTCTGTGTCGCGCGCCGCTACACCGCCCCGCGGGCGACAGGAAGCATCGCGACAGCCAGGATCATGGCGTGCACGACTGCGCGCATCGCGGCAGCCGGATCATTACGATCGGCGGGCATCCGTACGGCTTTGACCTACGCGCCCGCCCGGCGCGCACCGCTCAATCGGAACACCTGGTCCGCCCCGAGTCCGTCGAACAGCACGTCATGACAGCTCAGCAGCAACACCTGCAGCTTCTCGGCGGCGCGGAACAACACCCGATGGATCCGCCGAATCCGCTCCGGATCAGTGTTGACCAGCGAATCATCGAGCACCAACGGCAGGGTTCCGTCGCCCGCGAGCACCTCGGCAAGGCCAAGCCGCGCCAGAAGAGCGAGCTGCTCCTGCGCACCTCCGGAGAGTTCCTCGAACGGCTCGCGCAGGGTTTCGCTGCGCAATCCCACCATTCCCAACTCCTCGCCCATATCGAGCTCGCACCCGGGAAACAGACCCGCAAGATAAGGCTTGAGGCGCTGCATGACCGGCGCGGTCAGGCGATCCACCACGCGCTTGCGCGCCTCGGACAGCACTTCCCAGAGCCTCTGGGCTGCGGCGGCCTGCCGCTCGAGACGCTGAAGCCGAACACGGGCCTGCTCGAGTTCGGCGCCCGCATCCTGGACGGTCTCGTAACTGCCGCAGCCGAGTGCGGCGTTCAATGTGCCCGTCAAACGCTCGACCCGCCCTCGGACCTCTTGCACGCGGGCAGCCAAGCCGTGCATGGCCTGAGAATGGCGTTTGGCGTCGCGCGCGGCCTCCTCGCCGCCAAGGTCCTGGAATTCCCGCGCGTACTTCTCGACGGCCGCCTGCGCAAATCCGCGATCCCGTACGGCTTGCTGATGCTTTTCCGCCAGCTGCGCCGCCGTCGGGCGATCAGCGTACAGACGCAACAATCGATCGCGCTCTTCCTCCTTGCCCTTGCGAGCGGCGCGCAGTGCGGCACCTTGCGCTCGCGACTGGGTGAGCCCCTCATTCGCGGCCTCACGCGCGGTGCGAGCCGAGGTCAACGCCGCGTCCGCGGCAACCACGGCGTCTTGCAGGGCATCTTCCGTTCCATCCACTGACGCCGCAGGTCCTAGCCGCGCGAGCTCGGCTTGCGCCCGCAGTAACTCCTCCCGCAGTTGCTCTCGGGACTTCGACCACGTCGCACGGGCCTGCAAGGTCAGCTGCGCGATCCGCTGATTGATGCCCTGGAGGCGCTCGTGCGCGGCGCGCGCCTCCGGTACCGTCGGGACACCGCAGTTCCGCAGTGCCTGGGTCAGCGCACTATCGGCCGCAGTCTTGGCATCGCGCAGCGTATCGAGCGTTCCGCGTCCCGGCTGAATTTCGATGGCGGCTACCTCGCCCAGGGTCACGGTCCGGTTCTCGACGATGTCGAACGTAAGGCGTGCGCCGGCGGGGTGTGGGACGCCGTCCACATTCATCCCATGCCCCAACGTCAATACCACGCTCACCGCGGCGCCGTGCAGGCGGGCTTCAGCGGTACGGGCCGCATCTGCGAGTTGCTGCAGGCGTGCGATGATGCTCGCGTCGATCGCCGGCTCGCGGGCACGCTGCTGCTGGGCCTGCTGCATCTCACGATCGATGCGTTCGAGTTCTGCAACCTTCGTACCGAGCTCCGCGTGCTGGTCCGTCAGCTCGTGACGGCGGTGTTCGCGCCGAGCCCGCTCGAGTGCCGTGACGGCTTGCTTGTGAGCCAGCTCCGCTGCTGAAACGCGCTGGAGCGCGGTTTGAGCGTGACCTTCGAGCTCTTGCTGGCGGGGGTTCACGGCCTCGATCTGTACGTTCAGATTCGTCACCTCGTCGCTCAGCCGTTGAATGGCCTGGTCCGCCTCCTGGCGCATCGCGAGCTCGCGCTCCGCGCTCGATGCGGTCGCGATGGCCGTGTTCAGGATACCCCGCGCGCCCGCCAGGCGCTCCGCGGCTTTTTGCGCCGCGGCGGCGCTTTGCACGGCCTTGTCAGATTCCCGTCTGGCAACTTCAAATCGACCATTCAGCTCAGCGAGCTCGCCGCGGGCCCGCTGCAATTCCGCGGCGGTCTGCTCCCGGCTCTCGTGAGCCGTGAGGATCTGCTGGTACTTGCTCTCGGCCTGCTCGACCGCCCTACGGGCATTGCGTAACAGCGTCGTTTCCTGACCGGTGGGTGTGTAGTATCGGCCGCGCTCCGCCGCCACACGCTCCATCAACCGCTGGCCACGCTCGGAAATGGCCGCCACGCCGATTTCCTGCGACAGCCGCTCCTGCAATCGGCCTCGGCCGTCCTCGTTGAGATCCTCCCCCGTGCCGCGCCGGGAATCTCCTTGAGCCACCAGCAGAAGCGGCCAGATACCGAGATCCTGGACAGTCGGTCCACGGGATCCGCCCGGCCGCGTACCGAGCAACGAGCGCAGTTGTGCCTCGGCGTCCTCCCCCTGCAGCGTCGCGCCGCCACCGCTCAGTTGCGCCATGGCGCTCTTCAGAAACTGTTTCTGCAGCTCGTACCGGTGTCCCTCGACATCGAAGACGAGCCGCACGAACGGCGGCTCGGAGGATCTCCAGCTCTGCAGCCGCTGCTTGTGCTGCGCCGAACCCTTGTGGGACTCGAACAGCGCGAACTGCACGGCTTGAAATAGCCGGCTCTTGCCGGCTTCATTCGGACCGAGGACGAGATTCAACCGCGGCGACAGGGGACCGAGGCTCTGCGACAGACCGCGCCAGTGGCGCGTCTCGATCTCAAGCAGTCGCATCGGACACCTCCCGCTGCAGCCGATAGAGGAGCTGCAGAGCATCCGTGTCGGCCGCGCTCGCGCCGGCGAGCAGCCGCTCGACGCCTGCCGCCATGAATCCCTCGCCCGTCATCGTAGCCAGGTCCTGCGGTCGCGGTCGGGTGAGAAGCGCCGCCATGTCCGCCGTGAGATAGGCGAGCCTCTCGCCGTATTCCGCCACCAGCGCCTCGAGCACATCCCGTGCGCCCATCGAGATCGTCCCCCGCGCTCGCAGGTTCACCAGCGTCTGCGAACGTTCCGCCAATGCCTCGAGACGCGATCTGAGCTCCTCGACCTGGGAATCGTCGATCATCTCCGGGTCGAGGGTCAGCCAGTGGGTCTGCGCCACGTGCCGGCGCTCGACCCGCGGCTCGGTGCCCGCCGCGTCGATGTCCACGATCAAGATCCCTCCGGGATCGAGTTCCTTGAACCGGGTAGGCTCCGGGGCACCTGAATACCAGGCGCGGGCGTTGTAGCGGAAGGTGCCGTGCCAATCACCGAGCGCCAGATAATCAAAGCCCTTGGCCAGCACCCGATCGGCATCGATGAGATTCGGCACGATACTCTCGGAATCGCCCGAGAAATTGATGATCCCCCCATGCGCCACGGCAATGCGGATGCCCTCCCCCGCACCACGCTCCGGGAGCCATACGGTGGGATCATCGGATTCATGGCGCCGGGTCAGTGGGCACGGGTACACCAGCGCATCGGCGAATCGAACCGGTTCGCGCTTGGCGAGAACACTGACATTGGGCGGCAATTCGAGCCGGGCGAGCGCACCGTCCTCCGTCGCCGCGTCATGATTGCCCGGCAGAAGCCCGACGGGAATGTCTCCGAAGCTCTGCAGAGCATCCGATGTCTGCTGCAGCGTATCGCGGCCAAGGCCATTGTCATCGAGGACGTCACCGGCGACGAGCACGGCATCGGCGTGCACTTGCTGCGCCAGCGCGCCGATCGCCCGTACCGTCTGGAACCGCAAAAGGCGCAATTGTGCGGCCTTTTCCGGGTTCAGATACCGCAGCTTCAATCCGAGCTGCCAGTCAGCCGTATGGATGAATCGCATCTGTTCCTCCTCGAGCCGAGCCTAACGAGATGTTGCCTGGATGTGCGCAACACGTCGGTAAATTTTGCCTGACCTCGCTGCAATCGACGCATTCTGACGGAAATCCGCCAGCTGAGTGTCACGGGAAAGCGCTGCACCGGGCAAGTTCCGCCGGCTCGGTGACGCGCCAGCGGCTTCGAGCGTTCGGCGAGGCCAGCTTCGAGCGGCCGACGCCCTCGAGAGGCGATTCATCCGGGGCACCGGACAGCCCCAAAGTCACCCTACAAGCGCTGCGGCACCCCGCCCCGGCAAACCGGGCCGGCGCCCCGTTGCCCGGCCATGCCTCATGCTCGGCTCGTACCGTCAAAGGATTCGGTGACTGCCGGCGGACAAACCCGCAAGCGCCACCGGATTGCCGGATGGACAGGACCGGTTTTTTTCTCGCGGACTCGATGCGACCCGATTGACCGTTGCAGGGCACCCCGCGCGCAGCGCGCCGCATCCCGCCTGCCTTGGCGGCCGAGGTCAGCATCCCTCGGCTCGGCCGCGATGGGCTCGGAACACAAGGGGTGAGAAACGGGACCCTGATCCGCGCCGCCATGGCCCCGATGGCCATGACCCCACTTGACGATCGTCAAGGCATCCGAGCGTCAGGTCGCCGTACCGTGTCGCCGGGGTCGCACGAGGACATGAGAGATGTCGCAGTGGCACGAGGCCACCCGGGTCGCACAGATCGGCAATCGCAGCCGTAAGACGGTCACGCTCACCGGCGCCGCTGGCGGCTTTTTCATTCTCGACGGCGCGTACTTCGCCCGCGAGGACCTGTGCAATCACATCGGCAGCGACCTCTCCAGCGGTCGGGTGGCGGGTGAACGCGCTGTCTGCCCATAGCGCCTGGCCGAGCTCTCCATCCGCACCGGGCAGGGGCGCAAAGCGCCGGAATACGAGGGCGCGCACGGCTTCCCCGTACGCGTGGTCGACGAGACCATCGAGGTCTGCGATGAGCGCGAATGAGCAGGACAAGGTTTTTTCGGCGATCAACCGCCTGTTCGTGCGCGCCCTGCTCGCGCTGGGCGAGGCTGGAGACGCACAGCGTCACACGGCATGCGCGCTTGCCGGTTCCGCATGGTCCGCTCTGCGCAATTCTCAGCCGCGTGAAGCTGAACGCTTCAACGGCGTATTACACAGTCTTACCCGTGCCCGACATGGCATACCTGACGAGGAGATTCCTGTGTCACAACCCAAAACACTCGATGTCCGCAAGCTCATCCCCATGGAGCGACACCGCCTGATCTTCGAGACCTACGGGAAACTCAAACCGGGCGAGAGCTTCGTGCTGGTCAACGACCACGACCCCAAGCCGCTCTACTACCAGCTCGATGCGGAGCACACCGGCGAGTTCTCCTGGAACTACCTGCAGCAGGGACCTGCCACCTGGCAGGTGCAGATCGGCCGCAACGCGGCCGCTCATACCTGAATTCCGAAATGCGCCTTGGCGGCAGGCGTCATCAGGCGCGGCGACCAAGCTGGCAGCCAAACGAGTTTGATCTGTACGTCGTTGATGCCTGGAACGCTTTTGCTGCGCTCGTAGACGCCGGACATGATGTAATCCTGCGCAGGGCACCCCGGCGTCGTCATGGTCATCGTGATCCTGATGACGCCGGCCGCTACCTCCAATGCATAGATCAGGCCCAGGTCGACGATGTTGTACCCGAGTTCGGGGTCGATCACCTCGTGCAGGGCATCCAGAACGGACTCGCGATCCAAAGAGCGTTCCGCGACCATCGCGCTCATCCGCGCTGTCGGATCAGAAGCCGCACGCCCGCACCCACCTTCTCGGTGTGGATGGCCGCGCCGCGGGCCTGCAACTCCGGATAGAGAAAGACCGGATCGCGTTCGTTCAGCGCCTCGAGGACCTGCCCCGGCCCCAGGCGCTCAAGCGCATCCAGGATCCGGATCATCGGCTCGGGCGGCTCCAGGCCGCGGTTGTCGAGGGACGTGCTCGGCGGGGGCCACCCGTCAGTGGACGAGACCGTGGCGCTCGGAGCAGCCGGTGAGCCGGGCCCGGCTTGCGGCGTCTGCGGCGAAAACAGCACTTCCCAGTCGCCTTCCCCGTGTCGCACCGCCCGGTGGTCGAAGCCCTTGCGACCGAGCACCGCATACAGCGGCAGCGGCTCGAAGGTGGCCAGGAGCCGCAGCGCCTGACCCGGCGCGAGGCCGCCTACGGCCCTGAGGATCCGTGGCAGGGGCTCCCCGCCCTCGCGCAACTCTTCACGAACATCAAGTGTGATGGGCTCGGACATGGTCAACCTCTCTGATTTGGCCGCAATAGGGGGGCGGCAGGTTCGCTGGGGCGCAACGGCACGTAGTGAGCGCGCCAGGCGCGCCAGTACTCGACGACGATACCGAACGTCGCAACCGTCACGAGCACAACGCACGGCCGCAAGCCGGCCGCGTGACCGGACAGTACTGAAGTGGCTCCCAGCAGCACTCCAAGAAAATACAGTGCGAACCAGGGATAACTGCGCCGTTCGTGGACCAACTCCTGAACGCGGGGCACCGCCCCGCGCCCGAGGCTGCGGCCATAGCGGTGCAGCCAGGTGAGAAATGGAACAATCTTGTAAAGCTGAGTCAGCCCGAGACCGCCGAGCCAGCCGAACACGATGAGGAAGACGATCACGGGCGCACCAGCGCCGAGATGCCCGGCCATCACGAAGCCGATCGCGACCGCCGTGCCGAGCCCGAGCAAGCCAAAGGCGGCAACCGCGGCCTTGTTATGCAGTTCGATGACGGCGCGCTTGCGCGTACGGTAGATCCGAACGACGTCCCACAGATAGATGCCGACCGCTAGAGCGATTGCCGCGTAGCCGCTGGATTGCGCAACAGCCAGGGGCTCTGCGGCACTCCACACCCGCGCAAGACCTGCGCCGATGGCCAGAGCAAACCCGACTGTCGCGAGGATATGAACGCCATCCCCTGTGATCCCGCGATCCTCCGGCGCCAGCATGAACATCGGCAGCAGCTTGTAGCTCACCCCCATGGCGGTGAGCGTGAACCATCCACCGAGGCCGGCCAGAGCGTGCTCGCCGACACCGCCAAGCAGCGGCGCCAGATAGGGCGCGAGCGCCGGCACCGCCAGCGCCAGCGCGAACGCAAGTCCGAGCGTGACCGTCAGGAGCAGGAATGCCAGTCCGGTGAGCACCATCCGCCCCGGTAACGACAACGGCCGCGAGCGCAGCAGCGGCACCCCAATGTTCCAGCATGCGATCAGCACCCCCAGATACACCGCGGCACCACCGGCCGGCAGGGCCATCGCGAGCGCCCGGGATCCCGTGCCGATGCCGAAGAATCCGCCGACCATGCCCAGCAAGCCGATCTCGAGGGCGATGAGCGCCGCGAGCGCCATCGACTGGCTCACGAGCGGCCGGGAAGTGATGACCGGAACGAACTGAAAGAGCGCCCCGAACATCAGGAGCAATAGCCAGCCGATCACCAGCAGATGCACCGCGGCGAGCGTCCCGGGGGCCGAGACCGGTTGCGTGGGCCAGCTCATGCCAGCGAGCATCAGACCCTGCGCCGCCAGGAAGTTCACGAGCGCGCAGACGAACATCGGCAGGGACCAACGCGACAGTCGAGTGCTGAGCACGGCCATGGTTCAAGCGTCCTCGCAACCCCCCCTTTCCGCCTTGATCCCCGTCAAGCATCCGTGCACGTGGCGGCAAAGCCTTTCGACCTCGGCTATCCTCACTTCATCGCCCGCGACCTCGATCAGATCCTCATCGGCGCGTTCCCGCAGTGTCCGCGCGAGGCTCTCCGGCGTGACGGCCACGGGCGCTTCCAGTCCGACTCGGCCCGAATGCGGCGAGCAGCCCCGCCGCGCGCCGCCATGAGCTGGCGATGCTCAAGGAAACGCCTCAGTCTCTGCTACGGCGTGAGCATCCTGGTTGCCGCAAGCAATCCTCCGCGCAGTGGCCGGACACGCTTCTATTGCACAGCATCGACAAGCGAGAGTGGTCGGAGCGTCGCGATTTGAACTCCGGACCCTTGGCGCCGCACCGAAGTTCACGCTGAACCGAGATGAACGCCCATGCGACCGATTGACGAGCAGCCTCTTTGACTGGCGCGCGTTATGCCCGTCACTCCCGTTCATCCCCCCACCCGGAGTAATTCCAGGCACACCGCACAAACGGCGAACAAACCTGGCGAGGCAACGTCCGGCCCGGACACGAGGCTAAACGCGCGTCCATACCCGCCGGCCGGCGCCAGACCTTTTGCCGCACCGTCGTCTTCGAACGCGTCGCGCCACCTCTGTGTGCTGGCGCACCGACCCTCCGGACAACACCAAGTATCGTTGCAGCGTCATACGTGGGTATGCCGAGCTGGCCCGATGACCCCCGTCACGCCAAATGCCGAGCCCTCGCTTACCAAGGACACTGTGCCCGTGAACGCCGATGCCGCCGCATTCTGTCATGTACACCAAAACATCGCGCCATGACTGCGGGGCCAGTGGCCGGATTCCCGGCAAACTGCCCAGTGTCTCGCCGGCCTCAACAGCCTCTATCCAGGCCGGCCAGATCACGCATGATCTCGCCCTGCGCGCCGCCTGCTTTCCTCGCAGCGCCACGCGCGCACGCTTTAATACGGCAGGTGAACTGTTGTGAACACGAGCCTCGCTGACGTCATGCCGCTCATGTTCCCACGCAACGCTGCGCCACACCCTCATCATACTCTCTCACCGACTCGTAACGGTCGCGGGAAGTCGTCACTCATCCGGCACGCGTCGCTTCGACGCCACGATGATGTGTTTCACACTACTGCGCGGCCGGCGCAGAACTCCAGGAGACAAGCGGTATGAGAATCCTCCAGTCGACCACCATCGCACTCGCGCTCGCCGCGCTCGGCGGCTGCGCGAGCGGTCCCCCGCGGAACACAACGGTCGCTCTGACACGCGCACAGACTCTCGTTGCGGCAGCGGAGCAAAGTGGAGCCCAGCAATATGCCGCCACCGACCTGCAGTCGGCCCGCGACAAGGCTCACGAGGCGAGGCAGCTCGCGAGTAAAGATCCAAAGCGCGCGGATCGACTGGCCAACGAAGCGGCCGTCGATGCCCAGCTCGCGAGCGCCCGCGCCCAGGATGCGCAGGCGCGTCACGC
Source organism: Pseudomonadota bacterium (assembly GCA_021843755.1). GTDB lineage: Bacteria > Pseudomonadota > Gammaproteobacteria > Steroidobacterales > Steroidobacteraceae > 13-2-20CM-66-19. Next base: position 67,750 of record JAKBWB010000063.1, read on the forward strand.
CCTCACCGACATGCGCCGAACCCTTCGGACGTTGCGCAGGGAAGAGAACCACAACACCGGCGCGTCACCCTCCGGGATGAATCCAGGCGGACCACAGTCCTCCACCGTCCAGCCGCAACAAAACCCGACCCTCGCGCCGCTCAACTCGATTCCTCTCCGGTAAGGAGCTTCCACACTATGAAGACGCTACGACGAACTCGGTTGACGATCCGGCTTTCGGCCCTCGCCGCGGCTACGGGCGCGACCCTCCTCACCGCGTGCGCCACGAGACCCCCCGTGCGAAATGAGCAGTTGGCCCAGGCACGGGATGCAGTCCATGGCCTCGAGCAAGACCCGGACGCGCAGCGCGTTGCCGCGGATCAGTTACGCGATGCGCGCCACGACTTGCAGCGCGCCAATGCGGCGTCTGCCCAGCACCGAACGCCTGCAGAAGTGACCTATCTGGCTTATCTGGCCGACCGCGAAGCCGAGGCCGGCAAGGCGTACACGGACGCATTCCGCACCCGCCAAGCGCTTGCGAAAGGCAATGAGGAGCGCAGGCGAATTCTGCTCGATGCCCGCAATCGAGAAATCCAGCAGGCGCGCATAGCGACCCAGACTGCGCGCGTAGCAGCCCGGACCGCCCATAAACGCATGCTGACCACGCAAAACCAGTTGCAGCAAGAGCGGCGGCAGCTCTCCGCGTTAAAGGCCCGTGAGACCGCGCGCGGCCTTCAGCTCACTTTGGCGAGCAATCTGCTGTTCAATAACGCCTCGGCGACACTGCAGCCCGGCGCGACACTACAGCTCGGCCAACTGGTCGATTTCATGCGTCGCAACCCCAAGGCGCGGATCATCGTTGAAGGATACACCGACAGCGTAGGTCCGGCCGCCTACAACCAGCAACTCTCGCAGGCGCGCGCCCAGGCAGTGGCCGGTGCGATCGAGGCCGGAGGGATCTCCGCGGGTCGCATTCAGGCGATCGGTCGCGGCGAGAGCTTCCCGGTCGCGAGCAACGCGACGGCTGCGGGACGGCAGCAGAACCGCCGTGTAGACATCATTCTCTCCGACATGGCCGGACGTTTCGCCCAGGCGGCGACTGAAAGACGGCCAATGCCATAACGCCAACGCTGACAACCCGAAGCGCCGATTGGAACGACCAGTTGTCTCGAACACGTGCCGATTCCGCAGCTCGCTCAGATCCTTGAACGAGAACACCGGTCGTAGGCGCGGATAATGACCAGCACCAGTTCATTGCGACCTACATTCCGCGCATCTCCGACGGCATTTCCGACCAATTTCCCGGCGGCCGTTCTGAGCCGGCTTACCGCTGGCGGTCGACCTCCGCGTCGATCAGACGCTCGGTTGCAGCCTCCCAGGAGCGCAGGAGCTTCTTGAGCCGGCGGTAGTTGACGATCGCCCGGCGCAGCAAGCCGGCCTGCTCGGGGGATACGAGCCGGTGGACAAGCTTGCCCGCCTTCATGTGTCCCCAGTCGTAGTACGGACCGTGCCGCGCGGCAGGATCCTGCGCACAGCGGCAGCCCGGTTTTCCGCAGGTCTTCATCCGCTCCAGTGGCGTTCCGGAACACACGTAGTCGATCTCTGCCAGCTCGGTGCGCAGCGCCTCGATGCGCCTGCGCGAGCGCTCAGCGGCTTGTTCCTGATGACGTTTCGGCACGAGAGTGGACTTGACAATATATGAACCTTGCGCGAATGATCGCGCAAGAGCAATGCAGTTGTCACTACGACCTCAACCGTCTCAACTCGCAAGCCGCTCGATCTCGCGGCACGATCTCCTTCTCCCGCATCACACGCTTACCGCTGCCTCTTGCGCATGCACGGGCGCGGCACTCGAGCATTCACGAGGCACTCCGTCGGAGAGATAGCGCATGACCCCTACCGCCGAACCGCATCCCGAGGGACTTCAGCTCATCTCCAAGGCTGTAGCTGTAGGCCCCTGCCGCTGCTGAACCACTTTCTCAGGCGGCTGGCCATCGAGCGCATCCTGTTCGAGCGCGTCCCCGCCGGCGACCGACGCCAGAAACTTGCCCCCGCGGTCGGGCTCGGCGTGCTGCTGCGCAACATCCTGCTTGCGCGCCGGCCGCTGTACGGCCTTGCCGAGTGGGCGAGCCGCTTCGAGCCGGCGCTCCTGGGGCTGCCCGCCGAGGCTCCTCAATACTTCAACGACGACCGGGTCGGGCGGTGTCTCGATGCGCTGTTCCGCTCAAACCGCGCCACGTTGATGACGGAGATCGTGGTGCACGCCGTCGAGGAGTTCGATCTGGACTTGACCGAGATCCATAATGACTCCACGACGGTCACCTTCACCGGTCAGTACGTGGAGGCCAACGGCAAGCCCGCGCCGGGGCATCAGACTCACCGTATAACGTACGGCGTGAATAAGGACTTTCGCCCTGATTTTAAGCAGTTGCTGTTCATCCTGACGACGACCGCTGACGGGGCCGTGCCGATCTTCTCGCACGTCGATCACGGGAACACGACCGACGATACGACGCACATCCGCACCTGGGAGAGCCTGCGCAAGCTCACCGGCACCGCCGACTTCCTGTACGTGGCAGATTGCAAACTCGCGTCGGCCCAAAACCTGTCCCATATCGCCACCCACGGCGGGCGCTTCGTGACGGTCATCCCGGACACCTGGCGCGAGCATGGGCAGTTCCACACCTGGTTGCGCAGCAACGCCGCCCCCTGGCTCGAGGTCCAGCGCCGGACCAACCCCAGGCGCAAGGACGGGCCACCGGATATCTATCGCGGCTACGAGCATCCGCTGCGCACGAGCCAAGGGTTCCGCGTCCTCTGGTACTTCAGCTCCCAGAAGGAGGCCCTCGACCGCGCCGCGCGCGAGCATCGCATCGCGGCCGCCCAGAAGATCCTCGAGGACAAGCAGGTCGAGCGCTTCATCCGCATCGAGGTGTCCCTCCTCGAGGAAACGAGCTTCTCCCAAGCCACCCACGGCCGTGCCGGTCCCCGCACCGCCTACATCCGCCACGCTCATCAGCGACCGGTACTGCACTGGCAGTCCGACGCCCAGGCGCTCCTCGATGAGGCGCGCACAGATGGGGAGCGAGTCTCGGACTCCGGCTACTCCTCCCTGCCTCAGCGCTGCACGCGCAGGAGCTTTGCGAAACTCGGGCTTGTAATTTCGCCGTAGACCCGTATCCGAAAGCGCCGCGCCACCTCTGGGTGCTGGCGCACCGACACTCCGGACAACACCAAGTAGCCCAATAGCAATGTGGCGTCACACGCGGGTATTCTGAGCCGGTCCGATGACTCCCGTCACGTCGTTCCTGGTGCTCGTCTGCATCGCCGTTGGGCTCGCCGTCTGGAACTTCGTTGACCTGTCAGCGTTAGTGTTTCTCGCCGCCGCGCGTCCGATAGCCCCGTCGCTCACAATGGCCGATGTCTGGCAGACGTTCGTGATTCTGAGGCTGGGACAACGTTTATGCCCGAGGACTTCATGAACTCGGTTTTTCGGCCAGCAATTGCGCGAGCGTCCGATAATCTATTTTCCCGCTACCCAGGAGTGGAATCTGCGCAATTTCCCGAACGATGCGGATATTGTGCAACCCTGACAGTCCGCCCTGTTGGATAGTCCTGTTCACTTGCGCCCGCTCCAATGGCCGACTCGTCCACAAGACCAGCTCCGGGTGGACATCATTGGGCGTTGGCACTACGGCCAGGCACGGAACGGTGTCCTCGGGCAGCGCGTAGCGGCGTGACAACACCGCTTCGATTGCCGGCAAAGAGACCATTTCTCCACCAATTTTCGCAAACCGCGTGAGGCGGCCCATGAATGTCACTCGGTTCTGGGTGTCCGCCTTGACTAGATCGCCGGTGCGGTACCATGTTTCACCGTCGAACACTTCGAATGGCGATGGACCGGTGTCATGCAAGTAGCCGCCAAAAATGCTTGGACCTCGCACCAGGAGCATCCCGGTCCCACCAACCTCAACTCGCTGGTGACTATCGATATCCGCAATGGCCGTCACAACCGAGGGCATCGGTTTGCCAACGGTTCCGGGCTGAACGTCGTCTTCCCGCATCACGGCCAGGATTGGCGAGCATTCCGTGATGCCGTATCCTTCCAAAATCACCGCCTGCGGACAACTTTTGCGCACGGCCTCATAAACTTCCGAAGGACACTTCTCGGCGCCGGTCACGCAGATACGCAGCGACCTTAAGTCATTCGGCCCGCTTGCACGCACGATATTCGCGATGAACGTCGGGGTGCTCGGCAGGAGGGTAGGGCGATACTCGGCAATGATTTTGCTCAGTACCGCGACGGCGTTCGGATCCGGGTGATGTACCACTCTTATACCGGAAAGCAGCGGCAAGAGCATCGTACCGGTAAGGCCGAACGAATGGAATGGCGGCAAAATACCCAGAAGACTGTCGTTCTCGTAAAGAGTGAGACAGGAGAGAACGTCGCGAACATTGGCCAGCAGATTGGCGTGCGTAAGGGGAACTGCCTTCGGCAGCGCCTCCGAACCACTGGTGTACAGTACCACCGCGGTATCCACCGCTGTGACCGGCTGCAGGCTGCGCCACGAAAGGCGGGCGCGCAATGCCGCAAAGAGCTTTTCGTGCCAACCGATTTCGGCGGCCACCGTCTCGATCCGCACCAGGCGGTCTTCAACCGCCGTGAGATCGAGTCCCTGAGACGCAAGACGTCGCAGCAACACGTCCGCAGTCAGTACCTTCTGTATCCCGACTATATCCAGGCCCGCCTGGACGGCTCGCAAGCCCGTTGTCCAGTTGATCATGACCGGGATTTTGTCGGCAAAAAGCGTCGCGAAGAAAACCGTATCGGCAGCCACTGATGCGGGCAGCAGTATTCCGACATACGGCCCCGGAAGCGCAGCAATCTTGCCGCGCAAGGCAAAGATCGCAGCGATCATCTGACGGTAGGTGCGAATTCCCTGACGCATGTCCGCGACGATCACGCGACCCGGAGCTCGGCGGGCCCGAGCAAGAAATACCTCCTGAAGGGTGTTGCCGTCGGGGAGTTGCAGCCTTACCTTGTGCGGGGATGCCAGCCATGCACTCGGTGGCTTGGGAATATGCACGTCTATGGACTCGGGAGATAACTGCCCACAGGCCGCGCGGATGACATCCCCCACGGTGCGCAGCGCTTCGACGCCGGGAACCGCAACTGCGAACTCCTCCTCCAGCCAAAGGATCAACGCGACGGTCGCGAGACTGTCCATGCCCAAGTCCTGCGCCAAGCCCAGATCCTCTTTCAGGGATTGCACGCCCGTCTCCTGCTGAAGGTGCGCCACCACAATCTCTCGTGTCGCCGCTGGAGCGTCCGTCGATGAGTGCCTGCCAAGCGGCTTTAGCTCCGGAAGGTCCCGGCAGCCGCCTTTCTCCCACAGGCTGTACGGCAGATAGCGCGCCGGTGGAGCGGCATTGTTGTAGAACCTGTCGAGATAGGCATTGAACTCGAGGCGGTCTGCATGCCGCGGCAGATCGTCGGGCTCGCTGATCTCGACCCGTACGTCGCGCTTGGGCGCAAAGAACACGCCGCTGGCGAGATTTTTCAGCGCATGGCCCCAGAGCCCGTGCGTCAAGCTCGGCGGCTTTCCCGTCGCCCAACTGAAGCTGCTGCCCCAAAGTCCCGTGGTCCGTATCAGCACGACTCTGATTTCCGGCAATTGCGCGACGATAAAATGCGCACCGCTGACGCCGCCGAGCACCTCGAGACGCTGTCGCATGAGCCTTCCGGCCGGGTAGAACAGCACGTTCTCGCCGTTCTTCAGCGCGTCGATACACTCCTGCAGCGACTGTTGCACCGCAGCGGCGTTATCGCCTTCGAACTGCGCAAGCGTCGGAATCTGCAGAACCCCGAATAGATTAGCCGCCATGCGAACCATCGGCAAATCAATCCGCTCCGTTGCGGCCAAAGGCCGAACAGCGAACCACCCATGCAGCCAGGCGATGAGAATGACCGGGTCGATCAAGGCGGGATGATTCGGCAAGAACAGAATCCCGCGCGTCCCGCGCCGCCGTACGCGCGCCGCACCGTCGAGCGTCATGCGATACCGGAGGGCGAGGATACGCCGCCCCAACAGGCAAAGCCCCTTCGCGAGCCAGGACGCCCGGCCTGGCTTGCGACGTGCGAACATCCCGGCGAGAAAGGCGGCGGCGGCCAATGTAACGAGTCCAAGGAATATAAAGGCGCTGGTGGGTTCCATACTTCCGGACATCGGAATGTACACCGCACTGCCGAGCAGTAGCCCCGCGGACCCCGCGAACCCCGAGGCTGCAATCACCCGACCCCGTCGTTGCGGCGTTGGACGGGTCTGGAAAAAGCTCGAGAGCGGCACTAACATCATGCCGCCTGAGGCTCCAGCGCAGATGAGCATCGCAAGCAGATACCCGAGGCCGACGTCCGCTGGCAGCAGCGGGCTGATGCCGGACAGGAGCAGAGACAGGCCGAGCCCGGCGGCGGCTATCGGCGTGCTCCACAAGCCGTCGTCGTCGCTGACGATGACTCTTTTGGCCGTCAACGCGCCCGCCACCACGCCCAGTAGTTCAGCGACAACAAGATAACTTGTGGTCGCATCATTCAAGCCGAATTCCACGATGCCCATGGCATTGATGAACAGCACCTGCAGGACGGCAACGAACCAGAAATAGGCGATCGCAAGCATAGCGCCAACCATCGGCCGATCGCCCCGAAGGCTCCACAAGTCCTTGAGCGAACTCAGCGGTCCTCCCCAGGGAAAGGGCTCCTTCGGATCACCCGCCGGGCGACTCGGTATCCCGAAGCTTACAGCGAGGCCGATGCACCCGATGAGCGCCATGGAACTTGCCACCAGCAGGCGGTTCGCGGGCAGGCCGTACAATGTTCCCTTAGTGTTGAGCGCGATGCCGGCGACGGTGATACCGAGTAGTATGCCGGCGGTGGTCGCTGATGTAAGGCGTGCGTTCGCATGGACCACGAAGCTTTCGGGGTAGATATCGGGTATTGAGCCGTTCAGTGCCGGACTGAAAATCGTGGCCTGAACCGCCATGAGAAAGATCACCGCGATGATGAGCGGCCAATCGAGGGTCAGTATCCCCACGCCACCGATGCAAAGGAACACGAGTTCCAAGACTTTCGCAACGATGACCACCCGGCGGCGAGGGTACCGGTCGGCCAACCAACCCGCTGGTGCCGCGAAGAGCAGAAACGGTATCGTGAAGACCATCGCAATGACACCCTGAAGGGCGCCATGGTGATGAGAAAGGGCGAGCAGGCTGACCGCCTGTTTATTTAAGTTATCGTTGAAATTGCCGAGCGTATAAGCGGCCACCAGGGCGATAAAGCTCAGCCGTCCGCGCCGAATGACCGCCGCGGCGCTTGACCCGGGTCGGGCACCGGGAGAGGCGTTGGCCGGATTATCGATCGGCATTGCAGGTATTAGAGCGGCCCGAATATCATGAGTCACCGCTCGCTGGTCGGGGGGGCGCAGCCGAGGATCTCACCGGCCGTGGGCCGGAAAATGGACGACGTTCCGGTGTGCGTTGATCCCGCTACGTCAGAAATGCCGCCCTTGAGCCGTGCGCAGACGCGTCGACTTAACCGGACGAGAAGCCGCATGATCGGGTGGTCACGCTCGGGCACGTGCGCGGGTGAGCGAGGCGCCGCAGGGCGCACGACGATCACGAGGTGCTAGGCGGCGGAACAGGCTGGTCATGCCGCGGCGCCAGTGGCTCGCCGTCTGGTTTGAGCGTTTGATTGACTGCCATTGCTAGAGCCATGAGCTTCGCTGAGGGATTCATGCTGTCGACCATCGAACTTGGCAACAGAATGGTCGCGCCTCGTTGCAGGGTGGTCTCGTAGATGATATTCATGGCGCGAAGCTGCAACGCCATGGGATGCTCGGCATAAGTGTCCGCCGCAGCGACGAAACTGCCCGCGATCGCGGCTTCCGATGACCCGAGGATCACTCGCGCCTGTTTTTCGCGCTCGGCCATGGCTTGGTGGGCCATCGCGTCCTGCAGGGACGGGGGGATGATGACGTCGCGGATCTCGACAGAGCCGACGGATACCCCCCACGGAGCGGTCTTTAGGCCGATCGAGGCCTTCAGTTGGTCGTCCGCGTCCTTCCGATCGGACAGCAGCTTCGCGAGCATCGTCGCGCCGATCATCTCGCGAAGCGAGGTCTGGGCCACCCGATCCAGCGCCTGACGGTAATCGGTGATGGCGAGAGCCGCCTTTTGCGCATCCTCTACGTGCCAGAACACCACCGCATCTACGTTCACCGGCACGGTGTCCTTGGTCAAAGTCTGCTCGGCATTGAAGGCGGTCGTCTGAATACGTGTGTCGATGATGGCCGTAACCGAATCGATGATGGGGATGATCGCGAAGAGCCCCGCTCCCCGGACACTCTGCAGTTTGCCGAGTCTCAGGATTACGAATTTCTGCCACACGTCGGCCAATTTGATCGACGCGGAGACCAGCAAGGCGACGGCGAAAAACACGAACGCGAGATAGACGTTGATGAAGTACCCGGTCGCGGCTCCCGCGGCGATGCAGAGAAAAACCAGGAAGGAGGTGACCGGATTCATGTGTCTTTCTCCGAGTGTGCACTCTGGAGAACCGGAGCGTACGCGGTACCGACACAACCCTCTGTGCGCTTGCGTACCCTCCCGCGCCGGGTGTGAATTGGAACAGGCAGGCCCCAGTTTTGGCAATTCGGCGCAGCGGCGGTTGAGTCGTCGATGAACGACACTCGCGGTGGTATCGTCAGCTTTGCGTGAACCTGCGATAGCCGTATCTTGGCCGGCTCGATCCCGGGACTGCAGCACTCGTATTGCACAGCTGTGCGTGGGCCTGGGCGTGGGCAGGGTCGTTCTTTGCATGGGTGGGGAGGACTGTTGTGAGGCGCGGCACGCTTCGTTCCCGCTTCGGCTTCGCGCGACCAGGGGTTGGCGTAAAACGACAGGAATTGGTATTGAGCGTTGTGGCACTTTGGACGCCGCTCTTCTTCGTCACCCCCAAGCGCGGCCCCGCGAGCAGCCGAAGAAGTCCGCCGCGCGCGATCTGATCGTAGTTGATTCTGTTGATCCACGCATGGCTCCGACAGATCACCTGCGGCGTACCCAGCGAGGTTTTCCCCGTAGTCCACGGGCCGAAGCCGCTTGTCGGCCCGGCGCATCCCTATTTGCCGGGCCAGACAAGCGGGCGAGCCCAGCGAGCGCCGGTGGACCCACGGGGAAAACCCATTTTTGGCCGAAATTTGAACAGGCCGGACTGCGGGGCACAGCTGTAATTCCCTGGAATTTCAGACCTCCTGACATAGCCGCTTTCCGCGGCTGAAAGTCGGGGGGTTTTGCCGCTGGGGGTGCGGACCAATACCTGTCCGGTTCTGCTGGCGGGCATGAACAGCCAGCTTGCCTTGGGCCTGCCCGCGGTGCCCCCGTCCGATACCGTGGTCATCAACGCGCGCTGCACCGTGCGCACGGAGGGAGATCAGCGGGTGATCGTGGTCGGGGGCCTGCCAGTGTATCACTATTGCACCGGCGATGCGGTGGCTGAGTCGTATGCGATGGTGATGTTGGTTGACAGTGGGTTCGCTCAGCAGACGGAGCTGGCGTGGGCCTTTGGCAGAACCGAGCGCACCATTCGCCGCCACCAGGAGCGTTACGCCGCAGGGGGAATGGTGGGACTGGGCCGACCCGAGGGATGGCGGCGCGGCCGGCGCCGGATCTCTGGTAAGCGGTTGTGGCTGATCGAGAGGCTCAAAGCCCAAGGGCTGAGCAACCGAGCGATTGCGCAGCGGCTGGGTGTGAACGAGAAAGCGATCAGGAAGCTGGTCGGACCTTCACGGGACGAGCCGCTCGAGCAACTGGCCTGGGTCCCGGTGAGCGTGCCGGTAGCCAGGGAGCCGGCGGCGCCGACGTTGGCGTGCAGCGTGTCAAGCACCTCGGAGAGCGAAGACGGTGCCGAACCTGCGCTGGCTATGCCGGCGACGATAGTGGCGCCGGTGGATGCGAGGATGGTCGGGGAAACCACTGAGGAAGCGGAGCCGGTGCCGCTGAGTCTGGACCAGGACGCGAGCGATCGAACCTGCGATCGGCAGATGGCGTATCTGGGATTGCTCGAGGATGCGGCACCGATGTTCCGTGACGGTGAGCGGGTACCTGGCCTCGGCGCACTGCTGGCCGTACCGTTCCTGGTGCACAGCGGAGTGTTGCGCATCGCGCGTAAGCTCTACGGGGGAATCGGGCCCGCCTTCTACGGACTGCGCACGACGTTGCTGACGCTGTTCCTGATGGCGTTGCTGCGCGTGCAGCGCCCCGAGCAGCTCAAGGAGCGCGATCCGGCCACCTTCGGCAGACTCCTCGGGCTTGACCGGGCGCCCGAGGTCAAGACCCTCAGGCGGGCGCTCGGCCGTCTCGCCGCCCATCATTGCGCCGAGCAAATGGGCGCGCAGCTGGCTCGGGTGCGCGTGGCCGGACGCGGCGAGCTGATGGGGTTCTTGTATGTCGATGGCCACGTGCGCGCCTATCACGGGGAACGCACGATTTCCAAGGCTTACGTGGCACGGCGCCATCTGGCGATGCCCGCCACCACCGACTACTGGATCAACGATCGCGGCGGCGATCCGCTGCTGCTGATCACCGCAGAGCTGGATGCCTCCTTGGCCAAGGCCTTCCCCGAGTTGCTGAGCCGGGTGCGTACGACGCTCGGGGAGGGGCCGGTGACCATCGTCTTTGACCGCGGCGGATGGAGTCCGAAGCTGTTCCGCAGCATGATCAAACAGAGTTTCGATATCCTCACCTACCGCAAAGGCAAGGGCCGGCTCGTCGAGGAGCGGCGCTTCGTGCACCGCCGCGCCAAGCTCGACGGATGCTGGGTCAGTTATGACCTGCACGATCAGGCGGTGCGCTTCCTGAAAGGGAAGCTGCGCCTGCGGCAGACCACGCGCCTGTGCGAGGGCGGCCATCAGACGCAGATCATCACCAGCCGCGGGAGCTGCGCGACATCGAAGTGGCTTATCGCATGTTCGATCGTTGGCGGCAGGAGAACTTCTTCAAGTACATGCGCGAGGAGTTCCTACTCGATGCGCTCGTCGACTACCGGATCGAGCCGGAGGACCCCACCCGCAGCATCCCCAATCCAGAAAGACGCGCGCTCGAGAAGCAGTGCCGCGCCGCCCGCGCGGAACTCGCTAAAATCGAGCGTGAGTACGGGGCCGCCGCCGCCGACAACACCGAGCAGTACCGCCCGACGATGCGCGGCTTCAAGATCGCCCACGGCAAGCTCGGTCAACAACTACGAGCCGCCCGGAAGCATCTGCGCAGGCTCATGCACAAGCGGCGCCGTATTCCGGCGCGCGTTCAGATCCGGGACTTGAGCGAGCGTACCGTCGTCAAGCTCGCCACCGAGCGCAAGCATCTGACCGACATCATCAAGATGCTCGCCTACCAGGCCGAGAGCGATCTGTTCAATCTCCTGCGGGCGCATTACCCGCGGGCCGAGCAGGAGGGCCGCACGCTCCTCCACGAGCTGTTCGCCGCCGCCGGCGACATCCACCTCACTCAGGAGGAGCTGCAAATCACCCTGGCGCCCTTTGAACTCCCCGCATCGAACGCGCGCCGCGCAGGCCCTCTGCAAGCTTCTCAGCGAGACCGCCACCGCCTTCCCGGGCACTCGGCTGCGACTTCGCTTCGCCGTACGTTCAGCGCCGCTCATCGGTCTCGCCTTTCCAGGCACACCGGCCCACCGCAGCGCCACGAACGCGCCCCCGGCCTCCTGACCACCCCGAAACCGGACATTTTCCAAAGGCGCTATGTCCGGAGGTCTGAATTTATGCACTTGGTTCATTGGGAAATCCGGATATAGCCGTTTTTTTTAGGGCCCGCCGGATCGTCTCCCGGCTGATCGTCTTCATCTTCGGGTGGCGCCGTGCCGCCTCGGTCAGCAGCCCGATCGTCCAGCGCTGCGCCCCGGGCGGCGGCGCCGAGCAGGCCAGTGTCGTGATCTGCGCCTCGGCGTCAGCCTCGTACTGTTTACGCTTCCCAGGCCGTGTCTCATCGTGCAGGGCAAAATCCAATCCACCCTGCAGATACGCCGCCCGAGTCCGCCAGATCGCCGTCCGCCCGACGCTCAAGACCTGCATGATCACCGGCTCTGGAATCTTCCGATCGAGTGCCGCCAGAATGTGCGCCCGATTGAACTCCCGCGCCCGATGCAGCCCCTTGGCACGAAACTCATCCACGGTCCGACGGTCCTGCTTGCTCAAGTTCAGCTCGGTCTGGTGCATACCTGGTCACCTCGAACAGTTCAGGTATGCGCATGTTACATGTTCCGCTATTTACGTGCCACGATACTAGCTTATCCCTCGCGCAATTCGAATCCTGATCCCGGCCGCGATCGGCAAAGGTCGGCGCGCCCTCCCCGGACTCGTCGCGGAGATGTTTGGTGGTGGCGACGGCCCCTCACAAGCAGCGCGACCAGATTCGGCCGAACCGGGCATGCGCAGCATGAAGGATCGCGCTGCAGGAACGGGTAGGATTCTGAGCCGCCATGGAGCGCCTCATGCGCGCTGCGTGGTGGCCGCTCGGCCCTGTGTTTGCACCGCTGGGCGGCGGATACACGCGCCATGGCTGCTACGGAGAAGGCTCGAAAACGAAAGTGGACACCAGGGCGGACACACTCGATTTCGTAGCGATCGTTTTTGATGGTCGGAGCGCCGAGATTTGAACTCGGGACCCCTTGCACCCCATGCAGTTCAGGATGTTCGCGATTGAAAGTACATGAAACGTGATGGAGCTGCAAGTGCCTGTATCTCAAGCGTATGAAGCATCTCAAGCGCTCTCATGCAGTTTCGCCCTATTTCAGGTAAAGTGGGTACAGAGTGGGTACACATTTAGGGGTTTGAGCATTGCGGCGGACACAGGGTACACGACGGGGGAGCGGGTCGAAAGGGCTCACGGCGACCCGCTGCGCGGCGCTTCCGCCCGGCCGGTACAAGGACCCTGGGCAACACTCGCTGTATCTGCTCGTCCGTGCGCGCGCTTCAGCGCCGCCATCGCGCAGCTGGCTGCACAGAGTCAAAGTACACGGCAGAGATACCTTTCTCCTGATCGGGCATTTCCCGGCAACCACCCTCGAGCAGGCCCGCGATGTGATCCGTCGGCAGCGCGAATTTCTCGTCCAAGGGATCGATCCGCGCCGCGCGATGCCGCGCCGACGGCCGCTCGGCCGAATCTCGGCCCAGTTGTCGGGCGACGAGCACACGATCGAGTTCCTGGCGGCCGACTTCATGGAACGCTTTGTGCGCCCTCATCGCAAACGACCGGCATACGTCGATGCCATCCTCGAAAAAGACGTACTGCCAAACTGGGCCGGTCGGGATGTGCGCACGATCAAGCCCCGGGAGGTAATCAACCTTCTTGACAAAATCGTGGCGCGCGGCAGCCCGATCATGGCGAACCGCACGGCCGCTGTGCTCGATCAAATGTTTCGCTTCGCGATCCATCGGGCTCTCGTGGACGACAGTCCAGTGAAGTTATTGATGCGCCCGGGGGGCAAAGAGAAGGCCCGCGCGCGCGTGCTGACCGACGAGGAGCTGAAGGCCTTCCTCTCCGATCCGCGGGCCTGTACGCGATTTGAGCGGCTCTCGCACGTCATCACACTGCTATTGCTGACCGGCCAGCGGCGCGGCGAGCTTGCGTTGGCGAAGTGGTCAGACCTCGACTTGAAAGAAAGGACCTGGGCCATTCGCGACGAGAACGCGAAGGGCGGGCGCGGCCACGTAGTGCCGCTCAGCGATTGGGCCGTCGAGGAATTCGCGGCGCTCAAGCGAGAGGCCGAAGGCTCGCCGTGGGTTCTGCCCGCCGCAGGCGGCTCGCATCACATCGACCCGAGGCAATTGACGCGCTCGCTGGCGAAATGCCTCGCGCGATTTAGACAGCGCGGCATCAAGCACTTTGTGCTCCACGACCTCCGCCGCACCTGCCGCACGGGGCTGTCGCGCATCAAGGTCGAACCGCACATTGCCGAGCGGGTTCTGAATCACGTGCAGCCGGGCGTCGTTGGCGTCTACGACCGCCACGGATACCTGGACGAGAAGCGCGCGGCGCTCGAGAAGTGGGCGAAACACCTCGAGCAGCTCGCCGCCTCATCGCGTCGAGTTACCGAAGAAACCTGAGCGCCGCACGCCGCCGAGTACCAGAGCCGCAGGCGACCCCTGCGGCTTTTTTATTTCTGAAGGCTGCTTTTGCGTGCATCGGGTCTCGCGCGTGTGCTCAAACGCACCCACGCAAATCTTTTTTCTCTCAAAAGACAAAAATTTTCCGCGCGCGGTACCTATAGGGGAAAGGAGAGGTTGATTCGGCCTAGGCGGAGAGGAACGCAAGATGAGAGAAGATCAGACGAACGCAATCAGCCAGCGCAGTGTGCTGTGGGCGCAGGACCTGCGAGCGCGGTGGGGTGTGTCGCTCGCGACCCTCTGGAGATGGCGCCGCGCTGGATTAATGCCGCCGTGCGATTTTATGGACAGTGGGTGGCGCCTTTCTACCGTCGAGGATTTCGAAGCCGCCGGCGGCATCCCCGCCCGGCCTTCGCGGTCCGCAGCCAAGCACAAGTAATTGAGGAGAGACCGACATGAATAGCTTCATTTTTCTCGCACTGGTCGCACTGGTCGCGCTTCTGCCGGCCACGGCGATCGGAGCGATTTTCTGGGGTGCGCTCGCGGACGGCAAGCGCATTACGAGGGGCGAGCCGGCGCGGCGGGCGCGCGGATTTTTTATCCGCGGGAGGTACGCATGATGATCCCGCCCCTTCCCCGCCGTCGAGCCGCTCACGGGCTGCCGATCAGCCTGGAGGAGCTGATCCGGTCCGGGCTGCTCACGCCCACCCCCGCCCAGGCCGCCGCCGGCTTGCGCCGCGAGCGGACGGCTGGACATCCGGCGGGCGGGAGGTGTTTGGATAAAAAGATTGAAGGGCACTATTCGGACCCGCTGCGCGGCGGCGGGGTAGGCACCCCGGTCGGGGCCCCGCCGCTGGCATGCGGCGCGGGAACAGAGATAACAAATGCGCCGCCCGGCCTCACACCGTGCGGCGCAAGGGACAGTAGAGGTGCCCTATGTCGACCGATTCTATCTTCGCGTTAGTTGCGCGCGCAACGGACTTTTCAGATTTTGAACAGCCGGGGGGATCGGAGAATCCGCGCCGCTGGCCGCTCGCCCTTGTGCATAACGCTGAGCCTACCTCTCCCCCGCCGGCCATCGAGCCGGCCGGCGCGTCGAGATGGGGGTGGATGAATGGCGTGTTTGAATCGAACGGGCGCGGCGTGCAGTTTATAGAAGAGGATAAGGAAGGCCATCACAAGGAGACTTGCGTCTGTTCACAGCTTCACGTCCGCGCACTGACGCGCGACGGAGCCTCCAACTTGTGGGGTAGGCTGCTGTGCTGGCCTGACGAGGATGGTAAAGAACATCGGTGGGCAATGCCGGCCGCGCTGCTGCAGGGGGACGGCGTGGATCTGCGAAAGGAGCTTGCGGCTGGCGGAGTGCGGATTGCGCCGAGCGCGCGCGCTCGCTCTTTGCTCATCGCGTACCTGCAAACCGCGCCGGTGCGGGCGCGGTGGCGATGCGTTGACTCGATCGGGTGGCATCATGACACATATCTGTCTGCGTCGGCCGGGTACGGTCCGCAGGCCGACTCGATCGTGTATCAATCTGACGCTGTCTTATATGCGGACTCAAGCGCACATGGTGAATTTGGCGCGTGGAAAGAGTCTGTGGCTCGACTTTGCGCGGGTAACTCACGGCTGGTGCTCGCGCTCTCGGCCGCTTTCGCTGCGCCGCTGCTCGCGCTCGCGAACGTCGAGGGCGGCGGCCTGCATTTCGTGGGGCACAGCAGCACGGGCAAGACCACGGCGTTGCGGGCGGCCGCGAGCGTGTGGGGGGATCCTGTCAGATACGTGCGCACTTGGCGAGCGACCGCGAACGGACTGGAAGCCATCGCGGCACAGCACAATGATGGGCTGTTGATTCTCGACGAGCTGCACCAATGTGAGCCGCGGGAGGCGGGCGAGATTGCTTATCTGCTCGGGAACGGGCAAGGAAAGGCCAGAGCGTCGAGGGTCGGCGCTGCGCGGCGCTCACAAAATTGGAGGGTGCTCTACCTGAGCTCGGGCGAACACGGGCTTGACGCGCGGCTGAGTGAGATAGGCAAGAGAAGCACTGCCGGCCAGGAGGTGCGCTTGCCGAGCGTGCCGGCGGACGCGGGGGAAGGGATGGGCATCGTGGAGTGTCTGCACGAGTTTGAGAGCGCGCGCGAATTTGTCCACGCGCTCGACCGCGCGGCGATCACTGCACACGGTAGCGCCGGGCCGAAATGGCTTGAGCTACTCGTGCGAGATCGGGTAGAGCTGATCAATACGCTGCCCGATGGCCTTGAGAGTTATATTCGGTCGCTCGCAAAAGGTCAGGTCCTGGGGGGCCAAGCCGCGCGGGTCGCGCGGCGCTTTGCGATCTGCGCGCTTGCGGGAGACCTTGCGACTCGATTTGGATTGACAGGATGGTCAGAGGGCCAAGCGCTCGAGGCCGTGGGCAAATGCTTTGACGCGTGGTTGCGAGGCGGCGGCGGGGCGGATCATGAACGCGTGCGGTTACTGGCCCAAGTCAGAGGATTTATTGAGAAGCACGGCGAGTCACGGTTCGCGTCCGCGTCCTCTTCGGACGCCGGGGGATGCGTCACGAGGGACAGGGTGGGGTTCAAGCGCAGGACCGAGGGAGGCGGCATGCAGTGGTTGGTGCTGCCGGAGGCGTGGCGATCCGAGCTCGTGCGCGGGTTCGACCCGGCCTGGGCCGCGCGCGAGCTCGTGCGGGAAGGGTGGCTTATGGCAGGCAAGGATAGGCCCTCGCGGACGATGCGGATCCCGGGCGAGCCAGAGCCGCTCCGCGTGTACACGCTGACCTCGCGCGTACTATCCACATCGCCGGGCGGCGATGCGGATCGGGGATAGAGCGGTAGCCCGCCGCTCGGTTACATGGTTACGTCGTGGTTACGAATTTTTCCCGTAAAATCAATGGTGTAACCGTGTAACCGATGTAACCGCGAAATTTCGGGGAAGGAGGCGGGGGCGCGGGGGCGGAGGGGAAATAGAAAATAGCCGGGTCTATATTTTTGCTGGTTACGTTGGTTACACGGTTACAGCTATGCATTATAAGCATTTTTCTGTAACCAAGTTGTAACCATGTAACCAAGTTTTATATCGCACGTTCCCAAAAAAAGAAGACCCTGGCCACAGGGCAGGCTTCGCCTGCGCGGGAGCGAGTCCTCACTTTTTCGATAATTCACGCGGCAGGCCGCCCGCGGGGATAAAAAAAAACGCACGGCGCGCGCGGCCTGCGCCTCCGGCCGGGCTGAGCCCGGCCACGTGGTCCTGGTCCCTGGCCGGTCCGCCGGCCCTCCGGCTCGGAAAATGATGCGAAAAAGATTGAACTGCCCGCGCGCGCGTGGTCTAATCGTGTTACCCGGTAACACTGTTTTTGGAGACTGACATGATCACATCACTACTACTACTCGTCGCCGCCCTCGTGGCGCTAGCCATCGGGTGGGTGCTGTTGGCCGAGCATACGGCGGAGCTTCGGCAGCAAGATCAGCTGCGCGTCGCGCTCGCGCGCGACGCCCTGGCGGATCGCGAGCGCGCAGAGCGGGAGGTCGCGCGGCTGATCCGCGCGAGGCTTGAGCGGTATGACCGTGCGGCGGAGGCCGATCGGGCCGCGTGAGCGGTCCTTCGGGAGCGGCGGGTATGAATCTGGAAAATTTCGACATCGACATGGCGCTGCAAGACGCCGTGTCTTTGGCGTTCGAGCGCGCGCATGCGTGCGCGCGGGTCGATATCAACTCGTCGGTTCTGCGCCGCCTCCTGGTCCGGCCCAGCGATCCGCCGGCCCCGCCGATGTCGATCGGCGAGTCCGACCCGCCGCGGATGAGTCTCGAGTGTTTGTTGATGCCCGAGCGGGTGGCCGCGCTGTTTTTCGCACCACCACCCTCGCCGCCCGAGCCGCGCTCGCGCGCGCCGAGGGGCTGGGCATGGATCCTCTGGTCTGGGCCGCGCGGGCGGCCGGTGCCGATTTTTCGCCAGAGGCCGCGCCGGCTGCTCGGGTACTGCTCCGCGGGTGACGCGTGGACCAGCGATCCAAACATTTTCTCGAGCACGCGATGACTAAAAAAAGCGGAACCGGCGGCGAGCGGCAGGAGCGATTCCGCGCGCACGCCCGCGCCCGCGGGGCAGTCCGGCTCGACGCGTGGATTTCTCGCGCCGCGCACCGCGATTTGATCCGGCTCGCCAGGCGCTTGGGTTGCACGCAGTCCGCCGCGCTCGAGCGCGCGCTGCACGATGCGGCACTGCGGGCCGGACTCGCCGGCCCGCGCGGCAGCGATCACAAGCCGTAGCCCTTCCCTTTGCTCTTGCTCGAGCTCGAAGGACTCGAATCCTTGCCGGCCTGCTGTTGCCCGCGCGTCTGATCCTTGCCCTTGCCCTTCCCGCCGGCCTGCGCGCCGGCGGCCTTCCCCTCGGCCTTCCCCTGCTGCTGCCCCGCGCCCCGCGCCCCGGCGGCCTTCTTTTCTTCGCGCGCGAGCGCGACGTGGTTGTGATCTGCTTCTTTCCCCGCCGGCTCCATCGACGCGGAAATTTTGCCCTGGTCGATCGCGGCGGCAGCGATATAACTCGCGACCGGTTGTTTCTCTGCCCCCCTCTCCGCCGGCGCAGCCGGCACGTGGTGTTGCTCTTTCTGCGCGCTCTGCGCGCTCTTCTCCGCGCCTTGCGCTTTCGCCTGACAAGCAGCGAGCACGCTCTTGAACGCTTCGTGCCCGCCATCGCGCGCGAGGCTGTTTTTCAGATGCTCCGCTGTTTTGTGCTCCGTCGTGTTCGCGTACACTTTAACGTCTTCGCGCTGCCGGCTCATCGCCACGTACGTTAGTTTGCTGTCCATCACGCGACTCGCGAGCACGTATGTTTTGTCGATTGTGCTGCCCTGCGATTTGTGAATCGTCGAAGCGTACCCGTGACTCATCTGATGCTTCCCACCGTCCTCTACGCGCTGCGTCCGGCCGTCGTCCATCCTGACATCAAAGCCACGCTTGTCCATCCTCTCGACCGTGCCGAACTCGCCGTTACGCTCGCCGGTCTTTGCGTTGTTTCGCTCGAACACGACTCGATCACCAGTGCCGATTTCAATTTTCTGTGTCTTGCCATCAGCGCTCGCGAGCTTGTACTCGCGTGCATCAGCGAGCCCGCCGCGCTCTTTGATCGCGTCGCGGATCTCGCTATTCATCGCTTTCACGTCTTTGTTCTCATGCGCCATCCCGAGCATCTTGTCTGGACTAGTCCCGCGATCCATCTCCCGCACGTAGTCTGACACGAGCATGTCTTTCGCAGTCCCGCGGCTCGCCGACCACTCGACTTTCCCATGGTCCAGATACGCCTGGACCGCATCACGCGCTCGTCCCTCGCCGAACGCTCTGCTCGCGTCTTTCTGCCACCCCTCGTTCTGCCTGTGGATCTCGTCGAGCCGCGCCACGCCGCGCTCACCCGCCGCAATCTCGCGCGCCTCGGCGAATCCGCCCCCGCGCCCCACAGCGCCGAGCTGCCGCTCGTCGCCGACTAGCACGAGCCGCCCGCCCGCATCAGCGACGTGCTGCGCGAGCTTGCCCAGGTCGTCATTGCGCGCCATCCCCGCCTCGTCCATGACCACAACACTGTTGGCTGTTAGTGTGCTCTTGCCGCTCTCTATGTCCATCAGCGTGCGCGTGAGCGTGTTGGACTGGATGCCGGCCGATTCCTCGAGGCCCTTCGCCGCCTTGCCAGACGGCGCTACGCCGATCACCTCGTGGCCAGAAAAACGCAGGTCCTCCGCGGCCGCGCGCAGCATCGTTGATTTGCCCGCGCCCGCGAAGCCTTCGATCACTGTGAGCCCCCGGCCTGCCGCGATCTGATCCGCAGCGAATCGCTGCCCGCTGTCCAGCCCCGCTCGCGCAGCCTCGCCGCGGTCGAGCAGCGGGCGGGCCTCTTGCCCAGCGAGCTGGTGCAGCACCGAGTCGAGGCGCTGGACCTCCCCGCGCACATCCTGTGTCGTGAATCGGTCGCCGGCCTGTAACACGCGGGCGTCCGACATTGCGCGATCCGTGAGCTCGCGCACGCGATCGGGCTCGAATCCAAGCCGGTCGAAATAACGCTCGACCTGCGCGCGGTCGAAAGTCAGCGACCCGCGCGTGGCGGACTCGATAGCGCGGAACGGGTTTTTCTCTGCTTCTAGCCTGATCTGCTCGTGCGTGCGCTCCAAGCAAAAGTCTCGCTCGATCGAGTCGAGGACGCGCTCCTGGCGCGGAAAATCGTTGTGCAAATCTGCTGTCTGGCCGTCGCGGCCGACCCGGCTGATGACGATATGCACGTGGTCATGTGAGGTGTCGGTGTGCCTCACGATTGCGTGATCGTGCTCGGCCCATCCCATTCGCGCGAGGTATTCCTCGGCTACCGCCCGCCACCCCGCGTCCGAGAGCCGCCCGTCCTGTGGGTCGGCGGACAGCGAGACGTGCACGACGCTCTGGCCGTGCGCGGCCAGGTCAGGATTGAGAGCGTCTGCGTGCTCTTTGAACTGTGCGGCCCAGGTCTCCGCCGCCCCGGACCAGGTGGACGAGAGGATCTGCGCGCCGGGCTTCTCGGTCACGTAAGCCACCGTTCCGCCGGCACCGCGCCCCGTCGTGATTTTGCCGATCATTGGGCGGCACTCCCTTCGATGCGCGCGAGGGTCCCGCGGGTCGCCTCCATCCAGTCGCGGATCGCACGCTCGAGCGCGAGAATTTCCCGCTGCTCTTCTAGTTCTACTGTGTCAGAAAGTGCGCGCATGTTCGGGCTCCTTTTCCGCGCGCCGCCGAACTCTGGTTGGTGTTGGCGCGAATAGGTTGGCAATTGCGTTAGCGAGGCGTTCGCGTAGGGTTGCGA
>JAKBWB010000005.1 GCA_021843755.1 Pseudomonadota bacterium
GCTTCACCGACTGCCTCACGGCCGCCTGTGCATGACTCGGGGCCGGTGCGGGTCGCTACCCCTTCACCGTAATGGATTCGCACCATCAATCTCCTGCCGGTCTCCCGGCGCACCACAGTAGAACTAACGAGCTCCCGGCATTTCCCGCTGATCTCATCTGCCCGTGCGTGCGCCCGCGCAAATGCCTCGGCCAGTGCGGACGCAAGCCGCTGCGTGGAATCCGGCCGCACCGCCTCGCCGGACCGGAAGTCCTGGTACGGATCGGTCTTCGGAAGGGAAAACGCCGACCTCACGTCGGCATAGGACGGATCGCGCAGTAGCTTCAGCGCCCGGTTCAGCCGCCGCACGTCTTCGTTACATAGCTCCATCCGGGGAAAAAGGCACTCCTCCTGCAGCTTCTCCAATATCTTCGCGCTCCGTTCGAGTGCGCCGCCGCTCCATTTTCCATTAGCTCGAATGGTGCCGATGTTATTTCGGACCGTCTGCGTTGTGCAGTTGAAATGTTCGCTGGCCAGCTTATTCGCTCTTTTGATTGCGTCTCTATGCCCGAGCCCCTCTCGGCGCGCCGCTTCGTACGCATCGCGCCTGTAGACATACATCTGCAACGTGTTCCGGGGAAGTTGCTTATCGATTATTTGCTGGAACGGGTTGTACTCGAGCAGGGCGTTTTCCATCGCCGGCGCCCGCTGCGCTATCGAGGATTTTCGCGGCCGGCCGCGCTTACTGGCCACGGAGCTTCTCGTCGAGTTTGGTATGCCCGGTCACGGGGGCGCCAGCGATGAGATGCGAATAGCGCGCGGTGACGCTCGGCGACCGGTGGCCGAGAACGCTGCCGATCTCAAGCAGGGTCGCCCCATGCTGCGCCAGGAACGACGCGCAGCTGTGCCGCATGTCGTGCCAACGAAAATCCGCAAGGCCTGCTGCGTCGCGAATAAGGCGCCACCGATATTCGATCCACTCCTTTGCGACCGGCTGCCCCTTCTCGTCGGCGATCACCGTGCGCCCGACTAGAGGTCCTCGCTTGAGCACGCGCAGAGCATCGGCCGCAGAGGCCGGGAGGTACACGGCGCGGCTTTCGTCGTTCTTCGTGAGCAGCAGACGGATACGTTGGTTGTCGAGGTCAACGTCTGCCCACCGCAGGCGCCGCAGCTCACTCTGGCGAATGCCACAACCGACCGAGAGAAGTATCGCCGCGCGCATCGTCGCCGAGAGTGCCGCAGCTGCCTCGAGGAGCGATGCGAGTTCGGCGTCAGATAGATAGCGGACGCGGCCCTTCGGCTCCGTCAGTAGAAGCCTGGACGGCCAGGACTGCTCCTGCGGCACGAGCCCGGCGGCGCGCCCCCAGTTCCACGCTGAGCGCATGGCCGACAGGTAGCGGTTCACCGTGCCCGCGGCCCTCCCCGGCTTGAGGGTCGCACGGGCCTCGCGCAGCTGCAGGACGTTCAGCTCCATCACCTTCGTCGCGCCGTAATGGCCGGTCCACCAGGCCAGCAGCAGCGAGAGGGAATCGTAGTAGCGCATCCCCTTCGTTTCCGGGTCTTCGAGGTACTCGCGAATGAGCTGCGCAACGGTCATTTTCGGCACGTCCCGCCGCAGGCCGCCACGGTCGCGCTGTTTTCGCAGTTCCCGCTCCAGGTCCCGCGCCCATGCCTCTACATCCTTGCGGACCGGCAGAGTCTTGCAAGCGGCCGGGAACGGGTCGATGCGCACGGTTGCCGTGAATGACACAGCGCCGTCCTTCGCCCGATGCTTGCGTATGGTCGGCATTGGCGATCACCTCGTCGCAAGGATGGTCTTGCGACCACCGACGAGCCGCAGCCCCCTGCGCGTCGCCTCGGTCTCGACGAGCTTGAGGAGCCGCGCGGTCTTCCCGTCGATCCTCACCAATGTCGTCAGAATATGGCCAAGGTCCTGGGAGGTGAGGCCGTCCCGAAAGTCGGGCCACCGCGCTACGAGTTCATCAAGATTGAGGCGCGCCTTGATCGTCGCCTTCGTGAACGGCGATGGCTTGTGCCTGATGAAGGTAACTTTTCCGGCCATTGCGATCCCCTAGCACTTGCGCAGGACACTCACAAGTGCTAATACTGCGCCGCCCATGATGAAAGTGCAACACAAGGTGCAGCACGGATATCATGGGCAGTTCAAGTGACCGACGTAAGTCCTTGACATTCTGGCGGAGAGGGTGGGATTCGAACCCACGGCCGGGTTGCCCCGGCGCCGGTTTTCAAGACCGGTGCAATCAACCGCTCTGCCACCTCTCCGGCCTCATCAGGATACCGAAACTGGCGGGCCGCGCGCCGCAACAGGGTTGCGGCCGCCGACCTCGGATCGCGCATCTTCCGTCACATCCTTCCCCGACTCAACGGTGCGCCGCCGTTGCGGTCCCGGCTAGACTTCGGTATCGCCGCCACCGGCCGATTCAAGCGGCGGGTTATGGACGCCCCGATTCGCGCGCTCCCGGGCGGCGCGTCCCCGGCGGCGCGTGCGAACCGCCAGATAAGTCAGCGTGACCACCGCGACGGAGATCACGCTCACGTGCAGATCCTCGCCGAGACCCGGCGTGAACTGCATGGCGATCAGGATGGCCAGCATCGCCCCGATCGCCAGATAGCTCGACCACGGAAACAGCCACAGCGTCACCGGCGGGCGCGGCTCGCCGGCGCGCTCGCGTGCGCGGCGGATGCGCCAGTGCGCCAGCGCGATCATGCCGTACACGAACACCATGAGTGCGCCCGAGGCATCCACGAGGAAGGCGAATACGCCCTGCGGCGCCTGGATCGCCGCCAGAATCCCGGCAACACCGGCGGCGCTGCACAGCAGCACCGAGCGCACCGGGACACGCCGCGTGTTGAGCTTGATCAGCCCCTGGGGCGCATCGCCCCGCTCGGCCAGCACGAACAGCACGCGCGAACAGACGTAAAAGGCCGAATTCAGGCATGAGAGCACGGCGGTGAGAATGATCGCGTCCATCGCGAGGCCGGCCCATGCGAAATGCATCCGCTCGAGCGCGAGGGTGAAGGGCGACTGGCCGATCTCGATGTGGTTCCACGGGACCACCGCCACGATGAAAAACACCGAGCCCACGTAGAACAACAGGATGCGCACGATGATCGAGGTGCTCAATCGGGCGATCGCGCGCGAACCGGAGGCCGACTCAGCCGCGGCGATGGTGACGATTTCCGCGCCGGTGAGCGAGAAGAACACCGTCACCGCGCCAGCCAATACCGACACTGCACCGAAGGGCGCGAAACCACCGTGGGCGGAGAGATTGTGGAAGGTGGGCCCGTGCGGGGACGTCAAACCGAACGCGTAGGCTCCCGAGAGCGCGATGAACACGATGATGGCCGCCACTTTGATCGAAGCGAACCAGAACTCGAATTCCCCGTAGGAGCGCGCCGACATCAGATTCACGCCGGTCATCAGCGCCATCAGGCCGCAGCCGAGCACGCCCGTCGGCACCTGAGGGAACCAGTTGTGCAGGATGTTCGCGCCGGCAATCGCCTCGGCCGGAACCACGATGATCCAGAAATACCAGTAGAGCCATCCGGCGATGAACCCTGCCCAGGGTCCGAGCCCCTCGCGCGCAAACTCGGTGAACGAGCGCACGTTGGGCATGGCCAGGGACATCTCCCCGAGCATGCGCATCACCAACAGCACGAGCGTTCCGGTGATGACATAGCTCAGCACGATGGCCGGTCCGACGGCCGCGATCGAGGCACTGCTGCCGACGAACAAGCCGGCACCGATGATCCCGCCGATCGAGATCATCTCCAGATGGCGCGGCTTGAGCGATCTGCTGAGCTCGGGCATCGATTCTCCCCCCCAATCCGGCCGGCGGCTCAGTCCGGCGCGAGCCGTATCAGCCCACCGAGATACGGCCGCAGCGCCTCGGGTACAGTCACCGTGCCGTCGGCCTGTTGGTAATTCTCGAGCACGGCCACCAGCGTCCGTCCCACCGCGAGGCCCGAACCGTTCAACGTATGCAGCGGTTCGGGCTTGCCCTGCGGCGCACGCCAGCGCGCCTGCATGCGCCGCGCCTGGAACGCCTCGTCGTTGCTGCACGAGGAGATCTCGCGGTAGCGCCGCTGCGAGGGCAGCCAGACCTCGATGTCGTACGTCTTGGCCGCACTGGCGCCGATGTCCGCCGCGCACAGGGCCATGGTTCGAAACGGCAGTCCGAGCCGCTTCAGCACCTGCTCGGCGTGGCCGGTGAGCGCCTCGAGCGCGCCATAAGAGTCCTCGGGCCGCACGATGTGCACCAGCTCGACCTTGTCGAACTGGTGCATGCGGATCATGCCGCGGGTATCCTTGCCGGCCGCGCCCGCCTCCGAGCGGAAGCACGGCGTGTGACACACGAAGCGCAACGGCAGCGACTCGGCGGCGAGGATCTGCTCGCGCACCAGGTTGGTGACCGGCACCTCGGCGGTGGGAATCAGATAGAACTGCTGCGCGCCGGCCACCTTGAACAAGTCCTGCTCGAACTTCGGCAGCTGGCCGGTGCCGATGAGCGCCGGGCTCTGGACGAGGTACGGGACATACACCTCGGTATAGCCGTGCTCGAGCGTGTGCAGGTCGAGCATCAATTGCACAAGCGCCCGATGCAGCCGGGCGATCTGCCCGCGCATCACCACGAAGCGCGCCCCCGAGATACGCGCGGCGGCCTCGAAGTCGAGCCCGCCCAGGCGCTCACCGACCGTCACGTGATCGAGCGGCTCGAACTCGAAGGCGCGCGGCTCGCCCCAGCGGCGCACCTCGCGGTTGTCCGCCTCGCTCGCTCCATCCGGCACCGACTCGTGCAGGAGATTCGGCAGCGCGAGCTGCCAGCCCTCGATCTCGGTCTGCACCGAACCGAGGGCCTGCTCGGCCGCGGCAAGCTCTTCGGTCAGCCGCTCGCCACGCGCCAGCAGCGCGCTCGCATCCTCGCCGCGCCCCTTGGCCATGCCGACCGCCTTGGCGTTTGCGTTGCGCTCGGCACGCAACCGATCCGACTCCACCTGCGCGCTCTTGCGCCGCTCCTCGAGCGCGCGCCACCGGGCAACATCAAACAGCACACCGCGCCGGGCCAGGTTGCGGGCGACAGTCTCGGGGTCGGAGCGCAGCAGCTTTGGATCGATCACGGTTTGATGTTCCTCAGTTTCGCCAACGCCTCGCCGATTTTGATCTCGAGCCCCCGCGGCACCGGACGATAGTATCGCCGATCGGGCATACCGTCCGGCAGATACCGCTCGCCGGCGGCATAGGCCTCGGGCTCATCGTGCGCGTAGCGATACCCCTGCCCATAGCCGAGATCCTTCATCAACCGGGTCGGGGCGTTGCGTAGTCTCAGTGGCACCTCGAGCGTGCCGAAGCGCTCGACGTCGGCGCGCGCCTCCCCGAAGCCCACGTACACGGCATTGCTCTTCGGCGCGCAGGCCAGATACACGATCGCGCTGGCGATCGCAAGCTCACCCTCGGGACTGCCGAGGCGCTCGTAGGCTTCCCATGCCTCGAGCGCCAGCGTGAAGGCGCGCGGATCGGCGAGACCAACGTCCTCGATCGCCATCCGCACCGCGCGGCGCGCCACGTACAGCGGATCGCAACCGCCATCGAGCATCCGACCGAGCCAATAAAGCGCCGCATCGGGATCGGTGCCGCGCACGGATTTGTGCAGTGCCGAGATCTGGTCGTAGAACTGCTCGCCGCCCTTGTCGAAGCGCCGCCGCGTCCCGCTCGCGACCTCCTCGGCCCGCTCGAGCGTGATCTGCGCCTGCGGCCCCTCGCTCGCTTCGGTCAGGCTCGCGGCGAGCTCCAGCATGTTCAGGGCGCGGCGGCCATCGCCGTCGGCGGCCTGCGCGATCAGCTCCAAGGCGGCCGGCTCCGCCTCCAGCTCGAGCGCGCCGAGCCCCCGCTCGACGTCGGCGAGCGCCGCGCGCAGCAGACGCACCAAGTCCGCCGCCTCGAGCGGCTTCAACACATACACACGCGCCCGCGACAACAGCGCACTCACCACTTCGAACGAAGGATTCTCCGTCGTGGCGCCGATGAAGGTGAGCGTACCGTCCTCCAGATACGGCAGAAAGGTATCCTGCTGCGCCTTGTTGAATCGATGCACCTCATCGAGAAACAGCACCGTCGGCCGGCCGCTGCGCTCGCGTTCGGCGCGCGCCGACTCCACCGCGGCGCGTATGTCCTTCACGCCGGCCATCACGGCCGACAGCGCGATGAATTGCGCCTGGCTGCCCCGGGCGATCAGCCGAGCCAGCGTGGTCTTGCCGGTGCCGGGCGGGCCCCACAGGATCAGCGAGTGCAGCCGGCCGGACTCGATCGCCTGGCGCAACGGCTTGCCGGGCCGCAGCACGTGCTCCTGGCCCAACACTTCATCCGGCGAGCGCGGCCGCATCCGGTCGGCGAGCGGCCGAGCGGCATCCGGCGGCACTGTCGGGGTGGCGCTCAATGCAGCGGGTGGCCGATCACGTCAACGCCCGGCGGTGGCGTGAATCTCAGCTCCGCGGCCGGCACGGGCACGTTGATCCGGATGTGCTGGAAGGTGACGGTGGCGACCTGGCCGAGCGTATCCTCCAGAATCATCTTCTTCAGCGTGCCGTGCTCGAACCCGAACAACGCGCTGCGAAAGTCCGCCCCGCTGCGCTGGCGCGGCGCCACGTACACCCATTGCAGGCCCTCGCGCCGGCCCGCCAGACGCTCGTGGAACGCCTTGCGCACATCGACCGTACCCGACAGCAACATCGCCGGGGTCGCCGACAGCGCCGCGCTCAGCGGCTGCACGGTCACCTGCTGCAGATCACGGTCGTAGAACCACAGGTTGCGCCCGTCGGCAACCATCAACTGCCCCCCGCCGCCGGCATGCAGCGGATGGATGTTCCAGCGGAACTTGCCCGGACGCTGCACGATCAGCGTGCCGACCGAGCGCGACAGCACACCGCCGTGGGCATCGACCAGCGTCTGCCGGAACCTCGTGCGCAGCGTATGCAGATGCGCCAGAAAGCGATCGAGCGGCGTCGGGGCGGTGAGCGCCTTCGCCGGCGGCGCGGCCCGCGCCGCGAGCGCCGGCGCCGGGGCGAGAACCAGGGCCGCGGCCAGTACCCACGGTGTCGACAGGTTGCGCATCGGATTTCAGTCCTCCGGCCGCGCCGGCACCAGCACCTCGCGCGCGCCATTCGCTTGCAGCGGGCCGACCAGACCCGCCGCTTCCATCGCCTCGAGCAGCCGCGCCGCTCGGTTATAGCCTATCTTCAGCCGCCGCTGCACGTACGAGATGGACGGTTTGCGCTCGGTGGTCACGATCCGCACCGCCTCGTCATAGAGCGCATCCTGCTCCGCATCGGGGGTCATCCCGCCCTCGCCCTCCTCCCCCGGCAGACCCGGAATCGGCGTCTGCGGACCCGTGAGAACCTCGTCGATATAGTTCGGCGGCGCGGCTTTCTTCAAGGCTTCCGCCACCCGATGCACTTCCTGGTCCGAGACGAACGCGCCGTGCACGCGTGTCGGCACCGAGGTACCCGAGGGCAGATACAGCATGTCGCCGTGCCCGAGCAGCGTCTCGGCCCCCATCTGGTCGAGAATGGTGCGCGAGTCGACCTTGGCGGAAACCTGGAAGGCGATGCGGCAGGGAATGTTGGCCTTGATCAGACCGGTGATGACATCCACCGACGGCCGCTGGGTCGCCAGGATCAGGTGGATTCCGGAAGCGCGCGCCTTCTGCGCCAGACGGGTGATGAGTTCCTCGACCTTCTTGCCGACGATCATCATCAGGTCGGCCAGCTCATCGACCACCACCACCAGGTACGGCAGCGCCGTCAAGTGCGGGATCTGACTCTGATCCACGGTCGGGTCGTTGGCCGCGCGCGCGAGCAGCACCGGATCGAGGATCGGCTTGCCGGCCTCGATCGAGTCCCGGACGCGGCGGTTGAAGCCGGCGATGTTGCGTACCCCGAGCGCGGCCATCAACTGATAGCGTCGTTCCATCTCCGCGACACACCAGCGCAGGGTATTGGCCGCCTGCTTCATGTCGGTGACCACCGGCGCGAGCAGGTGCGGGATGCCCTCGTACACGGACAGCTCGAGCATCTTCGGGTCGATCATGATCAGCCGGACGTGCTCGGCGGTCGACTTGTACAGCAGCGAGAGCACCATGGCGTTGATCGCCACCGATTTGCCCGAGCCGGTCGTGCCGGCGATCAGCAGATGGGGCATGCGCGCGAGGTCGGCGACCACCGGCGAGCCGCCGATGTCCTTGCCCAGAGCAAGCGCCAGCGGCGAGTGCATCTCGTCGTAGGCCTTCGAGCGGATGATCTCCCCGAGCGTGACCGTCTCGTACTTTTCATTGGCGATCTCGAGCCCCATCACGTTCTTGCCCGGAATCACCTCCACCACGCGCACGCTCATCACCGACAGCGAGCGCGCCAGATCCTTCGCCAGGCTGGTGATCTGGCTCGCCTTGACGCCCGGGGCGGGTCTGAGCTCGAAGCAGGTGACCACGGGGCCTGGCTGCACCGCCACCACCTCGGCCTCGATCCCGAAATCCTTCAGCTTCACCTCCACCAGTCGGGACAGGCCTTCCAGCGCCTCGCTCGAGTACAGCGGCTCGCGCCGCGGCGGATCATCGAGCAGCGACAGCGGCGGCAGCTCGCCGGCCTTCGGCGGATCGAACAGCGCCACCTGCCGTTCCTTCTCGACACGCTCGCTGGGCTCCACCCGCAGCGTCGGCACCATGATGCGCGGCGCAACGCGCGCGGCGGTGCGGCGCGTCTCGCCCGCCACCGCTTCCTTGCGCGCCTGACGGCGCTCCCGACCGACCGCCCGATCGTGCGCCGCGGCACGGTGCGCCCGCAGCCAGCCGACCATCGCCCACACCCCCGTCCCGAGCCGGTCCATCACCCGGAACCAGGACACCCCGAAACCGAGCGACAGGCCGGCCATCCAGGCCACCAGCATCACCAGTGTCGCGCCGAGGTAGCCCAACGCGTCGCGCAGGCCGTTGCCCGCGAACTGGCCGAGCAACCCACCGGCCCCCTCGTGCAGCGTGCCCGGACCCCAGTTCAGCGCCGCCAGCGCACAGGTGGAAATCATCAACAGCGCGAGGCCGCCGCCGCGCACCAGGCGCGTGGCCCGCCCGATCGGCGCCTCGCGCGCACTGCGGTGAATGCGCCACGCCGAGAAGCCGAGCATGAGCGGCACCCAGTAGGCGCCGCGGCCGAACAGACCGAACAGCGCATCGGCGAGCCAGGCGCCCACCGGACCGATGCGGTTGTGCACGCTCGATTCGACGCCACGGTAGAAGAAAAAGCCCGGGTCCGCGGGGTTGTACGTGGCGAGCGCGATGAGCACCACGAGCGCTGCCGCGGCGACGGCAATGACCGCGCTCTCACGCAGAGCGCCGGTGAGCGCGGCGCTGAAACGGGACGTTGGGCGCGAGAGCGCCTGGGGATCGGCCAATGGGTACGGCTCCACAATCCGGTCGAGATCGATAAACTAATTCTAGCGCAGTACCCCTCCGTCGAGCCTTGGTAGTATCGGCCCCTGTGGTCCGCGTCCCGCGGAACAGCCCCAGGCACATAATGGAACGACATCGATGAACGACACTCGGCACAGCCGTCTGATCATTTTGGGCTCGGGACCGGCCGGATACAGCGCGGCGGTCTACGCGGCCCGGGCCAATCGCGCGCCGCTGCTGATCACCGGCCTGGAGGCGGGCGGGCAGCTCATGACCACCACGGATGTGGACAACTGGCCCGGGGACGTCGAGGGGCTGCAGGGCCCGGCCCTGATGGAGCGGCTGCGCCGCCACGCCGAGCGCTTC
Source organism: Pseudomonadota bacterium (assembly GCA_021843755.1). GTDB lineage: Bacteria > Pseudomonadota > Gammaproteobacteria > Steroidobacterales > Steroidobacteraceae > 13-2-20CM-66-19. The sequence goes on from JAKBWB010000005.1 coordinate 9,800, forward strand.
AACACCGAGATCGTGAGCGACCACATCAATGCGTGCGAGCTGGCGAGCCGGCCGTTCCGGCTGAGCGGGGACTCGGGCCGCTACAGCTGCGATGCACTGATCGTCGCCACCGGCGCCACCGCCAAGTACCTGGGGCTGCCCTCGGAGGAGAAGTATCGCGGCCGGGGCGTATCGGCCTGCGCGACCTGCGACGGGTTCTTCTTCCGCGCCCAGCACGTGGCGGTGATCGGCGGCGGCAATACCGCGGTGGAGGAGGCGCTGTACCTCGCGCACATCGCCGGGCACGTGACGCTCGTCCACCGGCGCGACCGGCTGCGCGCCGAGAAAATCCTGCAGGATCGCCTGCTGCGCGAGGTCGAGGCCGGCAAGATCACCCTCGTCTGGGACCACACGGTCGCCGAAGTATTGGGCGATGAACGGGGCGTAACGGGCGTGCGACTCGCGCACATGCGCACCGGCGAGGCGCGTGAGCTTGCGGTCACCGGCGTGTTCATCGCGATCGGACACGCGCCGAACACCGGCTTGTTCGCCGGCCAGCTCGAGATGCGCAACGGCTACCTCCTGGTGCGCGGCGGCACCGAGGGCAACGCGACGGCCACGAGCCTGCCCGGGGTATTCGCCGCCGGCGACGTGGCCGATCCGATCTATCGCCAGGCGATCACTTCGGCCGGCGCCGGCTGCATGGCCGCGCTCGATGCCGACCGATATCTCGAGACGCTGGATCTCACCGCCCAATAGCGCACCGGAATGAAGCTCGCCGTCCACTCGAGCATCGATCAGATCGATCCGCAGCAGTGGAATATGCTCGCCGGAGCGGCTCATCCGTTCATGCGGCATGAATTCCTCGCGGCGCTCGAGCACACCCGCTGTGTGGGCGCCGAGCGCGGCTGGCAGCCCTGCCCCATCACGCTCAGCGATGCTCATGGGCTCGCCGCCGCCGCCGCGGTGTTCCTGAAAGACAACTCCTTCGGCGAGTTCGTGTTCGATTTCGCGTGGGCCGACGCCTATGCGCGGCACGGACTCGAGTACTACCCCAAGCTCACCCTGGCGGTGCCGTTCACGCCCGCCACCGGCCCGCGCCTGCTGGTGCGCTGCGGCCTGGAGCGGCGCACGCTCGCCGCGCGGCTGCTTGCGGCACTGCGCGATCTGGCGCGCGAGCACGGATGCTCCTCGGCGCACGCGCTGTTTCTCGACGAGCAGGACCGCGAGGCGTGCACCGCCTCGGGCTGGCTGCTGCGGCGCGATTGCCAGTTTCACTGGCACAATCGCGGCTACCGGAGCTTCGAGCAGTACCTGGCGACCTTCACGGCTGAGAAGCGCAAGAAGGCGCGCCGCGAGCGCCGGCGCGTCGCCGAGGCGGGCATCCGCTTCCGCACCTACCTCGGCCCCGAGCTCGATCCGGCGCTGCTCGATCGCGTCTATGCCTTTCACCGCGAAACGTTCCTGCGCCACGGACACGAGCCGTACCTCACGCGCAGGTTCTTCGCCGAGATCGTCCGTACGCTCGGGGACGCCCTGATGGTGAAAGTCGCGCTGCACGAGGGCCGGCCGGTCGCCGCGGCGGTGTTCTTCTGGTCGGCCGAAACGCTTTGGGGCCGCTACTGGGGATCCGAGGGCGCATACCACAGCCTGCATTTCGAGACCTGTTATTACCAGGGGATCGAGTTCTGCATCGAGCGGGGCATTGCCCGCTTCGAGCCCGGGACCCAGGGGGAGCACAAGATCAGCCGCGGCTTCGAGCCCTGTCTGACTTGGTCGGCGCACCACATCGTCGAGCCGCGCCTGCGCGCCGCGATCGCCCATTTCCTCGAGCACGAAGCCGACTGGGTCGAAGCGTATGCCGGGGAGGTCCGCCGGCACGTGCCCTACCGCAAAGCGCCCCCATGAGGCGCATCACCTGGCTGTCCGCGCACGATGCACCCGAGTGGTTTCCGCCGCTCGAGCAGGCGCTCACCGAGCCGGCGGGGCTGCTCGCCGCCGGCGGCGATCTGTCGAGCGAGCGCCTGGTGGCCGCCTACCGGCGCGGCATTTTCCCCTGGTACGCCCCCGGTCAGCCGGTGCTGTGGTGGGCGCCCGACCCGCGCACGGTGCTCTTCCCCGAGGAGTTCCGCCGTCACCGCAGCCTGGCAAAGACGATACGGAACAAAGGCTTCGACACCGGCATCGACCGGCAGTTTGAAGCGGTGATCGCAGCCTGTGCCGCTCCCCGGGCGCGCAGCCCCGGCACCTGGATCACGGCCGAGATGCGCGAGGCGTACGTGCGGCTGCACCGGCTCGGCTTCGCGCACAGTATCGAAGTGACGCGCGGCGGAACGCTCGCCGGCGGTCTTTACGGGGTCCGTCTCGGCGGAGTGTTCTTTGGCGAGTCGATGTTCAGCCGGGAGCGCGACGCCTCGAAGGTGGCCCTGGCGCATCTGGCGGCGCTGTGCGCGCCCAACGGCATCGCCCTGATCGATTGTCAGATGCCGTCCTCGCATCTGTCGAGCCTCGGGGCCCGCGCGATCAGCCGCGCGCAGTTTCAAGCACTGCTCGAGCGCTGGGTCAGCCTCACGCCCCTGCCCCTGCAGGATCCGCCTCGGCGTTGCAGCGCGTAAACCACCGCGGCGCCGCGCGCGCCGGTACGCCCCCGGGCACGGACGGCGCGCCCGGGGGCTCGGCGCCTCGCCCCCCGGAGCGCCCCCCACGGCACCTCATCGGCTCGCCGCGGCGCCGGATCGGGCCGGGCGTCCCCGGAGCCGGCGCTGGAAAATTGCGCAGCCGCGGCCTTTTGTGCTGCAATCCGCGCCCTCGCAACGCAAAGGATCATATGTCCAAAGAAGACGCCATCCAGATGGAGGGTGAGGTGGTGGAAACACTGCCCAACACCACCTTCCGTGTGAAGCTCAAGAACGGCCACGTCGTCACTGCGCACATCTCCGGCAAGATGCGCAAGAACTACATCCGCATTCTCACCGGTGATCAGGTCACCGTGGAATTGACTCCGTACGACCTGACCAAGGGGCGCATCGTCTATCGCGGGCGCTAGCGGCGCGCCCGATTAAGCGGTCACTTCCGGCTGCGCCGTGCCGGTGCACGTCAGGTCCAGTCGCGACCCATCGGCGGCCACCGACACGCGTACCTGGCCGCCTCCGACCAGCCGGCCAAACAGCAGCTCCTCGGCGAGCGGACGCTTGATGAACTCCTGCAGCGCCCGGGCCATCGGGCGCGCGCCCATCTTCGGATCCCAGCCCTTCTCGGCAATCCAGCGGCGCGCCGGCTCGTCGAGGGAAATCGTCACGCCCTTCTGCTCGAGCTGCATTTCCACCTCGAGAATCAGCTTGTCCACGACCCGCTCGACCGTGGGCCGATCAAGCCCCGCGAACGGAATGACCGCATCCAGGCGATTGCGGAACTCCGGCGTGAACAGCCGCCGGATCGCCTCCATGCCGTCGCTGGCGTGATCCTGCTGGGTGAAGCCGATCGAGGGACGGGCCATCTCCTGAGCCCCGGCGTTGGTGGTCATCACGATGATCACGTGGCGGAAATCGGCCTTGCGCCCATTGTTATCGGTCAGGGTGCCGTGATCCATCACCTGCAGCAGCAGGTTGAACACATCGGGATGGGCCTTCTCGATCTCATCGAGCAGCAGCACGCAGTGCGGATGCTTGGTGACCGCCTCGGTCAGCAGCCCGCCCTGATCGAATCCGACGTACCCCGGTGGGGCGCCGATCAGGCGCGAGACGGTGTGCCGCTCCATGTACTCGGACATGTCGAAACGCAGGAATTCCACTCCGAGAATGATCGCCAGCTGCCGCGTCACCTCGGTCTTGCCCACCCCGGTGGGTCCGGCGAAGAGGAAACTGCCGACGGGCTTGCGCAGATCGCCGAGCCCGGAGCGGGCCATCTTGATCGCCGCGGCCAACGCCTCGATGGCCCGATCCTGCCCGAAGATCACCAGCTTCAGATTGCGCTCGAGGCTGCGCAGCACCTCGCGATCCGAGGAGGACACGCTCTTGGCCGGGATGCGGGCCATGCGCGCCACCACGTCCTCGATGTGACTCACCTCGATCGCCGCCGGCCGCTCCCCGGGCGGCTTCAAGCGCTGGCGCGCACCGGCCTCATCGACCACATCGATGGCCTTGTCCGGCAGGTGGCGCTCGTTGATGTGCCGGGCGGCAAGCTCGGCGGCCGCCTTCAATGCCTCGGGCGTGTAGGGGATGCCGTGATGCTCCTCGAAGCGGGCCTTCAGGCCGAGCAGGATCTCCACGGTCTCCTGGACCGAGGGCTCCGTGACATCTATCTTCTGGAAGCGGCGCGCCAGTGCATGATCCTTCTCGAAGATCCCACGGTATTCCTGATAGGTGGTCGAGCCGATGCAGCGGATCTCCCCGTTGGTCAGCACCGGCTTGATCAGGTTCGAGGCATCCATGACCCCGCCCGAAGCCGCCCCCGCGCCGATCACGGTGTGAATCTCGTCGATGAAGAGAATCGCGCCCGGGAGCTTCTTCAGCTCGCCGATCACTCCCTTCAGCCGCTTCTCGAAGTCCCCGCGGTACTTGGTGCCGGCGATGAGCGCGCCCATGTCGAGCGCATAGAGCGTGCAGTCGGCGAGCACCTCGGGCACCTTTTCCTCGACGATCAGCCGCGCAAGCCCCTCGGCGATGGCCGTCTTGCCGACCCCGGCCTCCCCGACGTAAAGCGGATTGTTCTTGCGGCGCCGGCAGAGGATCTCGATGGTGCGCTCGACCTCGAGCTTGCGTCCGATGAGCGGATCGATGCGCCCCTCCTGCGCCATGCGATTGAGGTTGGTGGTGTATTTCTCCAGCGCGCTGCCGCTGTCGGTATCGCGCTCCTCGGCGGGCTGAGGCTCATCGGCGGATTTCTCCTCGGCGAGCTTCGAGAGACCGTGCGAGATGTAGTTCACGACATCGAGGCGCGAGACATGCCGGCGGTTGAGCAGAAACACCGCGTGGCTCTGCTTCTCGCTGAAGATCGCCACCAGCACGTCCGCAACTCCGACTTCCTTGCGGCTGCTCGACTGCACGTGATACACCGCACGCTGCAGGACGCGCTGGAACCCGAGCGTCGGCTGGACCTCGCGCTCCACGCCCTCGCTCACCCGCGGCGTCGACTGCTCGATATGCTCCTTCAGCTCCTGGCGCAGACGGGTGAGGTCCGCCCCGCAGGCACGCAGCACCTCGCGCACCCGCGGGGTGTCGAGTATGGCCAGCAGCAGGTGCTCCACCGTCAGATACTCGTGGTGGGCCTCGCGCGCCTGATGGAAAGCATCATTCAGACAATATTCAAGCTCGTTGGACAGCACTTTTCTCGAGCCTCTTGCGCCTTACGCCTCTTCCAGCGTGCACATCAGCGGGTGCTGGTTGTCGCGCGCGTAAGTGGTCACCTGGGCGACCTTGGTCTCGGCGATCTCGAAGGTGAACACCCCGCACACGCCCTTACCCTGGGTGTGCACCTCTAGCATGATACGCGTCGCGGTGGAACGGTCGAGACCGAAGAACTTCTCCAGCACATCGACCACGAATTCCATCGGGGTGTAGTCGTCATTCAGCAGCACCACCCGGAACAGCGGCGGGGGCTTGACCTCGGGCCGTGCCTCCTCGACGAGCACCCCGGCATCGGGTCGGGTGGGATGGGGGTCGGACATGAGGCCTTTATAGGGGGCGGCCGCGCGCAACACAAGTGCGCGCCGCACCCCCCTTCGGCGGTGCGCGAGGACTCGCGGGACGTAATATTGAGAAACAAGCGCTTGTGAGCGCAACCGACGGCCCCGTATCATTGATCGATCGCCAGCGAACGATGCGAGCCGTTTACGGTCCACCTCTCACAGACCCGATCGATGCACCGATGAACACCGCGTCCTGGCTCGAGGGAATTCGGGCAAGCGACCACTGGCGCACCGTGATCGCACAGCGGGGTCCCGGCTGGGTTACCGGAATCCTGGCGCTGGCGATTGCGGCAGAATTGGCGCTGCTCGTGACGGGACTTGCCGGCGGCGGCCCGCCAAGCGCGCCGCCGCCCGTATGGCGGCCGCACCTCAACGCGCCTGACGTGGCGCAGATCGTCTCGAGCCACTTGTTCGGTCGTGCCCCGCAGAGTGCCGGCGCACTCGGCCAGGATGCCCCGCAGACCTCCCTGCCGCTGGTACTGACCGGCGTGATCGCGGCCGACGACCCCACCGCGGGGCTCGCCATCCTCGGCCCCAACGCGCAGGTCGCCAAAGTGTACGCGGTCGGCGACAGCGTGCCCGGCGGCGCCGAGCTCGCTGCCGTCCTGCCCCGCAAGGTTCTGCTGCGCCGCAACGGTCAGCTGCAATCTCTGTCGCTACCGCGGCAATTGTCCGTGAATGCGCCGCTGCCGAGTGCCGCGCTGCCGCCCGCCGACGTCGAGGCGCCGCAGTTCGCCGCCCGTATGCGCGCCCTGGTCGCGCGCCGCCCCGCCGTGCTCGCGGAGCTGCTGCGCCCCGAGCCGGTGTTCGCCGGCGGCCAGCTGCGCGGCTACCGCGTTTACCCCGGCAGTGATCCGCAGGCGTTCCGGCGCCTGGGACTGCAGCCCGGGGATCTGGTCATGGCGATCAACGGCACGCCGCTGAACGATCCCGCTCAGGATCAACAGGTGTTCGATACCCTCGGCTCATCGAGCCAGGCGACCGTGACCGTGCTGCGCAACGGCGTGCAGCGCATCCTGACGCTCAATCTGGCGCAAGTCGAGCAGGCGGCGAAATCCCTCACGGCCTTCCCCGCCAAGCCGAGCCCAGCGGCCGGACCGCCCGCGCTGCCCTTCGGGACCGCTCGCCCCGCCGGGCCGTCACCGCGATGAGGAGCCGGCCGTTGATCAAAGGCCTACGCATACTCGCCGTGAGCGTGCTCGCGTGCGCCCCGCTGGTGTGCCGCGCAGCCGCGCCCGCCGGCGCGAGCATCACCCCGAACTTCAAGGACGCCAACATTCGCGAGATCATCCAGGCGGTCAGCGCCGCGACGGGCAAGGACATCATCGTCGACCCGCGGGTCAACGCCGAGGTCACGATGTACTCCGCGACGCCACTGTCGCCCAAGGCCTTCTACCAGGCGTTTCTCTCGATCCTGTCGGTCTACGGGTACATCGCCGTACCGGCAGGCCACAACATCGTCGACGTCGTCCCCAACGCCGATGAGCGGGTGATGCCGGGGATCAACCTGCCGAAGACCGTCAGCGCGACCTCCGATGAGATCGTCACCCAGATAATTCCGGTCAAGAACGTGAGCGCCGCGGAGCTGGTGCCGATCCTGCGGCCGCTGGTGCCCGAGTGGGGACACCTGGCGGCCTATCCGCCCTCGAACCTGCTGATCATCTCCGACCGCGCGAGCAACGTTCACCGGATCATGCGGATCGTGCAGCGCATGGACCGCGTCGGCAATCAGGACGTCGACGTCATGCCGCTGCAGAACGCCTCGGCCACCCAGGTCGTGCAGGTGATCAACCAGCTCTATCAGGGCCAGGCCGCGGCCCAGATGGGCCGCATGTTCAAGGTGGTGGCCGACCCGCGTACCAACAGCGTGCTGATCAGCGGCGATCCGGCCGAACGGCTGCGCATCCGCGCGCTGGTCGCCGAGCTCGACACCCCGGCGGCCAGCGGCGGTGACACCCGCGTGGTCTATCTGCATTACGCCAGCGCCAAGAAGCTCGCGCCCGAACTCGAGAAGCAGATGCGCGAGATCGCCGAGATCGCCACGGTCGGCGGCGGTCCGAAGGGGACGGCGCAGGCGGCGGCCGAGAAGAACGCGCTGGTGTGGGCCGACACGCAGACCAACGCCCTGGTGATCACCGCGCCGCCGAAGGTGATGAGCACCATCCTGCACATCATCGCGCAACTGGATATCCGCCAGCCGCAGGTGCTCGTGCAGGCGATCATCGCCGAGGTCGACGTCAACAGAACATCCGATCTCGGCGTGAACTGGGCCGCCTTCTCGCAGGTGAACAAGCTGCCGCTCGGGGGATTCGTCGAGCCCGTCGGCAACACCAGCATCGTCGACCTGGTCGCGGCGGCCAAGAGCCCGAGCAACCTGACCACCTCGCTGCTGGAGGGCACGACCATCGGGATCGGCGAACTCAGCGCCGGCGGCGTGTCCTTCGCGGCCATGCTGCGTGCGCTGCGCTCCAACACCGGCACCAACATCGTGGCGACGCCCTCGGCGGTCACTCTGGACAACCAGGCCGCCGTGCTGAAGTCGGTCGAGGAGGTGCCGTACGTGACCGGCCAATACACCAGCGCCTCGACGGTGACCAACGGGGCGGTCACGCCGTTCCAGACCTACCAGCAACTGGAGGTCGGCACCATCCTCAAGGTCACCCCGACCATCTCGGCCACGGGCAATTCGGTGATGCTCAAGATCTCCGTCGAGAGTTCGAGCGTACTGCCGACCTCGACCTCGGCGGTCAACCCGACCACGCTCAAGCGCAGCATCACGACCAACGTCCTGATCCGCAACAAGGGCATCGTGGTCCTCGGCGGCCTGATCGAGAATCAGCAGGAGCGCTCGCATGCCGGCATACCGTTCGTCGGGGACATTCCCGTCCTCGGCTGGCTGTTCAAGGCGCGCAACGACAGTGCCGCGCGCACCAATCTGATGATCTTCATCAAGCCGACGATCATGCGCAACCAGGCCGAGACCACCGGCCAGACGGACAACACCTACCGGTACATGCTCCAGCAGGAAAAGTCCGTGCCCCCGGAGCAGTGGCCGCCGCTGCTCAAGGGCGAGCCGAACCCGCAGCTGCCACCGCTCCCCCCGGCCGGCACGAGCGCCGCGCCCGCCCCGACTCGACAGCCCGCCAAGGGCGCCACGCCCCCGCCCTCATCGTGAGCGATCCGCACCCCATCGTACCCAGTGCCCGCGGCGCGCCTCCCGAGCCGCGCCTGCCGTTCGCCTTCGCCAAGCGCCACGGCGTGCTGGTGCGCACGCTCACGGCCGAAAGCGCCGAGTGTGTGTGCCGCGAGCGCGCCTCCGCGCTCGGACTCGCCGAGGCGCGCCGGGTGCTCGGGCGCCCGATCCGCCTCTCCCGCGTTTCCGAGGCGGAATTCGACCGCCTGCTGCAGCAGGTCTACGAGGCCGGCTCGGACACCATGCAGGCGGTCGAGGGGCTGAGCGGAACCGAGGATCTGGCGCACCTCGCGCAGGAGCTGCCCGAGCAGGCCGACCTGCTCGACAGCGACGACGACGCACCGATCATCCGGCTGATCAACGCGGTGCTCACCCAGGCGGTCAAGGAGAACGCCTCGGATATCCACATCGAGCCGTTCGAGAACCGCCTGGTAGTGCGTTTCCGCGTCGACGGTGTGCTGCGCGAGGTGCTCCAATCGAAGCGCGCGGTCGCGCCGCTGGTGGTCTCGCGCGTCAAAGTCATGTCCAAGCTCGACATCGCCGAGAAGCGCCTGCCGCAGGATGGACGCATCAGCCTGCGCATCGCCGGCCGGGCGGTCGACGTACGCGTCTCGACCATCCCGGCGGGCTACGGCGAGCGGGTCGTGCTGCGTATCCTCGACAAGCAGGCCGGGCGGCTCGATCTGCATGCGCTCGGCATGGATCCGGCCACCGAGCGGCTGATTGACGAGCTCATCCACAAGCCGCACGGCATCCTGCTCGTGACCGGTCCGACCGGCTCGGGCAAGACCACGACGCTGTATGCGGCGCTCGAGCGGCTCAACGACGACACCCGCAATATCATGACGGTCGAGGATCCGATCGAGTACTACATCGACGGCATCGGGCAGACTCAGGTCAACACCAAGGTGGAGATGACCTTCGCGCGCGGCTTGCGCGCGATCCTGCGCCAGGACCCGGATGTGGTGATGATCGGGGAGATCCGCGACCTCGAGACCGCGCAGATCGCCGTGCAGGCGAGTCTCACCGGCCACCTGGTGCTCTCGACGCTGCACACCAATACCGCCGCCGGCGCGGTCACCCGCCTGCGCGACATGGGGATCGAACCGTTCCTGCTTTCCTCGAGCCTGATCGGCGTGCTCGCCCAGCGCCTGGTGCGCGTGCTCAACCCCGCAACCAAACAGCCCTTCACCGGCGGGGAGGCCGAGCAGCGGCTCCTCAACCTCCCGCCGGATACCCCGCCGCCGACGCTGTACCGGCCCGGCGATGACCTGCTCGGCGGCTACCGCGGACGCTCGGGCATCTATGAGCTGATCATGGTCGATGAGCAGCTGCGCACCATGATCCACGACGGCGCAAGCGAGCAGCAGATCGAGCGCCATGCCCGCCGCAGCACCCCCTCGATCCGCGATCACGGCCGCGCCCGGGTCCTGCGCGGCGAGACCACCCTCGAGGAGGTGCTGCGCGTGACCCGGGAGGACTGAGGTGGGCGCCTTCGAGTACACCGCGCTCGATACGAGCGGCAAGGAGTGCAAAGGCATCCTGGAAGGCGACACGCCGCGGCACATCCGCCAGCAGCTGCGCGACCGCCAGCTGCTGCCGGTGAGTGTCAATGAGGTGGCCGCGCGCGAGGCGGGCCGGCAGCAGTCGCAGTCCTTCGCGTTTCTGCGCCGGGTCTCGGCGGCGGACGTGACAGTGCTCACGCGCCAGTTGGCCACCCTGGTGCGCGCCGGACTGCCGCTCGAGGAATCGCTCCTGGCGGTCTCGCAGCAGACCGACAAGCCCCGGGTGCAGAGCATCCTGCTCGGGGTTCGCTCCAAGGTCATGGAGGGCCATACTCTGGCCGAGGGCCTGGCGGAATTCCCGCGGGTGTTTCCGGAGATCTATCGGGCCACCGTGGCCGCCGGCGAGCAGGCCGGTCACCTGGACGCCGTGCTCGAGCGGCTTGCCGAGTACACCGAGCGGCGCGAGGAAATCCGCCAGAAGGTCCTGGCCGCGATACTCTATCCGATCGTGCTGACGGTGATGTGTTTCATCATCGTCTCGGCGCTGATGGTGTGGGTGGTGCCGAAAGTGGTCGGGGTATTCGAGGCCAACAAGGCACAGCTGCCGCTCATCACCCGCATCCTGATCGGCACCAGCGGCTTGCTGCGGGCATACGGCATCTGGCTGGTGCTCGCGGTGATCATCGCCGTGGTGCTGTGGCGGCGGCGGCTGCGCGATCCGGACGCGCGCCGGCGCTTTCATCGGCTGTTGCTGCACCTGCCGCTCGTCGGCAAGCTGGTGCGCGGCTTCAACACCGCACGCTTCACCCGGACCTTCAGCATCCTCTCCTCGAGCGCGGTGCCGGTCCTCGATGCGCTGCGGATCTCCGGCGAGGTGGTCACGAGCCTGCCGATGCGCGATGCGGTGCTCGAGGCGGCCGACCGGGTGCGCGAAGGCGCCCCCATCGGCCGCTCGCTGGCGGTGAGCAAGCTGTTCCCGCCGATGACGATCCACCTGATCTCGAGCGGGGAGTCGAGCGGCGAGCTCGACGCCATGCTCGATCAGGCCGCCGGCAGCCAGGAACGCGAGCTCGACGCGATCATGGCGGCCATGGTCGGCTTGCTCGGGCCGATGCTGATCGTGGTGATGGGCCTGTTCGTCATGGGCATCGTTTTTGCAATGCTGCTGCCGATCTTCCGATTGGATGACCTGATTCACTGATTGGGGCGTTGCACCCGTCACGCTTGTGATTTAATTTTTCGCACCCTCTCTCGCGGGAACCCGACGTGCCGCATGAGTGAGAAATCCGAATCAGACGACTTTGAAGAGGAAGACGAGTCGGTCGTCGAGGAAGGCGATGTCGATCTGGATCAAGCCATCAAGGATCTCGATCTCGCCAAACACCGCCCGCAACGCAGCGGCGACCCGGCCTGGCGCCGGCTCGAGCGGCTGATCGAGGAGAAGCAGACCGCCGAGCTCACCAGCGACTTCGAGGACTATGAAATCGGCGATGAGGAGGGACGGCCGCGGCGGCGCAGAAAATGATCCGGCGCGGCCGCGGCGGATCAGTGAAAATCCCGCGAGCGCGTGAGCAACGCCCCCAGAAGCGCCGTACGGTCGCGCAGCCGCCGGGCAATGATGTGCGCCACGCCATCCTGGCGCTGCAGCCGGCCGCGCACCTCGAGGAGCCGTGAGGACACCAGCGCTTCGCGGCAGACATCGCCAACGCGCGCCCAGACGATGATATTGACCTGCCCGCTCTCGTCTTCCAGAGTCACGAACGTGACGCCGCCGGCCGCCGTGGGCCGCTGACGCATCAGAACGATGCCGGCGGTGCAAACTGCGCTGCCGTCCGGCAGCGCAGTGATGTCCCCAGCCGTGCACAGCCCCGCCTTGCGCAGCGCCGGACGCAGCAGCGCCAGCGGATGCCGCCCGAGGGTCAGTCCCACGGAGGCGTAATCCGCCACAAGGGTCTCGCCTTCCGTCGGAGCGGACAACAAAGGGGCGGGCTCACCGTGCCCGCGGACCACGCGCTCGATCGGCAGAGGCTTCTGCGTCCCCGCCACGTCCCAGAAGGCGAAGTGACGGTTGCCGCTCAGGGCCGCGAAGGCTCCGGCGGCCGCCAGCGCCTCCAGATCGCCCCGGTCGAGCCCGGCGCGCCGGGCAAGATCCTGCACGCCGGTAAAACCGCTCCCGGTACGCGCAGCGAGGAGCCGCGCGGCACCGGCCTGCGAGAGCCCCCGCACCAGCCTCAATCCCAGCCGCAGCGCCGGCTGCCCGCCCCCCTCGGGCTCGAGCGTGCAGTCCCAGTCGCTTGCGCAAACGTCCACAGGCCGCACCTCGACGCCGTGCGCGCGAGCGTCGCGCACCAGCTGCGCCGGGGCATAGAAGCCCATCGGCTGACTGTTGAGCAGCGCCGCGGTGAACGCGGCGGGCTCGTAATGCTTCAGCCAGGCGGAGTCGTACACCAACAGAGCAAAGCTGGCCGCGTGCGACAGCGGAAAGCCATAATCGCCGAATCCCAACATCTGGCGGTAGATCCGCTCGGCGAACTGCGGCGGATAGCCGCGCGCGGCCATGCCGCCCAGGAGCTTCTCACGCAAGTGTCCGATGCCGCCGCTTCGCTTCCAGGCGCCCATCGCGCGGCGCAGCTGATCGGCCTCCCCGGGGGTGAAGCCCGCGGCCACCACGGCGAGCTGCATCACCTGTTCCTGAAAGATCGGCACGCCGAGGGTGCGCCGCAGCACCGCCTCGACCTGCGGGCTCGGATAGTGCACCGGCTCGAGGGCCTGACGGCGCCTGAGATAGGGATGAACCATGTCGCCTTGAATGGGCCCGGGACGCACGATGGCCACCTCGATGATCAGATCGTAGTAGCACTGTGGCCGCAGCCGCGGCAGCATCGCCATCTGCGCGCGCGATTCGATCTGAAACACCCCGACCGTGTCGGCCTCCGAGATCATCGCGTAGACCGCGGGGTCTTCCGCCGGCAGCGTCCCGAGGGCCCAGCGCGTGCCCCGCAGTTCATTGACCAGATCGAATGCCCTGCGCAGCGCGCTCAGCATCCCCAGGGCGAGCACATCGACCTTGAGCAGCCCCAGGGCGTTCAGATCGTCCTTGTCCCACTGCACCACGGTACGCTCGGGCATCGCCGCGTTCTCGATCGGCACCAGCTCATCGAGCCGCCCGGCCGAGATCACCAGGCCGCCGACATGTTGGGACAGATGGCGGGGAAAGCCCGGGAACGCAAGCAGCGTCTGCGCCAGCGGCAGCAGCCGCGAGAGCACCGCACCGGAAGGATCGAAGCGCGCCGCGGCGAGCCGCTCGGGCCACCGCTCTACCCCGTCCCACCCCTGCAGCGCCTTGGCCAGCCGGGCGCACGCGTCCGGATCGAGCCCGAAGGCCTTGCCGAGATCGCGCAGGGCGCTGCGCGCGCGATAGAGAATCACCGTAGCGGCGAGCGCGGCACGCTCGCGACCGTACTTGCCGTAGACGTACTGAATGACCTCCTCGCGTCGCTCGTGCTCGAAATCGATGTCGATGTCGGGCGGCTCGTTGCGCTCCTTGGAGATGAACCGCTCGAACAGCAGGCCCGCGCCGCGCTCGGGATCGACCGCGCTCACCCCCAGGCAATAGCAGACCCGCGAGTTGGCGGCCGAGCCCCTGCCTTGACAGAGAATGCCGCGGGAACGCGCGAAGGCGACCAGGTCGTGGACGGTCAGGAAATACGGCTCGTAGCCGAGCTCGGCGATCACCTCCAGTTCGTGCTCGAGCGCGGCGCGCTCGAGCGGCGGCACGCCCCGCGGCCAGCGGCGCCGCGCACCGGCCTCGGTGAGCCGGCGCAGATGGCTCGCCGGGGTCTGCCCCGGCGGCACCAGCTCGCTCGGGTACTCGTAGCGCAGCTCATCGAGCGAGAATGTGCAGCGCTGCGCGATTTGCACCGTCGCCTCGAGCAGTTGCGGCGGGTAGAGCTTGGCGAGGCGTCCACGCTCGCGCAGGTAACGCTCGCCATTGGGATGCAGGGCGCCGGCAACCTCGGCAATGGGCATGTTGAGCCGGATGGCGGTCAGCGCATCCTGCAGTTTGCGCCGTGAGCGCACATGCATGTGCACCTCGCCGCTGGCGACCTGCGGCAGTCCCATCGCGCGTGCGAGGTGCGCAAGGGCCGCGAGCCGCTCGCGGTCGGCGCCCCCGCGCAGCAGCTCCACGGCGATCCACACCTCGCCGGGGAAATGCGCGGCGAGCCACCGCGCCTCCTCCGCCCGCGGTGCTTCGCCCGGCAGCCACAGGATCAGGCAATGCGCGAGGGTCTCGGTGAGATCGTTCCGTGTCAGCCGATAGCCGCCCTTGGCGGCGGCGCGACGGCCGCGGGTGATGAGCCGGCAGAGACGGCCGTAGCCGTGCCGATCGGTGGCGAGCACCACCAGGGCGAGGCCGCACTCGAGGGTCAGCTCCGAGCCGATGATGAGCTTCACGCCGCGCTCCTTGGCCGCCACGTGCGCGCGCACCACGCCCGAGAGCGAGCATTCGTCGGTCAGCGCCAGCGCCGTGTAGCCCAACTCGGCAGCCCGGGCGATGAGCTCCTGCGGATGCGAGGCCCCGCGCAGGAAGGTGAAATTGCTCAGGCAATGCAGCTCCGCATACGCAGGCCCGGACGCCTCATTCAAGCGAACACTCCCTGCAGGAACCAGCGGTGCGGGGCGGCACGCTCGCGGAACAACCACAGCCGCCGGCCATACACATCCACGGCCTCGTAGTAATCCCGCTCGATGTCGTGACCATCCCACCAACCGGTCTCGATCCGCTCCGGCTCGCTCTCCAGGCGCAGCGCGCCACGATGGCGCGGCAGGCCGCCGCGCTGGCGCAACGGCCGCGGCACAGGCAACAGCCACAAAGGGCGCGCCGCGGCGAAATCGCCGGACGCGATTGCGGACGGTGCACAGGCCCCCGGTTCCGTCACCCGCCAAGCCGCCTCCGGCCGGTGATCCGGCACGACCGCAAGACCCTGAACCGCCTCGGGACCGAGCCGGGCGCGCAACCGCTCGATGAATGCCGAGCCGCGCGCCTCGGGCAAGCCGCCGTGCTCACCGCTTTGCCAAAGCCCCGAGGAGCACAATGCCCGCGGCACGGGCTCCCCGGCGCGCAACTCACACGTATGCGCCGGCTCCGGCAGCGTGAGCATGCGCAAACGCTCCCCGAGCAACTCCGTGAGCCGCGCCGCGTCGGCCAAAGGATCAACCAGACGCAGCACACAGCGGGTCGGCTCGGCGTGCCGATGCCACAGACGACACTCGAGCGCCAACACCCCGCACTGGCGGGCCTCGAGGAAACGTCCGAGCGCCTCGATCAGCGGCGCCAGCGCCGCGGTGAGCTGCCCGTGGCTCGCCGACTCGCAAGGCAGCTCACGGCGGCAGCGGAAGCGCACCGGCGCCTCGAAGCGTTCGCGCGGATCAGGCGCGCGCCCCGTCAGTCGGTCGAGGTCGGCAAGCCGGGTCGCGCCGAAGCGCTGCGCGAACCCGGCGCGGGGCAGGCGCAGAACCTGACCGATGGTGCGCACACCGATCGAGGCGAGCCGATCGAGCACCTCCTGCGGCCAACGCAGCACCCTCAGCGGCAGGGGCGCGAGCGAGCCGATGAGCCGGGCCGCATCCTGCAGCACCAGAACGCATTCGCCGCGCGCGGCGGCGAGCGCCGCCAGGGGTGTCGGCGCAAATGCCAGGCTGCCGGCTATCGCCAGATCGGCGCATTCGCGCCGCAGCGCGTGCTGCAAACCCTCCACCCCGCCGAACAGGCGCAGACTGGCATGTACCTCGAGCAGCAGCCCATCGGGTGGCACCAGGCTGACGCGCGGTGTGAAGCGCAGTGCGCGCATGGCCAGACGCTGCAGCCCCTGCGGCGCGCACTGCCCGGCCGCGCCTGCGAGGTGCAGGCCCAACCACAGCTCTGTTGGCGCAGCTCGCGCCGCCCCGCCGGCCGGCGGCGGGATCCCGTTTCCCCGCGCGACCTGCGGTTGCGGGGCCGCCGGTCGCGGCAATCGTTCCCCGGCGCGACTTGCGCGCTCGTGGCCGCGGGTCGGCAAGGACTGTTCCAGCCGGACGCTCGGGCGCTCATCACCGCGCGCAAACAGATCGATGGTTCGGCGCGCTCTCACGGACACCCTCCAGCCCCGGGGTACGTGCCACCCCAGGTCAGATCGAGGGCACCGCGCGCGCCGCCACGACTTTTGAGCAGCGTGACCCGCACCCCGCGCTCGAGCGGCTCCACGACCAGCCGCAGCATCGCCGCGGAAGCCTCACGGGCCGACGCACGCGGCCGAAACAACACCCCGAGGGCGCTGCCGCGCTGTGCGGCCAGGTGCAGACGGCGGATCTGGCGCGGCAGCGCATGCCGCGCCCAGGCGAGCCCGCTGTCGCAGGCACCCGAGCCGAGCGCCTGCTCGAGAGCCCACAGGCATTCCTTGTCTTGGGCACGCACGATCAGCAGCCGCGACAGGTCGATGCCGGCGGCGACCAGCGCCGGAGTGAAAGGCGAAAGCGGTGGAGCCACCCATGCGCTCCAGCGCGCCTCGGACCGGGTGGTCAGAGCGGCCAGCGCCGGCAACAATAGTTTGAGTTCGCCCACCCCGAAGCGGACCGGCAGAACCTCGATCAGACCGCTGCGCGGCCATCCTCCGCCGGGCAATGCCTCATCGAGGCGAGCAAATCCACTCGACCACACCGGCTGCCGGGCCGCGTGCCCGGCGCGCCAGAGCAGAGGATGCGCCAATAGATCTTCGAGCCGCGCCGCTCCCCCGTGCGGCGGGTCCGACGGTATTGCACCGCAGCCCGGCGGATCGGCCGACATGAGTGTGAGTTCCTCACGACAATTACATCAGCCCATGCGACTTGCCCCGCCGCAACACCCCGACCACGATGCCCTCGATGAGCAGCGACTGCGCCTTCAGGTCGACCCGGATGGGCTCGAAATCGCCGTTCTCCGGCAGCAGCCAGACGACCGAGCCCTCTTGACGGTACCGCTTCACGGTGACTTCGTTCTCGAGACGCGCCACGACGATCTGCCGGCTGCGCACATCAGCGGTGCGATGCACGGCGACCAAATCCCCATCGAGGATGCCGGCGTTCTTCATGCTCATGCCGGTGACCTTGAGCAGGTAATGCGGCCTGGGCTGGAACACCCCCGGATCGATGTCCAGACGTGTCTCGATGTTCTCTTCGGAAAAGATCGGACGCCCGGCGGCGACCCGCCCGATCAGCGGCAATCCCATCTGCTCGCGAATGGTGTCCTTGAGCTGGATGCCGCGCGAGGCGCCCGGCACCAGTGCAATGACGCCCTTGCGGGCCAGGGCGCGCAGATGGTCCTCGGCCGCATTGGGCGAGCGGAAACCGAGCTCGCGGGCGATCTCGGCCCGCGTAGGCGGCATGCCCTCGTGAGTGATGAAGCGCTGGATGAGGCGCAGAACCTGCATTTGACGAGGCGTGAGGTCTGACATGGGGACTCTGTTCGTTTATACAATGCTGTGATTATATCCATAAAAATGCCCTTGACAAGCCCCCCCCTTCGCGCCACCGGCCACCCCTCCTCCCCTGTCACGCACCGGTCAGCGCGTCGTTCCGAGGACCTCGCGCCGTGTCTGCCCGCGCACCGCTCATTCCCTGACCCGGGCGATCCGTGCCTGCTCATTCAGCTTGCATTCATCTGCGATCCCAACCTCTTGCGTCCAATCCCAAAATCCAATAAAAACAGCGCGAACAGGGTTGCATTCCCCCGACAAATTTGTTGGACTTACAGGCTCGAGTCGTGGGGGAAGCTCCACCTCGGTTCGTTTGCAGTTTTTTTCAAGACTTCACTCAATGAACAACCCTAAGGGGACCTTATGAAGTACGCGAGCGTAATAAAGGTGGCCGCGGCCGCGGCACTTGTAGTCGGTCTCGCCGGCTGCCAGAACCTGACCCCCATCAAGACCGATGTTGCCAATCTGAAATCACAGGTCGCCCAGCTGCAGACCCAGGTGTCGGCGAACCAGAGCGCGACCGCCAAGGCGCAACGCGAAGCTGTGGCTGCTCGAAACGCCGCCGACCAGAAGTCCGCGGCCGCCCAGAGCACGGCCAACGAGGCGCTCTCACTGGCGCAATCGAACAAGGCGGCCATCGACGCCACCAATGAGAAGATCGACCGCATGTTCAAGCGCTCGATCTCCAAGTAAGAGCCTCCGCTCCTACGACAAGAACGCCGCGCCACTGCTGAGCAGTGGCGCGGCGTTTTTTTTTTTTTTGGCTTCCACCTGCCGCTCGACCCCCAAAGTGCGATCGCGCCGCTGCACGCGCCGCATCGGGGCAAGACGCCTCGCGGCGTTAATCGTTCCCCATGGACTCGCCTCCACCCCGAGCCATCAAGCATCACGAACGTTTGCCAGGCACAGGGAAGTGCCCCGCCGCCGCAGGTGGCGGACGTTGAGCCAAAAACCACGCTTTTTGGCTCAACGGCGCTCGGCGGGGCAGGAGCCCCGATCCAGCGCTTATTATTAATAACGGATCAGCGCCGACCCCCAGGTAAATCCACCGCCGAAGGCCTCGAGCAGGATCAGATCGCCGCGGCGGATCTTGCCCGAGCGCACCCCTGAATCCAGCGCCAGCGGCACGGACGCGGCCGAGGTGTTGCCGTGGTCCTGAACGGTCGTGATCACCCGCTCCATCGGCAAATCGAGCCTGCGCGCCGTCGCCTGGATGATCCGCAGGTTCGCCTGATGAGGCACCAGCCAGTCGAGCGCCGTGGGCGCGATCCCGTTGGCCACGAGCGTCTCCTCGATGGATTTCGTGAGCGTGTTCACCGCGATCTTGAAGACATCGTTGCCCTTCATGGTGATCGCGCGATTGGGCTTGGACAGATCCGTACCACCGCCGCTGTAGAGCAGATTCCAGTACCCGCCGTCGGCATGCAGATGGGTCGAAACAATGCCGGGCGCCTCGGCCGGCTCGAGCAACACCGCGCCCGCGCCGTCGCCAAACAGCACCGCAGTGGAACGATCGGTCCAATCCGTGATGCGCGAGAGCGTCTCGGCGCCGATCGCCAGCGCACGCTTCGCTTCACCGGCGCGCACGAATTTGTCGGCGATCGACAGCGCGTACATGAAGCCGCTGCAGGCCGTCTCGACACTGAAGGCCGGTACGCCGCGGCAGCCGAGGCGCGCCTGCAGCAGCACGCCGCAGTTGGGGAAGAGCAAGTTGGGCGTGGTGGTGCCGAAGATGATGAGGTCCACGTCCTCGGGCTTGCAGCCGGCGGCATCGAGCGCAGCGCGCACGGCGTGCTCGGCCAGATCGACCGTGGTCTCGCCGTCCGCGGCGATATGCCGCCGCTCGATGCCGGTGCGCTCCCGAATCCATTGATCGCTGGTGTTCAGCTTCTTCTCGAGATCGAAATTGGTCAGCACCTTCGCGGGCAGATAGGAACCCGTTGCAGCGATGCGCGAGTACCTCAAGGCGTCGGGCTCCCGGTCGATTGCGGCCCAGCCAACGCCTGGGCGATCTGCGCCGTCAATCCGTGACGCGCGGCCCGCGCGGCGGTCAGGACGGCCCTGGAGAAAGCCATCCCATCGGCTCCCCCGTGGCTTTTTACCACGATCCCGGTCAAGCCGACCATGCACGCGCCGTTGTAACGCCGTGGATCGAGACGCGCAGCCACACGCGACAGCACCCCGCGGGCGGCCAGACCCGCCAGCCGCGAGCGCCAAGTCGCGTGAAATTCCTCGCGCAGCCGGGTGGCAATCAGCGCGGCGGCCCCCTCCATGGTCTTCAAGGCCACATTGCCCGTGAATCCGTCGGTGACGACCACATCCACATCACCGGAAAAGATGTCGTCGCCCTCGACGAAGCCCAGGTAGTTCAAGCCGCTCGCGAGCAGCAGCCCGTGCGCGGCCTGCACGACTTCGTGACCCTTGATGTCCTCCTCGCCGATGTTCAGCAACCCGATGCGCGGACCCATCACGCCGTACACGTCCCGGGCGATGATCGCGCCCATGGCGGCGAACTGGCGCAGCTGCTCGGGCGTCGCCTTGATGTTCGCGCCGAGATCGAGCATGTGTGTATGACCATGCACGGCGGGGATCGCGGAGATGATCGCAGCGCGCTCCACACCCGGGAGTGTCTTCAGCACGAAGTGCGAGATCGCCGTCAGCGCGCCGGTGTTGCCGGCGCTGACACACGCGGCCGCACGGCCGCTCTTGACGAGCTCGACCGCCACGCGCATCGAGGAATCCTTCTTGTGCCGCACCGCCTCGCGCGGATGCTCGCTCATGCCGACCACTTCGGTGGCCGGCACGATCGCGATCCGCTCGCGCAGCGGCGCGGGCAGCGCCTCGAGCGCCGCTTCGATCGGGGCGCTCTGACCCACCAGCAGCACGTGCAGATCCGTCTGCTCGGCGAGCGCCGCCAGGACGCCCGCAATGTACTCACGCGGCTGGCGATCGCCGCTCATCACATCGATGGCGATCGGCAACACGGGCACGTGCCCGCTTATTCCTGATCGGACTCGGCAGGCTTCTCGATTACGCGGCGTCCGCGATAGAAGCCATCCGGCGTGATGCGATGACGCAGGTGAGTCTCGCCCGACTGCGGATCGGTCGAGAGCGCCGGCGCGGTAAGCCCGTCGTGGGAGCGGTGCATGCCGCGCCTGGAAGGGGTCTTGCGGCTTTTCTGAACGGCCATAATGTCCTCATGCGCACGGGGCGCGGAAACTCACTTTTTACTCAACAGCTTGCCCAGCGCGGCAAACGGCCGCTGCGTGACCGCCTCCGCCGGCGTCTCGTCCTCGTCCGCGCCTGCGTACGAAGCGGGCCCGCACGGGGTCTGCTCGCCGTGCAGCGGCACGATCGGCAAGCTCAATAACAGCTCCTCCTCGACCAGCTCGCCGACACTGACGTAACCGCCCGCCGCGAGCACCGGTTCGAGCGGTTCGGGCACGGCGGCGGTATCACCGGCGTCCTGGAGCAACGCCATGCGCACAGAACTGCTGACGGGCAGCGACACCGGCTGCATGCACCTCTGACAGCGCATGATTACCGTTCCGTGCATCACGACTTCCGCGGTCGCAGTGCCATCGCGACGCCCGAAACGCACAGTACCGGACACGTTGCCACCGACCTGATCGGCCCGGCTCGCCACACGCGCCAGATCCTCGAGCGCAATGTCGAACTCGAACGCGGCCTCCCCGCGGGAAACCCGCTCGACCTCGAGCGGCTTGGACCAGGGCGGCGGCATGGGGCGCGTATAATAGGTATCCGACTCGGGCAAGTCAAAGCCCCGCCTGCTCATTAAGCCTTTGTTTCCGGGAGCTGATTTGCCTCTTGCTGGGTACATATGCCTGAGATCATTCTCGCCTCCACGTCCTCTTACCGCCGCACACTGCTCGAGCGGCTGCGCGTGCCCTTCTCCACGGTGGCACCCGGGGTCCGCGAGGATGCCCGGGCCGGCGAGCTGCCGGCCGATCGCGCCGCGCGACTCTCGCTCGAGAAGGCTCAGGCGGTCGCCAAACTCCACCCCGACGCCGTGGTCATCGGCAGCGACCAGGTCGCCGCCCACGAACAGCGCGTACTGCACAAGCCGCTCGATCCGGCCCGCTGCCGCGAGCAGCTGCGCGCTGTCAGCGGTGCGCGCGTGCGTTTTCACACCGGCTGCGCCGTGCTCGCCGGGCGCGGCGCGATCCGGCTGATGCATCTGGATACCACAACGGTGGTATTCCGGCGCCTCGAGATGCAGGAGATCGAGCGCTACGTCGAGACCGAGCGAGCCCTCGACTGCGCCGGCGGCTTCCGGGCCGAGGGTCTCGGCATCGCACTGTTCGAGCGCATCGAGAGCATCGATCCGACCGCCCTGATCGGTCTGCCGCTGATCTGGTTGGCCGAGGCCCTGCGGCGCGCGGGCTGCCGCGTGCCCTAGGGCGCGAGCCGCTCCAGGACCGCGGCGAGATCCGGCGGCAGCGGCGCGCTGGCGCTGAAAGGCAACCCGCCGGGCCACTCGAAGCTGATGCTGTGGGCATGGAGAAACATCCGCTGCAGGCCTCGGGCACGCAGCGCCGCATTGCAGAGCGCATCACCGTATTTCTCGTCCCCCGCCACGGGATGGCCCGCATAGGCGGCGTGCACGCGGATCTGATGAGTCCGGCCCGTGTGCAGCGTCACCTCCAGCAGGCTCACGGTGGGTGCACCGCGCGAGCGCGTACCGAACAGCTGTAAAGGCCGGAAATCGCTCGCCGACGGCTTGCCACCGGCATCGACCCGCACGGTGCGCTCGCCGCCCACCCGGGTATCGGTCCGCAGCGGCACATCGATGCGCTTCTGGCCCAGCGCCCAGCGACCGGCAAGCAGCGCCAGATAGCGCTTCTGGCTGCGACCCTCGCGCAGCACCGCATGCGCCTCGCGCAGCGCCGCGGGTGTGCGCGCCACCAGCAGGCAGCCGCTGGTATCCCGATCGAGCCGATGAACCAGCTCGAGCGTTTCCCCGGGACGCAGCGCCCGCAGGGCCTCGATGATCCCGAATTGCACGCCGCTGCCCCCATGGACAGCCAGACCGGCGGGCTTGTCGAGAACCAGCAGCCGGGCGTCCTCGTGAATGATGGCCTGCCGAACGGCCTCGATCACGCCGCTGGACGGACTCGGGGTCCGCGGCTCGGCCAGGATGCGCACCGGCGGGATGCGCACCCGGTCGCCAGCGGCAAGCCGGGTCTGGGGCGTGACACGGCCGCCGTTGAGCCGCACCTCGCCCTTGCGAATGATCCGGAACACCCGGGCCCGCGGTACCCCGGGGAGCTGCTCGCCGAGGAATTTATCGAGCCTGAGCCCAGCCTCGTCCGCTGCCACGGCGACGTAGCGCACTCCCGTGCGCTCTTCGGTCCCCTTCTGCTCTTCCACGACCGTCTTTTCCACCCTAAGATACTGTTTCTACAGCAAACGTTGCAGTATACTCTGCGAGCCGTCCGAGAGTGGACGCGCCAATGGTTCGCGGCGCCAGGCGCCGTATGTTAGTTGGACCTCCCAAGTAGAGGCCATCGTATTGGGCCGACAAGATCGCTGCCGGCGTCGAACCCCGCAACGGGTTCCCCGGACAGCGCCTCCGGTTGAGACCATCGAAGGATTTCCGGCACCCGGCCATGTCGTGGTGTGCATCGTGATCATCGAGGCTCGTGCTCACGCGCCGAGCCCCAGAATTCTTCGCTGCCGCGGTGCGCTTGCGCCGCGGCCTCCCGTGCGCTTGCCGGCCCCTCACCGTAAAACAGTAGGGGCACATGAAAAGAATGCTCGTCAATGCGACTCAGGAAGAGGAGCTGAGGGTCGCTCTGGTCGATGGCCAGAAGCTCTTTGACCTGAGTATCGAGATTCCCTCCCGAGAACAGAAGAAGGCGAACGTTTACAAGGGCCGCATCTCCCGAATCGAACCCTCGCTGGAAGCCTGCTTCGTCGACTA
Organism: Pseudomonadota bacterium; assembly: GCA_021843755.1. GTDB lineage: Bacteria > Pseudomonadota > Gammaproteobacteria > Steroidobacterales > Steroidobacteraceae > 13-2-20CM-66-19. The sequence continues at coordinate 33,597 of JAKBWB010000005.1, forward strand.
CGGAACCGCCCGCCACGGCTTCCTGCCCTTGAAGGAAGTCACTCGCGACTATTTCCGCCACAGTCCCCAGGGCGGGCGGATGAATATCCGGGAACTGCTCGCCGAGGGCCAGGAGCTGATGGTCCAGGTCGAGAAAGAGGAGCGCGGCAACAAAGGGGCCGCGCTCACCACCTTCATCAGTCTCGCCGGCCGCTTCCTCGTGCTGATGCCGAACAATCCACGCGCCGGCGGGGTCTCGCGCCGTATCGAGGGCGAGGACCGTGATCAGATGCGCGAAGTCATGAGCCAGCTGCGCATTCCGGAGGGCATGGGCGCGATCGTGCGCACCGCCGGCGTCGGGCGCAGCGTCGAGGAGCTGCAATGGGACCTCGACAACCTCAAAGCGCAGTGGGACCAGATCACAGCCGCGGCCGAAGGGCGCACCGCGCCGTTCCTGGTCTACCGGGAAAGCGACGCGGTCACGCGCGCCCTGCGCGACTATCTGTCCGATGACATCGGGGAGGTGCTGGTCGACGATGCGGCCGCATTCGAGAAGGCCCAGGAATACATGCAGCGGTTCATGCCGGCCGACGTCCAGCGGCGACTGAAGCGCTACACCGACGACATCGCGCTGTTCACGCGCTTCCAGATCGAGAGCCAGATCGAATCGGCGTATGCCCACAAGGTGCAGCTGCCCTCCGGCGGCAGCATCGTCATCGACTATACCGAGGCCCTGGTCTCGATCGACATCAACTCGGCGCGCGCCACCAAGGGCAGCGACATCGAAGCGACCGCGCTCAACACCAATCTCGAGGCGGCCGAGGAGATCGCCCGGCAGCTGCGCATCCGCGACATCGGCGGCCTGATCGTCATCGACTTCATCGACATGGAGTTGAGCAAGAACCAGCGCGAGGTCGAGGATCGGCTGCGCGATGCGATGCGCATGGATCGCGCGCGCATTCAGATCGGCAAGCTCTCGCGCTTCGGGCTGCTGGAGATGTCGCGCCAGCGCCTGCGGCCCTCGCTCGGGGAGTCGAGCCACATCGTCTGCCCGCGCTGCCTCGGCATCGGCAGCATCCGCAGCGTCGAGTCGATGGCGCTGGCGGTCCTGCGCCTGATCGGCGAGGAGCTGCGCAAGGAGCGCACCACGAAGATCATCGCCCAACTGCCGGTGGACGTGGCGACGTTCCTGTTCAATGAAAAGCGCGAATGGCTGCGCACCCTCGAGAGCAAGACCGAGGCGGAGCTGCTCATCGTGCCCAATCCGCACATCCAGACACCGGAGTACTCGATCAAGCGCGTGCGGGATGACGAAGCGGAGCTGCCCGAGAACCGCCAGACGAGCTATCTCATTCCCTCGCCCCCCGAGGCGCTCGAGCCGGGCAGCTCGCGCGAGAAGCGTCCGGCGGCGGAAGTCGCCGCGGTGGCCCCGATTCTTCCGCCGACACCGGCGCCCATCACCGTGTCGGCCTCGGCACCGAATACGCCTGCGACCGCCGCGCCTTCCGGCACAGGACTGTGGTCACGCTTGAAGGGGCTGTTCTCACCCGCCGTCCGAGAGGCCTCTCCCGAAACCGAGCCCGAGCCCCGCCCCGAAGCGGCGCCGCGCACTCCACAGCATCACGTCGAGCGTACACGTGACGGACGACGCGACCACGGCCACCAGGGTCGCCGAGGTGAAAGAAACCGCCGCCCGCAGGGCGAGCGCCGCAGCGCGGAGTTTCGCGGCCGAGATCCCTCCGAGCGCCCCCCTCGCAACCGGGAACGCGAGCCCGAGCGCAGACCGCCGCAGCCGAGCGTCGAGGGAGCGCCCGCCGCGCCGCATGCAGAGTCGACAACTCCTGAAAATGGCGCACGCCCACAGTCGGAGCGTGGCGAGCGTCGTGGCCGGCGTCGCGGCCGACGCGGTGGCCGGCGCGGCAGTGGCGGATCGCGTGAGCACGCCGCCGGCGAGACGGCAGCGGGAAGCAACCTGGACGCGCCGCACACCACCGCCGCCGAACCGGCCCAGAGCGACAGGAACACAGGCCAGCGGGAAGCTGCACCGGCCGACCGACCGGCCCGCGCCAACTCGACGCCTCAACAGTCCCTCGCGCTGCGCGAACCGCCTGCGGCCAGCCCGTCCCCTGCCCCAGTCCCGGCCCCGGTACGACATGAGGTGTCTGAGCCGCGCCATGAGACGCCCCCGGCGCCCTTGGCCCACTTCGAGCCTTCAGCATCTGCGCCAACGGCCGGTCCGCAGACCAAACCGTATGTGGTGTGGTCCTCGGCGCCGCCTGAACGGACACCCGGCGGAGTCACCGGCTCGGAAGAGTAAGACGGATCAGCCGGCGCGCGGGATGCGCGCCGGCGGCCGAACCGCTCCGGCACGCAGCGCCTCGCACAGTCCGCGCGAGGCCGCTTCGATCAGATCGAGCACGTACTCGAAGCCATTCCCGCCGCCATAGTAGGGATCGGGCACCTCGCGGGTTCCGACCTCCGGCGCGTATTCGAGGAACAGCCCCAGCCGATCCTGGGCCGCGGTGGGCGCCCGCCGTTCCAGGGTGCGCAGATTCTGGCGATCCATCGCGAGGATGAGATCGAATGTCTCGAAGTCGCGTGGCTCGACCACTCGTGCACGCAGACTCGAGAGGTCGTAACCGCGGCGCGCGGCCGCCTCGCGTGTGCGCCGGTCCGGCGGCTCCCCGACGTGATAGCCGGCCGTGCCGGCCGAGTCGACCGTCAGGGTCAGCTCCGGCAGCTCCCGTGCCGAAATGGCGCGAAAGACACCCTCGGCCGTCGGCGAGCGGCAGATGTTTCCCAGACAGACGAAAAGAATTCGCACGCGGCTCTGGCGATCGGACACTCAGCGTACGCTATAGCCGCGAGCCTGGAGACAGGCGCTGACCGCCTGGCGAAAATTCCGGGCCTTGTAATCGAGTTCACGTTGCTGCGCCCGAACCTCGGCCTGTACGGCGCCGGCACTCTCGGCATTCGTCTGGGCATTGGCCTGGTCGGCGGCATTGCCGATCATCGCCCCGGTCACGGCGCCGAACATGGCCCCCTCACCCTGATCCCACGGATTGGAAATCGCCGCACCGAACAATGCCCCCGCAACCGCGCCGATGGCGGTATCGGTGCCCGGCGGCGGACCCTGCACCGCGACACGATCATAAATCGGTACGCCCGGCGCGCTGGGATCGAAGCCCGTCTGGTGCACGGCCCAGACGGTGCATTGATAGCGGTCACGCCGCTGCTGCGCGGGAGACTGGTTATGCATGGGATACGCATAGACCGTCGTGTTCGGAGGACGCACGTACGCCACGGGCACCGGCTGGGGCTGCGGCTGCAGCGTCGCACATCCTGCCAGCGCCGCCAAGCTGCAGCACACGGCCCCCAGAGCGGCGGCCCGCCACAACCGCGGTGACTTCGGCACTTGCATGATCTCACCTGACATATGTCGTACGCTCGAGTCGGGTCGGTTGGCGCCGACCGGAACGTCCTTCCTCATTGGGGGTTGACGCCTCCGGCCCAGATGAAGTTCCTCGCCCGCACATTCCGCTCGAGCGGCTCACGATAGCACAGGTCGCAGCACGGGCCGCTCAGCCGATCAGCGCGGCGATCCGCCGCAGATCCTCCGGGGTATTGACGTCCGGTCCCGGCGGCTCACAGGCCTCGGCCACCTGAATGACCAGACCGTGCTCGAGCGCGCGCAACTGCTCGAGCTTCTCCGCACGCTCGAGCGGGGTCGGCGCCAGGCCGGTCAGCCTGCGCAACGCCGCGACCCGATAGGCGTAGATGCCCACGTGGCGCCGCGCTCCCTCGAAGCTGCGCCCACCCGGCGCGCCATCGCGGTGCAACGGAATCGGCGCACGCGAGAAATACAATGCCCGCCCCCGCCGGTCCGTGACGACCTTGACGGCATTCGGATCGAGAAACTCCTCCGGGGAGACGATGGCGGTCGAGAGTGTGGCGACGGCCGCTTCCGCGCAGGCCGTGAGCAGCGCCGCGACCTGCGCGATGTTCGCCGGCGGTATCAGCGGCTCATCACCCTGTACGTTCACGACGATATCGGTATCCGCCCAACCCTCGATCGCGGCCAACTCCGCGATCCGGTCGGTCCCGGAGGCATGCCGGGCGGAGGTCAGGCGCGCTACGGCGCCGAAGGCGCGCGCCGCCGCCGCGATCCGCTCGTCGTCGGTCGCGATCGACACATCGGCGCCGCCCGCCGCGCAGGCCTTCTCGTACACCCACTGCAGCATCGGCTTGCCGCCGAGATCGGCGAGCGCCTTGTCCGGCAGGCGGCTCGAGCCGGCCCGGGCCGGGATGGCGACGTGAAACGCGCCCAATGCCGTTCAGTGCTCGAGCAGAGGGTCGTCGCTGGCCAGCTGGCGCGCCTCCTCCTCGAGCATGACCGGTACGCCATCGCGCACCGGATAGGCCAGCCGGTCCAGGCGGCAGACCAACACACCGGCCTCGCGCCGGTAGATCAGCGTGCCCTTGCAGATGGGACAGGCGAGTATCTCGAGCAGACGGGCGTCCACCAGCTAACCTCCGCGGGAACCTTCGAACGAATCGATCGTGCGCATCAGCCGCTCGATCAGCCGAGCGGCCTCGCTTTCGCCGAAGGAAGCCTCGACGGGCACGAACCACAGCCGGCTGTCGGCCAGGTGGGCACATTTTACGGCATCCTTCTCCGTCATGAGCACCGCTCGAGTGTCGCGGAAATCCAGATCGGCGGCCCCGAGCGGCCGGTGGTCGGGAAAGGGATGCTCGATGAGCGTGAGGCCCCGGGCGCGCAGGTCCCGAAAGAAGCGCTGGGGATTGCCGATACCGGCGACCGCATGCACGGGCGTGCCCCGGAAGGCCTCGAGGTCGCGCCGCCCGGCGCCGCACACCGCCTGCGCCGCCCCCGGCTGCAAGTCCATCCGCAACACCAGCGCCGGGTAGTGCCGCTCGGCACTGCGCAGCGAGGGGTGCTCCGAAGCGCCGTTGATCACCAGCACGTCGGCGGCCGCGAGCCGCTCGAGCGGCTCGCGCAGAGGTCCGGCCGGCAACAGCCTGCCGTTGCCGAACCCGCGCGCGCCGTCGGCCACGACGACGGCGCAATCGCGCGCCAGGGCCAGATTCTGCAAGCCGTCGTCCGCGACGATGACCTGCGCCCCGCGCGCCAGCACGGCGCGCGCAGCCTCCACCCGATCGCGGCCGACCGCCGTGACACAGCCGCTGCGCCGATACAGAATCAGCGGCTCGTCGCCGACCTCGCGCCAATCCGACTCCGCCGACAGCACACGCACCGCGCCGGTCGCTGCGCCGTAGCCGCGCGAGATCAATCCCACCGTCCGCTCGCGCCGCCTCAGCGCCTTGGCGATCCAAACCGCAAGGGGGGTCTTGCCGGTGCCGCCGACCGTCAGGTTGCCGACCACGATGATCGGCGCGGCCAGCCGCTCGGGTGGCCGCGCACGCGCCCGCCGACGACCCTCGGCGATACCGTACAGCCATGCCAGCGGCAACAGCCCCGGGACCGAGCGCCGGGACTCGTACCAGCGGCGGTTGAGCCATTGCTCCATCGCGCCTCAGTCGCTGAACTGCAGACGATACAGCTGCGCGTACAAGCCCTCGCGCGCCAGCAACTCGGCATGCGTGCCGCTGTCGACCAGGACGCCGGCATCGAGCACCAGGATGCGGTCGGCCTGCTCCACCGTCGAGAGGCGGTGCGCGATCACGAAGGTGGTGCGGTTGCGCATCAGCTGCGCGAGCGCCGCCTGGATGTGCCGCTCCGCTTCGGTATCGAGCGCCGAGGTGGCTTCATCGAGAATGAGGATCGGCGCATCCTTCAGCAGCGCGCGCGCGATGGCGATGCGCTGGCGCTGCCCGCCCGAGAGCAGGATGCCCTGCTCGCCCACCAGAGAATCCAGGCCCTGCGGCATCGCGCGGGCGAACTCGAGCACGTGGGCCGCCTCGGCCGCGCGCAGCAGCGCGTCCTCGCCGACCGCCCGGCCGAAGGCGATGTTGTTGCGAATCGTGTCATCGAACAGCGTCACTTCCTGGCTGACCACCGCGATCTGCTCGCGCAGCGCACTGAGATCGAACTCGCGCACGTCACGGCCGTCGATGCGGATCGAGCCGGCGGTGACGTCGTAGAAGCGCGGCAACAGACTCACCAGCGTCGACTTGCCGCTACCGGAGCGCCCGACGATCGCCAGGCTCCTGCCCGCGGCAACCTCGAACGACACCGCGCGCAGCGCCGGCTGCGATACGTGCGGATAGCTGAAGGAGACCTCGCGGTACGCCACATCGCCGCGTACGCGCCCCGGCCGATAATCACCGGCGCTCGCCTCCTGCGGCTCATCGAGGAGCACGAACAGGCTCTGGGCGGCGGCCACGCCCTGCTGGATGGGTCCGAACTGGCTGACCACCTCGCGCAACGGCTGGCCCATCATGCCGAGCGCGGCGAAGAAGCCCAGCAGGTTCTTGGCGCTCATGCTCCCGTCGACCGTGGCGCGAATCGCCAGTCCGAGCACGACTGCTCCGCCGAGCACGCTCACCAGCTGCACCGTCGGGTTGGCGAGCCCGGTGGTGAGCACGGACTTCATGTTCGAGCGCCGGTTGTGTTCGTTGACGACCTCGAACCGCGCCGCCAGATGCGCCTGCGCCCCGTACACCTTCACCAGCCGCGGGGCCTCGAAACTCTCTTTGGCGAGTCGCGTCACATCCTCCATCGAGTGCTGGATGCGCCGGCCGTAGCGGCGGAAGAGTCGGTTGATCAGCGCGACCAGCCAGATGACCAGCGGCCCCACCACGAGGGAGATCAGCGTCAGGCGCCAACTGGTCCAGACCATCCAGGCGATCAGAGCGACGACGGTCAGTCCGGCGCGCACCAGCGCGACGATCGAGGTGGTCGCCGCCCGCCCGACCTGCTCGCAGTTGTAGGTCAAGCGCGAAAGCAACGTGCCGACGGCCTGGCGGTCGAAGAAGGCGACCGGCAGGTCCAGCACCCGCTCATACACCTCGCCGCGCAGGCGCTTGACCACAGCCCGCCCGGCGTAGCCCATGAAGTAGGTCTGGATGAGATTGCCGAGCCCGCGCACCGTGAACAGCACCACCAGAGCGAGCGGCAGCCACAAGATCAGGCGCGCTTGCGGGTGATGCAACAGGCCGCCGACTTTTCTGGCGAGCTCGACCAGGGCGCTCGAACTCGCCGCGTACACCACCCCGCCCAGAATGCCGAGCGTGAAGGCGCCCTTGTATGGGCGCACATAACCGAGCAGCCGCCGGTAGGTGCGCGCCGCTTCGCGCTCCCCGTCGCCGCTCTCGCGGCTCACGAGCCGCCCTCGGCCCGGGCCTTTATGGTGGCGATGTCGAGCTTGGAGAAGCCGAGCTCCCCGAGTACATCCATGGCCGTGACCACCGACTGTTGGGTGGCACGGGCATCGGCGCGGATCAGCACGGTGTCGGTACGCGTCGAGGCGGGCTCGGCCGCGAGCGCCGCGCGCAGCGTGTCGGGGCTGTTGTTGAGCAGCTCGCGACCGTTGAGCAGATAGTCGCCGTTCTCGGTCACCGTCACGACCACCGGCTTCGGCCGGCCGCGGGCGGCGGGCACCGCGCTCGCGCGCGGCAGCCGCACGCGCAGCCGCCCCTCGCGGGTGAAGTGGGTCGAGAGCATGAAAAAAACCACCAGCAGCAGCACCACGTCGATCAATGACACGACGTTGATTTCCGGCTCCTCGTGGCGCCGCGGATTGAGCTTCATCGACCGCTCAGGACGAGCTGCGCAGCAGCGAGCGGCCCGCCACGGACACTCGCGCCGCCCGGCCCTGCGCCGCCGAGCCCGGCTCGCCTGCGCCGGGTTCCACGCCCGCCGCGGCCGGATCGGCGTTCGCGGCCGCCTCGAGGGCATCGGCCATGCGTACGGCGTGTTTCTCCATCTCCACGACGATGCCCTCGACCTTGCCGCGCAGATAGCGGTAGGCGATGAGCGAGGGAATGGCCACGCACAGTCCCGCGACGGTGCACACCAGCGCCTCGGCGATGCCGCCGGAGAGTGTGCGCGGGCTGCCCATGCCGGCGGCCTGGATCGCATCGAACGCGCGAATGATGCCGGTCACGGTACCGAGCAGCCCCAGGAGCGGTGAGATCCCCGCGATCGTTCCGAGGGTGTTGAGGAAGCGCTCGAGCTCGTGCACCACGTGCCGTCCGGCGTCTTCCAGACGCTCCATCAGGATCTCGTGCGGCCGGTGGCGATTGGCCAGTCCCGCGGCCAGCAGCCGCCCGAGCGGGGAGTGCTGCTCCAGGGCGGCGATGACCTTGTCAGTGACTTGTCCGGTCTCGATCAGCTGCCAGACCTTCTGCGGCAGCTCCCGCGGCAACACGCGCCGGTCCTGCAACGTCCACAGCCGCTCGAGCACGATCGCGGCGGCGACGATCGAGCAGAATATGATCGGCCACATCAGCGGGCCACCCGCCCGCACGATTTCCCACATCAATCGCCCCCGTCGGAATACTCTGTACCGATCATACCGGAGAGCGCCGCTCGCCGATACGCGCCGCCGCCCCGACCGCGACCGTAGCGGCATGGTACAGTCAGCGCGCCATGCTGCGGCGCTCGCTCAAGAAGATCCTGCCCAAACCCCACCACATTCAGCGCCACAAGCTGCTGCGGGTGTTCGGCGACCGGCTGATGGACCCGCGGCTGTGGGCGGTGCACCGCCGCTCGGTGGCCGGCGCATTCGGCACGGGACTGGCGATCTGTTTCATTCCGCTGCCCGTGCACACCCTGACGGCGGGCGTGACGGCGCTCACCTGCCGGCTGAACGTGCCGACCATCTTCGGGACCATCTTCCTGATCAATAATCCGCTGACCATGGTGCCGATCTACTATCTGGCGTACCGTGTCGGGGCGCTCGTTCTGCGGCAGCCGCCGCAGCATTTCCACTTTCAGTTGAGCTGGCACTGGGTGCAGTACGGCCTCGGGCCGCTGTGGGAGCCGTTCCTGCTCGGGTGCCTGATCTGCTCGGTGCTGGCCGGGCTCGCCGGGTGGCTCGGCCTGAAGCTGCTGTGGCGCTGGCAGGTCACGCGGCACTACCGGACGCGCCACCTGGCGGTGCTGTAGCGGGCCGCTCGAGCAGCCGCCCGGCCTCGAGTTCGTACACTCGATCCATGCGCGCCGCGAGGCGCGTGTCGTGCGTCACCACGATCAGGCTGGTACCGCGCTCCCGATTAAGCTCGAGCATCAGCTCGAAGACCGCCGCCGCGTTGGCCCCGTCCAGATTGCCGGTGGGCTCATCGGCGAGCACGATCTTCGGCTGCGTCACCAGCGCGCGCGCCACGGCCGCGCGCTGGCGCTCCCCGCCCGAGAGCTGATGCGGCCGATGCGCGAGCCGTTCCCCGAGCCCGACCCGCTCGAGCAGCGCGCGCGCCTGCGCGCGCGCCTCGGCCACCGGGGTACGGCGAACGAGCAGCGGCATCGCCACGTTTTCCAGAGCCGAGAACTCCGGCAGCAGATGGTGGAACTGGTAGACGAACCCGAGCGTGCGGTTACGCAGCGCGCCGCGCTCGCGCTCGCGCAACTGGTGGATGTCGCGTCCGTCGATCAGCACCGCGCCTCGGCTCGGCCGATCGAGCCCGCCGACGATCTGCAGCAGCGTCGTCTTGCCCGAGCCGGACGCTCCGACGATGGCCAACCGCTCACCGGCGCGCACCGCCAGCACCACCCCGCGCAGCACCTCGAGCGTGCTCGAGCCTTCCACGAAACTGCGGCCAACATCGCGGGCCTCGAGCACCGGCTCACTCATGGCGAAGCGCCTCGGCCGGCGCGGTGCGCGCGGCGCGCCACGCCGGATAGATCGTGGCCAGAGCGCACAGCAGGAATGCCACGCCGCATACGCGCAGCACGTCAAGTCCGTGCACCCGGGCCGGAAGCTCGCTCATGTAATACACCTTGGGATTGAGAAACTGGATATGCAGCACCCGCTCGAGCAGCCCGACCAGACCCTGCAGATGGTGCGCGATGAAGATCCCGAGCCCGGCCCCGAGCAGCGTGCCGGCGAGCCCGATCAACAGGCCCTGGATGGCGAACACCAGCAGAATGTTGCCGGGCGCGGCGCCGAGGGTGCGCAGAATCGCGATGTCGGCCTGCTTTTCCTTCACGATCATCACCAGCGTCGCCACGATGTTGAATGCCGCCACCGCGACGATCATCGAGAGCATGACGAACATCATCGATTTGGTGATCCGGATGGAGCGGAAGAAGTTGACCAGATGATCGGTCCAGTCGCTGACGTAATAGCCCGCGCCACCGAGGGTGTAGGCGATGTGGCGCACCTCGGGCCCGGCCCGCCAGGGATCGGTGAACCGCATGCGCAGGCCCGTCACCCGTCCCGGCGGCAGCGCGAACAGCCGCGCCGCGTCGCTGAGATTGATCAGGGCCAGCCCGCGATCGTATTGATACATGCCCGAGTCGAAGATCCCGGCGACGCGGAAGCGGCGCATGCGCGGCATCAGCCCGGCGGGCGTGGCGATGCCCTCCGGCGCGATCAACACCACCGACTGGCCCGGGCGCACGTGCAGCGCCCGGGCCAGATCGACTCCCAGGATCACCCGATACCGCCCGGCGCGCAGAGCCCCGAGATCGCCGTGCTCGAGCCGGCGCGCCAGTGCCGTCACGCGCGCCTCCTGTTTCGGCAGCACGCCGCGCACCGAGGCGCCGGCAATGTAATCACCATGCGTCAGCAGCGCCTGCTGCTCGATATAGGGGGCCACGGCCTCGACGTGCCGGTGCGCGAGCACCCGCCGCTCCAGGGTGTGCCAATGCGCCGTGGTGCCCTGCAGACCCATCAGGGTCGCATCCGCGGTGACATCGAGGATGCGCCCGCGCAGCACGCTGCCGAAGCCGTTCATCACCGAGAGCACCACGATCAGGGTGGCCACCCCGAGCGCCAGGCCGCACACCGACATCACGGCCACGAACGAAACGAAGCCCCGGCGATGCGTCGAGCGCAGGTGGCGGGTGCCGATCAGCCATTCATATGAGCCGAACATCGCGCGCCTACTCGTACCGCAGCGCCTCGGCCGGCGCGACCCGGGCCGCGCGCACCGCCGGATAAACGGTCGCCGCGGCCGTCAGGGCCAGCGCCGCGGCGCCGATCGCCGCGACGTCGTCCCACTTCACCACCGATGGAATGGCCGTGATGTAGTAGACGCTGGAATTGAAGATCTGGAAGCCGAAAGTATGCTCGAGGAAGCCCGCCACGGCATTGACGTGGAAGGCCAGCGTGAGCCCCAGTCCCACCCCGAGCGCCACGCCGAGCCAGCCGATGGTCAGCCCCTGGACGAGGAAGATACCGAGCACCCTTGCCGGGGAGGCTCCGAAGGTGCGCAGGATCGCGATGTCCGTGCGCTTGTCGGTGACCACCATCACCAGCATGGCCACGATGTTGAATGCGGCCACCGCCACGATCAGCAGCAGGATCAGCGACATCATCACCTTCTCCATGCGGATCGCGTGGAAGTAGGCGGCGTTCTGCTGGGTCCAGTCGATGACCTGGAAGCCCTTGGGCAACCGCGCGCGCAGCCGCGCCGAGATGCTCGGGGCATCGAGCGCGTCGCGATAGCGCAGGCGCAGCCCCTGATCGAGTCCGCCTCCGGGCAGCAGCGCGCGCACGTCGGCAATGTTGGCGAACACCAGCATCGCGTCCTTGTCGGCGAGTCCGATCGAGAACAGACCGGCCACCCTGAAGCGGTGCAGAGTCGGCTGCGGCAGCCCGCCCGGGCCAATCGCCGGAATGAGCAGCGTCAGCGTATCGCCCGGCTCCAGCCCCAACTCCTGGGCGACCACCTCCCCGATGATCACGCGCCCGCTGCCGGGCGTGAGCTGCCGCAGCGAGCCGGAGGTGCTCACCTGCTTCAGTCGCGTCACCGACGGCTCGACGGCCGGATCGATGCCGCGCAGCAGGACCGGCAGCATCTGCGGGGTGCGCACGGCGAGCGCCTGGGACTGCACGAACGGCGCCACGCCCACCACGCCCGCAGTGGTGCGCGCCAGGCGCGCGATGCGCTGCCACTGCGCCGGCGTGGGCGGACTGGCGGTCTCGGCCGAGGGGTTCACCACCACGCGCGCATCGGAGTCGAGCGCCAGCAGGCGCTGACGCAGATCGCTCTCGAACCCGTTCATCACCGACAGAATGACGATCAGCGCCGCCACGCCCACACAAACCCCCGCCAGGGACGTCCAGGTGATGAACGAGACGAAGAACTTGTGCGAGCGGGCGCGCACGTAACGCCAGCCCACGAACAGCGACAACGGATGAAACATCGTGCGATTTAACCATATTCCCGGGCTCCCCCGCCGCATGCGGCGCGTCACAGTTTTGCCCCGCCGTCGCGCGCGCCGGCTTTGACAAAATGCCCCCGGGTGTATAGTCGCAAGGGAGGTCAGAACATGCGCCCCCGAACTCTCTTGGCAGTGCTGATCGCTTGCGCGGTGTGCGCCACGGCCGCGGCCGAAACGGTGGTCGTCGACGGGCACCTCGAAATCGCGCCGACGACGGTGCCCCACCCGCATCGGGGCCAGACCATGCGGCAGGTGGAGCGCACCTTCGGCATCCCCGAGAAGCGCTACCCCGCCATCGGGCATCCGCCCATGACGCGCTGGGACTACCGGGATTTCAGCGTGTACTTCGAGTACACGCGCGTCATCCACGCAGTGGTGCATCCGCCGGCGCCGAACTAGCGCCGCGACACATCCATTACTCAAGCCCCGCCTCCGCGGTGACGACAACCCGGTAGAACCCGGGGCGAGGCGCTGCGCCCCCGGCGGGCGTCGGGACGCGGCGACGCATCGCGCCCGGATTATGGTAGGCTCAGCCTCGCTAGAAGAATGATCGGATAACCCCCCGTGGTCTTGGAAAATTCTCTCGGCATCGAAGAGCTGATCCGCGCCGGCGCCCTGCGGCGCGAGCTGGCGCAGGCGCACCTGCACGCCGAGATCCGCCGGCGCGAGGAAGTGCTGCGCCGCGCGGTGCGCCGCTACGTCTCACCGCAGCTTGCCGAGCGGATCCTCGAGGACGTCCAGCTGCGCGAGACGCTGCTCTCGGCGGACGACCTGCGCGCCCACGCGGTGGTGCTGTTCGCCGACCTGCGCGGCTTCACGAGCCTCTCCGAGCGGCTCGAGCCGCGCCAGGTGGTTCCCTTGCTGAACGAGTACTTCTCGCTGCTCACCGAGATCACGCTGCGTCACGACGGCACGGTATTCCACCTCGCGGGCGACTGCCTCATGCTCGGCTTCGGGGTCCCGCTCGAGCAGCCCGACAGCCCCGGCCGCGCCGTGCGGGCCGCTCAGGAGATGCTCGGCACGTTTGCGGCGCTCGCCGGCACGTGGCACGCCCGTTTCGGCATCGATGCCGGCCTCGGCATCGGCATCAACGAGGGCGATGTCGTCGCCTGCAACATCGGCTCGAGCTCATACATGAGCTACACGCTGATCGGCGACACCGTCAACGTGGCGGCCCGGCTCTGCCAGCGCGCCCGCGCCGGGGAAATGCTCTTCTCTAACAGCATCAAGCAGTCGCTCGATGCACTCGGGGTCGACGTCGGCGCCACGCCCCTGCCGCCGATGCAGCTGCGCGGGCGCAGCCGCGCCATCGACATCTTCTGCGTGCCGGCCGCAACGCGCGCTGAGGTTATGGAAGTCCCGGTCGCCGTTTGAACGTTCTCGATCCGCCCGTCCCGGGTGCCGTCAGGCGACACCTGCGCTGGCACCACCTGCATGGCAGCGCCGCCGCCCTTGCGCTTGCGGAAGCCGCCCGCGCCGACGAAAAGCTCTACGTCATCGTGACCGACGCGGCGCGGCAGCTGGCGCGCTTGAGCGCCGAGCTCGCCTTCTTCGCCCCTGTGCGGGTGCCGCTGCTCACCTTCCCCGACTGGGAAGTGCTGCCGTACGATCTGTTTTCTCCCCACCCGGACATCGTCTCGGAACGTCTGCGCACGCTGTACGAGCTGCCGCGGATGCGCCACGGCTGCCTGATCGTCACGGTCGATACGCTCATGCAGCGCCTGCCGCCCCAGCAGTACGTGCAGGCGCGCGCTTTTCAGTTCGCCCGCGGAGAACAGCTCGATCTGGAGCCGTTCCGCGCGCGGCTGATCGAGGCCGGCTACGCCAGTGTCAGTCAGGTACACAGCCCCGGCGAGTTTGCGGTGCGCGGCTCCCTGTTCGACGTCTATCCCATGGGCGCTCCCGAGCCGCTGCGCGTCGATCTGTTCGACGCGCAGATCGAGGCCATCCGCAGCTTCGACCCCGATACCCAACGCTCGCTGCAGCCCATCGAGCGCGTGCAGCTGCTGCCGGCGCGGGAGCTGCCGCTCGATGCCGAGGCCGTCAGGGATTTCCGCCGGCGCTTCCGCACCCGCTTCGAGGGCGACCCGATGCACTCGAGCATCTATCGAGGCGTCTCGGCAGGCCTCGCGCCGGCGGGCGTGGAGTTCTACCTGCCGCTGTTTTTCGAGCGGACTGCGACGCTGTTCGATTATCTGCCCGCCAACGCCGTCATCGTGCGCGATGTGGCCCTGCCGGAGGCCCTCGAGCGGGCCTGGCGGCAGATCGAATCACGCTACGAGGAGCGGCGCCATGACATCGAGCGCCCGATACTGGCGCCGGCGGAGCTGTTTCTCGACCCCGACTCACTCGCCACGCAGCTCGAGCGCTTCGCCGCCGTGACGCTCGAGCGCCCGCAAGAGCCCATCGAGCCCGGACCAGGGGTCTTCGCCACGCGCGAGCCGCCGGATTTGCGCATCGACACGCGCGCCGAACGGCCGCTCGCGCCGCTGGAGGCCTTCCTCGGGCAGCTCGGCGGCCGAGCGCTGATCGCGGCCGATTCGCCCGGCCGGCGCGAGGTCCTGCAGGAACAGCTGCGCGCCCACGGGCATCCGTTCGAGACGGTCGCCGACTGGGAGACCTTCCTCGCCGCGCGCGCCCCGCTCGCGCTCACCGTGGCGCCCGATCTGGCCGGCCTGTGGGTGAGCGACCCGCCGCTCGCGATCATCGCCGAATCGCAGTTGTTCGGGGCCCGCGCCCCCCAGCAGCGGCGGCGCGCGCGCGCCGCGGCCGATCCGCACGCGGTGCTGCGCGACTTGCAGGACCTCAATCCCGGCGCGCCCGTGGTGCACGAGCAGTACGGTGTCGGGCGCTACGTCGGGCTGCAGCCGATGGAGGTCGCCGGCGAGGCCGGCGAGTTCCTGGTGTTGGAATATCTGGGCGGCGATCGGATCTACGTGCCGGTGCAGTCGCTGCATCTGGTCACGCGCTATACCGGCGCGGCGGCCGAGAGCGCGCCGCTGCACAAGCTCGGCACCGATCAGTGGTCCAAGGCCCGCAAGCGCGCCGCCGAGCAGATCCGCGACATCGCCGCCGAGTTGCTCGACCTGTATGCGCGGCGCAAGGCGCACCGGGGCGTGAAGCTGGCGGTCAACGAGGCCGACTATCGCGCCTTCGCCGAGGCGTTTCCCTTCGAGGAGACGCTCGATCAGTCCCAGGCGATCGCCCAGGTGCTCGCCGATCTGCAGAGCGAGCGGCCCATGGACCGCATCGTCTGCGGCGATGTCGGCTTCGGCAAGACCGAGGTGGCCATGCGCGCGGCATTCGCCGCGGTGCAATCGGGCAAGCAGGTCGCGGTGCTCGCCCCCACGACGCTGCTCGCGCAGCAGCACCTGACCAACTTCCGCGACCGCTTCGCCGACTGGCCGGTGCGCATCGAGAGCCTCTCGCGCTTCGGCAACGCCAAGGAAACCCAGGCGACGCTCGCGGGGCTGGAGCGCGGCAGCGTCGACATCGTGATCGCCACGCACCGCCTGCTGCATGCGCACGCGCGGTTCAAGGATCTCGGGCTGCTGATCGTCGATGAGGAGCAGCGCTTCGGCGTGCGCGACAAGGAGCGCCTGCAGGCCCTGCGCGCCAACGTGCACGTGCTGACGCTCACCGCAACTCCGATCCCGCGCACGCTCAACATGACGCTCGGCGGCCTGCGCGACCTGTCGCTGATCACCACACCGCCGGCCCAGCGCCTGGCGATCAAGACCTTCCTCATCGAGTGGCACGGACCGACGTTGCGCGAGGCGGTGCTGCGCGAGCTGCGCCGCGGCGGGCAGATCTACTTCGTGCACAACGAGATCCGCACCATCGAGAAGATCGGCGCGGACCTCGCGCGGCTGATTCCCGAGGCGAGCCTGCGCGTCGGTCACGGCCAGATGCGCGAGCGGGATCTCGAGCGGCTGATGGTGGACTTCTACCACCGCCGCTTCGATCTGCTGCTGTGCACCACCATCATCGAAAGCGGCATCGACGTACCGACCGCCAACACGATCATCATCGACCGCGCCGATCACATGGGGCTCGCGCAGCTGCATCAGCTGCGCGGCCGGGTCGGGCGCTCGCATCACCGCGCCTATGCCTACCTCATCGCCCCGCCACGGCGCGCCTTGAGCGCCGATGCCGCCAAGCGCCTCGAGGCAATCGAGTCGATGGAAGAGCTCGGCGCCGGCTTCGCCCTCGCCACGCACGATCTGGAGATTCGCGGCGCCGGTGAGCTGCTCGGCGAGGCGCAAAGCGGGCAGATGTCGGAAATCGGACTGGCGATGTATCTCGATCTGCTCGCCGAGGCGGTCGCGGCCCTCAAGGCGGGACGCGAGCCGGATCTCGAGCGGCCGCTGGCGGCGGCCACGGAGGTCGAAATGCGACTGCCGGCGTTGCTCCCCGAGGCATACATCGGGGACGTGCATGTGCGGCTCGGCTTGTACAAGCGCATCGCCGCGGCCGAGAACGCCGATGCGCTCGATGCGCTCAGCGCCGAGATCTACGATCGCTTCGGTCCCCTGCCCGATCCCGCCCAGCGCCTGTTGCGGATTGCGAGACTGAAACTGTCCGCCCGCGCACTGGGCATCCGGCGCCTGGACCTCGGCCCGCAGGGCGGCATGGTGCTGTTCGAGGAGCGCACCGCCGTCAACCCGGCGACGCTGGTGAAGCTGATGCAGCGCTCGCCCCGTGAGTACCGGCTGGACGGATCGATGAAGCTGCGCATCTGGCGCCCCATGCCCGATGAGGCGGCGCGCTTCGAGTTCGCCGGTGTGCTGCTGAAACATCTGGGAGGCAAGGCGGGCTAGCTTCGATTAGACTTCAGCGGATGAAGTACCGACTCGCAACGGCTTTGCTGCTGCTCGTAGCGCTCGCCGGGCCGCTTGCGGCCACCGCGCACGGCACAACACCCCCGCTCCAGGCGCACCCGGGCATCAGCGCCCATCGAGCCGGCTCGAGCGCCCGGGCCCCGGCGGCCAAACCGGCCCAGTATCATCGCGAGTACTACGTCGAGATCATCGTGTTCCGCACGCTCACGGCGCTCGGCAGTCCCGAGGACTGGCAGGCGGAGGTCAACATGGCGCCGACCGTCAGCGGCGGCGAGGCGCCGACCGGCACCGGTGTCGGTCATCTGGTGCGTATCGAGCCGCCCTCGGCGTACAAGCTCGACCCCCTCTGGAGCCGCCTGCGCGAGAGCGCCGACTATCACCCCGTGGTCCACCTGGCGTGGATTCAGACGGCGAGCGATTGGGGCACGCACGCGGGCTTCAACCTCAAGGAACTCGGCGTCCAGGTGCCGGGCCTGCGCGGCCTGATCTACCTGGAGCGCGGGGTGTACCTGCACCTCGGCCTCGCCCTCGATTACACCATGCAGCACCCGCCGCCGGGGCTCGATGCCGCCCCCGGCACCACCTTCGTGATGAACGAGACGCGCCGGGTGCTCTTCTATCAACGCAACTACTACGACAATCCGGCCTTCGGCGTGATCGCGCTGGTGCTGCCGGTCAAGCATTCGTAAGCGCTGAGGAATCGCGCGCTCGGCACGCCGTCCGTGTTCGCTTGCGGGACTCCACGCGGGCGCGAGCCCGCGCTCGGCGGCCACACCCAGCGCTTCGGCAGCAGATCCTCCAGGATATACAGCGTCGAAGATCACACCGGGCCCGGACTCCTGCGCCGGCGCGGGGAATAGCCGATCGAGGCGGCAAGTTTCAGGTGAACTCACATGTGTGGTAACACGTCACTCGACATGCGCTCTATCGGAGGTCCCTATGTCATCGGCTCACGATACGCACAGCAAGACGACCCGCCACCGAGCGCGGATGCGCGCCGCCGGGTTGCGGCCGGTCCAGTTCTGGGTGCCGGACACGCGTACCCCGGAATTCGCGGCGCTCGTGCGCAGCCAGTGCCGAAGCCTGAAGGGTGCCCCTGAGGAAGCCGAGGTGTTGCGCTTCACGGAGGAGGCCGCATCCGAGATTGAGGGCTGGGAGGAATGACCCAGCGCGGCGACCTGGTGAGGGTTTCCTTGCCAGGAGACTACGGCAAGCCGCGACCCGCCTTGGTCGTTCAATCGGACCTGCTGGACCCGTTGGACAGGGTAGTGCTATGCCCGCTGACCAGCGCCCTGCGCAATGCGGCCTTTCGGGTCACCGTCGAGCCGAATCCGTCCAATGGCCTGCGCGCGCTCTCGCAGATCATGGTGGACAAGCTCGCAACGCTGCCGCGAGCCAAAGTCAGTGAGCCGTTCGGCCATCTGGATGACGAGAGAATGAAGGCGATAGACAGAGCACTGCTGCTGGTCATTGGCGTCATCTGACCGTCATGCCCGTATCTTCCGACACGGATCCCCCTCTTGACTGCGCGAGTGACCATCCCCCGCTTTGCGCGAGGATGGTTACTTGCTGTGGGCAATTCCCAAGAGGTTGATCAGTTAGCGAGTACTGCGGGAACACGCGGATACGACCGTGAGCGTCGTTCGCGCCTTGCGCCGCGTCAGCCCCGCCCACACCTGGTACAGGAACTTCACCGCGCGCTCACCGTTGCCGCTACAGCTCCCGCAATCCGTCCGTGACCGGCATGCGCGCGGCGCGCATCGCCGGGAACAGGCCGCCGACGAACCCGATCACCAGCGCCCATTTCAATCCCGCGCCGATCAGCCGGGGCGTGATGCGGAACTGGAAGATCACCGCGCCGAAATTCGGACCCAGCGTCGAGGCGGTGAAGTGGCGGAACAGCAGCCAAGCGATGAGCGCCCCCAGCACACCGCCGGCGAGCGCGAGCAGCAACGTCTCGCTGAGGACCGAGAACACGACCACCCCGCCGCGGAACCCGATCGCCCGCAGCGTGGCCACCTCGCGCGTGCGCGCCGCCACGGCCGCATACATGCTGTTCAGCGCGCCGGCGACCGCGCCGATGGCCATGATGACCGCTACCGTCGTGGCCAGGATGCCGATGATGCGGGTCATGCCCTTGGACTGGCTGGCATAGTAGGCTTTCGTCGTCTGCGCCTGCACCTTCAGGCGCGGATCGCTCGCCAGCGCGGCCTTGAAGGCCTCGAACGCCCGCGCACCGGTCAGCCGCACCGTCACCGACTGCACGCTGCTGCCGCGGTGAAACGCGGTGCCGATCACGTTGACGTCGCCCCAGAGTTCCGAGTCGTGCGCGCCAGCGTGCGCGAATTCCCCCACGATCTTCCACGGCTGGCCGTTGATCCTGATCGTCGAGCCGACCGAGGTGTGCGCGAACTCCCGCGCCGCGTTCCTGCCGACGATGAGCTCGCGCATCCCGGTCCGGAAACGCCTGCCGGCGATGATCTTCACCCGCGGGCGCACCGCCCAGACCTGCGGGCCCACACCGCGGATCTGCACCAATGCCTCGTGTCCCCCTCGCTTCGAGAGCGACGCCGACGCGACCACCTCCGCAGACACCAGCGGCTCGCCGCGGGCATTGCGGGCAACCTGCGGCATCTGCCCGATGAGCATCACGCTGCGCTGATCGAGGTTCGAGGTGGCCTCGGTGAGCGCGCCGTTGCGCAACACGATGGCCCGCCGTTGGCTGCCCGTCGCGCGGAAAGTTGCCTCGTAGCCCCGGCCCATGGCAAGCAGCGCCACCAGGACGCCGACGACGCCCGCGATGCCGAGGACCACCACCGAGGCGCTGCCCCAGCGCTGCGGCAGCGTGGACATCCCCGAGGCGGTCACCGAGCCGGTCTGCCGCCCGGCGCGCGTACCGGCGAGCCACACCAGCAGCAGCGCCGCGAGCCCCGCAATCCCGAGCCAGGGCAACAGGACGACCGCCGCGACCCCGAGCACGAGGGCCACCAGGACGCCCGCCGCGGACCATGTCTTGTTCAGCATGAGCCCTCCGTCACCGCCCCGCCAAGGCGTTCACGATGGAAAGCCGCATGCCGCGGCGCGCGGGCAACGCCCCAACCACCAGTCCGATCGCGACCATCGCGATGACGCCGCGCAGCCAGATCGCCGCGCCCACCGGCATCATCGGCAGCTGCCCGCCGATGCGCACCTGCAAGGCATGCACCGTAGCGGCCGCGAGCGCCAGCCCGAGCGCCCCGCCGAGCACCACCAGCAGCACCGATTCGGCGAGCACCAGCGAGAGCACCGTGCGGTTGGAGAAGCCGAGCGTCTTCAGCACCGCCAACTCCGGTGTGCGCTCCCGCACCGCCTGCGCCATGGTGTTGCCCGTCAAGAGCAGCAGGGTGAAGAACACCGCCCCCATGACGGCGCTGACGATCAGCCCGAAGTCCACGTACTGACTGTAGAAATCCGCCGCGAAGGCGCTCGCGGTCTGCGTCCGGGTCTGGTGGCCGGAGTTCCCCGAGAGCGCGTCGATCGCGCCGGCGATGCGGCCCGCCTGCCGCGGATGGGCGATCTGCTCGACGTACCACCCCACCGTGCCTTTGCCGAACAGAGCCGCCTCGTCGAAATAGCGCCAGCGGAAGAAAAGCTGCTGCTCCATCAGCGGCCTAGCGCTATGGTAGATGCCCACGATGTCGAACATCCAGGTGTACGAGCCGCTCTTGCGCGGATAGATCATGGCCTTGATCGGGATCTGATCGCCCACCTTCCAGTGAAACCGCCGGGCGAGCGCCGCCCCGATGATCGCGCCGGTCTGCGTCGCAGCGAATGCCCGGCGCGCCGCGGGGGAGAGCTTCAGGCTCGTACGCAGATCCCAGAAGTTGCGCGGCACCGCGAACACGCTGATGAAGTTGTTCGGCTTGCGGTACGTGCCCCCGAAGAACGTTTCGCTCGTCACCACCTGCACGCCCGGCACCGCGCGGATCTGATTTTCCAGGCTGAGCGGCAGCGAGGTCGTCAGTCCCGACTTGGACACCGTGATCAGCCGGTGGGCCGCATTGATGCTGTGGCCCACTTGAGTGAACACGCTGTTGACCGATTCGAGCAGCCCGAACAGCAGGAACGCCGCCACCACCGACAGCAGCGTGAAGGCCGTCCGGGTCTTGTGGCGCGCAAGCGCCGCCCAGATCAGGTGCAGGAATTTCATGCGACCACCGGCTCGCTCTCGACCAGGGTGCCCTTGTCCAGCTGCAAAATGCGGCTGGCGTGCTCGGCGGCCTTCGGATCGTGCGTGACCATGACGATCGTCTTGCCGTGCTCGCGATTGAGCCGTTGCAGCAGCGTCAGGACTTCTTCGGCCGACTGGCGGTCGAGGTCGCCCGTCGGCTCGTCACACACCAGCAGCGTCGGATCGGACACGATGGCGCGGGCAATGGCCACGCGCTGCTGCTGTCCGCCGGAGAGCTCCCCGGGCTTGTGCGTGGCACGATCGGCAAGCCCGACCAGCTGCAGCGCCACGCCGGCGTTGCGCCGGCGCTGGCTGCCGGACAGCTTGGTCAGCAGCAGCGGCAGCTCCACGTTGCGCTGCGCCGAGAGCATGGGCAACAGGTTGTAGAACTGGAACACGAACCCGACGTGCGTGGCGCGCCAGCGCGCGAGCGCCCCCTGCCCGAGCTGATCGATGCGCTCGCCGGCGACCGCGAGCGTGCCCTCGGTCGGGCTGTCCAGTCCGCCGATGAGGTTCAGCAGCGTTGTCTTGCCCGAGCCGGAGGGACCCATCAGCGCCACGAATTCTCCCTGGACAACATCGAGGTTGATGTGATGCAGCACCTCGATGCGCTGCCGGCCCCGTTGATACACCTTGCTCAGGGAGCGGATCTGGACCAATGCGCTCATGACACCTTACCCCTTCTTGACGCGAACTCGATCCCCATTGGCGAGATCCGCCGGCGGCGCGCGCACGACGGCGCTGCCGGCGGCAATGCCGCCCACGGCCCTCAGGCCCGAGCGGAGCGGTCCCAACGTGACGGTGCGCGAGCGCGCGCGCCCGTCCTTGACGAGGAACACCAGCGCGCGCGCCCCCTGATGCACCACGCTCGAGGCCGGCACCCACACCATGCCCGCCGGCACGCTCGAGGCGGCGGTCGCCCTCGCGGGCTGCAGAAACGACACGCGCACCCCCATCTGCGGCAGGATGCGCGGGCTCTTGCGATCGAGCGCGACACGGACCCGCACGGTCGCCTTGCTCTTGTTGGCCGTCGGTACGATCGCGATCACGTGCGCCGGAATGCGCCAATTCGGATAGGCATCCAGCACCGCCACGGCCCGCTGGCCGGCGTGGACCCGATCGATGTATGCCTCGTCGACATCCACGTCCACTTCGAGGGAGTTCATGTCGACGATGGTCGCGATCCCGGTCTGCGTGAACCCGCCGCCGCCGAAGAACGGCGAGATCGTCTCGCCCATCTGCGCCGGCTTGTCCACCACCACCCCGGAAAACGGCGCGCGCACCACCGTGTAGCCTTGCTGCACCTGCGCCGCCCGCACGCCGGCGCGGGCCACGGCCACGTTGCGCTGCTGAGTCAGCACCTGCGCGGCGAGGGAGTCGACCTGGGTGCGGGCGGTGTCGAAGGCCTGCTGCGACACCAGGTGCTGGCCGATCAGCGCCTGATCGCGCGCGAGGTCCAGGCGCGCCAGAGCGAGCTGCACCCGATACTGCCCCAGCTGCGCCTGCGCGGCCGCGAGCTGGGCGCGCGCCTGGGCGCGCACGGCGAGCTGCGTGCTGTCATCGAGACGCGCCAGGATCTGCCCGCGGCGCACGTACTCGCCCTCCTGGAAGTACACGTGGGTCAGCATGCCCTGAATCTGCGCCGAGACCGTCGCCTCGCGCTCGGCGGTGACGTAACCGCTCGCCTGCAGCACCGCGGTGGATTGGCCGGCCGGAGCGAGGGCGCGCGCCGTCTCGACCGACACGGCGGCGGCGCGCCCGAGCATGAAGTATCCGCCGCCGGCCAGTGCCGCCAGCAGCCCCAGGATCGCCAGCGCCGGCCAGAGCGGCCGCCGCGCGCGCACCGCCTCGCGCTGCGATCGGTCGATCTTCAGCTGCCCGAGCAGATCGTCGTTGTTCTGTGAGTCCACGCCGCGCGACCTTTTTCACAGCCGCCGCCGCTTACCGGCGCAAGCCGGCTCCCCGGGCGTGGTTGAATGTTACGCTCATTCTAAGTCAAACCTCGGTTGCGGTAAATTCGCCAGCCGCGGACCGCTCCCGGGCGTCGTGGAAATTCGCCGCCGGTGGCATCATCGCCCGGCGCCGGCGGGCGTCCCAGTGCGCTTCGTCATCGGCGGCGCATGACGGATGTCACCCGCTGGGTTATTCGCGCCGCGGATCCAGATCGAGCGGCGGCACCTGCGCGCAGGCATCGAGCCGCGCGCGGGCCGCGCGCCACTCGGGCCGATCGCGCAGCGCGACGGGGTCGAAACGTTCGCGTCCGTGCAGGCGCGCCAGACGCACTCCCGAGGCCGCTCGGGGCTCGACCCTCAGCCGCTCGAGCAGTTGCAGCACCCCGGGGCGATCGTTGCACACCAGCAGCATGTCGCACCCGGCCGCCAGCGCGCGCTCGGCGCGCACGAGCATCTCGCCATGCACCGCCGCCCCGCCCATGGACAGATCGTCGGTGAACACCGCACCCTCGAACCGCAGCGTTGCGCGCAGCAGGTCACTCACCCAGCGGCGCGAGAAGCTCGCCGGCGCCGCATCGAGCGCCGGAAAGAGCAGATGACCGACCATCACCGCCGGCAAGCCGTTGGCGATCAGCCGCCGGTAGGGCAGCAAGTCGCCGTCGAGATCCTCGAGCGCGCGCCGATCGGTCGGCAGGGCCGTATGCGAGTCCGCCGTGACCGCGCCGTGGCCGGGGAAATGCTTGGCGGTGGCCGCCATGCCCGCCGCGCGCATGCCGTGCACGTAGGCGAGCGCGAGCTGACTGACCGCTTCAGGCCGGCTGTGCAATGCCCGATCGCCGATGAAGCTCACGCCGTAATCGATGTCGACGCACGGCGCGAACGACAGATCCACCCCATGCGCGCGCAGCTCCGCGGCCATCAGCCAGCCCATGGAGCGCGCCAGCGCCAGGCCCCGGCGCGCGTCGAGATTAAACTCGCGGCCGATGCGCCGCGCCGCGGGCAGCGCCGAGAAACCCGCGCGGAAGCGCTGCACGCGTCCGCCCTCGTGATCGACCGCCACCAGCAGCGGCGGCTGGCGCACCGCGTGGATCTGCGCAACGAGCTCGGTGAGCTCGGCCGGCTCGCGGTAGTTGCGGCTGAAGAGGATCACTCCCCCGACCAGCCGATGGCGCAGCAGCTCGCGCTCTTGCGCCTCGAGCGTCGGGCCCGACAGATCGATCATCAGCGGCCCGAGTGTCACGCGGACCCCTCAGCTCGCGCGCAGCAGCGCCAGGGACTCGACATGAGCGGTGTGGGGAAACATGTCGATCACCCCGGCCGCATCGAGCACGAAGCCGTGCTCGTGCACCAGAACCCCGAGGTCGCGCGCCAGGCTGCCCGGGTGGCAGGACACATAGAGCACGCGGCGCGGCCGCAGCGCGGCCACCGTGGCGAGCAGCGCGCGCGCACCGACGCGCGGCGGATCGAGCAGCACGTGGCTGTAGGTCCGGCGCAGCCAGGGTACGGACGGCTCCGGCGCGTTGGCAAGATCGGCGAGGTGGAACTCGGTATTGGCGATGCCGTTCACCGCCGCGTTGTGGCGCGCACGCTCGATGAGCGATCGCTCCCCCTCCACGCCGACCACTTGCGCGCCCGAGCGCGCCAGCGGCAGGGTGAAGTTTCCGAGCCCGCAGTACAGATCGAGCACGGCATCACCCTCACGGGGCGCGAGCAGCTCCACGGCACGCGCCACCAGCGCGCGGTTGATCGCACCGTTGATCTGTACGAAGTCGCTCGGCGCAAACTCCAGCCGCAGGCCGAACTGCGGCAGCGTGTAGTAGAGCGGCTCGTGCCCGCCCTCCCCATCGAGCGGCGCGAGGGTCCCGAGTCCGCCCGGCTGCAGGTACAGGCGCAGCCGATGGCGCTCGCCGAAGGCGCGCAGCCGCTCCAGATCCGCCGGCGCGGGCGCCGCGAGCACCCGCAGCACCAGCGCGGTGGCATTGTCCGCCACCGCCACCTCGATCTGCGGCAGCTGTGCGCGGATGCCGAGCGAGCCGACCAGTGCCCCGAGCGGCGCGAGCAATTCCCCGACCGGCTCGCTCAGCACGTGGCAGCGCTGCAGGTCGGCGACGTAGGGCGCGTTGCGCTCCCGAAAGCCGACCACCACTTTGTCCTTCTTCGCCACGTACTTCACGCCGAGCCGCGCGCGGCGCCGATAGCCCCATGCCGGGGCGGTCAGCGGCGCGAGCCAGCGCCGGCACTGTACCTGCGCCAGGCGCCGCAGATTGTCGGCCAGCTCCCGTTGCTTCGCGGCGAGCTGCCCCTCGGGTCGCAGGTGCTGCAGGCAGCAGCCGCCGCAGATCCCGAAGTGCTCGCAGCGCGGCGGGACACGCTCGGCGCTCGGCTCGAGCACCTCGAGCAGACGCCCTTCGTCATGTTGGCGCCGGCGCCGCGCGCGCGCGAAGCGCACCGTCTCGCCCGGCAGCGCCCCGGGAATGAACACCGTCTTGCCGCCGCGCACGATGCCCTCGCCCTCGTGCGTAAGCGCCTCCACGCGCGCGCATTCGGGCTCACGCTGCGGCACGCGTGCGACATTCGTGCGACTCATCCGCCGCTCTCCCAGGCCCGCAGGAATTGCGCCCAATGCGGCCCGTGCCCCGAGCGCAGCAGCGCGCGCACGCGCTCGAGCTCGGCGGTGTGCTCGGCGCGCGTCAGCCGTCCGCGCAGCAGCTCGAAACGCAGATACACCAGATAGGTGTTGAGCACGTCGGTCTCGCAATAGCGGCGGATGCCGCCGATGTCCCCGGCCCGGTAGGCATCCCACACCTGGGCGCCGGAGAAGCCGAGCTTGCCGGGCAGACCGAGCAGCATCGCAACGTGCTCGAGCGAGACCCGGCCGCGGCCCTGGAAGCCCGCCAGCACGTCCATCAGATCGAGGTGGCGCCAGTGGAAGCGGTTGAGATAATTGTTGTAGCGGAAGGCCGGGTCCGAATCGCCCGTCTCCCAGAAACGCGCCGCCTGGACACCGGCGGCGAGCGCCCGATACGAAAGCACCGGCAGGTCGAAGCCCGAACCGTTCCAGGAGACCAGCTCCGGGGAAAACCGCTCGATGCCCTCGAAGAAGCGCTCGATGAGCTCGCGCTCGCTGGAATGCTCCTCGCCCAGACTCCACACCCTGAGCTGATCGCGGCTGCGCAGCAGGCAGGAAACGGCAACGACCCGGTGCTGCTCGTGCGACAGGAAATCCCCGCCGGTCTGCTGGCGCCGCAGGGCGAACATGGCCTTGGCGACCGACTCGTCCTGCAGCCCCTCGAGCCCGTACAGCCGGCGCCCGAGCGCCACGTCCGGCACCGTCTCGATGTCGAAGACCAGACAATTCATGGGATTCACGCGCGCAACAACACCGCCACCGCCACGACCAGGCCCGCCTCGTCGGTGAGCGTCACGTGACCCTCGCCGATGCCGAGCGCACGGCGCACGCGCTCGCCCCGCTCGGAATAGACCACCTCGGGCCGGCCCATGGAGTTCTGGACGATACCCACGTCCCGGATCCACACACCGTGGGCGAAACCCGTGCCCATCGCCTTGACGATGGCTTCCTTGGCCGCAAAGCGCATGGCCAGGAAGCGGTTCGGCCGCTGCGTACGCGCCAGCTGCAAGCGCTCCTGCGGCAGCAGGAGCCGCTCGATGAAGCGCTCGCCGCGCCGCGCCAGCACCCCGTCGATCCGTGCGGCCCTGAGCACATCGACCCCGATGCCGAAAATCATGCGCGCGCGGCCCGCATCAGCGCCTTCATCTCGCGCACCGCCGCGGCCAGTCCGGTGAACAGCGCGCGCGCGATCACCGCATGGCCGATGTTGAGCTCGATGACCTCGGGAATTGCCGCCACCGGCTGCACGTTGTGGTAATCGAGTCCGTGCCCGGCGTGCACCGCCAGTCCGAGCCGCGCGCCGAGCCGCGCGCAACTGACGAGGCGCTCGAGCTCGCGCGCCCGATCGGCACCGCCCGCCACGGCATACGCGCCGGTGTGCAGCTCGACCGCCGGGGCCCCGAGCTCGGCGGCGCACTCGAGCTGACGGGGCTGCGGATCGATGAACAGTGAGGCGCGCACCGCGCTTGCGCCGAGCCGCGCGAGCGCCTCGCTGACGCGAGAACGATGCCCGAGGACATCGAGACCGCCCTCGGTGGTCAGCTCCTGGCGCTTCTCGGGCACCAGGCACGCGTACGCCGGCCGCACATCGCAGGCGATCCGGAGCATCTCGTCCGTGACGGCCATCTCCAGGTTCATCGGTGTCTTCAGCAGCGCGCGCAGGGTGCGCACGTCGGCATCCTGAATGTGGCGGCGGTCCTCGCGCAGATGCAGCGTGATCGAGTCCGCGCCGGCCATCTCGACCGCCAGCGCCGCGTGCACCGGATCCGGATCCCGGCCGCCGCGCGCCTGGCGCAGCGTCGCAACGTGGTCGATGTTGATTCCCAACGTGATGGGGTTGGAATTCACGAATGTGTCCTGACCTGAACGATACGCGATCACCGCGCCGTCGAGCCTCGCGCCCGTCCGCCCGGGCCGGTCGTGGCCGAGCGCATATTCTTGCCTACTCCGCGCTCCGGCGCGACCCCCGCCGCACCGAGCGCGCCACGCGCCGGGTGGCGAGTTCCCGGCCCTCGAGGCATTCGGCGAGCGCCGCCGCGAGCAGCAGGCGCGCATCGGCAAGCGTGCGCGCCGTGCTGAGCTCCCCGCGCCTCAGCTGCGCGAGCGAGTCGCCCGAGAGCACCCCGGGTCCATCGGCACCGACCCGGTACAGTCCCTGCGAGGGACGGAAGCGGTAGAAACCCCCCGGCGCGAGCGCACGACCGCCGGCCTCCGCGCCGAGATCGAGTCCGTAGCCGGCCCCGCGCAGCAGCTCGAGCTCGAACAGCCGCAGCGCCGCCTCGATCTGGCGCCCCGCGCGCAGCCGCTCGAGCGCGAGGCCGTAGGCATCGAACAGCTCCGGCGCCGCATCGTGCCGCAGTGTGAGCCTCAGCAGCAGCTCGTTCAGATAGAACGCGGGCATCACGCTCGGGGCCGGCAGCGCCGCGGTGGGCTCGGCGATCTCCGCGCCGGTGAGCTGGCCGGCCTCGCGTCCGAGCGAGAACGACAGCAGCAGCGGCTGGAACGGCTGCAGCACGGCCGCCAGAGACGACTTCGCGCCGCTCACCCCGCGCGCGAACAGCGTCAGGCGGCCCTGATCCCGCACCAGCACCTCGAGGATGCGTCCCGTTTCCCGATACGGCCTGTGGTGCAGCAGGTAGCCCGGCGCCAGCGCCACCCGGTGGACCGGCGCGCTCACGACTCGAGTCCGAGGTCCTTCAGCGCGCGCGCATTGTCCGCCCAGTTCTCGCGCACCTTGACCCAGAGATTGAGGTGCAAGCGCCGCTCGAGCTGCGCATTGAGCGCGCGCCGGGCCGCGCTGCCGACGCGCTTGAGGCGCTGTCCGCCGGCACCGATCACGATCGGCTTCTGTCCCTCGCGTTCCACCCAGATCACCGCATCCACCACCAGTCGGTCCTCGAACTCCTCCAGGCGCTCGACCTGCACGGCGATGCCGTAAGGCAGCTCCTGATTCACCTCGAGCGTCAACTTCTCGCGCACCGTCTCGGCGATACGGAACGCGAGCCCCCGGTCGGTCAGCGTGTCGCGATCGAACAGCGGCGGGGATTTCGGCAGGTGGCTCGCGATGATACGCAGCAGATCGGCGACACCCTGCGCCTTGAGCGCCGAGACCGGCACGAGCGCGAGGAAGGGATGGCGCTCGGCGAGCTCGGCCAGATACGGCAGCAATCGCTCGCGCGGGCGCACCCGATCGACCTTGTTGACCACGGCGATCGCCGGGCGGGCCGCGCGCGCGATGCGCTGCAGAGCGAGCGCGTCATCGTGCATCCACGTCAACGCCTCCACGACCAGCACCACCAGATCGGCTTCGCTCAGCGCCGCGGCGGCGGTGCGGTTCATCACCTTGTTCAGCGCGCGATTCGCCTGCCGGTGCAGCCCCGGCGTGTCGAGAAACGCGATCTGCGCATCCGGCAGCTGGGCAAGTCCCAGAATGCGGTGCCGGGTGGTCTGGGGCCGCGGGGTCACGATGCTCAGCTTCGCGCCGACCAGTGCGTTGAGCAGCGTCGACTTGCCGACGTTCGGGCGGCCGATGAGCGCCGCGAAACCGCAGTGCAGCTCAGTGGCCAGGGTCATCGTCCTCGAGGCCGGCGAGAATGTGCTCGGCGGCCTCCTGTTCCGCCCGGCGACGGCTCGATCCGCGCCCGCGCGCCGTCAATCCGAGCGCGCTCACGGCGCAGGTCACTTCGAAGGTCTGCGCATGCGGCTCGCCTTCCACGCGCTCGACGCTGTAGAGCGGTAATGCCAGGGAACGGGACTGCAGATATTCCTGCAGGCGAGTCTTGGGATCCTTCAGCGCCTCCGGCGGCGGCAGCAGCGCAATGCGCGGGGCAAGGAGCGCGGTGACCTTGGCATCGGCCGTCGCGAGTCCCGCATCCAGGAACAGCGCGCCACAGAGCGCCTCGAAGGCATCGGCCAGAATCGACTGGCGCCGGGCACCGCCGCTCTTGAGTTCTCCGGAGCCCAGATGCAGCGCCTCGCCGAGGCGCAGCGAGCCCGCCACTTCGGCCAACGGCTCGGCACTGACGATACAGGCGCGCAGCCGGCTGAGGTCGCCCTCGCTGGCCGCCGGGAACGCCTCGAAAAGGTGGTGCGCGACGAGGAGATTGACCACGGCATCGCCGAGGAACTCCAGCCGCTCGTTATTCGGTCCGGGCGCGCTGCGGTGCGTCAGCGCGGCGCGAAACAACGCCGGATCGCGCGGGGTATAGCCGAGCTGCTCGCGCAGCCAGCGCAGCGGCCAGTCGGCGCTATCCACTGCGGTGCACGATGACGGACTTGTCGAACGCCACGCGCAGCGTGACGTTGCCGAACAGCGGTGCATAGTCGTAGTAAGCCGCCACCACCCGCCAGCCGCCCGGGACGCGGGTGATCGTGATGTCCCGCAGTGTCGGGTAGCTGACGCTGTTGATCTCGAAGTGGCGCGAAATCGAGTTTTCGATCGCGAACTCGCTGGCCCCGCCGCTGTTGAACTGACTCGTCAGGGTCTGCAGCGTGCGCGCGACCTTCAGGTAGTTGAGGTACACCGGGGTCAGGCGGATCCCGGCATACAGGCAGATCGCCAGCGGCGTCAGCAGGAACAGCCAGCCGATCAGAGTGATTCCGCGCTCTCGTCGCATCGCTTGACCCTCCGCTACTTGATCTTCATGCCGATCCGGCTCCAGATCGGTCCCCCTTTGCGATGAATATCCCAATTGAACCAGATATAGGTCGCCTTGCCGACCAGATCCTTGCCGGGCAGGAAACCCCAGAACCGGCTGTCTTCGCTGTTGTCGCGATTATCGCCGATCATGACATAATCCCCCGGCGGCACGATCGCGTTCATGCCTTTCTTCGGCAACAGAAACGCATCCGGTGGCGGTGTGCCGCCGCAGATGTAGCCCTGGGCATCCGTGCGCGGACAGGTCGGCAGCGGATCCTCGGTCACTGCGAGCGGCCCGGGGCACAGCAGCACCTGGTGCACGTGCGTACCGAGATACTCGGTGGCGATCTCCATGTTGCGGTAGCAGCCGTTCTTGTAGATGCCGTTCACCACCATCGGGATTTTCTTGCCATTGATGATCAGGCGGTCATCGCGCACCACCACGTGGTCCCCGGGCAGGCCCGCCACGCGCTTGATCCAGTCCTGCCAGGGCTTGAACGGCGGGCGGAACACCGCCACCTGGCCGAGCTTCGGCTCGCCGATGTCGAGAATCTTGGTGTGCACGATCGGCAGGCGCAGCCCGTAGGCGAACTTCTCGACCAGGATGAAGTCCCCGTCGCGCAGTGTCGGCATCATCGAGTCGGAAGGGATGCGAAACGGCTCGAACAGGAACGCGCGCACCAGCAGCACCGCGAGCGCCACCGGGAAGAAGCTGCGCGCGTAGTCGACCGTGGTCGGCTCGTGCTGCTCGGCCGGGTCCCGGCCGGCGGCGCGCGCGGCGGCCGCACGCCGCTTCCCGAGCCAGAGCGCATCGATCAGCCAGATGATGCCGGAGAGCGCCGCGATTGCGAGCAGCACGGCGCTGAAGCTGATCATCCGCGCATCGAAGATCCGCACCACCACCGCGAGCAGCAGCACCGGCAGCACCCGGTAGCACCACAGGGTGAGCGGGGGCTGCGGCAGCGGCTGCGCGCCGGCGGCGAGCTGGCGGCGCGGCCGGAACAGCCAGTCATCGAGTATGCACACCAGGCCCACGGGAATGGCCAGCCAGGAAAGAAGGACGATGAGCTGCATCACGATCGACGCCATGAGGACTCCATCTGTTGGTCTTGTTGCTACTTGCGCCCGACCTTGAGCACGGCCAGAAACGCCGCCTGCGGAATCTCCACGCGGCCGAGCTGTTTCATGCGTTTCTTGCCTTCTTTCTGCTTCTCGAGCAGCTTGCGCTTGCGGCTGACGTCACCGCCGTAACATTTGGCCAGCACGTTCTTGCGCAGCGGCTTGACCGTGGCGCGCGCGATGACGGCGCTGCCGATGGCCGCCTGCACGGCCACCTCGAACATCTGGCGCGGAATCAGCTCGTGCATCTTGTCGACCAGGTCGCGCCCGCGGGTGTAGGCGCTCTCGCGGTGCACGATGATCGAGAGCGCATCGACCCGCTCGCCGTTGATCAGGATGTCCAGGCGCACCAGCGGGGCGGCCCGGAAGTGCGAGAATTCGTAATCGAAGGAGGCGTAGCCGCGGCTGACCGATTTCAGCCGGTCGAAGAAATCGAGCACCACCTCGGCGAGCGGCAGCTCGTATTGCAGCGACACCTGGGTGCCCAGATAGAGCATCTTCTTCTGCGTCCCGCGCTTCTCCGTGCACAGCTGCAGCACCGCCCCGACGTGCTCCGGGGGCGTCAGGATGTTGGCGATGATGATCGGCTCGCGGATCTGCTCGATCTGATTGACCGCGGGGAGCTTGGCCGGGTTGTCGATGTAGTCGACCTGCCCGTCGGTACGGGCCACCTCGTAGATCACCGTGGGCGCGCTGGTCACCAGATCCAGGTGATACTCGCGCTCCAGGCGCTCCTGCACGATGTCCATGTGCAGCAGGCCGAGAAAGCCGCAGCGGAATCCGAACCCGAGCGCCGAGGAGACCTCCGGCTCATAGTGCAGCGCCGAATCGTTCAGCCGCAGCTTTGCGAGCGCGTCGCGAAAGTTCTCGTAATCATCTGAATTTACAGGAAATAATCCCGCAAATACCCGCGGCTTTATCTGCCGGAACCCGGGCAGCGGCGCGCCCGCCGGCCGATTCTCGAGCGTGATGGTGTCGCCCACGGGCGCGCCATCGATCTCTTTGATGCCGGCGACGATGAATCCGACATCGCCGGTCGCAAGGTACTGCTCGACCACGGGCTTCGGCGTGAAGCGTCCGAGCCGATCGACCGTGTGTGCGCGGCCCGTGGAGACCACGCGGATCTTCTCGCCCACCGCGACCCGGCCGTTGACCACGCGCACCAGCGAGACCACCCCGACGTAATTGTCGAACCATGAATCGATGATCAGCGCCTGCAAGGGTGCCTCGGGATCGCCGCGCGGCGGCGGAATGCGCCGGACCAGCGCCTCGAGCAGCTCCCCGACGCCCTCGCCGGTCTTGGCGCTCACCCGCAGCGCATCGTGCGCCTCGATGCCGATGATCTCCTCGATCTCGCGCATGACGCGCTGCGGATCGGCCGAGGGCAGATCGATCTTGTTGATGACCGGCAGCACCTCCAGGCCTTGCTCGATCGCCGTATAGCAATTGGCCACGCTCTGCGCCTCCACCCCCTGAGAGGCGTCGACCACCAGCACCGCACCGTCGCACGCGGCCAGGGATCGGGAGACCTCGTAGGAGAAATCCACGTGCCCCGGCGTGTCGATCATGTTCAGCTGATAGCGCTCGCCGTCACGGGCGTCGTAGTAGAGCGTGACGCTCTGCGCCTTGATGGTAATGCCGCGCTCGCGCTCCAGATCCATCGAGTCGAGGACCTGGGCCTGCATTTCACGGTCGGCAAGGCCCCGGCAGATCTGAATGAACCGGTCCGCCAGGGTGGACTTGCCGTGATCGATGTGAGCGATGATGCAAAAGTTACGTGTGAGCCGCATGAATCCGGGCCGCGTTCTCCGCCGCGCCAGATTGCCAGCGGCGGGGGGATTATACCTGTCTCAACAGCCGGCGCAGCTCGGCGACATCGAGGCGATGGCGGCACACGACAGCCCCCGCGAGCATCAGCACCGGCACCTGCAGTCCGTAGCGGCGCTGCAGAACAGGATCCTCATCGACGTCGCGCAGCTCGATCGGCGGGAGCTTCTCGCTCTGCCCGAGGGTGCGCAGCTCGGCCAGCATCTCGTCGCACAGCAGACAGTCCCGCCGATAGACCAGTGTCAGCACCGCTTCGCTCATTGCGGCGGCGCCGTGGCGGCCACCGGCACCGCCCGCACGGAGGTCGCGATCGCGCGCACGGTCAGCGCCGGCGCCTGGCCAACCGCCGTCACCCGATGGCCATCGACGATCGTGGAGAAGACATAAGAAGCGCCCATGCGTGCCGCTTCGATGACCGGATGCGCCGCGCGCGGCTCCACACGCCGCTCGACGAACACCGATACCGAAGCCAGACCATCCGTGTAGACCAGATGATCCACCGGTCCCGGGGTTCCCGGCATTACTTGCACCACGTGCGTGGCCATGTGAAAGCCCGGCGGCAGCCACAGGGCATTCCAGGCGAGGCGGCCGCTCGGCGGCGGCGCGGCCCGGTTGCGCAGCCAGCGGTAGCCCACCGTGGACAAATGCGGCGTGAAGGCGGAGTTGGGAATGTGCGGCACGATCGCGAGTGTCGCGAAGGCGATCTGCTCGATGACCTGCCCGCCGTGGCGCACATTCCAGAGCTGGATCTTCAGCGGCATTCCCGTATGGTCGATCCACAGCCGATAGCCGTAGCGGTACCGATCGCGCGGCATGACCGTGATCAGCCGTGTGTCGTGCCGATCGACACGCATGTGCGGTCCTTCGTGGATGGCGTAGAAGCGCGCGAGGTGGCTATCGTACACCGGCAGCCTCGCCAGCAGCGAACTGTCGGGCGGAACGTGCTCGACCAGCACCTCGCGCCGGTCCGGCAGGTAGCACGTCAGCCGCGTCCCGGAGCGAATCAACTCGCGCCCGGAACCGCCGAGAGACTCCAGCCGCTCCGAGACCACGCCGTTCTTGATGCGGTGAATGATGCGCAGCATCTGCACCCGCCCGCCCTGCCAATGGGCGAAGGTTCCCTCGTAGTCGAGCTCGGTCAGGGCATGATTCATGCGCTCGAGCCACACGGCGGGCTGCGCCGCGCGGGCCGCGCCGGCCAGCGCGATGGCCAGCGCAGCGCCGAGCAGGGTCGGCCTAGTGTGCTGCGGCGCTCGCATGACCGTGCCCAAAAGCCCGCTGATCGGACCGGGCGGGCGGGGCAAGGCTTCTCGAGTCCTTCACCATGAACGAGGAGAGCAGACCCCCGCCGCTGAACGGCCACGCGTAGGCGCTGTGCGCCACGACATAATCGGCCAGCGCGGTGGGCGGCATGAGGCTTGCGGCCTGCGTCGACGCCGCCGGCACCATGAAACCGTCGGCCGCGGCGCCGGCTGCCGAGTGCGCCGCACTGCGCACCGACACGCTGGCCACCTGTTGCGGCACGCCGATCGGACCGAGCGCATGCCAGCGCAGCCACAAGATGGAGACCACGGCGACGGCGGCTGCGAGGCCCGCACCGGACACCACGCGCAGCCACGCCGAGGCGCTCCTGAACCCCTCATAGGGCGCGCCGTCCGTACCGGTCGCCAGCTGCGGCTCGCGCGAGAGCGCCGCGGTGACTCGGCCCGCCACGGCACTCTGCAGCACCACCCCACGCTCGGCGCGGATCACCGCGCCCATCAGCGCGTAGCGTCCCCAACGCGACTTGAGCGTGTCGTCACGGGAAAGACGACGGGCAAGCAGCTCGCATTCGGCGGCCGGCAATTCGTCGTCGAACATGGCGGAGAGCTGACTGTCGAGTTCCTCGTTCATCCGAGTTCCTCCGTACGGCCGAGTCCTCCCTCGAACACCTCGCGCAGGCGGCGGTCAATCGCCTCGCGCGCTCTGAAAATGCGCGAGCGGACCGTACCCACCGGGCAGCCCATGGCGCCGGCGATCTGCTCGTAGGAAAGCCCCTCGAGCTCGCGCAGCACGATCGCGGTGCGCAAGTCCTCGGGCAGTTGCTCGATCGCCGCATTGACGGTGTGGCGGATCTCATCGGTGAGCACCAATCCCTCGGGTGTTTCTGCGTCCTTCAGTCGGCCTTGCATATCGTAGGACTCGTCGATGCTGTCACGATCGAAGTTGTAGTCGACAGGGCTGCGGTCGCGCGAAACCACCGCGTTCTTGGCGGTGTTGATCGCAATGCGGTACAGCCAGGTATAAAAGGCGCTGTCGCCGCGAAACTGCGGCAACGCCCGATACGCCTTGATGAAGGCCTCCTGGGCGATATCCTCGGCTTCCGCGGGGTTACGGACATAGCGCGTCACCAGCTTGACCAATTTGTGCTGGTACTTCAGCACCAGCACATCGAATGCGCCTTTATCGCCTCGCTGCACCCGGCGAACCAGGCTCAAGTCACTGACATCGGCGCCCATTCCTGCGCCCCCGCTCCAAAGTAAGGAAGGTCGCCCGCGCCGCGACCTGAATAGACACTGAACCTTTGCAAAAGTTCAGATGTCCTCATATTTTGAAATAAGTCCAGAAGTCCTCATGTTCGACCAGCCGCCCGCCCGACACGGATGCGCGCCGCCAGGGCCGCCAGCTCGGGGTCCTCGGGCCGTTCCCCGGCGAGAAGGTACCGCGCCAATTCGGGGTCAGGCAATTCCAGCAGCCGCGCCAGCGCGCCGCGCTCGAGCGCTCCGGCCGAGTGCAGCACTCGCCCGGCGAACGGCTCGAGCAGCACATCGAGTTCCTTCATACCCCGCCGGCAGTGCCACAGCAATCGTCGTCCCTCGACATCGAGCGGCCCGGTCAAAGCACTAGCTCTGCCGCTGCACGAGCATCTTCTTGATCTCGGCAATGGCCTTGGCGGGATTGAGGTCTTTCGGGCAGACATCCGTGCAATTCATGATGGTATGGCACCGGTAGAGCTTGAACGGATCCTCGAGCGCATCCAACCGCTCGCCCGTCGCCTCGTCGCGGCTGTCGATGATCCAGCGATATGCGGCCAGGAGCGCCGCGGGCCCCAGGTAACGCTCGCTGTTCCACCAGTAGCTCGGACAGGCCGTCGAACAGCACGCGCACAGGATACAGGCGGCGGGCCGGTCGATCTTCTCCTGCTCGGCCTTCGACTGCAGGCGCTCCCCGTCCGGCGGCGCCGGCGTCTGGGTCACGAGCCAGGGCTTGACCGAGGCATATTGCGCGTAGAACGTGGTCAGGTCGGGCACCAGATCCTTCACCACCGGCATGTGCGGCAGCGGATAGATATGAATCTCCCGCTCGAGGTCGTGCAGCGAGGTGATGCAGGCCAGTCGGTTGATGCCGTTGATGTTCATGGCGCACGAGCCGCAGATGCCCTCGCGGCACGAGCGGCGAAACGTCAGTGAGGCATCGCGGCTGGCTTTGATGCGGATCAGCACATCGAGCACCATCTGACCGCATTCGGCCGCATCGAGTTCGAAGGTGTCGACGCGCGGATTTTCCCCGGAGTCGGGGTCGAAGCGATAGATGCGCACGGTGCGCACCTCGCGCGCCCCCTGCGGGGCCTTGTGGGTCACTCCGGTGCGGATTCGCGAGTTGGCGGGCAGTCGAAATTCAGCCATGGATCGCCTTGCTCAGTAGACCCGCGGCTTCGGCGGGATGGTCTCGACCTCGCCGGTGAGGGTCTCGAGGTGCACGGGCCGGTAATCGAACCGCACGCCACCGGCGCCCCGCACCCACACCAGCGAGTGCTTCAACCAGTTCTGATCATCGCGGTTGGGGTAATCCTCGCGCGCGTGTGCGCCGCGGCTCTCGGTGCGCTCGAGGGCCGAATGGACCGTGGCGGTGGCCTGCATGAGCAGGTTCTCCAGTTCCATCGTCTCGATCAGATCGGTATTCCACACCAGCGACCGGTCGGTGACGCGCACGTCCGCGAGCGACTCGTAGGTCTGCGCGAGCTTGCGCGCCCCCTCCTCGAGGGACTCCTGGGTGCGGAACACCGCCACATCGCGCTGCATGGTCTTTTGCATCTCCAGGCGGATCTCGGCCGTCGGGCGCGAGCCCTGCGCGTTGCGCAGCCGCTCGAGCCGTGCCAGCGACGCCTCGGCGGCATCCTTCGGCAGCGGCGCATGGCGCGTGCCCGGAGCGATCAGCTCGGCGCAGCGGCGCGCGGCCTGACGGCCGAACACCACCAGATCGAGCAGCGAGTTCGAGCCGAGGCGGTTGGCGCCATGCACCGAAACGCACGCCGTCTCCCCCACGGCCATCAGACCCGGCACCACGCTGTCGGGGTCGCCGTTGCGCGGCGCGATGACCTCGCCGTGGTAATTGCAGGGTATGCCCCCCATGTTGTAATGCGCGGTGGGCAGCACCGGAATCGGCTGGCGCGTCACATCGACCCCGGCAAAGATGCGCGAGGTCTCGGCGATGCCCGGCAGATGCTCATGGATCACCGCCGGCCCCAGGTGCTCCAGGTGCAGGTGGATGTGATCGCGCTCGGCGCCGACGCCGCGGCCCTCGCGGATCTCGATGGTCATGGCGCGGCTGACGACATCGCGCGAGGCGAGATCCTTGGCATTCGGCGCATAGCGCTCCATGAATCGCTCGCCGTCGGCGTTGGTGAGATAGCCGCCCTCGCCGCGCACCCCCTCGGTGATCAGACAGCCGGCCCCGTAGATGCCGGTGGGATGGAACTGCACGAACTCCATGTCCTGCAGCGGCAGCCCGGCGCGCAGCACCATCGCGTTGCCGTCGCCGGTGCACGAGTGCGCCGAGGTGCACGAGAAGTACGCCCGGCCATAGCCGCCGGTGGCGAGGATGGTCATGTGGGCGCGGAAGCGGTGCAGCTTGCCCTCGGTCATGTCCAGGGCGATGACGCCGCGGCACGCGCCATCCTGCATGATCAGGTCGATCGCGAAAAACTCGACGAAGAAGGTCGCCGCGCGGCGGATCGACTGCTGATACAAGGTGTGCAGCAGCGCGTGCCCGGTACGGTCGGCCGCCGCGCAGGTGCGCTGCGCGATTCCTTTGCCGAATTCCGTGGTCATGCCGCCGAAGGGGCGCTGATAGATGCGCCCCTGCTCGGTGCGCGAGAACGGCACGCCATAGTGCTCGAGCTCGATCACGGCCTGCGGTGCCTCCTTGCACATCAGCTCGATCGCGTCCTGATCGCCGAGCCAGTCCGAGCCCTTGACGGTGTCGTACATGTGCCAGCGCCAGTCGTCCGGGCCCATGTTGCCGAGCGCGGCGCTGATGCCTCCCTGGGCGGCCACGGTGTGGCTGCGGGTCGGGAACAGCTTGCTGATGCAGGCCGTCGAGAGGCCCGCCTCGGCGAGTCCGAGGGTGGCGCGCAACCCCGCGCCGCCGGCGCCGATCACCAACACGTCGTAAGTATGATCGATGAATTCGTAATCGCTCACGGCGCGCCTCCCAACGCGACTCTGAGCACCGCGAACACCCCGGCCGCCGCGGCGATCACGTGCAGATAGGTCACCAGGACCAGCAATGCGGTCTTCGGGCCGGCGCCGTGCACATAGTCTTCGACCACCACCCGCACCCCGAGCTGCGAGTGCCGGGCGGCCGTGAGCACGAACAGGATCAGCAGCACCGCCGTCCATCCCTGGCTCATCCAGGCGGTCACCGCGGAATAGCCGAGCGAGGGGAGCGACAGGAGCGAGACGACGAACCAGATACCGAGCGGCACCAGCGCGACGGCCGTCAGGCGCTGCACCCACCAGTGATGGACGCCTTCCTTGGCGGCGCCTCGGCCGAGCACGCTCGCGAGCGGCGTGCGCAGGCTCATGCGAGCACCCGGCTGACGAGCCACCAGCACGCCAGCCCCACGAACAGCACGGCGCTCGCCCCGAGCACCACGTAGGCGCTGACTCGCGACTGCGCACGCTCCAGGCCGCGACCGGTGTCCCACACCAGATGACGCACGCCGGCGCACAGGTGATAGGAGAACACCGCCAGCAGCACCAGGAAGACGGCCTTGAAGATCCACAGCGCCAGGACGGACTCGGCCTGCGCGTAGGCGCCGGGTCCGGCGGCGGCGGCCATCAGCCAGTACACCAGCAGGATCAGGCCCGCGGCGAGCGCCAATCCCGTGATGCGGTTGAGCATGGAGGTGAGCAACGTGTAGCGGTGCATCCGGTACACGGACAGGTGCGGCGAGAGCGGTCGTTCGGCCATGGTTGCTCGAGGATCAGAAATCGATGCAGCGACCCTTGCGCTCCCAATCGCCGTAGCGTGTGGGCTCGGGCCCCTGGGGCCCGCCGAGCTCTCGTGGGATCTGCTGCGCTGTGCGCTGCGCTTCAGCCGCGGTCGTGGCGCTCGCCCCGGCCTCGGCCGCAGCTGCCGCCGGAGCATTCTTCGAATCATTGTGCATGCGTGGCAAGTGTGCCACAAACCCGGCGCCGCCGCCATGACCGGCGAGGATCCCGCGGATAGAATGCGCCATGGCCACCCATTGCGCGCTCGATCGGATCGCCCTCGATGAGCTCGGCGCGGTACGCATCGCCGGCGCCGATGCGCTGTCCTTCCTGCAAGGACAGCTGTCGAACGATGTGACGCGCCTCGGTCCCGAGCAGGCGCTGCTCGCCGGATATCACAATCCCCAGGGGCGCGTCATCGCGCTGTTGCGGTTGGTTTGGCTCGCGGACGGGGAGTTGTTGGCCGTGTTGCCCCGCGAGCTCGCCGAGCCCGTCGCGCAGCGGCTCGCGAAGTACGTGCTGCGCGCCAAGGTGACCGTCAGCGACGCCTCGCAGGCATGGTGTATCAGCGGCCTTGCCGAGCAAGGCGCGCTCGAGCAAGCCGAGTCCGTGGTACTGCCGCGCGCGCAGCTTCCGGGCGCGCAGGCCGGCGCGCAGCGCCGTCGCGGCGAGCGCCTCATGCTCACCGCCAACGGTCGGGGCGGGCGCTGGTTGGAAATTGCCCCGCGCACGGCGCAGGCAGCGCAACCGGCCGCGCCCTGCGAGGCCTGGCGGCTGCTCGAGGTGCGCGCCGGCACACCGCAGGTCTACGCCGCGACATCCGCGCAGTTCGTGGCGCAGATGTTGAATCTCGACGTGCTCGGCGCCATCGCCTTCGACAAGGGCTGTTACACCGGCCAGGAAGTGATCGCGCGGGCGCACTATCGCGGCCGGGTCAAGCGGCGCGCGCAGCGCTTCTGTACGGCCGGCGCGCTGGCGCTCGCACCCGGGGCGCTCGGGCGCCTGCCCGACCAGCGCGCCTTCACGGTCGTGGAGGCTGCGCGCCGGCCCGATGGGCGCTGTGAATTCCTCGCGGTGACGGCGCTGCCCGGCGAGCCGCTCGGCGCCGAGGCCGAGACGGGTACCGCGATCGTGCCGGCCGAGCCGCTCGAGCTGCCGTACGCCCTGCCGGCGTAGCCGTCTCACAGATCGATCAGCGTCACTTCATCCGGCGCGATGGGCCGGGCGAGAAATCGCGCGCCGACTCGGGCGAAGCGCTGCGGGGCATCCGTGGCGAGCAGCCGCACCCCGCCCTCGCCCCCGGTCGCGGCGATGCCGGCCTGCTCGAGCGCCTGCCGCACGTGGCGGGCGGTGGTTTGCGCCGAATCGACGATGCCGATGCGCGCACCGACGACGCCGCGGATCGCGCCAGCGAGCATCGGGAAATGCGTGCACCCCAACACCAGCGTGTCGATCCGCCCCGCCGCGGCGAACAGAGGATCGAGATAATGATGCGCCACGGCCGCGGCGATCGGGCCCTCGCACAAGCCCTCCTCGGCGAGCGCGACGAACAGCGGCGCCGGCACCGCGGTGACCTGCGCCGCGTGCCGCCGCCGCAGGATGGCCTGCTGATAGGCGCCGCCGCGCACCGTCCCTTCCGTGGCGATCACCGCGATGTGACCGGAGCGAGATGCCGCGCAGGCCGCCTCGGCGCCCGGCTCGATCACCCCGATCACCGGCACGCTCGCGATGCGCGCACGCACCGCCGGCAGCGCGACCGCCGAGGCGGTATTGCAGGCGATCACCAGACATTTCAGCCGGAACGCCGCGAGCGCCTCGCTCGCCTGCAGAGCATAACGCACGACCGTCTCGGCGCTCTTCGTGCCATAGGGCAAGCGCGCGGTATCCCCGAGATAGACGAACTGCTCGGCGGGCAGCTCCGCGACGAGCGCCCGCAGGACGGTAAGGCCGCCGACGCCGGAATCGAATACGCCGATCATCCGCGGCAAGCCGCCCGTGACCCCGAGCTAGTCGCGCCGGTCGCACAGCCGCACCGGCGCGCGCGGCAACCGTGCATGCTCACCGTGGCTGCGTCCGAGCCGGATCACCGGGCCGGCGGCGGCGCAGTCGCATCGAGCGCGCCGGCGGCCCGCGCAGCGTCTTGACGGGCCGCCAGAGCGCCCTCGGGCCGCAGATGCGGGAAGAGAATGACGTCGCGGATCGAGGGCGAGTCGGTGAAGAACATCACCAGCCGATCGATGCCGACCCCGAGCCCGGCGGTCGGGGGCATGCCGTACTCCAGCGCGCGCACGTAGTCGGCGTCATAGAACATCGCCTCCTCGTCGCCGCGATCCTTGCGCGCCATCTGGGCGCGCAAGCGCGCCGCCTGATCCTCCGGGTCGTTGAGTTCGGAGAAACCGTTGGCAAGTTCGCGTCCGGCGATGAACAGCTCGAACCGATCGGTGATGAACGGATCCTGATCGTTGGCGCGCGAGAGCGGCGAGACCTCCGCGGGGTAGGCCCACACGAAGGTCGGATCGAGCAGCGTGTGCTCGGCGGTCTTCTCGAAGATCTCGATCTGCAGCTTCCCCGGTCCGTCGTGCGGCTGCACCGCGATGCCGAGCCGCGCGCAGGCCTCGCGCAGATAGCCCACCTCGCGCAGCGAACCGCGCTCGAGCCGCGGATTGTGCTCGAGGATCGCCTCCTCGACCGTCACCCGGCGGAACGGCCGGGCCAGATCGTAACGGCGCCCCTGATAGGTCAGCTGCTGGCTGCCGTGGACCATCTCGGCCATGCCGCGGATCGCCTTCTCGATCCAGTCCATCAGATCGCGGTAATCGGCGAACGCGAGGTACAGCTCCAGCATGGTGAATTCCGGGTTGTGCTGGGTCGAGAGTCCCTCGTTGCGGAAATTGCGGTTGATCTCGTACACGCGCTCGAACCCGCCGACCACCAGGCGCTTCAGGTACAGCTCCGGGGCGATGCGCAGATACATGTCCTGATCGAGCGCATTGTGGTGGGTGACGAAGGGACGCGCGCTCGCCCCGCCGGGAATCGGCTGCATCATCGGGGTCTCGACCTCGATGAAATCGAGCGCGTCGAGGAACTCGCGCAGGTAGCGCACGATGCGCGCGCGCGTGCGAAACACGTTGCGGCTGGATTCGTTGACGATCAGATCCACATAGCGCTGCCGGTAGCGTGTCTCCACATCGGCCAGGCCGTGCCACTTCTCCGGCAGCGGTCGCAGCGACTTGACGATCAGGCGCAGCCGCTCCACGCGCACCGACAGCTCCCCCGTCCGGGTGCGAAACAGCACGCCGGTGGCCCCGACGATATCGCCGATGTCCCAGCCCTTGAATGCCTCGTAGAGCTCCGCGCCGAGGGCATCGCGCTGCACGAACAGCTGGATCTGCCCGGTACGGTCGGCGATATTGGCGAAACTCGCCTTGCCCATCACCCGCTTCAACAACATCCGGCCACCGACCGTCACGCGCGTCGCGTGGCTGTCGAGCCACTCGCCGGGGCGCTCGCCGAAGGCCGCCTGCAGCTGCCCGGCCAGCGCATCACGCCGGAAATCATTTGGATATGCCGCGCCGCGCGCGCGCAGCGCGCCGAGCTTGGCGCGCCGCTCCGCGATGAGCTTGTTCTCGTCGGTTGGTCCGTCGCGACCGGGGTCTTGCGGGGTGCTGTCTGTCATGAGCGGCCTACAACCCCGCCTTGAGCGAGGCCTCCAGGAACTGATCGAGGTCCCCATCGAGCACCGCGACGGTGTTGCCCACCTCCACGCCGGTGCGCAGATCCTTGATGCGCGATTGATCGAGGACGTAGGAGCGGATCTGATTGCCCCAACTGACGTCCGACTTGGTGTCCTCGAGCACCTTGGCGGCGGCGTTGCGCTTGTTCACTTCCAGCTCGTAGAGCTTGGCTTTGAGCATCTTCATGGCCGTCGCCCGATTCTTGTGCTGGCTGCGCTCATTCTGGCACGCCACCACGATCCCCGAGGGAATGTGGGTGATGCGCACCGCCGACTCGGTCTTGTTCACGTGCTGGCCGCCGGCGCCCGAGGAGCGGTAGACATCGGTCTTCAGGTCCGCGGGATTGATGTCAATCTCGATGTCATCGTCGATCTCGGGGGAGACGAACACCGAGGCGAAGGAGGTATGGCGCCGGTTGCCCGCGTCGAACGGCGACTTGCGCACGAGCCGATGCACACCCGTCTCGGTGCGCAGCCATCCGTAGGCGAACTCGCCGCGCACCTCGATGGTCGCGCTCTTGATTCCGGCGACCTCGCCCGGGCTCGAATCGATCACCTCGCAGGGAAAACCGCGCGCCGCGCCCCACCTGAGGTACATCCGCAGCAGCATCTGCGCCCAATCCTGGGCCTCGGTGCCGCCGGCACCGGCCTGAATGTCGAGAAAGGCACTGTGCGAGTCCATCTCGCCGCGAAACATGCGCTGTAATTCGAGCCGGCGCACCGCATTCTCGAGTTCGCCGGCCTCGCGGCCGATCTCGCGCGCGGCCGTCTCGTCGCTGTCGGCTTCGGCCAGCTCCAGCAGCTCCGCGGCGTCGCGGATCCCCGCGTCGACCCGCTCGATCAGCTGCAGATCCGCGCTCAGGCGGGCGCGCTCACGTCCCAACTGCTGCGCCCGCTGCGGCTGGGACCACACGCCGGGGTCCTCCAGCTCGCGCGCGACTTCCTCGAAGCGCTCCTTCTTGCGGTCATACTCAAAGGAACCCCCGTAAGGAGCTCATGCGCTCCTTGAGATCTTTGAGCTGGCGCTTCAGAGGGTTGAGTTCCATTGTGCGTGCCGTGTCGCCCATGACTG
Source organism: Pseudomonadota bacterium (assembly GCA_021843755.1). Classification (GTDB taxonomy): domain Bacteria; phylum Pseudomonadota; class Gammaproteobacteria; order Steroidobacterales; family Steroidobacteraceae; genus 13-2-20CM-66-19. The sequence continues at coordinate 78,162 of JAKBWB010000005.1, forward strand.
ATTCGGGAAATTTTACCGGTCGGCGGCCCCGATTGCCAGCGCCGGGCCGGTGCGGTCCGTGCGCCTCACGCTTCGTTCTCGAGGCGCAAGAGCCGCCCGAGCTGTGCCCGACTATTGATGCCGAGCTTGCGATAGGACTTGTGCACGATGCTGCGCACCGTCGCCGGGGCCAGCTCGCACCGGCGTGCGATATCCCGGTAGTCGCAGCCCGCGGCGAGCAGCCGCACCACCTCGCACTCCCGCCGGGTCAGGCGCTCGCTGACCGAGACGCTCTTGAGGCTCAACACGAGGGAATCGGAAAACTTGCGCGCGACGATCCGCTCGCCGCGGCCCGTCAGCGCCACCTCGCCCTCGCTCAACAATCCGGCCAGCAGCGCCGCCGGCAGACGCAGCCCGCTCCAGTGCGGCCAGATCGCGCCGATCGCCGCGCTCGCCACACTGCCGCAGTGCAACACCGTCCCGTCGAGCAGCGTCAGGGCGCGGCGCGGCCCCGGACTGAGCAGCGTCTCGCCGGAGGCGCGGCGCAGGCACAGCGCGCGATTCACCGCGCGGGACTCCATCAGGTGCGGCATCAGCACCCGCAGCGTGTCACGATCCTCGGCGTCGAACGGGACGCCGCTTTGCGAACGGTGCAGCGACAGCCACTGACCGCTGGTCGCGCTCGATCCGGCGCTGGCGATCAGCACGTGCCGCGCGATCCCCCGGTGCCGCAGGTGCGCAAGCGCCTCCCGGCTCGCCGGCCGCGCGGTGCTGTCCTCGGCGTCGAGGATATGCGCGCATCCGGGCGTGGCCGCCGCCATCGCCAGCACCTGCGGGTGCTGGCGCAGCAGGGCAATGAGCTCCTCGAGCGAGGCGCGCGGTACGCGATAGGCGTGCAGGCGATGGACGTGCAGCTGGCCGCCCATGATCCGTCCGGTGAGCCACAGCGCCGCCTCGAAGCGAATGTGCTCGCCGAGGGCCCCCAGTGCGCGGTCCTGAAAACTCTCCGTCGATGTGTCCTGCGCCGTCCGATACAACTGCTGCGTCAATTCCAGAATGGCTTCCATGATCGGCATCCCCAACGTGAAGGCTTGCGGGGGCGCCGGCGCGCCCCAGCCGAAACTGAGGCGACGCCGAGCCCGACAGGCGCTTCGGTTATAACGCTATTGCCGCGCGGAATTTCCCTCCCCCCTTCCGCGGGCGATCAAAAACGACAGTTCAAAGCAGTATATAACGCGCCGCGCGGGCGCGAGGGCATTGTCATGCCGCCGAGCTGCGCTCGAGCCGATGTGTTGCGGCGCAGCGGCTCGCAACGCTCGAGCACGCGCCCGGCAGGTTCCCTCGCGCGACAACTCCGGCGGGTGCGGCCTACGAGGCCTGCGCGGGCAGAACATGATCGACCAGAAGCTGCAGCCGCCGCTCGCCCTGGTACTCATTGACATCCAGACGATACACGAGCCGGCATGCGCCCCGCGGCAACGCGGCCGTCGAGCCGGCCTCGAGAAAGTTGAACGCGATCGCATCGAAGGCGCGGTTGCGCGCTCCCTGCACCCACATCTTCACGTGCCGCTCGCCAACCACGCGCGCGGCGCGCACCGTGAACACTCCATCGAAACACGGCTCCGGGAATGATTGCCCCCAGGGCCCGGCTGCGCGCAGCGCTTCGGCCGTCTCGAGTGCGATTTCCTCCAACGCCAGCTCGCCATCGGTCTCGATGCAATCGCGCAACGCGCCCTGATCCGGCCATGCGGCCACCTCGGCATCGAACAGCCGGGCGAACTCGTCGAGCCGCTCGCGGGCCAGCGTCAAGCCGGCGGCCATGGCATGCCCGCCAAAGCGGCCGATCAGCTCCGGATGGCGCGCATCGAGGCGGGCCAGCACGTCGCGGATGTGCACGCCCGGCACCGAACGGGCCGAGCCGCGCAGCGTGCCGTCCGAGCCGAGCGCGAAGGCAATCACCGGCCGGCGCACGCGGTCCTTGACGCGGCTGGCGACCAGCCCCACCACGCCCTGATGCCAGCCGGCATCGAAGAGGCACACCCCGCAGCGCTCGCGCGCACCTGCCTCGCCGGAATTCAGGCCGCGCACCGCGGCCAACGCCTCGGCCTGCATGCGCGCCTCGATCTCCCGGCGCTCCCGATTGAGCGCATCGAGCTGCGCGGCCAGCGATTCGGCCGCACCCGCCTCGGCCAGCAGACACTGGATGCCGATCGTCATGTCATCGAGCCGGCCGGCGGCGTTGAGCCGCGGCGCGAGCGCAAAGCCGAGGTCCGCGCTGGTCACACGCTCGGGGGCCCGGCCGGCGGCCTCGAGCAGGGCGCGCACCCCGGGCACGCAGCGCCCGGCCCGGATGCGCTTGAGGCCCTGGGCCACGAGCACCCGATTGTTGTGATCGAGAGGCACCAGATCGGCCACTGTGCCGAGGGCCACCAGATCGAGGAACTCGGCGGCGGGCGGGGCTTGCGCGGGCGTCAGCCCCGCCTCATCGAGGCGCCGCTTCAGTGCCGCCATCACGTAGAACGCCACCCCGACTCCGGCGAGCGAGCGGCACGCGCAGCGGCTGCCCGGCAGGTTGGGATTGACGATCACGCGGGCGGCGGGCAATTGCTCACCGGGCAGATGATGATCGGTGATCAACACGTCGATACCGAGCCGGTGAGCCTCGGCCACTCCGGCGATGCTGGCAATGCCATTGTCGACGGTCACGATCAGGCTCGGGGCCTGCCCGGCCGCGACCCGCACGATCTCGGGCGTGAGACCGTAGCCGAACGTGAAGCGGTTCGGGACCAGGAAATGCGCCTCGAAACCCCAGGCCCGCAGCGCGCGCAGCATCAGCGCGGTGCTGGTGGCGCCGTCGGCATCGAAATCACCGATCACCAGGATCCGCCCGCCCGCGCGCTGCGCGAGCAACAGATCGACGGCCGCCTCGATCGACTCCAGCGTACCGACCGGCGTCAGCCGCTCGAGCGAGGTGTCCAGATCGCGCAGGCTCACAATGCCCCGCCCGCGATACACCCGGCGCAACACCGGGTGCAGCTGCGCGCCAAGCGCCTCGCTCATGGCGCTCTCGCGGCGCACCACCCGCAGAGCGTTCATGCGAGCGCTCCGAGCCCGCCGCGGCGGCGGCGCCAGCGCCGCAGGCGGTCGGCGCGCGCAAGCCGCCACAGCCGATCGTTGGCGAGGAGCGTCAAGCGCGCGACCGTCCCGGACCGAAGCGCCTCGAGCCCCGCGGCAATCCAACTCCGATCGAGCGCGGCGAGCGCCTCGGCAAGGTCCCAGCCCGGCTCGCGCCGCAGCGCGGCGGATACCTCCAGCGCCATCAGCGCCCGGGCTTCGAGCCCCGCGGGCGCGAGCGGCTGCGCCGGCGGCAGCGGCGCGCACCCGAGGCCGCCGAGACACGCCAAGCCCGCCAGATAGGGATCCGAGCCATACACGACCGCCCCATGACCCTGGCCTGCCGCCGCGCCCGGCGGCGCACCGCCGCCCGCGCCGGCGGCCGCCTCACCGCCGCCCCAGATCCACAGCTGCGAGAGCGGTGGCTCGCCCTGCCGCGCGCGCGCCTCGTTGAGCGGATGCGCGTGCAGCCACATCTCGATCTCGGCGCCGAGCCGCCGCAACACCGCGGCGCCCTCGCCGAGCGGCAGCGCCTCGAGCAGCCCGGCCTGCGGCACGCGCGCGGGGTCGCACGTGCGCGCGCTCAATCCACGGGGCGCGCCGAGGAGAAACTCCCCCGACGCGAGCGGCGCGAGCGCAAAGCCCGATCCGGCGAACGTGCTGTTGAAATCCGCGGCGAGGCGCGCGAGGGTCTGCGGCGCGAGGCACAGCCGGCCGCTGCGCCGCAGGTGCACTCGGCCAACGCCCGCGATCAGATGCAGCGGGGAGGCAAACCAGACCGTCTCACCCGGCACCGGCTGGCCGGCGGCCGCGATGCTCGCCGGCGGCAGCTGCGCGTATTGCGTGAGCCCGAGCCAGCGGGCGACCCAAGCGCGCCAGTCGGATTGCGGTCCGCGCTGGTGCGCGAAGCGCGCAATGTGCTCGAGCGCGGGCATTGCCGCGGAGGCGCCGGCCGGCTCCGGCGCGCCGGCCAGATACAAATCGGTGATGATGATGACGAGTTCGCGCACGAGCGGTATGGTAGCGTGATGGACATCACCTTAGAGCGCGGCATGCAGCTGAACACGGTGCGCGCCTACTCGGCCGAAGTGCTGCGGATCGGGCCGACCGAGGTGCGCGCGAGCTGCCTGGTCACCGCCGAGCGCCTGATCACGCCGTGGGCTCCCGAGCGCTTCGAGGCGCTCGGGCTCGAGCATCTTGCCGAGATCTTCGCCCTCGAGCCGCAGGTCGTGTTGATCGGCACCGGATGGCGCCAGCGCTTCGCACCGGCGCAGATCCGCGCGGCCTTCACCGAACGGCGCGTCGGACTGGAAGTGATGGAACTCGCGGCGGCCTGCCGGACATTCAACGTCCTGGTCCACGAAGGCCGGCAGGTCGCCGCCGCGCTGTTCTTCGAGTAGCCGCCAGCGGCGCAGGGACTGCGCGCGATGCGCCTCGAAGAAGACACAGGGGGAGGGGCTTTGACTCAACGACCCACCGCGCCGACGTCGCCGTGGCACGCGAGATTGTTGTTGCTTTTGCGGATCGAGATATATTGCTTTTGTGTGGGCGTCCCCTCCTCCCTGTGCCCTCTTGGCGTATGGTAACCACGCGACTTCCGGCAAAGCAAGGGATTTCACGCAACCGCTCGAATATCGCTCGCGCCGCCGGCCATCGCTCGAGGCCGCCTTGCATTGCGGATCGTTGTGCGCATCAGCTCGTGCGCCCGGGCCGCGGCGCCCGGCGCGCCGGCACCCTCGCTGCTGGCGCGCCTCGAAGCGCCGCTCCTTCACTCCGGCGGCGAACGAACCAGGATCCGACCCGCCCGAACCGCTCCGATCGATGCGGGCTCCAACCTCACGAGGCGTAACACCAACGCCGTCAGCTGCCGCACCGCGCCCGCCACGCAGCCCGCCGGCCGGGAACCGTTGCGAGGGACGCGACGGTCCGGAACATCCGCCGATCGTGGTGCCCGTACCGTCATTTGCATCGGGCAGTTACCCGGTATAGCCTAAGCCGCCCATTACATCAGCGTCGTCAGCCGGGTCGGCGCCCGCAGCGAGTGCCGCGGGAGGGGCCAGCTGTATCCGCTCACGTTCCCCTCATCCTGACCGGTGAATCCGTGTGGAGGCTGGCCGGACCATGACGAAATCTTCCAGGATCGTAGTTTGGGCGCTGGCGCTTGCCGCCGGCCTGGCCTCGAGCTTGCCCTCGAGCGCCCTCGCGCGCGTGAACCCCGACCTCTATGCCGGGCTGAAGTGGCGTAACGTCGGCCCATTTCACGGTGGCCGCGCGGCCGCGGTCACCGGCGTCATCGGCGAGCCCGGTGTGTACTACGTGGGCACCCCCGAGGGGGGCATCTGGAAAACCACGAGCGCCGGGGTCACCTGGTTTCCGATCTTCGATCGCATCAAACAGGTCGACAGTATCGGCGCGATCGCCGTGGCCCCCTCCGATCCGCAGGTCGTGTACGCGGGTACGGGCGATCCCACCGTGATCAACCCCTTTGTCGGCAGCCTGGGCGATGGCATGTGGAAATCCACCAACGCCGGCCGCACCTGGCACCACATCGGCCTCGAGGCCACCGTGATGATCGACAGCATCGTGGTCGATCCTCACAACTCCAACGTGGTGGTGGTATCGGCGCTTGGCAATGCCACACACCACGGGGGCGGTGTCTACCGCAGCACCAACGGCGGCAAGACCTGGACCCGGGTGCTCGAGCCCGCGCACTATCTCGGGACGCGGGAAGTCGTGTCCGACTGGGGCGATCCGCACATCCTGCTGGCCGTCGCCGCGGGCACGGGCGGTCCCTTCTTCAAATTCCGGCATGGCCCGAAGGCCAAGCCCAAACCGCCGCTGCTGTTCAAATCGACCAATGACGGCCGCACCTGGACTGCGCTGAAGATTCCGCCCTTCCCCGGCCGCGTGAGCGTGGCGATCGCCGACCATGGCCGGCGCATCTACATCGTCGGCAACACCATCGAGCACGGCTCCGGGCTGTTCCGCTCCGACGACGGCGGCGCCACCTGGAAGCACATGGCCGTCAACGACAAGCGCATCAGCAACGGCCAGGGCAACTACAGCTGCGGGGTGTTCGTCGATCCGCAGAATGCGAATATCCTGTACACCGTCAGCACGGCCATGTACCGCTCCACCAATGGGGGCGTCACTTTTCACGCCTTCAAGGGCGCCCCCGGCGGGGAGGATTACCACTCTCTGTGGATCGACCCCCGCAACGCCGCGCGCATGGAGGTCGCCTCCGACCAGGGCGCGAGCGTCACGCTCGACGGCGGCCGCACCTGGAGCCTGTGGTACACCGAACCGATCTCGCAGATCTATCATGTCGCCACCACGAGCCAATATCCCTATTGGATCGCCGGCGCGCAGCAGGATACGGGCGCGGTCATGATCCGCAGCCGCAGCAACTGGGGCCAGGTCGACTTCACCGACTGGAGCCCGGTGCCGTCTTCCGAATTCGGCTACATCGCGCCTGATCCTCTGCACCCGCACATCCTCTATGCGATCGGCTATGGTCCGGGCGGCGGCGGCGGCGGCCTGGTCAAAATCAACATGTTCACCGGCCAATGGGAGAACATCGCGCCGAACTTCGGCGCGCGCGCCAAGGACTATCGGGCCAGCCGCAGCCTGCCGATGAAATTCGACACCGCCTTCGACCCCAGTGCCCTCTACGTCGCCTATCAGTGTCTGCTGGTTTCCCGCAACGGCGGCGATTCCTGGCAAGCCTTCAGCCCCGCCCTCACCACCGCCAAGGGCGCCCCGCCGGTGCCGTGTGGCACACCGCTCCCCGCCGCGAAGAAAAAAGCGCGCCGCCCCCGCAACCCCTTCAAACCCGCCGGACCTGTCATCGTCGACTTTTCACTCTCCAAGGTCAGGCCGGGCGTGGTCTGGACCGTGAGCAGCAACAACCAGATCTACAACACCATGGATGGCGGCAAGCGCTGGAACAACGTGAGCAACATCACCGGCCTGCCGCCCCACGCCCACCTGCATACCATCACAGCCGGCGATTCGGCCGATACCGCCTATGTCACCGCCCGCATCTCCAGCCGCCGCCACCACCACCACCACAAGGCGGCCGCCGCGGTGCACGGCAAGGCGCCCAAGAGCGCCCCGCCCGTCCATCAGGACACCGATCTGCCGCTCATCTGGCGCACCACCGACGGCGGCAGGACGTGGGTGAGCATCACCCGTGGATTGCCCCGCAACCAACGCAGTGGCAGCTGGGTGAATGCGCTGCGCGCCGATCCGAAGCAACCCGGCCTGCTGTTTCTCGCCACGGGGACGACCGTCTACGTCAGCTTCGACAATGGCAATCACTGGCAGTCGCTGCGGCAGAACCTGCCCAGCACCGCCGTCACCGATCTGGTCGTTCACACCCAATATCACCTGAACGACCTGGTCATCAGCACCTTCGGCCGTGGCTTCTGGGTGCTCGATGACTTCACACCCCTGCGCTCGATTGCCACCCATGCCCGGGCCATCGCCGCCTCGCCGGCCTATCTGTTCCGGCCCGAAACGGCCATTCGCGCCCGCGAGAACAGCAATTGGGATCAGCCGTTCGACATCGAAGTGCCGCATGCCCCCAACCCGCCCTATGGGGTGATCGTGGATTATTACCTGCGCCACAAGCCCAACGGACCGATCAAGCTGCAAGTCTTCGATGCCCGCGGCAACCTGGTGCGCACCCTGACGAGCACGCTGCCGCCGCCGATCAAGGGCCAGCTCTATCCCCGCTACTGGCTGGCCTCGCCTCAGGCGCGCGCCCTGCCCACCCGCGTCGGCCTGAATCGCTACGCATGGAACCTGCGTTATGCCCCGCCGCCGGCCTTCCGGCACGACCTTGAAAACCAGATGAACACCGTGGCCGGCGCCACCACCCCGGGCCCGCATGGTCCGCAGGTGATTCCCGGGGTTTACACGCTCAAGCTCACCGTGGACGGGCACGTCTACACCCGCCACGTCACCGTCATGAACGATCCGCGCGTCGGGCAGAGCCGCGTACTGCTGGCCGCGCTGCGCGCCCAGAACCGCATGAACAGGCGCGCCTACCGGGGCATGCAGCGCAGCTACCGAGGCTATCAGGAGGTGAACGCCGTCAGGGTTCAGTTGACAGCCCTGATGCACACGCACCTGAGCAAGCCACTCGCCACACAGGCCAAGGCGCTCGAGGCCCGCCTGCGCAAGATTGGCGGGAACAAGTCATCGGGCGGCTTCCTCGCCAGGCTCCTGCATCCGCGGCCGCCACCGAAGCCCAATGCGCTGCGCTCCTTCGTCGCCGTGAACAACGCCTACAACAGCCTGATCAGCCTCATGCAGGTGGGCATGGACATGTGGCCGACACCGGCCCAACTCGCCACGCTGAACGCCGACTGCCGTCACTACGACCGCACGGTCGCCAGCTGGACGAGCCTGCAGACAGGCAAGCTCGCCGCGTTCAACACCGCGTTGGCCGCGAACCATCTGCACGAGCTGCGGCTCGCGCCGGTCGGGCTCGCCGCGTCATCCTGCGGCTTCGTGGTTGACTCGCGCTGAGCGCGGTCCGGCCCGAGCGCTACGCCGGCGGATTTCCGCCCACGGGCACGCGCGCCCGGCAGCCGCCCTTGGCCGATCGTCAACCCTTGCCGCCGAGCAGCGGCACGAAAGCGACGCGCCCGAGCGATTCACGCGTCACGCTCTCCTCACGCCGCGTGAAGCGTATCAGCTCCTGCTCGCCCTCCGGACCGACCGGTACCACCAGCCGGCCGCCCGGGGCAAGCTGCGCGAGCAGCTCCCGCGGCACCGCCAGCGGCGCGGCCGCCACCAGAATGCCCTCGAACGGCCCCTGAGCTCTCCAGCCCTGCGTGCCGTCGCCATGACGGAACTTGACGTTGCGGATGTCGAGCTCCCGCAGGCGCTCCCTGGCGCGCTCGAGCAATGCGCCGATGCGCTCGACCGTGCACACCTGCTCCACCAGCGGCGCCAACACCGCCGTCTGATAGCCGCAGCCGGTGCCCACTTCCAACACTTTGCCGAGCGGACCGCCCTGCAGCAGCGCCTCGCTCATGCGGGCCACGATGTACGGCTGGGATATGGTCTGACCGAAGCCGATCGGCAGCGCCGTATCCTCGTAGGCGCGGCTGCCGAGTGCCTCGTCGACGAAGATATGCCGCGGCACGTTGCGAATGCGATCGAGCACGGCGAGGTTGGCGATGCCTTGCTCGCGCAGCCGCTGCACCAGGCGGTCGCGGGTTCGCGCGGAGGTCATGCCGATGCCCGAGAAGCGCAGATCGCTCAATCGATGCCCTCCAGCCAGCGCCGCAGCGGCTCGAGGGCGCCGTGGCGCGTCAGATCGATCTGCATGGGCGTGATCGAGACGCACCCTTCTGCGATGGCATGAAAATCCGTGCCCGGGCCCGCATCCTGCTCCGGGCCCGCCGGTCCGATCCAGTACACCGGCCGGCCGCGCGGATCGCGCGCCGGCACGACCGGCTCGGAGCGGTGCCGGTAGCCGAGTCGGGTGACGCGATAGCCGCGCAGCGCCTCGTAGGGCACATCGGGAACGTTGACGTTCAGAATGAGCGAGGCATCCAGGGGGCGGCTGAGCATCTCGGCGACCAGGCGCCGAGCCACCGCCGCCCCGGTCTGGAAGTGCCGGGCGCCGGCCGCCGCGCCGCACAGCGACACCGCCAGCGTCGGCAGGCCGAGGAACCGGCCCTCGATCGCCGCGGCCACCGTGCCGGAATACAGCACGTCATCGCCGAGATTGGCGCCGTCGTTGATTCCGGAGACGACCATGTCGTGATCGGTGTCGAACAGGCCCGTGATCGCCAGGTGCACGCAATCGGTCGGCGTACCCTGCACGCAGTAGACCCCGGGCTCGACCTCGAGCACCCGCAGCGGCACATCGAGCGTGAGCGAGTTGCTCGCGCCGCTGCGGTTGCGATCGGGAGCGACGATGGTCACCTCGGCGAGCTCCGCGAGACTCTGGCGGAGCATGCGGATCCCCGGGGCGTGATAGCCGTCGTCATTGCTGAGCAGGATCTTCACAGACGCGGTTCGATCTCGGCGAGGAACGCTCCTCGGGAAGGGCGCGACTATACTGGACTGAAACTCGGCGGAGGTAGCGTGTGCGTATCGGATCCCGAGGATGACCGGCGGCTGTTCCGCGAGGCGGTTCGCGACGTCAAGCGGCTCGATCGCCCCGCTCGGGTGCCTGAGCGGCCCAAACCGCGTCCCGCGGCGCGTTTCGCGCGCGCCGAGCGGCTCGCCGTGCTCGAGGAAAGCCTGCGTGACGTGCCGTTGGATCCGGCCCTCGAGGGCGGTGACACCCTCGTGTTTCGCCGCCCCGGCGTGCAGCCGGCCGTGCTGCGGCGCCTGCGGCGCGGCGAGTACCGCGTGCAGGGCGAGATCGACCTGCACGGGCTCACCGTGCGCCAGGCCAAAGAGGCGCTGCGGGAATTCCTGGCGGAGGCCCTGCGCCGGCACTGGCGCTGCGTGCGCATCGTGCATGGCAAGGGCCTGCGCTCCGGTCATCGCGGCCCGGTATTGAAAGGCACCGTCGCGTCCGTCCTGCGCCGCCTCGGGCCAGTGCTCGCATTCGTCTCGGCGCGCCCCGCCGACGGCGGCACCGGCGCCGTCTATGTACTGATTTCCTCCTGATCCGCGAACGCGCACACCTCACGCAGCACCGCCGTGGCGAACGCGCCGCGCGTCAGGTCAAACTCGAGCACCACGGCCCCGGGCTCGAGGTGGGCGCGCAGCTCGCGCACCGCCAAGCGCAGACTGCGCCGCTGCGGTTCCATGCCGGCCGCCTCGATCAGCCCACACGCTCGGGAATACCCGCCGGCCACGCGCGTCTCGAGTTCCAGCACCGCGCCGGACGAGCCCGGCGAGCCACGCCCCCACAACGGACCGGTAGGGTGAATCTCGAGGCGCTCGGCACGCCGGCGCAGCGTCTCATCGAGCGCCTCGACCGCGAAATGACTCCCGCGTCCATCGAGGATGGCGCGATCCCCCGGCTGCAATGTCTCCCAGCACCCTTGGCGCACACGCTCGGCGAGCACCGCGTTGAACACCAAACTGCGCGCGGCGGAGAGCACGAAGCCTCGCTCGTCCCCCCGCAACGCGCCGGGATCCCCGGGCAGGTCCCGCAGGTTCGATCCGTGGCGCCCGAAGCGCTGCGGTCCGAAATAGTTCGGGACACCGCGGGCGCGGATGGCGCGCAGGCGCGCATCGAGGGCTTCGGTGCGAGGCTCCAGACCGCGGACACGGATGCGGAAGCGGTTGCCCGCGAGCGCCCCGCGCGGGAGCTTGCGCGCGTGGGCATGGGCCTCGAGCACCTCGAAACCCTCGGCCCCGGCGCCCGGCCACTCGCCCGCCGCCCGCCCGCGGCGCGGTACGGTGAACCATTGCACCGCCACGGCATGCCGGTCCTTCAGCCCCGCATAACCAACCTCGAATGGACGGCAGCCGGCCAGGCCCGCGAGCTCGCGCGCCACCCACAGAGTGTTGGCCTCACGCTTGCGCACCTTCAACAGCACATGCTCGCCGGCGCCGGCCGGCTCGAAGCCGAGCACCTCTTCGACGTGAAAGTCCTGCGGCTCCAGGCGCAACCGCCCCTGCCCGAGGGGCTCCCCGAGCGCGCGCGGGGGCGCCAGGGCCGGCTCAACCTGCATCGAGCAGCAGCACGACCGCCTGGGCGGCGATACCTTCGGCACGGCCGAGAAAGCCCAGCTTCTCGGTCGTGGTGGCCTTCACGTTGACCGCCTCGGGCGCCACCTCGAGCAGCTCGGCCAGACGGGCGCGGATGCGCGCGCGCACCGGCCCGATCTTGGGCCGCTCCGCGAGCACCGTCACATCGGCATTGCCGACACGCAGGCCGCGCTCCCCGAGCATCCGCATCACCGCGCGCACGAATCCGCTGCTGTCGGCGCCCTGCCAGCGCGGATCACTGTCCTTGAAGTGCTGGCCGATATCGCCGAGGCCGGCGGCCCCGAGCAGCGCATCGGTCAACGCATGCAGCACCACGTCGCCATCGGAGTGCGCGAGCACGCCGTGACTGTGCGCGACACGCACCCCGCCGAGCATCACGTGCTCGCCGGGGCCAAAGGCGTGCACATCGAACCCCGAACCGATTCTCATGTCCTGCACTCCAGCAATGCCGCGGCAATGGTCAGATCCGCCGCGCTGGTGATCTTCAGATTCGCGGCCGAGCCCGCCACCAGCTGCGGATGCGCGCCGCGCCACTCGATGGCCTGCGCCTCGTCGGTCGGCCGCTGGCCGGCCGCGTGCGCCCGATCGAGCGCCTCGCGCAACGCACCGTAGCGGAACATCTGCGGCGTGAGCGCCCGCCACAGTCCGCGGCGATCGACCGTCTCGCGCGCACAGCCGCTCGCATCGGCGCGCTTGAGCGTGTCGGCCGCGGGTGTGGCCAACAGCCCGCCCACCGGATGCGCCTCGAGCTCCCCGAGCAGCCGATCGAGATCCGTGCGCGCGAGGCACGGTCGGGCGGCGTCATGCACCAACACCCAATCGGCCTCGCCGGCGCGCCCCGCCAGGGCGGCGAGGCCGTTGCGCACCGAATGGCTGCGCTCGGCGCCCCCAGCGGCCGTCATCACCCCCGGCGGCGCGATGTCGCTCCAGTACGGATCGCCCGCGGCAAGCGCCACCACGGCGCCGGCGCAGCGCGCATCGCCGAGGAAGGGCGCAAGCGCCCACTCGATGACCGTGCGGCCGCACAGCGGCGCATATTGCTTGGGCCGCTGCGCACCGAACCGGCGGCCAATGCCGGCGGCGGGCATCACCAACCAGTAGCGCATGAAATCAGTGGCTCGGCCGCGGCGGGAAGCGCGGCGGCTCGACCACCATGTAGAAGGTTTCGTGCGGACCGATCATGCCGAGCTCGCTGCGCGCCCGCTCCTCGATGGCACCGGTGCCGGATTTGAGGTTCGCCACTTCGGCCGCCAGGCGCGCATTGCGCTGAACCAGGCGGTGATCGAGTTTTTCCTGCGCGGCCACGGCGTGCTCCAGCCGGTACACCGAGCGCACGCCCTGACTCGAGACCCACAGGCGGTACTGCAGCAGCAGCAGCACGGCAAGCATGGCGGCGGCAAGTAGCTTCATGAGTAGGCGCCCTGACCTGACAGCTTACGAGCCCCCGTGCCACGGAGCAACTGTTCAGCCGTCCTGCCGCGCACCGAGCAGCGACTCCTCGAAGGGGCGCGACTTGGCGGCCGCGTCCAGGTCCTTCAGGGTCCGCAGCAGCGGCTCGATGCGATCGAGCGGCCAGGCATTCGGTCCGTCGGAAAGCGCCCGGGCCGGATCGGGGTGTGTCTCGAGGAACACGCCGGCGACGCCGGCGGCCACCGCCGCGCGCGCCAGCACCGGCACGAACTCCCGCTGCCCGCCGGAGCTCGCACCGCGCCCGCCCGGCAGCTGCACCGAGTGGGTGGCGTCGAAGATGACCGGGCAGCCGCACTCGCGCATCACGGCGAGCGAGCGCATGTCGGCGACCAGGTTGTTGTAACCGAAGGAGAATCCCCGCTCGCAGACCATGATGGCATCGTTGCCCGTGGAGCGGGCCTTGTCGACCACGTTGCGCATCTCCCACGGGGAGAGGAACTGGCCCTTCTTGATGTTGACCGGCTTGCCGCACCCGGCCACCGCCAGAATGAAATTGGTCTGGCGGCACAGGAACGCCGGGGTCTGCAGCACATCAACGACCGCGGCGACTTCCCGCAGCGGGGTGTCCTCGTGCACATCGGTGAGCACCGGCACCTGGAACGTGCGCCGCACGCCCTCGAGCACCTTCAGACCCCGCTCGAGCCCCGGACCGCGATAGCTGCCCCGCGAGGAGCGGTTGGCCTTGTCGAAGGAGCACTTGAACACGAACGGCAGGCCGAGCGCACCGGTGAGGGCCTTGAGGCGCCCCGCGACCTCCTGGGTCAGCGTCTCGCTCTCGATGACGCACGGTCCGGCGATGACGAGCAGCGGTTGATCGAGTCCGATTGTCGCGCCGGCGAGCCGCATGGGTGCTCAGGCGAGCGCGGCCTGCGGCAGATGCGCGGTGCGCTGCGCGCGCGCGGCGCGGATGAAGCCGGCGAACAGCGGGTGCCCGTCGCGCGGCGTGGAGGTGAACTCGGGATGGAACTGCGTGGCGATGAACCACGGGTGGTTGGCCAGCTCGATGACCTCCACCAGACCGTCGCGCGAGAATCCCGAGAAGCGCAGCCCCGCCTCGCGATAGCGCTCCAGATAGTTGTTGTTGAATTCGTAACGGTGGCGGTGGCGCTCGAGGATCACGTCCTTGCCGTACAGATCCCGCGCGTGCGTGCCTGCCCCGAGCAGCACTTCCTGGGCCCCGAGGCGCATGGTTCCGCCCTTGGCCGAGGCCTCGTCGCGGATCTGCGTGCCATGGGCCTGGTCCTGCCACTCGCTGATCAGCGCGATGACCGGGTGGGCGCAGGCGCGGCTGAACTCCGTGCTGTTGGCCCCGGCCAGCCCGAGCACGTGCCGGCCGAACTCCACGATCGCAACCTGCATCCCGAGGCAGATCCCCAGATACGGTATGCCGTGCTCGCGCGCATACCGGACCGAGAGGATCTTGCCCTCGATGCCGCGCTCGCCGAACCCGCCCGGCACCAGAACGGCGTCCATCCCCGCCAGCGCGTGCGTGCCGTGCTGCTCGATGTCGGTCGACTCGATGTAGTGGATATTGACGCGGGTGTGGGTCTTGAGCCCCCCGTGCATCAGCGCCTCGTGCAGCGACAGATACGAGTCGCGGATCTGCACGTACTTGCCCACCATGGCGATGTCCACCTGGCCATCGGGGTTGGCCTTCGCGCTGACCACCTGGCGCCAGTCGGTGAGGTCGGTCGCGGGCACATCGAGCCCGAGCTTGCCGACCACGATGTCATCGAGCCCCTGCTCGTGCAGCAGCAGCGGAATCTGATAGATATCCTCGGCATCGATCGCCGAGATGACCGCGCGCTCCTCGACGTTGGTGAACAGCGCGATCTTGCGACGCTGCTCCTCCGGCAGCGGATGCTTGCACCGGCACAACAGCACATCGGGCTGGATGCCGATGCCGCGCAGCTCCTTGACCGAATGCTGCGTCGGCTTGGTCTTGATCTCGCCCGAGCCACCCACCACCGGCACCAGCGTCAGATGCATGTAGATGCAGCGGCTGTGCCCGAGTTCCACGCCGAGCTGGCGGATCGCCTCGAGGAAGGGGAGCGACTCGATGTCCCCGACCGTCCCGCCGATCTCCACCATGCACACGTCCGCGCCTTCGGCGCCGAGCTGGATGCTGCGCTTGATCTCATCGGTGATGTGCGGAATCACCTGCACGGTCGCCCCCAGGTAATCGCCGCGGCGCTCCTTGGCGATCACCCGCTCGTAGATACGGCCGGTGGTGAAGTTGCTGTTGCGCCCCGTGGTGGTGCGCACGAAGCGCTCGTAATGGCCGAGGTCGAGATCGGTTTCCGTGCCATCGCAGGTGACGAATACCTCGCCATGCTGGAACGGGCTCATGGTCCCGGGATCGACGTTGATGTACGGGTCGAGCTTGACCATCGCGACTTTCAATCCGCGCGCCTCGAGGATCGCGCCGAGGGAGGCGCTCGCGATGCCCTTGCCGAGAGAGGACACGACGCCGCCGGTGACGAATACGAATCGCGTCATAAGATTGAATGAATCAGGATGGCCCGCCGTTGCAGGCACCGCCGGGGTGCCCGTGTCTGCATGAACGACGGGCCAGCAGATTAGCACATCAGCACGGCCCGTGGGGCGCCTTGTGCCAGATCAGGCGTGCGCGCCGGCGCACCGCGCCGCGGGCGCGCACGCTCGCATCGATCCACAGGTCCGCCGCGGCAATGAGTTCGCCGTCGCGCAACAGCAGCGGCAACCGGGCCCGCTCGGCCGGGGGCACGCGTGCCTCCTGCAGCAGACTCTTCAGCGCGCGCCGCGCACCGCCCGGCCGCACGCGCAGGCGCTCCCCGCCGCGCCGCCAGGTGACCCGCAGGCAGGCGCCGAGCGCATCGAGATCGAGCGGTCCATGCACATCGGGCCGCAGCTCCAGAGCACCGCACCCTTGCGGCAGCTCGCAGCGTGCCGATGCGCCGAGATCCCACTCGATCTCCCGCGGCGGTGTGAAGGGCGCCGGCTCCTCGGCCGCAGCGGCGATCAGCAGCAGATCCGCGTGCCGCTCGATGCGCGCTGCGCGCCAGGCGACCCGCGGGTGAGCATCCGGCCGCGCATCGATCATGGCGCCGGCGATCTGCTCGAGCCGCCGCGCATCCGGCAGCGTGCGGCCGCTGCGGGCGATCCAGTAGCGCAGCGCGTTGCGCCGCCGCGGCAGATCGAGCGCGCGCAGCGCTTTGACCGACAGCGCCGCCCCGTCGCTGGCGCGCTCGACGTCGGCGCGCCCCAGCGACTCGAGCAACTGTTGGCCCTCGGCGGCATGCCGAGCCGTGCGCGCCACCGCCGCGGCCACCGAGCTCCAGCGCGCCCGCACCGCCGGCAGCACCTGGCGGCGCAGGTAGTTGCGATCGAAGCGCTCATCGGCATTGGACGGATCGCTCACCACCGGCAGATGCTCGCCGGTGAGCCACTGCTCGAGCTGCACACGCGTGAAGCCGAGCAGCGGCCGCGCGAGCCAGGTCGGACCGAAGGGCGCCAGCGCCGGCATCGCCGCCAGCCCGGCGAGTCCACAGCCGCGAAACAACTGCAGCAACACCGTCTCGAGCTGATCGTCCTGAGTGTGGGCCGTGAGCAGCACCTCGCCCGGTGCAAGCGCCGCGCCGAGCGCGCGGTAGCGCGCCACGCGGGCCGCCTGCTCGGGCGACTCGCCTCTGGGCACGGCCACCTCGATCCGCACCACCCGCAGCGGCACGGCGAGCCGGCGCGCGAGCGCGCGGCACTGCCGGCTCCAGCGCCGCGAGTCCGGATGCAGGCCGTGATCGACATGCACGGCCCGCACCGCCAGGCCACCCGCTCGAGCGGGCGCGAGTGCGGCCAACAAGGCGGTCGAGTCGATCCCGCCGCTCAGGGCCACGCACAGCCGCACCTGCGGAAATTCCGGCAGCAGCGCCTCGAGCCGCTCGAGCAACGCCGCGCTGCCGAAGCCCTGGAGCCGGCGCCCGCGCCGCGCGCCGCTCACCGCACCGGCCCCGCCCTGCTCACGATGAGCTCTCCCCGAAGACGCCGAAGCCGGCGATGCGCGCATCGCGCGCGCGGCGCACGGCCTCGATCGGCTGGGCCTCGAGCGCCTCGAGGTGGCGCAGAACCGCGGCCTTGAGCGCTGCGGCCATGGCAACCGGATCGCGGTGCGCCCCGCCCAGGGGCTCTTCGATGACCTCATCGACCAGGGCCAGGCGCCTGAGCTGCTCGGCCGTCATGTTCAGCGCCTCCGCCGCCGCCTCGCGCTTGTCCTGGCTCTTCCACAGGATCGAGGCGCATCCTTCCGGCGAGATCACCGAGTAGGTGCTGTACTGCAGCATCAACAGCCGATCGCAGACCCCGATGGCGAGCGCCCCGCCCGAGCCGCCCTCCCCGGTGACCACCGTGACGATGGGCACATTGAGCACGGACATCTCGAGCAGGTTGCGCGCGATCGCCTCGCTCTGCCCGCGCTCCTCGGCGCCGACCCCCGGATAGGCCCCCTGGGTGTCGATCAGCGTCAGCAGCGGCAGAGCGAATCGCTCGGCGAGGTGCATCAGCCGCAGCGCCTTGCGATAGCCCTCCGGCCGCGGCATGCCGTAATTGCGCCGCACACGCTCCTTGGTGTCGCGGCCCTTCTGGTGGCCGATGATCATGATCGGCCGCCCGTCGATGCGCGCCACGCCGCCGACGATCGCCGCATCGTCGGCATACATGCGATCACCGTGCAGCTCGTGAAACTCGGTGCAGATCGCGCCGATGTAATCGAGCGTGTACGGCCGGTGCGGATGGCGTGCCAGCTGCGTGATCTGCCAGGGCGTGAGGCTCGCGAAGATGCTGACGGTCAACTGGCGGCTCTTGGCCTGCAGCCGGCCGATCTCCTCCTTGATGTTGACTTCCTGGTCGCTGGTGACATGTTTGAGCTCCTCGATCTTCGCTTCGAGCTCGGCGATGGGCTGTTCGAAATCGAGAAAGGCGACGGCCATGCGCTGTTCCGCGGTAATCTGCAGCTGGGCGCGAGCGTACGGGCCCGGACAGCGAGGTGCAAGCGCCGGGCGCTAGTGCCCGTCGGCCGAGCGCTGCGGTCCCTCGGGGCTCGCAGCGTAGAGCACCTTGATCGCCGCGGCGCCGAGCAGCTCCTCGAGCGCCGTGATCAGCTGCGCGGCCGGCCGCACGCTCCACTGCGGCGCCAGCGCGAGCAGGCCGCGCTCGCGACGGGTCGAGTACTCGATGACGATCGGACAGGGTCCGGGCCGGAACCGCTCGAGCAGTTGCGCCAGCCGGTCCTGCAGCGCCGCGCCGGCATGGGCCGGCCAGCGCAGCACGATGCGCCGGGCCTGCTGCTCGCACACCTGGGTCAGATCGCTCAATCGGCGCACCGTGAGCCGCCACGCGTCCGCGAACTCATCGAACCGCAGCTGCCCCTCGGCGAGCACCAGCGCGTCCTTGACGATCAGCTCGCGGTATGTCTGGTACTGCTCCTCGAACAGACTCGCTTCCAGCCGGCCGGTGGCGTCATCGAGCGTCACGATCACCCGCGGTCCGCGCTTGCGCACCTCGTCGATCAACCCGGCCACGCTCACCGCACGGGCGGCGCGGGCGCGCCCGCCCTCCATGCCCCCGGCGGGGCGATCTGCAACCAGAGCGCCGATGCGGTGGCTCACCACATGCTGCAGCAACGCCTCGAGCGCGCCGATCGGATGGCCGGTGAGATACAACCCGAGCGTGTCGCGCTCCCCGGCCAGGCGCTTGGACTGCGGCCACTCCCGCACCTCGGCCGCGCGCGGCGCCGCGGCGCTCGCCGCGCTCTGCCCGGGCGCGAGCCCGAACAGATCGTCCTGGCCGGCGCGACTCGCCTTGGAGTTCTGCTCCCCGAGCTGCATCGCCGCCGGCAAGCGCTCCATCAGCGCGGCACGGCTCGCACCGAGGGCATCGAGACTTCCCGAGCGCAGCAGCGCCTCGAGCACCCGCCGGTTGAGCTTCTGCAGGTCGAGCCGGCGGCACAGATCCTCGAGCGAGGCGAACGGCCCGTGCGCCTCGCGCTCGGCGATCAGCGTCTCGGCCGCGCCCCGGCCGACGCCGCGGATGGCGCCGAGCCCGTAGCGTATGGCGCGCCCCTCGGCGGTAAACGGATACTGCGAGGTGTTGACGTCGGGCGGCAGCACCGTGAGGTCCATCTCGGCGCATTCGCGGATCAGGATGACGACCTTGTCGGTATGATCCATGTCCGCCGAGAGCATCGCGGCCATGAACTGCGCGGGATAGTGCGCCTTGAGGTAGGCGGTCTGATAGGACAGCAGCGCGTACGCGGCGGCGTGCGATTTGTTGAAACCGTAGCCGGCGAACTTCTCCATCTGATCGAAGATCGCGTTGGCGACGGGCCCGTCGATGCCGCGCGCGGCGGCGCCCGCGACGAACACGCTGCGCTGCTTGGCCATCTCCTCGGGCTTCTTCTTGCCCATGGCACGGCGCAGCAGGTCGGCGCCGCCGAGCGTGTAGCCGGCCAGCCGCTGGGCGATCTGCATCACCTGTTCCTGATAGACGAACACCCCGTAGGTGACCCCGAGCACTTCTTTCATGTCCGGGTGCAGATACTCGGGCTGTTTGCCGTGCTTGCAGGCAACATACTCCGGAATCAGCTCCATGGGGCCCGGCCTGAACAGCGCCCCGAGGGCGATCAGGTCCTCGAACCGATCGGGCTTGGCATCCTTCAGCAGCCGCTGCATGCCGCTCGATTCGAACTGGAAGACCGCCACGGTCCGGGCCTTCGTCAGCACCCGCTCATAGGTGGCCGGGTCATCGAGGGGGATCTTGCCGATATCGAGCGGCGCCTCGCCCGCCTGCGCGCGCAGCGCATTGATCGACTTGACCGCCCAATCGATGATGGTGAGCGTGCGCAGGCCGAGAAAATCGAACTTCACCAGTCCGGCGGCCTCGACATCGTCCTTGTCGAACTGCGTCACGACGCTGCCGCCCTCGGCATCGCAGTACAGGGGCGCGAAGTCGGTCAGCACCGAGGGTGCGATGACCACGCCCCCGGCATGCATCCCGGCGTTGCGGGTCAGACCTTCCAGTGAGCGCGCAAGATCGATCAGCCCGCGCACCTCATCCTCGCGCTCGTAGAGCTGCCTGAGTTCCGGCTCCTTCGCGAGGGCTTCATCGAGCGTGATACCGAGTTCGAACGGAATGAGCTTGGCGATCTTGTCGACGTAGCCGTAGCTCATGCCGAGCACACGCCCGGTATCGCGCACCACGGCCTTCGCCGCCATGGTGCCGTAGGTGATGATCTGCGAGACGCGCTCCCGCCCGTAGCGCTCGGCGACGTACTCGATCACGCGATCGCGCCCTTCCATGCAGAAATCGACGTCGAAGTCGGGCATGGAAACGCGCTCGGGATTGAGGAAGCGCTCGAACAGCAGATCGTAGCGCAGCGGATCGAGGTCGGTGATGCCGAGGCTGTAGGCGACCAGCGAGCCGGCGCCCGAGCCTCGCCCCGGGCCGACCGGTACACCGTGCTCCCGCGCCCAGCGGATGAAGTCCGCGACGATCAGGAAGTACCCGGCGAAGCCCATCTGACAGATGACCTCGAGTTCCGAGTGCAGGCGCTCGCGGTAGGCCGCGGTTGCGCCGTACGGCGCGGGCGCCGGCTCCACGTCGCTCGCCCCCCCGCCGGCGCCGTCCTGCGGCCGAGCCGCTTGCGCCTCCGTCAGCCCATTGTCCTGCAGCCGCCGCTGCAATCCGGCGGCGGCCTGCCCGCGCAGGAAATCCTCGGCGCTGCCCTCGCCCGGCACCGGATAAGCCGGCAGGCGCGGCCGACCGAGCTCGAGCACCAGCGCGGTGCGCCGCGCGATCTCGACGGCGTTCGCGAGCGCCTCGGGAATGTCGGCGAAGCGCTCGGCCATCTGCGCGGCGGTCCGCAGGAACTGCTCGGGCGTGTAGCGGCGAGGACGGGTGGGATCGGCAAGCTGCCTGCCCTCATGGATGCAGACGCGTGCCTCGTGCGATTCGAAGTCCTCGGGCCTGAGGAAACGCACGTCGTTGGTGGCCACCACGGGCACGCCGTGGCGCGCAGCCAGATCGAGCGCCGCGCCGATGTAGGCCTCCTCCGCCGCTCGGCCGAGCCGCTGCAGCTCGAGGTAGTACCGATCCGGCAGCAGTGTCTGCCAGTGCTCGAGGGCGACCCGCGCATCGTGCTCACGCCCGTTGACGAGCGCACGGCCCACGTCTCCCTCGGCAGCGCAGGACAGCCCGATCAGTCCGGCCAGATTCTCCGGCGTCAGCCACTCGCGCAGAATCGTCGGCACGCCGCGCTGCTGGCCCTCCAGATATGCGCGGCTGACCAGGCGCGTCACGTTGCGGTAGCCGTCCTGCGATTGGCACAGCAGAGTCAGTCGGCTCAGGGGCTGATGCTCGCCGCTTTCGCGCACCAGCAGATCGACTCCGATCACCGGCTGCACGCCGCGCGCGAGCGCGGCGCGATAGAACTTGACCATCGCGAACAGGTTGCTCTGATCGGTCACCGCCACGGCCGGCATGCCCGCGGCGGCCACCGCCTCGATCAGCTGCGGCACGCGCACGACGCTGTCGCGCAGCGAATACTCGGTGTGCAGGCGCAGATGGACGAACTCGGCGGCCATGGCGCTCAGGCTCGGCGCGGGCGGATTTGCCCCCGAGCCGCACGGTCGGATGCGGCCGCGAGCTGCGCCGCCGCCGCGCGCACCGGCGCGAACGACAGGCGATGCTCGCTCGAGGGTCCGAGTCTGCGCAGCGCCTCGAGGTGCGCCGCCGTGCCATATCCCTTGTGGCGCGCGAAGCCGTAGCCGGGGTGATGGCCCTCGAGCACGCGCATCAGCGCGTCGCGATGCGTCTTGGCGAGAATCGAGGCGGCGCTGATGGCCGGCACGAGCGCATCGCCGCCGATGATGGTCTCGACCGTGCAGCCAAGGTCGCCCAGCTGCGGCGCGCGGTTGCCGTCGATGCACACGTGCGCCGGCCGCACGGCAAGGGCCAGCAACGCCCGGCGCATCGCCAACAGCGTCGCCTGCAGAATGTTGAGCGTGTCGATTTCCCCGCGATCGGCGCTGCCGATCGCCCAGGCACGCGCGCGCGCGCGAATGAGCGGCGCGAGGCGCTCGCGCTGCGGCTCGCTCAAGCGCTTGGAGTCCTCGAGTCCGTCGATGGGACGGGACGGATCGAGAATCACCGCCGCGGCCACCACCGGCCCGGCGAGCGGGCCGCGGCCGGCCTCATCGACGCCCGCGACCGGCTCGGGCCGCACGCGCGCATGCGCGCCGCTCATGCGGCCTCGCCGCTTGCGCCCCGCTCCGTCAGGCGCACGATGGCGTCCGCGGCGCGCTGCGCCCCGCCGCGACGCAACTCGCGATGGATCCGATCGAACTCGACCGCCAGCCTCCCGCGGTAGTCGGCGTCCTCCAGGCGCTCGAGCAGCGCCGCGCCCAGCGCCGCGCCACTGACCTGCCGTTGAAAGAACTCGGGCACGAATGCCCGGCCGAGCAACAGATTGGGTTGTGAAAAATACGGCACTTTCACCAGCCGTAATCTCCGCAGCGCGAACGTGGTCAGCGCGCCCAGGCGATACGCCACGACCATCACCCGGCGCGAAAGCAAGGTCTCGAGTGTAGCGGTTCCGGAAGCCACGAGGGCACCGTCACAGGCGGCCAGCGCCCGCTGCGCCTGACCGTCGATCACCATCACTTCTGGAGCATCAGGCACTTGTGACAACTTCCTCAGGAACGTCTCACGCGTGCGCGCACTCGCCATGGGCGCGACGAACCGTACCGCGGGCGCCCGCCGGGCGATCCAGGCCGCCGCCGCGGCAAAATCCGCCCCCAGCCGCTCAACCTCCCCCAGGCGACTGCCCGGCAGCAGTGCCACGACGGTCGCCTGCGGCGCAAGGCCCAGCGCGGCGCGCGCGCCGGCGCGGTCCACCTCCAGCGGTATCTGGTCGGCCAGCGGATGCCCGACGAACTCGGCCCGCACCCCGTGGCGGCTGTAGAAACCGGTCTCGAACGGCAGCAGACACAGCACCAGATCGCAGGCCCGGCCGATCTTGCGCACCCGGCTCTGCCGCCAGGCCCAGACCTGCGGGGCCACGTACTGCACGGTGGGAACACCACGCGCCCGCAGGCCCCGGGCCAGGCCCAGATTGAACGCGGGCGCATCGATGCCGATGAACACATCGGGCCGTGCCGCAACGAAGCGCCGCATGAGCGCGGAGCGCAGCCGGATCAGGCGCGGCAGATGCGGCAGCACTTCGGTGAAGCCCATGACGGCGAGCGTCTCGGCGTCCTCCCAAGCCTCACAGCCGGCGGCCTGCATCTTCGGCCCGGCGACCCCGAAGCACTGCAGCCGCCCGACCCGCTCGCGCAGGGCCGTGATCAGCGCCGCGCCCAGCTGGTCCCCGGAGGACTCGCCGGCCACAATCCCCACCCGCAACTGCGAGCGCGCGACGGCCGCCTGGGGCGGGCAGCCCGCCGGCTCGCTCATCGCACGACGCTGCGGCCGCTGTGGCGGATGAACTCGATGAACATCCTCACTTCAGGCTCCCCGGCGGCGACGGACTCGAGCCGCTCAAGCGCTTCGATCAGGCGCAGACCGCTGCGATAGACCACCCGGTAGGCCTCGCGAATGTGGCGAATCTGCGCCGGGGCGAACCCGCGCCGCTTCAGGCCCTCCGAATTGATCGCGTGCGGTACTGCCGGATTGCCCGCCACCATCACGTACGGAGGCACATCGCGGGTCACGATGGCCCCGCCGGCGAGAAAGGCGTGCGCGCCGACCTTGCTGAACTGATGCACGGCCGTCAGACCGCCGAGGATCGCCCAATCGCCGATCTCGACGTGGCCGCCGAGCGCGGCGCAGTTGGCGAACACCGTGTTGCTGCCGACCGTGCAGTCGTGCGCCACATGCGCGTACGCCATGAACAGGTTGTCATTGCCGATGCGGGTGACACCCTCGGCATGCGCCGTGCCGCGATTGATCGTGGTGAACTCGCGGAACACGTTGCGGTCGCCGATCTCCAGCCGGGTCGGCTCGCCGCGATACTTCATGTCCTGCGGCGCCTCGCCGATCGATGCGAACTGGAACAGGCGATTGTGCGCGCCGATCCGTGTCGGGCCGTTGATCACCACGTGCGGACCGACCACGGTGCCGGTGCCGATGGTGACATCGGCACCGATGACGCTGAAGGGACCTACCGTGACGTCGGGTGCGAGCTGCGCCCGCGGCGAGACCACGGCACGCGAGTCGATCACCGACCGGCCTCCGGAGTGACCATGATCTGCGCGTGCGCGACTTCCCCGGCGCCGACCCGGGCGCTGGTGGAGAAGCGCCAGATACCGCGCAGGCAGCGATCCAAGTTCGCCTCGAGAATGAGCTGATCGCCCGGCTCGACCGGCTTGCGGAAACGCGCGTTGTCGATGCCGACGAAGTAGAACCGACTGTCCTCGTGCGGGACCGTGTCGGAGCTGAGAAAAGTCAGGATCCCCGCGGTCTGCGCCAGGGCCTCGATGATGATCACCCCCGGCATGACCGGGCGGCCGGGGAAGTGCCCCGGAAAGAACGGCTCGTCGTACGTGACGTTCTTCAGGGCGCGGATGCTCTCTCCGGCATGCCACTCGAGCACTCGATCCACCAGCATGAACGGATAGCGATGCGGCAGCAGCCGCAGGATGGCATGAATGTCGAGCTGCGCTTCAGTCATCGTCCTCTTCTTCCAGGTCCTGCGCGGGCGCCACGCGCCGCTCGAGCGCCCTCAGCCGCTCGGCGAGCGATTCGATGCGCTTGAAGCGAGCCACCAGGCGTCGCCAGCGCTGTGCCTGCTCGTATGGGATTCCGCCGGAGTATACGCCCGGGCGGGTGATCGAATGGCTGACCATGGTGCAGCCGGTGATGATCACCTCGTCGCAGATCGTCAGATGGCCGCCGATGCCGACCTGACCGCCAATCATGCAGCGGCGCCCGATGCGCGTGCTGCCCGAGACGCCGACGCACGCCGCCAGGGCGGTGTGCGCCCCGATATGCACGTTGTGGGCGATCTGGATGAGGTTGTCGAGCTTGACACCCTCCTCGATCACGGTGTCCTCGATCGCGCCGCGATCGATGGCCGTGTTGGCCCCGATCTCCACGTCCGCGCCGATGCGCACCGCGCCGGTCTGGGGCACCTTCAGCCAGCGTCCCTGCTCCTGTGCGAACCCGAAGCCGTCCCCGCCAATCACCGCCCCGGGCTGCACCACCGTGCGCGCCCCGATCTGCACGCCGCGGCACAACGTCACGCGCCCGACCAGCCGCACGTCCTCGCCGATGAGCACCCCGCTCTCGAGCAGGCACTGCGGGCCGATGTAGGCCCGCGCCGCCACCACCGCACCCGCGCCGATCACGCTCAGCGGGCCAACGTGCGCACTAGGGTCGACGCGGGCGTCGGGCGACACCACCGCCGAGGGGTGGATCCCGCTCGGGCCGAGCGGCTCCGGGTGCAGCAGCGCGCAGATGCGGGCGAAGGTGGCATGGGGATTGGCGCAGATGAGCGCCGCGGCCGGGCAGGCCGCGGCGCTGGCCGCATCGAGCACCACCACCCCGGCTCGCGTCGCCGCGAGCTGGGCCCGGTAGCGCGGGTTGGCGAGAAAAGCCACCGCACGCGCATCGGCGCTCGAGAGCGTGGCCACCCGCTCGACCGTGAGGCGTGGATCGCCGCGAAGCTCGCAGCCGAAACGGACCGCGAGCTCGCCGATCGAGACGCTCATCGCACGGGCAAGCCGATCAGTGGGCCGGTGCGGGAGCCTTGAGCACCTTCAGCAGCGCCGGCGTGATGTCCATGCCGGGATCGGCATAGATCACCCCGTTGGCCAGCACCAGGCTGTAGCCGTGCTGTTCGGCATAGTGCTGCACGGTCGCCGCCACCGACTTCTGAACCCGGGTGAACAGCTTGTCCCGGCGAGTGCTGAGGGCCTGCTGAGTCTGCAGGGACTCCTTGCGGAAGGCCTCAAGCTTCTCGCGCAGGTCGAGCTCGGCCTGGGCCACCTGGTCCTGGGTCATGGTCGCCTGGTTGCGCTGCAGGTTCGCCTGCTTGGCCCGCAGGGCCTTCGCTTCGGCCTCGAGCTGCTTCTGTTTAGGCAGGAACTCCGCACGCAGCGCAGTGAGCGCGGCCTTGTACTGCGGCGATGACTCTACCAGCACGGCGTAATTGACCACCCCGACCTTCAAGGTCGCAGCCTGCGCTTGCGCGGCTGCCAGTCCCGTAACCAGCAATCCGACGGCGATTATCCAACCCACTGAACGGCTTCTGCTCAAGCACTTCACGGAAATGCACCTCGCGGAACTGACGGAAAAGTCGTATAGGCATGAGCGCCCCGCTTCGGGGACGCATTATTCATCGATTCTACCACCAGCGGCGCCACGGCGCCCGTCTCCGTGGGGCCTAGAAGGCCTGCCCCACCGTGAACTGGAAGCCCTGGGTCTGGTCGCCCCAGGTATCGAAGGTCGCGCGCGTGGCATTGAGCGGGACGCCGTAGCTGAATCTGAACAGGCCCATGGGCGACATCCACTCCACCGCCAGGCCGACCGAGCGCTTCAGGCTCCCAATGC
Source organism: Pseudomonadota bacterium (assembly GCA_021843755.1). Classification (GTDB taxonomy): domain Bacteria; phylum Pseudomonadota; class Gammaproteobacteria; order Steroidobacterales; family Steroidobacteraceae; genus 13-2-20CM-66-19. Next base: position 104,997 of record JAKBWB010000005.1, read on the forward strand.
CGTGGAAATGATAGTAGACCGGCGTGACGTTGTCCGGCTCGAAGAAGTGCACGCTGTTGCCGGTATAGAAGACATTGCCCATATCGAAGAACAGGGCCACTTGCGCGGTCTGGCGCCACTTCTTCGGGATCGGCAGCAGCAGCTCGTTCTGGCTCACGATATCGAAATTGCCCCCATAGGGGTTGCCGAACTGGTCGCGCGGCCCGAGCCAGTCGGTGCGGAAGCCGCGCACCGAGTCCGGTCCGCCGCCGTAGAACAGCCGGTACGGCGGCAGGCCGGTGGTGCCGTCGATGCCATTGCCGTAATCGGTGCGCTCGTAGAACGACAGTATGAAATGGCGCCACAGGGGCACATACAGCTGGTAGTCGAGACTCGCCACGAAGTACTGCACCGGGCCGCTGCCGGGGATGGTGATGCTGCCGTTCACCGCGAAGCGCTGGCCGCGGGTCGCGAACAGGACGCGATTGCGGTCGTCGAACTGGTAGCCGAGCAGCAACTGCGTGTCGTAATAGTTCGTGCCGTAAAGTTGGTATTCGTTGTTCGCGTAGTCCTCGTGCACCAGGGCGGTGTACGGGTTGCCGTTTTCCCGCACCCACTGCACCGCCTGCTCGGAGCTGCCGAGCGAGCTGGTCAGCAGCTGGGCGTCCTCGAAGGAGGCGCCGAACGACAGATACTGGAACTCGCTGATCGGGTAGCTCCACTCCGGCCCCAGATTGATCGTCTTGGAGTTGAACTGCGAGGAGGAGGAGACGAACTGCGTGGAGTCGTTGTAGTTCAAGGACAGCGTCTGCGACACGCCGTTCTGGGTGATGAACGGATCGGTGTAGCTGATGTCGTACATCTTCGCGAACGCCCCGCCCGAGAGATTGATGTTCAGCTCGTTACCGGTGCCGAGGAAATCGGCATCGCCGAAATTCGCGTTCAGCATCAGCTTGTAGGTGGCCGAATAGCCGAGGCCGCCCGACAGCTGCGCCGCCGGGCCCTGCTTGATCTTGTAATTGACGTCCACCTCGTCCGGAGAGCCGGGCACCCGATGCTTCGAGTACGTCACGCCCTTCACGTACGGCAGGCGCTCGATGAACTGCTTGCCGCGCTCGAGCGAGACGTTGGAGAGCCAACCGCCCTCGAGCTGGTGCAGCTCGCGCCTGAGCACCTTGTCGTTGATGGCGGTTTCACCCGAGAAGGTGATCTTGCGCACGTACACCCGATCGCCCGGATCGACGAAGAAGGTGAGCTCGACCTGGTGGGTCTTGTTGTTCGGCGTCGGCACGGGGTCCACCTTGGCGAACGCATAGCCGTACTCGCCCAGGCGGTCCTCGATGAGCTTCTGCGTATTGCTGATCAGCGCCCGGTCGAACACCTCCCCGGGGTGCGCCTGCACCAGCCGCTCGAGCTGCCGCTCCGGCACCACGAACGTTCCGGCCAGCTTGACCTTGGAGATGCGGTAGACCTCGCCCTGCTTGATGTTGATGTTGATGTAGATGTTCTTGCGGTCCGGACTGATCTGCACCTGCGTGGAGCGGATGGCGAAGTTCGCGTAGCCCCGATCCATGTAGAAATTGCGCAGGCGCTCCAGATCGCCCTTCAAGGACGCGCGCGAGTAGCGGTCGTCATCGTCGTACCAGGACAGCCAGCCCGGGGTCTTCAGGTGGAAGTGCTTGAGAATCCGCGCCTGCGGGTATCGTGTGTCGCCCACGATGTCGATCGAGCGGATGACTGCGCGCGAGCCTTCGTCGATCTTGATCTTGATCTTCACCCGGTTGTCGGTCTGCGGGATGACCTTGGTATTGATGCGCACCCCGTACTTGCCCCGGCTGTAGTACATGTGGGTCAGATAGCCGGTGACCTCGGTCAGCACCGAGCGGTTGAAGATCTTGCCGGGCGCGAGTCCCACGTTGCGCAGGGACTTCATCAGGTTCTTGGTCTTGATCGCCTTGTTGCCGGTGACCTGGAAGCTCTCGATCGACGGCCGCTCCATCACCACCACGATCAGGGTGTTTCCCCGGCGGCGCATCTCGATGTCGCGGAAGAAGCCGGTGGCGTACAGCGCCTCGATCGCCCGGCGGATCTTGGCCGGCGTCAGCTCATCGCCGATGTTGATCGGCAGGTAGTTGAACACGGTCCCCGGGGAGATGCGCTGCAGGCCCTCCACCTTGATGTTGCCCACGGTGAAATCCGCCGCGCGCGGCGCGACATTACCCTGGGCCATGGCGAGCGCCGAATGGACGGCGAGTGCAACGGCGGCGAGCGCCAAGCGGCCTTTCATGCGGCGCACACCCGATTTGTCACGTAGCGGAACATTTGATCCCAATGTATTGCCTCGAACACGTGTGTTTCCCCCCACGCTCCGGCGCACCGAAACGGCGCGCAGCGCAGCGGACCTCGATTCGGGCCCGACTTCAATCTGTGCAAGGGTCAGCCGAACTGGCGCGCGATGTCATTGAACACCGCCACCCCCATCAGAAGAATCAGCAGCGCGATTCCCACTTGCTGACCGATGATCTGCGCGCGCTCCGACAGCGGCGCCCCCTTGACCCACTCGATGGCCTGGAACAGGATCTGTCCGCCGTCGAGCACCGGAATCGGCAGCAGATTGAGAAAACCCAGCTCCATCGAGATGAGCACGAGGAAGCCCACGAACGAGCCGGGACCGGCGCTGGCCGACTGGCCGGCATCCTCGGCGATGGTCAGCGGCCCGCCGATGTTTTTGATCGACACCCGGCCGAGAACCATCCGCCACAACAGGCGCGCCTGCAGCACCGTCAGGCTCCAGATCCGGCCCGTGGCGTGCGTGAGCGCCGCGAGCGGCCCGAGCGGGGCGCTCTGGACCATGCCCGGCGGATAGCTGAGCGTCATCGGCTGCTGCGCCTCGATGCGGCCGATGACGCGCCCATCGACCGTTACGCGCTCGGTCGTGACATCGACGGTGCGCTCGAGCGCTCCGCGCCGATAGGTGATGGCCAGTGTCTTGCCCGGGTTGGGACTCACGGCCGCCACGATGTCCTGGAAGTCCTGCACCGCATGGCCGTCGATCGCGACGATCCGATCGCCGGCGCGCAGCCCGGCGCGCGCCGCCGGCCCGCCGGGCAGCACCCGACCCAACACCGGCGGAACGATCGGCTCCCAGAAGTGTATCCCCAGGCCGTGCAGCGGATCCTCAGGACCGGTGAGCGCGCGGCGCTGCGCCGGATTGCGCACATCGAGGTCGAGCACGCGGGCGGCACCGTGCTCGGGCCGCACGGTCAGGCGCGCATCGCCGGTGCCGCTCATGACATCGAGCAGGCGCAGCACCACCTGGCGCTGGCTCTCGACCGGCGTCCCGTTGATCGCGACGATCCGCTCGCCCCGGCGCACCCCGGCGCGGGCGGCGATCGAGCCGGCCTGCACGTGGCCGATCACCGGCAGATAGCGCGTCATCCCGCCGGCCCACAGGATGACGGTGAGCGCCCCGATCGCGAATATGAAGTTGAAGCCGGGACCGGCGAGCAGCACCGCAATGCGCTTCAGCGGATGCTGGCGCGTGAACGAGCGGGACAGCTCCTGCGGCGGCACCGGGCCCTCGCGCTCGTCGAGCATCTTGACGTAGCCGCCGAGCGGAATGGGGCAGATCCAATACTCGATCTGATCGCGCTTGCCGCGCCAGGAGATGATCGGCTTGCCGAACCCCACCGAGAAGCGCAGCACCTTGAAGCCGAGACGGCGGGCAACCCAGTAATGACCGAACTCGTGCACCGTGACCAGCAGGCTCACGGCGACCACGAACCACAGCAGATACCACAGCGCCGTCATGCGCCCGCACCCCCGACCGAGACCTTCTCACCCGCGTGCATACGCTCCTCGATACACGCGTGCGCGAGCCGCCGGGCCTCGCCATCGGCGGCCGTGACATCGTCCAACCCGCCGATGGGTCCCGCCGTAGAGCGTGTGATCACCTCCTCAATGACCGAGGCGATGCCGGGAAAGTTCAACCGCCGCTCGAGGAAGGCGTGCACCGCCACCTCGTTGGCGGCATTGAGCGCCACGGGCGCAAGGCCGCCGGCGCGCGCCGCCGCTTGCGCGAGGCGCAGACTCGGGAAGCGCACCGGGTCGGGGGCCCGGAAATCCAACCTCGCCGTCTTGACCAGATCGAGGAACGCGACACCCGAAGTCATGCGCTCAGGCCACGCCAGCGCATGCGCGATCGGTGTCCGCATATCGTGCGAGCCGAGCTGCGCGAGCATCGAGCCGTCGATGTACTCGACCAGCGAGTGCACGATGCTCTGCGGGTGGATGACGATATCGACCCGATCGGGTGTCAGCCCGAACAGGAAGCACGCCTCGATCAACTCCAGACCCTTGTTCATCAGGGTGGCCGAATCGACCGAAATCTTGCGCCCCATCACCCAGTTCGGATGGGCCACGGCCGCCTCCGGTCCCGCCGCGGCAATGGCCTCCGCGCTCCAGTCGCGAAACGGCCCGCCCGAGCAGGTGAGCAGCAGCCGCCGCACGCCGCTCGGGGGCTCGCCGGCGCTCGTGCCGTGCGGCAGACACTGAAAGATGGCGTTGTGCTCGCTGTCGATCGGCAGGAGCACCGAGCCGCCGGCGCGCACCGCCTCCATCAGCAGCGGACCGGACATCACCAGGGATTCCTTGTTGGCGAGCAGCAGCCGCTTGCCGGCGCGCGCGGCCGCGAGCGTCGAGGGCAGCCCCGCGGCCCCGACGATCGCCGCCATGACGCACTCGGCCTCGGGCAGGGTCGCAAGCTCGAGCAGACCTTCGGGCCCGGCCAGCACGCGCGTGGTGCGCGCCGCCTCCCCCAGGCGCGCCCGCAGTTCCCGGGCCGCGCCGGCATCACCGAGCGCCGCATAGGCCGGCCGATGGCGCCGGATCTGCTCGGCGAGCTTCTCCGTGCTGCGGTGGGCGCCGATACCGATCAGCCGGAAGCGCTCCGGGTGGCGCGCCAGCACATCCAGGGTGTTTTCACCGATCGAGCCGGTAGAGCCGAGAACCACCACCCCAATCATGACACGACCCCCATAACCGTGAGACCGAGCAACAGCACCGGGGCCGCCCCGGTCAGGCTGTCGATGCGGTCCATGACCCCGCCGTGCCCCGGAAAGAGCCGGCCGCTGTCCTTCACCCCCGCGAAGCGCTTCAGAAGACTTTCGGTCAGATCTCCCACGATCGAGAAGCCCGCCGCCGCCAGGCACAGCGCGAGGAAGCGCCCCAGGGGCACACTGAACCAGAAACTGCCGGCCACCGCCACCGGAATGCAGCACAGGACGCCGCCGAGCGCCCCTTCCCAGGTCTTGGCGGGCGAGACCCGTGGCGCGAGCCGCATCCGTCCGAAGCGCCGGCCGGTGAAATACGCGCCGATATCCGCCACCCATACCAGCAGCAGGCAGAACAGCACCCACTCGGCACCGCGCACACCCGCGAGCCGCAGCCGCACGAGCGCCACCCAGGCCGGCACCAGTGCGCAGACGCCGGCCAGGGCCGCGGCGGCGGGTCCGACGCGCTGCGGGGCCAGTGTGATCCACGCCAGCGCCACGAGCCACCACAGCAGCGCCGCGGCCAGCAACAGCTCGAGGCCCGCGCGCGTGCGGCTGAACCACCAGGCGAGCGCCAGCGCCGCGCCGATCAGCAGCACGTACGCGCCCCGCACCGAGCGGCGCCTCGGCGCGACAAACCCCGACCACTCCCAGGCCCCGATCAGGACCGTGAGCGCAAGCACGATCACCGTGGCGCTCGGGGGCAATCCGAACAGCACCGCCAGCAACAGCGCGATCAGGACGGCGGCGGTGATGATGCGCGAACGCAGCGACTCGCTCACGGTTGCGCTTTCACGATTGGGGCGCCGAAGGCGCAACGTCGGGGCGCTGCGCGCCGGTGAGTCCGAAGCGCCGCTCGCGGTGGGCGAAGAAATCCAATGCCCGAGCCAGCTCCGCGGCATCGAACTGCGGCCACAGGCAGTCGCAGAAATAAAGCTCGGTGTATGCCAGGTTCCACAGCAGGAAGTTGCTGATGCGCCGCTCGGCGCCGGTGCGGATCAGCAGATCCGGGTCGGGCAGCCCGGCGAGCTCGAGCGCCGAGGCGAAACGGGTCTCGTCGAGGGAGGCGATGTCGAGCTCCCCGCTCAGACAGCGCGCGGCGAGCGTGCGGGCCGCCTGTACGATGTCCCAACGCCCCCCGTAGCTCACCGCGATCTGCAGCTTCAGCCCCGTGTTGGCCGCGGTACGCTGCTCGGCCGCGGCGATCTGCGCTTGCAGTCGCACCGAAAGGGCGTGGCGGTTGCCGATCACTCGCAGGCGCACGCCCCGGCGGTCCAGATCGCTGACCTCGCGGTCGATCGCCTCGAGGAACAGTCCCATCAGGCTGGCGACCTCCTCGGCCGGGCGCGACCAGTTCTCGCTCGAGAACGCGAACAGCGTCAGCGCCTCGATGCCGAGCCGCGCGCACTCGCGCACGCACAGCCGCACCGGCTCGAGACCGGCCTTGTGGCCGGCCGATCGGGCAAGACCCCGCTCGGCCGCCCAGCGGCCATTGCCATCCATCGTGATCGCGACATGCCGCGGCAGCGTGGCGGGGTTGGCGGTGAAAGACACTACGCGAGTCCATCAGACCTGCATGATTTCCTTTTCTTTGGCCGCCAGAAGCTGCTCGATGTCGGCAATGTGCTTGTCGGTGAGCTTCTGGATCTCCGCTTCGGCGCGCCGCTCGTCGTCCTGCGAGAGCTCCTTCTCCTTCAGCAGCTCCTTCACGTCGTTCATCACGTCGCGGCGCACTCCGCGGACCGCGACACGGGCGTTCTCCGCCTCGGCTTTGAGCACCTTGACGATCTCGCGCCGGCGCTCCTCCGTCAGCGGCGGCATCGGTATGCGGATCACGGTGCCGGCGGTCATCGGCGTCAGTCCCAGGTCGGACTTGAAGATCGCCTTCTCGATCGCCTGCACGGCACCCTTCTCCCACGGGGAGATGACCAGCGTGCGGCCGTCCTCGACGGCGATGCTGGCCACCTGTTGCAGCGGCACCTCCGAGCCGTAGTACTCGACCTTCAGATGCTCGACCAGGCTCGGGTGCGCCCGCCCGGTGCGCAGCTTCTTCATCTCCGCCTGATAGCTCTGCACGCACTTGCCCATCCGCTCGCGCGCGTCTTTCTTGATGTCATCGAGCATGGTCAGCCTCCGGGCCGGTTCGGCTCATTCGCAGCTCACGGTCGTACCCACTTCGTCGCCCCGGACGATACGGGTCAGATCGCCTGGATTATTGAGATTGAACACTTGCAGCGGCAAACGGTTGTCGCGGCACATCACGATGGCGGTGGCGTCCATCACATTGAGCCGCTGACCGAGCACCTGATCGAAGGTGAGCCTGCGATAGCGCTCGGCCTTGGGGTTGCGCACCGGATCGTCGGAATACACCCCATCGACCTTGGTCGCCTTCAGCAGCACGTCGGCGTTGATCTCGATGGCGCGCAGCGCCGCCGCGGTGTCCGTGGTGAAGAACGGATTGCCGGTGCCGGCGGCGCAGATCACCACCCGCCCCTTCTCCAGGTGGCGGATCGCGCGGCGGCGAATGTAGTCCTCGCAGACCTGGTTGATGCGAATGGCCGACATCACGCGCGCGTGCAGGCCGCGGCTCTCGAGCGCATCCTGCATGGCGAGCGCATTCATGACCGTCGCCAGCATCCCCATGTGATCGGCCGTGACCCGATCCATCCCGGCGCGGGCGAGGCCGGCGCCGCGGAAGATGTTTCCACCGCCGATCACGACGGCGAGCTCGACCCCGAGGCCATTGATCTCCTCGAGCTCCATGGCGATACGCTTGATCACCGCCGGGTCGATCCCGTAGTCGGCCTGGCCCATCAATGCCTCGCCGGACAGTTTGACCAGAATCCTGGAGAAGCGCGAGGTCTTGGGGTTTTCGTTCGCCATGGGCCAACCTTCTCTCGTTTCAGATACCGGGCCTGTCCGCGCGGGGCTGCGCCGGCGGCAACGCCGGCTCAGGTCCGGGGCGCGGTCGTGGCGCCTTTGACCTGGGCCATGACCTCGGCAACGAAATTCTCCTGTTTCTTCTCGATCCCGGCGCCGACTTCGAAGCGCTCGAAGGCGCTCACCTCGGCACCGGCACCCTTGAGCAGCTTCTCGACCGTCACCTCGGGGTCCTTCACGAACGGCTGGCCGAGCAGCGTGATCTCACCGAGCGACTTGCGCAGCCGGCCCTCGACCATCTTGACGACGATCTCCGGCGGCTTGCCCTCGCCGCGCGCCTGCTCGATCAGGATCTCGCGCTCCTTCTCCAGAACCGCGGGCGGCACCTCACGCACCGAGAGATACCGGGGGTTGCTGGCCGCCACATGCAGGGCCAGATCATGTGCGAGCTCGGCAGTTCCACCCTGCAAGGCCACCAGCGTACCGATACGCGAGCCATGGGTGTACGCGCCCAGGTGTCCCGTGCTCGACAGCAGCGTGAAGCGACGTACGCTGATGTTCTCGCCGATCTTGGCGACCAGGGCCCGGCGGCGCTCGTCGAGGCTCTCGCCGCCGACGCGAATCTCGAGCAGCGCTTCGAGGCTCGCCGGCCGGCTCTGCAGAGCCTCACGGGCCACGGTCTGCGCAAACGCGCGGAAATCCTGCTCGCGGGCCACGAAATCCGTCTCGCAGTTGACCTCGACCATGGCGGCTGCGCGCCCATCGGCGGCCCGCTCGACGGCAATGACGCCCTCGGCCGCCACGCGTGCGGCCTTCTTGTCGGCCTTGGCAAGGCCTCGCTTGCGCATCAGCTCGGCAGCCGCCTCCAGGTCTGCGCCGCTCTCCAGGAGCGCCTTCTTGCACTCCATCATGCCGGCGCCGGTGCGCTCGCGCAGCTGTCTGACAATATCCGCTGTGACATTCATCGTGATCGGTCCTCGCTCAGTCCCCGCGGCCCTTGCGCCGCGGCGCGCCACCGCTCGGGCGGCGGCTGATCGTGGTCGCGCCCGCGGCACCGGACCCGCCGGAGGCGGCCACCTCGGGCACCGCCTCGAGGGGCTCGTCCTCGCCGACCACCGCCTCGGCGGCCTCGGCCACCGGTGCCGCCTTGACCGGGGCCACGCGGCGCCGGGGCGGTGCCTTCCTGGCCCGCACCGCCGCGGGCTTGCGCGCGCCTCGGGCGGACTTCTTGCGCGGATTGCCGGCCTCGTCGAGCTCGACGAACTCGTCCTCGCCGACCACCACGGCGGGCACGGATTCCTTGCCCTCGATCACCGCGTCGGCCATGCCCGCGGCATACAGCTGGATGGCGCGCATCGCATCGTCATTGCCGGGTATGACGTAATCGATACCGTCCGGCGAGCAATTCGTGTCGACCACGGCCACCACCGGAATACCGAGCTTACGCGCCTCGTCGACCGCGAGCTTTTCATGCCCGACGTCGATCACGAACAGCGCATCCGGGAGCGACTCCATGCGCCTGATGCCGCCCAAGCTCCTCTGCAGCTTCTCCTGCTCGCGCCGCAGCTGGGTGGCCTCCTTCTTCCCGCGCCGCTCCAGCGCCCCGGAGGCCGCCAGTTCGGTAATCTCGTCCAGACGTTTGATGGACTGGCGGATGGTCTTGAAGTTCGTGAGCATGCCGCCGAGCCAGCGCTGATTGACGAACGGCTGGCCGGCGCGCTCGGCTTCCTTCTGAATCGCTTCGCGCGCCGAGCGCTTGGTGCCGACGAACAGCACCTTGCCGCCGTCGGCGGCCACGCCCTTGATGAAGGCCGCAGCCTGATCGTACAGGGGCTGGGTCTTCTCCAGATTGATGATATGAATCCGGTTGCGCTCGCCGAAAATGTACGGGGCCATCTTCGGGTTCCAGAAGCGGGTTTGGTGCCCGAAGTGGACACCCGCTTCCAGCATCTGCCGCATGGATACGCCAGGCATGGGAAACTCCTCGTTGGGTTGAGCCTCCGCGCATCTCCGCAGCCATCCCGCCTGCGCCCGTGCGGGCAACAAGGGGACACCCAGTCTGCGGATGGTGCGATGCGCGTGTGGGTTGATTGCCAAAAAAGGCCGCGCTTTATACCATGAAGCCCTCGCATGAACAATGTGTTGCGCACCGCGGCCGGCCTGCGCCGATCCCGGTGCTCAGCTTCGAGTCCAGCTGGGAATTCCATGGCCGTGACGATCAAGACGCCCGAGGAGCAGGAAAAGATGCGCATCGCCGGCCGGCTGGCCGCCGAGGTGCTCGACATGATTGCCGAGCACGTGGTGCCGGGCGTGACCACCGAGGAGCTCGATCGCATCTGCCACGACTACATCGTCGCGGTGCAGCGCTCGGTGCCGGCGAACCTCAACTACCGGGGGTTCCCGAAAACCATCTGCACCTCGGTCAATCACGTGGTCTGCCACGGCATACCCAATGAGAAGCGCCTCAAGGCCGGCGACATCGTCAATATCGATGTGACGGTGATCCGCGACGGCTATCATGGCGACACCAGCAGGATGTACTACGTCGGCAAGCCGCCCACCCATGCCCAGCGCCTCAGCGAGACGTGCTTCCAGGCGATGTGGCGCGGCATCGAGATCGTCCGCCCCGGTGCGCAGCTCGGGGATATCGGCCACGCCATCCAGAGCTTCGTCGAGCAGCACGGCTACTCGGTGGTACGGGAGTACTGCGGCCACGGCATCGGGCGCGTGTATCACGAAGATCCGCAAGTCCTGCACTATGGCGAGCCCGGGACGGGGCTCACCCTGAAGGCCGGCATGACGTTCACGATCGAGCCGATGGTCAACTCCGGCAAGCGTCACGTGCGGCTGCTGCCGGACGGCTGGACCGTCATCACCAAGGATCACTCGCTCTCGGCCCAATGGGAGCACACCATTCTGGTCACCGAGACCGGCCATGAGGTGCTCACCCTGGGTGCGGCCGACCGCCGCACACACTGACACCGTGGCCGCCGGAGAGACCGAGCCGGAGGAGGCGGGCGAGCCGACCCCAAGCGCGCCCCTCGCCGCAGCCGGCCCGAGCCTGCAGGACTGGCCGCTGCTGGCGCGCCTGCCCGGACTGATCGCCGCGGCGCAGGGCTCGCCCGCGGCCGTGCGCGAGCTGCTGGCCGAGGCGCTCGAGCAGCTCAAGGCCCGCTTCTTCGCCGATGAGCCGATCGAGACGCTGGTGCACGCGCGCGCACAGCTGATCGATCGTCTCCTGCAACAGCTCTGGAGCGCCTATTGCGCCGCGTCGCTGCGCGAGTCGGCGCTGGTGGCCGTCGGCGGCTACGGCCGCGGCGAGCTGCATCCGTGCTCCGATATCGACATCCTGCTGCTCGTGACCCACCCGCCGCAAGGCGCCGAGCGGGCCGCGCTTGAGCGGCTGCTCACGTTCCTCTGGGACATCGGCTTGGAGGTCGGGCACAGCGTGCGCACCGTCGAGGAGTGCATCGAGCAAAGCAAGGCCGACGTATCGGTAATGACCACGCTGATCGAGGCGAGACTGCTCGCCGGCAGCCCCGAACTCCTCGCCCGCCTGCGCGAGCGGCTCGCGCCGCAGCAGCTCTGGCCGGTGCGCGCGTTCTTCGAGGCCAAGGTGCGCGAGCAGGCCGAGCGGCATCTGAAGGCCAACGATACCGCCTACAACCTCGAGCCGAACGTCAAGACCGGTCCGGGCGGGCTGCGCGACATCCAGACCATAGCCTGGGTCGCCAAACGCCATTTCGGCGCCGAGACGCTCGATGAGCTGGCGCGTCATGGCTTTCTCTCCATCGCCGAGCTGCGCCGGTTGCAGCAGGCGCAATCGTTTCTCTGGAAGGTGCGCTTCGGCCTGCACGTGCTCACCGGGCGGCGCGAGGATCGGCTGCTGTTCGACCACCAGCTGCGTCTGGCGGAGATCTTCGGCTACGAGGACGCCTCCTACACCCTGGCGGTCGAGCAGCTGATGCAGCGCTACTATCGCACCGTCAAGGATGTGAGCCTGCTCAACGAGCTGCTGTTGCAGCTGTTCCGCGAAGCCATCCTCACCGAAAGCGAACCGCCCCGCCCGCTCAACGCCCGCTTCCAGGTGCGCTGCGGATCGCTCGAGGCGGTCAGCGACACGGTGTTCGCGCGCGCCCCGTCGGCGCTGCTCGAGCTGTTCGTGCTGCTGCAGCAGCATCCCGAGATCGACGGCGTGCGCGCCTCGACCATGCGCGCCGTGGCGAGAAGCCTGTGGCTGATCGACGAGGAGTTCCGCCAGAATCCGCGCCATCACCGTCTGTTCCTCGAGATCGTGCGTTCCCCCGTCGGCGTCACGCACGAGCTGCGCCGGATGAACACCTACGGGGTGCTCGGGCGCTACATACCGGCCTTCGGGCGCATCGTCGGGCGCATGCAGTACGACCTGTTCCACGCCTACACCGTCGATGCGCACACGCTGTTCGTGGTCAGCAACCTGCGGCGCTTCGCCATCGCGCGTTACGACCAGGAGCTGCCGCAGGCCTCGCGCATCATGCAGCAGCTGCAGCGGCCCGAGGTGGCCTATCTGGCGGCGCTGTTTCACGACATCGCCAAGGGACGCGGCGGCGATCACTCCGAGCTCGGCGCGACCGACGCCGAGGCATTCTGCCTCGAGCAGGGCCTCTCGCCCTACGACGCGCGCATGGTCGCCTGGCTGGTGCGCAACCACCTGGCGTTCTCGCTCACCGCGCAGAAGCAGGACATCTCCGACCCCGAAGTGATCAACACCTTCGCCCGCAAGGTCGGCGACGAGGCGCATCTCGATTATCTCTATGTGCTCACCTGCGCGGACGTGCGCGCCACCAACCCGAAGCTGTGGAACTCGTGGAAAGCCTCGCTGTTCCACGACTTCTACCACCGCGTGCGCCGGGCCCTGCGCCGCGGCCTGGAATCCCCGATCGATCCGGAGCAGCTCGTGAGCGAGACCCGGGAAGCGGCCCGCAAGCTGATGCTGGCGCGCGGCATCGCCGCGCCCAACATCGAGCGGGTCTGGCGGCGCTTCTCGGACAGCTACTTCCTGCAGCACTCTCCGGAGGAAGCCGCCTGGCACATGCGCCTGCTCGCGGACCGCGACCCGAGCTGTGATGAGCCCCTGGTGGCGCTCGATCCGCGCAGCGTGCACGGCACCACCGCCGTGCTGATCTTCACGCGCCTGCTGCAGCATGGCTTTGAACGCACCACCGCGGTCCTCGATCAGCTGGGCCTGAACGTGGTGGATGCCCGCATCACGCCCACGGGCGACGGCTTCAGCCTCGACCTCTATCATGTGCTCGAGGACGACGGCGCGCCGATCGCCGATGGGGAGCGGCGCGAGGAGATCGAGCAGGCGCTGTGGCGCTCGCTGCACCATCCCGAGCAGAGCGTGGCCGTGCACCGGCGCGTGCCGCGCCAGGCGCGCATGTTCCACACGCCGACTCAGATCGCCATCAGTGTCGATGAGCGCAATGCGCGCTCGGTGATCGAGCTGATCGCCGGCGACCGGCCGGGGCTGCTGTACGATGTCGGCAAGGTGCTCACCGGCGAGGGCATCATGCTGCAGGCGGCCAAGATCGTGACCGTGGGCGAGCGGGCCGAGGACATCTTCTACGTCACCGACCTCGACGGCCGTCCGCTCGAGGAGGCGCGCGCGGCGCGCCTGAGCGACATGCTCTACCACGCGCTCGCCCAGCGCGCCGCCGCCTGAGCACCAGGAGCCACGCATGAACCCGCGTCTCGAGCGTCTGCACGCCTATCCCTTCGAGCGCCTCGCGCGCCTGACCGCCGGTGTCACACCGCCGGGGCGCCTCGAGCCGATCGCCATGTCGATCGGCGAGCCCCGCCACGCGCCCCCGCCGATGGTGCTCGAGGCGCTGCGCGCCAACGCGCACCGCCTGGACACCTATCCGAGCACCGCCGGACTGCCCGAGCTGCGCGCCGCGTGCGCCGCCTGGCTCGAGCGGCGCAACGGCTTGTCCGCCGGGCGCATCGATCCGGACACGATGGTGCTGCCCGTCAACGGCACCCGCGAGGCGCTGTTCGCGTTCCTCCAGGCCGCCATCGATGCCCGCGGCGAGGCGCTGGTGGCGATGCCCAATCCGTTCTACCAGATCTACGAGGGCGGGGCGCTGCTTGCCGGCGCCAGCCCCTACCTGCTCGAGACCACGGCCGCCAACGGCTACACGCCCGAGCTCGAGGCGGTGCCCGAAACCATCTGGCGGCGCTGTCAGGTGTTGATCCTGTGCAGTCCGGGCAACCCCACCGGCAAAGTGCTCGATCGCGCCTTCCTGCAGCGCGCCCTCAGGCTCGCCGAGCAGCATGATTTCATCATCGCCGCCGACGAGTGCTACGCGGACATCTATCTCGATGAGCACCGCCCGCCGCCCGGACTGCTCGCGGCCGCGGCGGCCGCCGGGCGCGAGCGCTTCGAGCGCTGCATCGTCTTTCACAGCCTCTCCAAGCGCTCGAGCGTGCCCGGTCTGCGCTCGGGTTTCGTGTGCGGCGATCCGGGCATCATGAGCCGTTTCCTGCTCTACCGCACCTACCACGGCTGCGCCATGCCGGTGCCGACCCAACTGGCCAGCAGCAGCGCCTGGCGCGACGATGCGCATGCGGCCGTGAACCGGCGCCTGTATCAGGAGAAGTTCGCGCGGGTGATCGAGATCCTCTCGCCGGTGCTGCCGGTCGAGGAGCCCGACGGGGCGTTCTATCTGTGGACCGCCGTCGGTGATGACGACGAGCGCTTCACCCGCGAGCTGTATGCGACCGAGGCGGTACTGGTGCTGCCGGGCAGCTATCTCGGCCGTCACGGCGCGCACGGCAACCCTGGCGCCGGGCGCGTGCGCATCTCGCTCGTGCCGAACGTCGCCCAATGCGTCGAGGCTGCCGAGCGCATCCGCCGTTATGTTGAAAGTCGGGGAAAATGACTCGGACCACCACACTCCAGGCGGCCATCGAGGCCGCCTTCGATCAGCGCGCCGAGCTCGCGCCGGACAAGATGCCCGCGGGCCTTGCGGCCCAGCTCGATGAGTGCATCGGGGCGCTCGATTCCGGACGCGCCCGCATCGCCGAGCGCCGCGACGGCCGCTGGCGGGTCAACGAGTGGCTGAAGAAGGCGGTGCTGCTGTATTTCCGCACACGCGAGAACAGCGTGATCGACGCCGGCTTCACCCGCTTCTACGACAAAGTGCCCTTGAAGTACGCCGCGGCGAGCGCCGAGCAGCTGCGCTCGGGGGCAACGCGCATCGTGCCGCACGCCGTGGTGCGCAAGGGTGCCTACGTCGCGCCGAACACGGTGCTGATGCCGAGCTATGTCAACATCGGCGCGTACATCGATTCCGGCACCATGGTCGACACCTGGGCCACGGTGGGCTCGTGCGCGCAGATCGGCCGCAACGTGCACCTGTCCGGCGGGGTCGGCATCGGCGGGGTGCTCGAGCCGCTGCAGGCGAGCCCGACCATCATCGAGGACGAGTGTTTCATCGGCGCGCGCTCGGAGATCGTCGAGGGCGTGATCGTCGAGACCGGCGCGGTGATCTCGATGGGCGTATTCATCGGACAGAGCACGCGCATCTACGACCGCGCGAGCGGTGAGATTCTCTTCGGGCGCGTTCCGGCCGGCGCGGTGGTGGTACCCGGCACACTGCCCTCGCCCGACGGTCGCTACGCCCTCGCCTGCGCGGTGATCGTCAAACGCGTCGACGCCAAGACGCGCGCCAAGACCTCGATCAACGAGCTGTTGAGAGCGCAGTAGCCCGCTACGGCAAGGCAGCCCGATCGCGCAGCTCGGCGTCCACCTCGGCGAGCCCCCGGTTCGCCGCGATGCCGTCGGGGCGAAACACCAACGCCTGCTGGAAGTCGGCCTGGGCCTGAAACAGCCGCCCGCGCGCATAGGCCGCGGCGCCCGCGCGCACCGCTCGCACGTAGCCGGCGCGCGCGAACACGGTGTTGAGATGGGCCAGAGCGGCTCTTGCCGCGGCGTAACCCGGGTCGCGCGCCAGCGCTTCTCTGATATCGCCCGCGGCGCGCGCATACGCGTGGACATGCTCGGCGCGCCGTGCCGCGCTCATCAGCGGCAGCACGGCCGCCAACAGCCGAACCTGCCGCTCACCCGCGGCGGCCCGCCGGCTCGCCGGCTCGATCCGCCGCGCGAGCGCGAACGCTCGGGCAGCCGCGCCAGGGTGTCCCACCGCCAGCGCGCGCTCACCCGCCGCCAGCTGCGTCGCGAGCGCCCGCGGAGCCTCGCGTTCCAGTCTCGAGAGCAGACGCTCCGCGCGCTGCCAGTGCCGGCGCGTCGCCGCGATGTCGCCCACGGCCTCCGCGCGGCTGGTATCGGCCGCCTGGGCTCGGGCGGCAGCGAAATCGGCCGCATCCCAGATCGACGCCCCGCGCGCCGCGAGGGCGCTGAAGCGCTGGTTGAATCCGGCGCGCTGCGCCACCAGACGGCCCAACGCAGCCCAATCGGCCGCAGGCGCCGCAGACCGGGGCGCGGCCGGCGCTGATTGCCCCTGGCGCACAGAGTCCACCGGCTGCCCGAGGCGCGCACCGAGAATCGCCGCCGACAGCACGTGGAGCGGGCTGCCGCGCCAGCCTTGACGCGCCAACCCCTGCAGGGCGCCCACCGCCAGCACCGCGCCGCACACCAGACCCACCAGCAGGTAGGGCAGGCGATGCGGTCTTGGCGGATCGCCGTGGCGCGAAGCGCGCAGCCCACGGCCGGGCCTGAATTCATCGATGGTCAGGCTCAGGCCATCGTCCGCTGAGAACGCGTCGGGCTTGGCTGAGGGGGGCGGCCGGGGCTCGGCTGCAAAGGACGGCTCGGGCTTGGCTGCGAGGGACGGCTCGGGCTTGGCTGCGAGGGACGGCTCGGGCTCGACGTCGAGCGGGGACTCGACCGGGGCTCGTTCCGCCGGCGGGCGCGCGAGGTCTTCCTCCGGATCGAGTACCGAGGTCACGTTCAGGGTCGCCTCGAGCTCCTCGATCACCTGCTGCAGGCTGGGGGGCCGATCGGCGGCACGTGGCGCGAGCATCCGCAGGATCAAATCGATCAGGCGTGACGGGGCCGGCTGCAGCGGCACCAGTTGCGGCACCGGGCCCGATTGGATCCGCGCGGCATCGAAGTGCGGAAAGTAAGGCGGGTGGCCTGCCAGCAGATCGTAGGCCAGGGTTCCCAGACCGTAGATGTCGTCGGCGGGACGCGCCGGCTCGCCGCGCAGTTGTTCGGGGCTCGCGCTGAAGGGCGACACCTCGCCCGCGCCCGAGCGGGCCGAGCCCGCATGCCGCTCCGACAGCACGGCGGCGATCCCGAAATCGGCGAGCTTCACCCGGCCGCGACGGTCGAACAGGACGTTGGTCGGCTTCAGATCCCTGTGCACCACGCCATGCTCATGCGCGTCCTGAAGCGCCGCGGCGATCTGCAGAAGCACCGGCACGATGCGCAGATATCCCCTGCCGCGCAGCTCGGTGAGATCCCCCCCATCAGCCAGCTCCATCGGCAGCACCACATGACCCTCGAGGCGCTGCGGCGGCAGAACCTGGAGAATGCCCGGGTGCTGCAGCACACCGACGAGGGCATGCACGCGCTCGAGCGCCGCCCAGGCAGACGCCGAAACGGCCCGCTCCGCGGTCAATATCTTCAGGGCGACTTCGACGCCCTGCGCCCGATCGTACGCCCGCCAGACTTCGCCCTGGCCGCCGCATCCGAGGCGCTCGCTCAGAACGTACTGGCCGAGCGTCCCGGGGTGGGTGGCTGCATGGACCTGCGACATCAATTCCTCCTGCGGAGCTGCGGCGGGCTCGACCTCCGGTCTGGCACATACTTTAAAGCGAGCCGGAGCGAAACGTCACGGTTCCCGCCGCCGCGCGCCCGACATGTCGCGATTCGTCAACACCGCGGCCCCGGCCCCGCGGCGCGAGCCGGCGAGTCGGACCGCGAGAAAAACCCCCGCGCCGACCCTAGATGTCCTCGCGCCGGCGTATACGCCCCGCATGCAGGATCCGCGGCAGCATCCGCGGCAGCGCCACCGCGGTGAGAATGGCGCCCGTGCCCAGGCCGCCGATGATGACGACAGCCAACGGCCCGGCGATCTCGTCGCCCGCCGTGCCGCGATACACCGCCAGAGGCAACAGGCCCATGATCGCGACCGTCGCGGTAACCAGGACGACCGGCAGCATTTCAACCGCGACGGCGCGCGCCTCCTCCAGAGTCAACCCCGCCTCGCCGCCGGGCGAGAGCGTGCGATAGTGAAACACCACCAGCAGGCCGTTGCGCAGGGCGATGCCGAACAGCGCGACCAGCCCGATCAGCACCGCGAAATCAGCCGTGCCGTGCAGAAACAGCCAGATCATCGCGATGCCGCCGGAAACCGCGACCGGCAGCCCGAACGACAATATCGCCACCGCCCGCGCCTCCGCGAGCAGCACCCACAGCAGGAAGACGACGATCAGCAGAGCGATCACCGCGCGGGCGATGACCGCGCGCACCGCACGGGAAACGACCCGCGAGATCCCCGTGATCCTTACCGCCGGCGCCCCCGCCGGCCCGCCCGCGCTCCTCAGCGCCGCGATCCGTCGCCTGACCCCGAGCACGGTGTGTCCTCTGCGCGGCCAGACCAACAGGCGCTGCGTCCGCTCGCCGTCGATCTGGTCGATCGTCCCCGCCGCGCGCCTGAACCCGACCCGGGCGACGAGCCCCACGGGCACCAAGCGCCCATCGTCTGCCCGAATCGGCGTCCGTTCCAGCGCCATGGCGTCGTCTCGATCGCGGTGCGCCGCCAGCAGCTCCACCGGCTCGCGATAGTCGCGCACGTACACGCTCGCGACGCGCTGGCCGCGGTAAGCCGCGGCGACCGTGCGCAACACGGCGCGTGAGGTGACGCCGTACTGCGCCATCGCGGAGCGCTCGGGCCTGATCCTGATGATGGTGCGCCGCCGCAGCGTCGGCTCCAGGGCAACCTCGCGGACCGACGGCATCCGGTGCAGCAGCCGATCGAGCCGCACCGCCTCCGTCCTGATCGCCCCGCCCGTGGCGCCCGTCAGGGAAATCACCAGCGGCGCGGTGTAGCCCGGCAGCGTCCGGCGCATCCTGTCATCCATGAACGTGCTCACCGCACAGTCGAGGGCCGGCGGACACGCGAGCGCGCGCATGATCGCCGCTTCCATCGACTGGGTCGCATGCGGCGCGTTGCTGTCCGTCGTGATATCCACAGTCGCGCGGTTGACGTCCGTCGAGCGGTCGCTCGGCCTGCTGCGCCCGACCCGTGCGAGGACCCGCCGCACGCCGGGCAGGGCACGCAGCCTCGCGACATAGGCGCCGACGAGCCGGTCCGTCTCACCGAGGGACGTTCCAGGCGCCGTTCGCAGGTGCACCACCAGCGCCCGCTGGCTGAAGGTCGGCAGCAACACCACGCGCAGGAACGGGATACTTCCGGCGATGACGGCGAACAACACCGCCGCGATCCCCCCCTCCACGAACATCAGGATCTTCGAGGGCCGGATCAGCCACTGATAGAGCCGCCCGACCGCGCGCGCAGGCGCGGGCGGCGCGCGGCCCGGACCGAGGTCGGCGAGGAGAATGCCGGCCAGAGCCGGGCTGAATACCAGACTGACCGCAACGGAGGTCACGATCGCGATGATGTAGGTGATCGCGACGGGCCCGAACAGCTCGCCGGGAAATCCCGGCAGCACAACGATCGGCAGGAAAAGAATCGAGGTCACGAGCGCGCAGATCACGGCCTTGGAGCGAATCGCCACGGCCGCATCCAGGATCACCTGCAGTCTGCGCGCCGCGCTGTCCGTGCCGGACCTCTGCAGGAGTCTGCGCTGTATGGTGATACCGTCGGCCACCGAATCGTGGACGATTTCCGCCAGCGCGATCGCAAGACCCGACAGACCGAGCGTATTGAGCGGAATGCCGGCCAAATGCAGCACCGCGAGCGTCCCCAGAACGGAGACGATGATCGGCATGTAGGCCAGGGTGATCATCCGCCAGTCGCGCAGCGCCAACACGAGGATCACCAGAATCCCGACCGCCCCGAGCAGCACCAGGCGCAGCACGTTCGCGACGGCCACGCGGCTGAACGCCGCCGGATCGAACGCACGGGACAGAATGCGAATGTGCCGCCCGCGCAGCTGCCGGCGCAGTTGCCGTACCTTGCGCTGCACACGCGCGCCGACCGCCGATGTCGCCGCACCGTGCTGCGCCCAGACCACCAGAACCACGCCCGGCCGATTGCCGATCAGCGCGGCGCCGACGCGCGGCGCGGCGGTGGTGAGCACTCGCGCCACCATCCCCATCGTGAGCGGCCGGCCGTCGCGCTGGCCGACGACGCTGTTGGCGAGCGCCGCGCTGGTGAGGGTCTGCCCATGCCCTTCCACCAGGACCCGCTGATTGGGTGAGATCACGGCCCCCAGGCCGAGAACGGCGCTCGCTTGATGGGCCGCCGTGGCGAGCTTCCCCCAGCCGATTCCGCTCGCCAGCATCGCCGCTACGTGCGGCTCGATGGCGATGACCGGCGTCGCTGCGCCATACACCTCGATCTTCGCCACCCCCGCGGTGGCTTCCAGCTCCGGTACGATCCGTGTCTCGACGAGCCGGCCGACCGTCAACGGCGTAATGCCCTTGCCGAGGACACCGAGTTCCGCAGCGACACCCACCATGGAAGTGAGCCTCTCGATGTGAGGTACGGCGCCCGGGGGCAGCGTCGCGCTCACTTCGGACAGACGCGCGGCAACCGCTTTGCGATCGAGCGCGAGCCGGGTATGGCTGCGGAAGATCAGGGTGATGATCGACACTCCAGGCTCCGAGCGCGACCGCACCGTCCGCAGGCCGGTGAGGCCGGTGAGCCCCTGCTCCAGCATGTCGGTGACGGACAGCTCGATGCCGCGCGGCGAGAGACCGGCAACGCGCGTGATGACCTTGACGACCGGCGGCTCGAACGACGGGAACACCCGGACCGAGGTATTCCTGACATCGAGGAACGCCAGAACGCACAATCCGGCGACGACCAGGACGAGCGCGTGGCGATACCGCAGGCAGAACCGGACCAGCGTCCGCAACGCGGTCACTCACCGCTTCCCGACGGCGCTGTCGAGCAGCGACCACAACAGGCCCGCCCCCTTGACCACGATCGGCACACGCGCGCTCCCGCGCCACACGCTCTGGTAGCCGGCAATGTGCCCGTCGCTGTAGAAGGGCCGCGCTTGCGACACCGGAAAGCTGCGGAACCTGTGCGGCTCGATCCTGCGGAAGGCGATGGCCTTGCGGCCGGCGAAAATCAGCGCCGAGACGGGCAGTCTCAATATACGCGTCGGGCGGGTGCCGAGCCGCAGGCCGATGCGCAGCATCGTGCCCGCCTGCAACGCAGGGCCGAAATAATAGAGTGCCTGGCCGATCATGCCGGATGGCACCCGTCCCCCGACCCCCAGAAACTGCAACTGCACCGTGCGGCCCCGGAGATTCGCGCCGCCCTCGATACGCGCCGTCGCGCTCCCCGGCGGGTGCTCCAACACCGGATAGGGCACCATCGCCTCGACAACCGACACCCCCCCGGCGCCGATGCGCCCGACCAGGCGCGGCTCGCTCAGCAACTTGGCCGCAAACTCCGCGCCGTAGCGCGCGCGCAGCGCACCAACGGCGCTCGCGAGGGCCGCTTGCGCCTCGCTCGCGCTCGCCCTCGCCTGCGCCAGTTTCTGCGCTGATATGCGATACGGCGCCCGATACAAAGCCCGTGTCTCGGTGAGCATCACGGCGTCGAGCCGGGCGAGCGCGCGGGCGCTGCGGATCGCCCCGACTGCTCCGAGGAGCGGACCGAGCCGGATGGCGCGGCCATAGACATACCGAACGGGGCGCTCCCGATGCGCCGTGATGTCGCGGACGACGACATCGCGCCGCAGAAGATCCGCAGCGCGCAGCGTCACCGTTCCCGCGTGCGCGCGGCCGGCAACAACCCCGACCGCCAGAACCACCGCGCCGATGTGCGTTCTATCAAGTCTCATTGCGGATTTTCCACAACTTCCTGTGCAAGGCCGTCATGAGATCGCCGCTCGCCGCGTAATGCTCCTGCTCGGCGCTGAGCAGCCGTATGCGCGCGCTCAGCACCTGCAGCCGCACGCCGAGAAGTCGCACCTCGCCGATGGCGCCCGCCCGGTAGGCCTGTCGCGAGGCTGCCAGCTCGCGCTCGGCGGACCGCAAGGCCCGCCGGGACGCGTCCATGGCCGTCCCGCTTTCGCGCCAATAGACGACCGCGCGCTCGATCTGGCCGAAGACGCTTTCCTGCACGGACCTCAGTTGCGCCGCGGCCAGACGCCGCTCGGCGCGCGCCACGGCGATCTGACCCTGGTGCTGATTGAACAGCGGCGCATGCGTCTTCAGCGCGAGCGAATAATTGTCGGTCTGCTGGTTTAGGGCGTAGCCGGGGACGACCTTCACACCGTTGATCAGGCCATCGACCGCCGCCTTCAGCCGGTATTGCGCCGCATTGTATTGCGCAAGCGCCTTCCTCACGGCGGGCCGCGCGCGCAGCGCCCGCTGCTCGTCCGCATGGAGCGCTTGCGGCGCACGCAGCCGGCGGAATATCGCAAAGCTCAGCCTGACACCGGTCAATGCCGCGGGCGGCAGCCCGATGACACCGGCCAGATGGGCCGTGGCCAGGCTCGCCCCGAGCTGCGCCTGATGCCAGCGGAACGCGGCCCGCTCGGCATTGAGATCGGCGGTGGTCAACGCGGTGGCCGAGGCCGTACCGGCGCGATAGCGCTCCCACACCGCCCGCACGATGGAGCGGTCCAGAGCGGCTTGCCGCCGGTACAGCGTCGCCGTTCGCCGCTGCGCCCACAGCGCCAGGAGCGCATCGTACACGGCCTTGCGCTCGACCCAGGCGACGCTGTCGATCGCCTCGCGGGCCGCCAGGACATTCTGGCGCGCCGCGCCGATCAAGGCGTCCTTGCTGAAGAAGTTCTGAATGAGCACGCTGAAGATGGACCCCACCGACCACGGCGTCGGCAGCGGCACCGATGCGTCATACGCGCCGCTGATGCCGATCTTGGGATTGTCGATCTGCTCGGCGATCCGCAGTCTTCCCAGGGCGGCCCGGTACCGGGCGTTGGCGATGGTCAGCTGCGGCCGCTCGAATACGGCAACATAGGTCAGGCGGCGAAACCCCCATCGGTCCCGGGGCCGCAGACCCATCGCCG
This sequence comes from Pseudomonadota bacterium, assembly GCA_021843755.1. GTDB lineage: Bacteria > Pseudomonadota > Gammaproteobacteria > Steroidobacterales > Steroidobacteraceae > 13-2-20CM-66-19. The sequence continues at coordinate 128,093 of JAKBWB010000005.1, forward strand.
CCAGATAGGCCCCGAGCCTTCGGTTGTGCAGGCTCCGGGCGGCGAAGCGCCGGGCACTGACGCGCAGATTGATCGGCTCGGGCCGGAACGATGCGCACGAGGTCAGAAGAACACACACGGCGCAAGCGAGCGCGGCCAACGCTCTGGCGCGACCTCCGGCCGGACCGTGCTCAGACTCGGTGGTCGAATTACGCGCCACCCTACGGCCGCGCCCCCGCTGCCGGCGGGACGCCCGGCAGCCACGCCCAACCGTCAACTCGATCCGCTCCCGCCGGGCTCGCCTGGAGTCTCGGGGGGCACCGGGAACGTCGTTCCGATCGGCCGATCACCGCAGGGATGCCCATTTCTCGGCTCGACGGTCTCAGTCACGACACGGGACGCACGGCAAGATTCTCCTGATGCGCCAGCATAATGAATTATCGCCGCCATAAAAAGGTCTTCGTCATTCGATGGCGGCGAGTTCGGTTGAATTCCTGCGCCCAGCTGCGCGGGGCCCGCAGGTCGCAGACTGTCCCTGCAGACAGTCTGCATCGGGCCGCGCACCCGGGCGGCACCGAACGAGACGGCCCCTGCCGGCCCGCGCCTCGAGCCGCCCGCGGGCAACTCCAGCACGCCGGCCCGCTCAGCCGAATCGACCCGTGATGTAGTCCTCGGTGAGGCGGTGGCGCGGGTTGGTGAATACCCGATCGGTCTCGCCCACCTCGATCAGACGGCCGAGATGGAAGTACGCGGTACGCTGCGAGACGCGCGCGGCCTGCTGCATGGAGTGCGTGACGATCACGATCGCATAGGTGACGCGCAGCTGCTCGATCAGATCCTCGATGTGCGCGCTGGCGATGGGATCGAGCGCCGAGCACGGCTCGTCCATCAGGATCACCTCCGGCTGCACCGCGAGCGCGCGCGCGATGCACAGGCGCTGCTGCTGGCCGCCGGACAGTCCCAGGCCCGCGGCGTGCAGGCGATCCTTCACCTCGTTCCAGAGCCCGACGCGCTGCAGACACGTGCACACCAGCTCATCGAGATCGGCGCGCGTGCGCGTGAGCTTGTGGATGCGCGGACCGTAGGCGACATTGTCGTAAATCGACTTGGGGAAGGGATTGGGCTTCTGGAACACCATACCGACCCGTGCGCGCAGGCGCGCCACGTCCTGGTGCTTTTCCATGATGTTCTGGCCGTCGAGCAGGATCGTGCCCGTGACCCGCGCGCCGACGATGGTGTCGTTCATGCGGTTCAGGCAGCGCAGGAACGTCGATTTGCCGCAACCGGAAGGACCGATGCACGCGAGCACCTGCGCGCGGCCGATGTCGAGCGTCACGTCCCGCAGCGCCTGAATGGCGCCGTAGTGAACGCTCAGCGATCGGCACGAGAAGATCGGATCGGCGAGCGCCGACTCCCCGACGGTGTTGCCCGCGAGCTCGCCGCTCAACAGTTCCGGGAGGTGCACCCGGCCGCTCGGCTTGGTGCCGAGCGCGCCGCTCGGCAGCGGCGCGGGCTCGGATCCGCCGCTGCTGCGTGGCCGGCTCGGGTCCTGCACGGTCGGGCCCTCGTTATCCAAAGCGTCCGGTGACGTAGTCATCGGTCCTGTGGTCCTTCGGTGCGGTGAACAGTTGCCCGGTCGGCCCCATCTCGATCACTTGTCCCTCGTACATGAAGACCGTGCTGCTCGAGACGCGCGCGGCCTGCTGCAGGTTGTGCGTCACGATGGCGATGCAGAAGCGCTCGCGCAGACTCTGCAGCGTCTCCTCGACCTTCAGCGTCGAGATCGGATCGAGCGCGGCGGTGGGCTCATCGAGCAGAATCACCTCCGGCTCGAGCGCGATCGTGCGCGCAACGCACAGCCGCTGCTGCTGGCCACCGGAGAGGCTGCGCCCATCGTCGTGCAGTTTGTCCTTGACCTCGTCCCACAGCGCCGCATCGATCAGTGCCGCATGCACCCGCTCCCTGAGCGCGGCCCGGCTGATGCGCTGGGCGAGCCGCAGCCCGAACGCCACGTTCTCGAAGATCGACATCGGGAACGGCGTCGGCTTCTGAAAGACCATCCCGACCCGCAGACGCAGACGTGTCACGTTCACCGATTGGGACAGGATGTTCTCCCCATCGAGCAGCACTTCGCCCGTGGCGCGCTGCCCCGGGTAGAGCGTGTACATCCGGTTCAGCACCCGCAGCAGCGTCGATTTGCCGCAGCCGGACGGACCAATGAAGGCGGTGATGCTGCGGTCCGGCAGCGCGAGGTCGATGTTCTTGAGCACCTGATGGCGCCCGTAGTAGAAGTTCAGGCCCCGTACCGTGAGCTTCGCGGGCGTATTCCCCGGGCTCGGCGCGTCGCCCGGCGCCGCACTCTGCGTCGCCGGTGAACTCATGGCCGCTCTACAGCCGAATGAGAGTCGCTTCTGTGCATGATCTCGCGAGTGAAACGGCGGCCCTTGCCCGGCGATCCGCAGCCGTGGTTGCCACGCTGAAGGGTGCGATTCTGCCAGCGCAAGGTTACCGCAGTTTGACCCGTTTCGGGGGACGGTGGCGCTCACGCGGACCGGGCGGCCGGTGGCGCACCACTCGAGCGCTCAGAACACGTAGGTCACCATCATCCGATTGTAAAGGAACCGGCCGCGGCCCGGGTTGGCCGGTCCATTGCTGATGCCCAGACGGTTGCGCAGCGTGAGGCCCTTGACCCAGCCGCGCGGCCGATAGATGACCCCGAAGTAGATCTCCGAGTCGCGCCCCTCGAAGGCCGTGCGGTACGCCGCGTACGAGGCCGACAGCCGCACGCGCTTGCCGAGCGCCGCCTCGGTGGCCCTGACCTTCCACGCATGGCCCGGGCCGAGCTCGACCATGCCGCGGATCATCGAAGTCGTATACAGCGGATCGGTGGCGTAGCCGGCGGTGTAGGGCGAGATGAGCGCCCCGCCCCCGAGGGCCCCGGGGCCCGCGCGCCGCAACTGATCGTAGGCGACCGACAGACTCGCCCCGTACGCCTTCACACCCGCGAGCGCCCCCAGGGTGAAATTGTCGACCGCCGTGCCGGGCTGGCCGAACAAGCGGGTGGCCGTCTCGGCGAACCGATTGAGCCCGCCCCACTCGCGCACCACCTGCACACCGGCGAAGGGCTCGAGCGGCGAGCCGGTCGGCACCGTCTCGCCGACCTGGGCGTAGAACATGTGGGCAAAGCCGTAGAAGCGGTAATACCACACGCTCGCCTTCAGTCCCGAGCGCCCGTAGTCGGCGCCGAGGGCGAGGGTGCCGCCGGCGGCCCGGGCGCTTGCGGGCAGATTCGAGATCCCGCCGTAATTGGCATCCCCGTGCCAGGTCGCCGGATAATAGTTGTTGTCCCTGAAGAAGCCCTCCGCGGTGCGGCCCTTGTACCGCAGGATACGCACCGCGGTGAACGTCAGGCCCGCCAGCGGCGAGTACGTGCCGTAGCCGGCCTGGTAGGTCGCCGGCAACACGCGCGAATCGCTCGAGCCGGCCCACGGGGTGGCGATCAGCTGATCACCGAGGCGCACCAGCGCGTCGTGCCCGCTGTACTGGACGAACGCCTGCCCCAACGCGTTGATGGCGTTCGCGGTGCCCATGAGCGTCGCATCGATCCGCTGGGGATTGCGGTTCTGCGTGCCCAGGGCATTGGCCGAAAAGAAGCTCGCGCCGACACTGAAGCCGTCGAGAAACTCCGGGGTGCGGTAATCGAGGATGCCGGCAAGCGAGAAAGCCTGGGCGTTCACCGTCGAGGCCGTCGAGTAGTCGCGTCTGAAGTAGTACGCGCGCAACTGTCCGGACAGCTGCCCGCGCGCGAGGAAACCGCTCAGGGTGTCGGCCTGTACGGTTGCGGTGGCCGCAAGCGTCATTGCGGCGGCGCAGGCGACCGCCAGGGAGGTTCGAAACACGCGCAACTCCATTGAGGGCCGTCGTGGGGATGGCACAGTCTCGGCTATGCTCGGCGGGCGCTTCGGCGCCGGTGCGCACCCCAGCGTGCGCGCCGAACCGTATCAATGTGACCGTACCATGACGCGGGATGGGAGTTTAGCCGCGGATTGTGACAATCGCATGACGGGCGCCAGGGCCCGCCGGCGGCGGCTCGCGGCGCGCGTCCTGATCATGACGGATTGATGACCAGCGCCCCCGGCGCCGCGCCTCGCGAGAGAGAGAAAAACGGCTTGCTCCCGGGGCGCCCCCTCGCTATAAAGCCGCCCTGCCCCCCCCATCACGCGCGCGCACCCGAGCCCGCTCCGCCGGTACGGAGAGATGTCCCCCACCCTCGAGCTCACCCGGAATCTGATGTCCCGCCGCTCCGTGACGCCCGCCGACGAGGGCTGTCAGGAACTGATGTGCGAGCGGCTGCGCGCGCTCGGCTTCAGGATCGAGCCCTTGGCCTTCGGGAACGTCTCGAACTTCTGGGCCGTGCGCGGCGCGGCGGGTGGACCGCAACTGTGCTTCGCCGGCCATACGGACGTCGTACCCACCGGACCGCTCGAGGAATGGCGCAGTGACCCGTTCGTGCCGACGATCCGCGACGGGGTACTCTACGGCCGCGGTGCGGCCGACATGAAAAGCGGACTGGCCGCGATGATCACCGCCACCGAGGCTTTCGTGGCGGCGCACCCGCGCCATCACGGGCGCATCGCCTTTCTCATCACGAGCGACGAGGAAGGGCCCTCGGTCGATGGGACCAAGCGCGTCGCGGCCCTGCTCGCCGAGCGCGGCGAGCGCATCGACTGGTGCGTGGTCGGAGAGCCCTCGAGCGAGCAGACGATCGGCGATACGATCAAGATCGGACGGCGCGGCTCCCTCAGCGGGCGGCTCACCGTGCACGGTGTGCAGGGTCACATCGCCTACCCGCAGCTGGCCGAAAACCCGGTGCATGCATTCGCTCCGGCGCTGGCGGAGCTGACGCGCCGGGTGTGGGATCGGGGCACCGAGCACTTCGAGCCGACGAGCTTCCAGGTCTCGAACCTCAACGCCGGCACCGGCGCTCCCAATGTCATCCCCGGGGAGCTCAAGGCGCGGTTCAATCTGCGCTACTCGCCGATCCAGTCGCTCGAGGGACTGAAGGCCACGGTGGAGGGCATCTTGCGCGCCCACGGCGTGCGCTTCACGATCGAGTGGCACCTCTCGGGCGAGCCGTTCTACACCCCCCCGGGAAAACTGTCGGCGGCCGTCTGCGCGGCCATCGAGTCCGTCACCGGCGCGGCCCCGCGCCTCTCCACCGGCGGAGGCACCTCCGACGGGCGCTTCATCGCCCCGCTCGGCGCGCAGGTCGTCGAGCTCGGCGTGGTCAATGCGAGCATTCACAAGCTGAACGAGTGCGTGCGCGTGGCGGACATCGAGACGCTGCACCGCATGTACTTCAACGTGCTGGTCAACCTGTTGACTTGACCCGGCCGAGCCACCCGTTCACCAGAGCGCCGAACGCCCCGAGCGCCAGGGCCCACAACAGCACCCACTCGGACATCGCCAGGCCGAGAAACCGCCAGTTGACGATGCTGCACTCGCCGCTGCCCTCGAGCACCTTGCGGATCACGGAGGTCACGGGCATGAACTGCAGCATCACCGACAGCGGCGCGCCGCACGAGGGCACCGAGCCCGGCGGCAGGTGCTGCAGATAGATCTGCCGCACGGCAACGCCCGCGGTGGCGAGCGCCGCGATCGCCACCAGCACCGCGTACACCCGCCTGCCCCAGCGGCGGGGGTGGTGCACCGCCGCGAGCAGAAACACCAGGCCGATCAGGGCGATGCCGATGCGCTGAAAGATGCACAACGGACAGGGCTGCAGGTGCAGATGAAACTGCGCGTAGAGGGCGAAGCCGAGCAGCCCCGCGCAGATCAAAACCCCGATGACATTGCCCATGCGGCGCAATGCGGCGATCACGAACCACTCCCCCCATGGGCTTCGCCGGCGCCGCCCGCCCCGCGCTGACCGAGCGCCCGCTCGACGTCATCGAGCGAGGTATGGCGCACGTCCTTGCCGTAGACCATGTAGATGATGTACTCGCTGATGTTCTTGGCATGATCGCCGATGCGCTCCAGAGAGCGCACGATCCACATCACATCGAGCGCCCGGCGGATGGTGCGCGGATCCTCCATCATGAAGGTGATGCTCTGGCGCTGGATCGCCTCGTATTCCTCATCGACCAGCCGGTCCTGGCGGGCCACCCGCAAGGCCGCATCCGCGTCCATGCGCGCGAACGCATCGAGCGATTCGTGCACCATTTCGGTCACGATGCGGCCAAGATGCTTGATCTCGCGGTACTTGTCCGCCGGTCGCTCCATGGTGGCGAGCCGCGAGGCGATGTAGCCGATCTTCTCGCCCTCATCGCCCATGCGTTCGAGGTCGGTGATGGTCTTGATGATGGCGACGATGACGCGCAGATCCCCGGCCGCCGGGGCGCGCGTGGCGAGAATGCGGCTGCACTCCTCGTCGATCGACACCTCCATGTCGTTCACCTGGTGGTCGGCGAGCGCGACCGCCTCGCCGAGCGCGCTGTCACCCTCGAGCAGCGCCGTGATGGCCTTCTGGATCTGCTGCTCGACGAACCCGCCCATGGCGAGCACCTTGGTGCGCACCCGCTCGAGATCCTCGTTGAAGCGACGGGAAATATGATGGGTGAGATCGGCGGTTTCCATCGGCGGACACCTCGGACTGTGCGGCCATGATAGCTCAAGCATCCTCGGCCAGTGGCGCGGGCGCCGCGCGCTGCACCGGCCGGACTCGCTCGGGCGGGAAGTGGCAGGTGAAGGTGCTGCCCTTGCCCGGTGTGCTGCGCACCTCGAGTTGCGCTCCATGGCGCTGCAGCACGTGTTTGACGATCGCCAGCCCCAGCCCGGAGCCGCCGGTGGCCCGCGAGCGGCCCGGATCGACGCGGTAGAAGCGCTCGGTGAGCCGCGGCAGATGCTCGGCCGATATGCCGATGCCGGTATCGCTCACGGCGAAATGCCCGCCATCGGCATCGACCCACCAGCGCAGTTCGATCGAGCCCTCCGGCGGGGTGTATTTGGCGGCGTTGTCGACCAGGTTGGCGAACGCGGAATGGATCTCGGACTCCCGGCCGATCAGCGCCGCGGCGCTCTCCAGGCGCACGTGCACCTCGCGCGGGCGCACCGTCCGGGCGAGCACATCCTTGCGCAGCAGTGCCGCCATCGCCTGCACATCGAGCGGCTCCCCGCCCACCCGCTCGTCGGTCTGCTCCAGCCGCGACAGCTCGAGCAGATCGCGCACGATGGCGGTCATGCGCTCGGCCTGGCGGCGCATCTCGGCGATCGGCGCGGCGAACTCGGCCGCGAGCGCCGCATCGTGCGAGAGGGTCTCGAGATAACCGGAGATCACCGTCAGCGGCGAGCGCAGCTCGTGCGAAGCGTTGGCCACGAAGTCGCGCCGCACGGCCTCCAGGCGCATCTGGCGCGACACGTCGGCCGCGAGCAGCAGCTGCTGCCCGTCGCCGTAGGCAACCAGCTGCAGGGACAGGAAGATCTCGCTCGGGCTCGAGCGGCGCACCACCACCGGATTGGCGTAATCGCCCTTCTCGATGTAGCGGGCGAACTGCGGCTCGCGCACCAGATTCTCGATGCGCAGCCCGAGATCGATATTCGGCCGCAGCCCGAGCAGCCGCCCCGCCATGTGGTTGAACCAGACGATCTCGCGCTCGTCATTGAGAATCACCACCCCGTTCGGCAGCGCCGCGGTCGACTGCTGCAGTTGGCGCATCAGCTGTACGAAGCGCAGCTTGTGGAAGCGTTTGCGCCGGTGCAGCCGGGCGATGAGCGCGATGACCGTGCCCCACACGCCGCGAGCCTCGGGCGGATCGGCGACACTGCGATGCTGCAGCCACCACTCGACCCGATAGAGCATCACCAGCTGCCAGCCGAGATACCCGGCCAGCACCCCGGCCATCCCCAGCCACGGGTGCGAGAACAGCAGCCCGAGCAGCGCCCCGAGGAATGCCGCGCTGAGCACCCTGACCGAGGCGTACGCCAGCCCCTGGAGCGAGGGTCGCAGCGGCTGCATCAGTCGACCTTGGCGGAGAATCGGTATCCGGAGCCGCGCACCGTCTGCACGAAGCGCTCGACGCCGAATTTCTCGAGCGACTTGCGCAACCGCCGCACGTGCACGTCGATGGTGCGCTCCTCGACGTAGACATTGCCGCCCCAGAGACGATCGAGCAGCTGATCGCGGCTGAAGACCCGCTCGGGGTGGGTCATGAAGAACTCGAGCATGCGGTACTCGGTCGGGCCGAGCGGCACGGTCTGCCCGCCGACGGTGATGCGCTGACCCTGTTGGTCGAGCTTGAGCGCATCGAATTCCACGATGTGATCGAGCCCCGCGGCGCCGCTGCGGCGCAGGACCGCATGGATGCGCGCGATGAGCTCGCGGGGCGAGAAGGGCTTGGTGAGGTAGTCGTCCGCGCCGCTGTCGAGTCCGGTGACCTTGTCGGCCTCCTCGGCCCGCGCGGTCAACATGATGATCGGCAGCTCGCGCGTGTGGCGGTCACGCTTGACGCTGCGCGTCAGCTCCAGGCCGCTCGTATCGGGCAGCATCCAATCGATCAGGATCAGGTCGGGTCGCTGATTGGCGAGCGCCTCGCGCGCCTGGCGCGCATCGAACGCCTCGCACACTTCGAAGCCCGAGCGCTGCAGGGCGAAGGCGATCATCTGGCGGATCGCCGGCTCGTCTTCCACGATGAGTATGAGCTTTTCCGACATGCTGGAGGCCCGAACAGAACCGCAGTGCGTGTCTATTTGAGAGGTTTTCGATTGCAGAATCATGACAATGCGGCCGATATGTCATACCGATGACGGTCGCGCCACCGTGTTGCGCACGTAGCTCGGCAGGGCCTGCTCGGGCGCGAGCAATCGGCCCTGGCGCACCTCGGGGGCGGCCAGCTGCGCGATCTCCCGTGCCCTCGGCAGCAGCCGCTCCCAGCCCGGCGGCACCGCCACGCCCAGCCGCTCGGCCAGGTGCGGGTACGCGGCAAATGCCCGGCCAATCCCCGCGAGCCCGCGGCACGTGTCGGCGAGCGTTTCGGCCGTACCCACCCGCTCCGGCCCAAGCGGCACGGCCCACTCGCCACGGCGCTCGTAGCATGCGCAGTATGCCTCGCCCATGCGCGCATCATTGCACACCACGATTCGATCGACCCGCGGCCGCAGGCCGAGACCGCGCTGGGCGAGCGCCTGCAGATCCGAGATGGCGACCACCCCGAGGCTCGCGCCGAACGCGAGCCCCTGCGTGACGCTGGCCGCAAGCCTCACCCCCGTGAACGAGCCCGGTCCGCGGCCGAAGGCAATCGCATCGAGGGCAGCCAGCCTCACGCCGGCCTCCCCCAGCAGCGCATCGATCATCCCCAGGATGTGCTCGGCGTGACCGCGGGTACACTCGATCTGCCGCTCCAGCAGGTGCTCATCGGCCAGCAGGGCCGCCGAGCAATTCTCCGTGGCGGTATCGATCGCGAGCAGCTTCAAGGCAGCGCCTCCGGTGTCTCGAGATCCGGTGCGCACGCGCGCAGAAATGCAACCGCCTCGGCGAGCCGGTCCGTCCGGGTCATCGGCGGCAGGGCCGCGAGCAGCACCTTGCCGTAGCCGCGCGTGCCGAGGCGCGGATCGCACAGCGCCACCACGCCGAAATCCGCCTCGCTGCGGATCAGCCGCCCCACGCCCTGCTTCAGCGCCAAGGCCGCCTCGGGCAGCTGATAATCCCGAAATGCATTGCCCCCGCTCAGTTCCAGATACTGGATCCGCGCGCGCACCAGCGGGTCCTCGGGAGAGGCGAAGGGCAGCTTCTCGATCACCACCAGACGCAGCGCCGCGCCCTTCACGTCCACGCCCTCCCAGAAGCTGGCCGTGCCGAACAGCAGCGCATTGCCGTCGAGGCGGAACTGCTCGAGCAGCCGCTCCCGCGGTGCCTCGCCCTGAACCAGCAGCCGCACGTGCGAGAGCGCACCGGCGCTGCGCCACCACTCGGCCGCCTGCGCCAGCGAGCGGTGGCTGGTGAACAGCACGAACGCCCCGCCGCCGGCCGCCTCGATCAGCGCGCGCGCCAGCCCCATCACCGCCGGCAGATGCGCCGCCGCGCCCGGCGCCGGCAGATCCCGCGGCAGGTACAGGCGGCTCTGGCGAGGGAAGTCGAACGGGCTGTCGATCTTGAGGGTGCCGCAATCGCCCAGCCCCAGGCGGCCGGTAAAGTGGCTGAAATCCGCCCCGAACGAAAGCGTCGCGGAGGTGAAGATCCAGGCACAGGCGCGTGCGCTGAGCATCGACTGGAAGCGCGGGGCGATGTCGAAGGGCATCATGCTGAGCGTGAAACCGCGGCGCCCCACCTGCACGCATCGGGCGCCTTCCAGTGCCTCGAGTGCCACGATACGCGCGAGGCCCGCGGCGAACTTCGCAGCCCGTTCGGCCAGTGCCGCAAGCGGCGCGTCCGCCTCGACGCGGCGCAGCTGCTCGGTGAGCCGCGCCAGCTGTGGTCCAAGCTGTTCGAGTTCGCGGCCGATCAGCGGCTCGGCCTCGTCCCACTCGAGCCGGCCGCCGCGCCCGGCGAGCGCATCCACCATGCGGCCGAGGCACGCGCGCAACGCGCGCACGCTCGCCGCGAGCCGGCCCTGCTCGGCGCCCGCATCCGCCCCGGCGCGCCGCGGCGTCAATCGGCTCTCGAGTTCGGCGAGCAGCGTCTCGATGCGCCGGCTCCCCACCTCGGCGCCAAACAGCTCGGTCGCCAAATCCGGGATCTGATGCGCCTCATCGAGAATGACCGCATCGGCCGCGCCGAGCAGATCGCCAAAGCCGTCTTCCTTCAATGCCAGGTCCGCCAGCAGCAGGTGATGATTGACGATCACCAGGTCCGCCTCGAGCGCCGCGCGGCGCGCCGCGCCGACGTGGCACTGCGAGAGCTGCGGGCAGCGCTGCCCGAGGCAGTTGTCCCGAGTCGAGGTCACCTCGGCCCAGACGGGATCGCCATCCTTGAGCCCCGCCACCTCCGCGAGATCACCGCTGCGGGTGGTGTGGGCCCAGCGTCGGATCCGCTCGAGCGGTGTGTCGGCACCGGTGGCGTCCGGGGACAACGGTAACGGCAGCGTTGCCTCGCCACCGGAGAGCCGATAGCGGCACAGATAGTTGCCGCGGCCCTTCAGCAGCGTGACCGTGGCGGGCCGACCGAGCGCCCGCGTCACCAGGGGCAGGTCCTTCGCATAGAGCTGATCCTGCAACGCACGGGTACCGGTCGAGATGAGCACCCGCGCGCCCGAGAGCAGCGCCGGCACCAGATAGGCGAAGGTCTTGCCGGTGCCGGTGCCGGCCTCGACCACCAGCGCCTCCCGGCGGGCGATCGCCGCCGCGACACGCTCGGCCATGCGCCGCTGCGGCTCGCGCACGATGAAGTCCGGCAGCGAGCGCGCGAGCGGCCCATGCGCGCCGAAGATGTCCTCGAGATCCAACATCGGCGCATTGTACGGCGCGCGCGTTGTGCGCACGCGTCCCACGCGTTCCGCCGCCCCCGGGGCCACGGAGCCTGGAATTCCAGTCCTTTTGCCGTGTGCGATTACTGAACAGATTTCCTCCTTTTATCGTACTTTATGGTCAGCGCCCCGGGGGGCGCGACTATACTGGGGGTACGCGAGGAAGGCCTGCCGAGGCGTCCAAACGAGGTATCGAGCGATGTCCACCGCTGTTCCCTTGCCGATGCCGATGCCGCAGCTCAGCCGCGCCGTAACCGAATGGGTCGATTCGGTGCGCCAGCTCACCCAGCCGGCCGACGTGCACTGGTGCGACGGCAGCGCCTCGGAGCGGGAGCGGCTCATCGCCGAGCTGGTGCGCGACGGGCAGTTGCTGCGGCTGAACCCCGAGCACTTCCCGGACTGCCACCTTTACCGCTCGCATCCGGGCGATGTGGCCCGCGTCGAGCACCTGACGTACATCTGCACGCGCTCCCAGGCGGACGCCGGTCCGAACAACAATTGGATGGACCCGCAGGCCGCGCACGCCAAGATGCGCGAGCTGTTCCGCGGCGCGATGCGCGGGCGCAGGCTCTATGTCATCCCCTACTGCATGGGACCGGTCGATTCCGCGCTCGCGCGCTGCGGCGTCGAGATTACCGACAGCGCCTACGTCGCCGTGAACATGTTGATCATGACGCACGCCGGGCGTGCCGCGCTCGAGCGCATCGCGCACGAGGGGGTCTTCGTGCGCGGCCTGCATTCCCTCGGCGAACTCGATCCCGAGCGGCGGTTCGTCATGCACTTTCCAGAGGAGCTCGCGATCGAGAGCTTCGGCTCCGGTTACGGCGGCAACGCCCTGCTCGGCAAGAAGTGCCATGCGCTGCGCATCGCGAGCTGGCAGGCCCGCAGCGAAGGCTGGCTCGCCGAGCACATGCTGATCGTGGAATTGCGCAACCGGCGCGGCGAGACACATTACATTGCCGCCGCCTTCCCCTCGGCCTGCGGCAAGACCAATCTGGCGATGCTGATCCCCCCGGCGAGCCTGCCGGGCTGGGAGGTCCGCACCGTCGGGGACGACATCGCCTGGCTGCATCCGGGCGCGGATGGGCGCCTGTGGGCGATCAATCCCGAGGCCGGATACTTCGGGGTGGTGCCCGGAACCAACCGCCAGACCAATCGCAACGCCTATGAGATGATCCGGCGCGAGACACTGTTCACGAACGTCGCGCTCACCGCCGACAACCAACCCTGGTGGGAAGGCCTGACGGACGGCACGCCCCGCATCGATTGGCAGGGACGTCCGTACGATCCGGCGCGCGGCCCTGCGGCACATCCGAACTCGCGCTTCACGGTCGCGGCGCGGCGCAATCCGGCCTGCTCGCCCCGCGTGAACGATCCGCGCGGCGTGCCCATCTCGGCCATCGTCTTCGGGGGCCGGCGCCGCGAGCTCGCGCCGCTCGTTTACGAGGCGCGAGACTGGCGGCACGGCGTTCTGGTCGGGGCGTCGATGGCCTCGGAGACCACTGCGGCGGCGGTCGGCCAAGTCGGGGTGGTACGGCGCGATCCGATGGCCATGCAGCCGTTCTGCGGCTACAACTTCGCCGACTATTGGCGGCACTGGCTCGAGGTCGGCGCACGGCTGAGCCGGCCGCCGCGCATCTTCCACGTCAATTGGTTCCGGCGGAACTCGCAGGGACGGTTCCTGTGGCCGGGCTTCGGGGAGAACCTGCGGGTGCTCGCCTGGATGATCGAGCGCTGCGCCGGACGGGCCGCAGCCCATGACGCCGGGATCGGCCTGCTCCCGCGGCCCGAGGAAATCGACACCCGGGGCATGAGCCTGGAGCCCGAAACGCTGCGCGCACTGCTGGCGGTGGATCGGCAGCTCTGGCGGCGCGAGCTCGCCGAGACGCGCACGTACCTCGAGCAGTACGGCGAGCGACTGCCGGACCAGATGCGCACGGAGCTGGACAAGAGCGCCGCGGCGCTCGCCGTCTAATCGCGCTCGCAGACGAAGCGGATGGTCTGGGCGGACTCCGCCTCGGGCATGCGCCCGAGGCTGATCAGCCCGCCGCCCTTGAGCTGCAGAGAATCGCGGCGCACGAACGCCTCCTCGCCCCCGCCCCCGCCCTCGCGCACGAACGTGCCGTTCGTACTGTGATCGACGAGCGTGAACTTGTGGCGCGCGTACTCGATGCGCGCGTGCAGCCGCGAGACCAGATTGCCCTTGACGACCAGATCGTTCTCATCGGCCCGGCCGATGGTGAGAATGGGGCGCTGCTCGTCGACCAGCAGCTCGCGGTCGAGCCACCACAGCCGCAGCCGCGTGAAGGAGGAGCGGTCCACGTCCTGTCCCACCATGCGCACCATGCTGGTCACGTCGTCGACCTGCCAGAGCACCTCGTAGAGGGGAACCTCGGTGCGCTGGCCCTTGATCGGAGCGTTGTCGATCAACCGGCAGGCCGAGCGCCATTGGGCCGTGAGCTGGCCGACGGTGGCCTCGGTGATGATGATCTGTCCGGCTTTGGCCTGACTGGTCATGCGGTTGGCCGTATGCACGGTGGAGCCGAATATGTCGTGACTCTCGGCCACCACCGGGCCGTAGTGGCAGCCGATGCGGATCGAGACCGGCTGGCCCTCGACGCGCAGCTGAGTGTGCGCCGAGATCTGCTTCTGCATCTGGGCGGCGGCATTCAGCGCCGCCTCGGCGCTCGGGAAGGTGGCCATGACCTCATCCCCCATGGTCTTGATGACCGTCCCGCCGCAATGTTCCGTGGCGCCGCGCATCACGTCGATGCACAGCGCAACCATGTCGCGTGCCCGCTGATCGCCCATGCGCTCGTAGAGCCGGGTCGAGCCGACCACGTCCGCGAACAATACGGCCAGTTCGACGTCCTCACCCATCGATTGGGCAGCCACCCGTCCTCCCAGGCTGTTGGATTCGGCGATTTAACATAGCCCCGCCGTTGGATTATACGCGAGCCGCCCACGCCCGCCATCGTGCCCGCTCCCAATGCCTCACGAGGGCCCGCGCGCACTGCCGCCGGCCTCGCGAGCCGATGCGCCGGCCCGGCGAATCAGCCGCGCGTCCGCCCCCTGCGCGCGCGCGCCCTCGCTCAACAGGCGCCGGTACGCCCGGGCACCGGGCTCTCCGGCATAGAGCCCGAGCATATGACGGGTGATCGCCGCGAGCGAATGGCCCGCGGCGAGCTCTCGCTCGGCATAGCCGGCCATGCGTGTCAGCAGCGCCTCCCGCGACGGCATGACGGTCTGCGGTGCCAGTGCCTGGGCCAGTTCCGCCAGGAACAGCGGCCGATGATAGGCCTCGCGTCCGAGCATCACCCCCTCGCACCAGGAGAGCGCATCGAGCGCGCCGTGCACGGTGCGCACACCGCCGTTGAGCACGATCGAAGTATCCGGCATCGCCGCCTTCAAACGGCGCACCACGTCGTAGCGCAGTGGAGGCACCTCCCGATTCTCCTTCGGCGAGAGGCCCCCCAGCACCGCCATACGCGCATGCACGATGGCCGCCTGGCTGCCGGCCTGCCGGGTGAGCGCCACGAATTCGCGCAGCGCCGCGAAATCGTCCTCCTCGAACCCCGCACCGGCCAGCCCAGGCCGCGCCCCGCTCACGACCCCGATGCGCATCTTGACCGTGACGGGAATGCGCACCGCGGCCACCATGGCCGCGACGCACTCGGCCACCCGGTGCGGCTCGCGCATCAGGCACGCACCGAAGGCGCCGCTCGCCACCCGGTCACTCGGGCAGCCGCAGTTGAGATTGATCTCGTCGTAGCCGAAGTCCGCGCCGATGCGGGCCGCCGCGGCGAGCTCGCCCGGATCGCTGCCACCGAGCTGCAGCGCCACCGGATGCTCCTCGGGATCGAATGCCAGCAGCCGCGCCGCATCCCCGCGGGTGATCGCCGCCGCGGTGATCATCTCCGTGTACAACAACGTCGCCGGCGAGAAGCCGCGCAGGAAGTAACGGCAGTGCCGGTCCGTCCAATCCATCATCGGTGCGACGGATAGTTTTCTATTCAATACCAATTACTTACCACGTATTCAGAAAGTACTTTATCGCACGGTTCCGCAGCCTTCATGGAACTTTAGCAGAGCGGTCCTGACGGTTCCGCTCGGCGGGATCGGCATCGAGCCGGGTGGGCACGTGAAAAACTGCGCGGCGGCTGTCCCGTGAAACCCCAGACGCGTACGCCCTCCGCAGCGGCAAAGAGCCGTGCCCTGGTCGCGGCCCGTGCGGGATCTCGGGCCCTGTCCCCCGCCGCACGTGACCCCAACTCCGTTCAGGCCCATCCGATTCGATGGCTCACAGGCCGGCACGCGCCCCAGAGCATCGCGGGTGACCTCGAGTTCGGTGCGTCCGTGTCGCGGTACATCTCGTGCGGGGATTCTCTTGCGCGTTGGCCGCAGCGGCGTATCCTGACCTTGGGGCGAAGTGTCCGGTCAGCCGCCTCGATGGCGCTTGCGCTGCCCAACGCGGGAGTCCACGGATGAGGTCAAGTCGGAAAGTTGCCGGGTGCGTGTCGGGTATTCTGGTGATGGCGTACCTGTCCGGGTGCGCGAGCGTGCCGCGCAGCGTCTCCCCGCAAACGACTCAGATCGCCTCCGCCCCTACGGGGCCGCCCATTCCGGCACACCTGAACAAGAAGAAGAACGGCAGTAATGTTGTCGTCGCCGGCCTCGTTCCGGCACTGCGCAAGACCGGCGATGTCCTGCTCGACATCGTCGAGGCCGTACTCCCGGAGCCTGTGACCAACTCGTACAATGGCAAAGGGTTCCGCGGCTGGCGCAGCTGGGAGCGCAGCATCGGATGGACCGGTTGTACCGGGGATGTACCCGGCAGCTCCGGCGTGCAGTGGTGTTCGAATCCGTGACGGCCTGACGGGCCGCATGCCGGGAACCGCGCCCGCCCGCCGGCTCTGTCCGGCTTGCAGGTGGTACCGGTATCAGGTTATCGTCGGCTCGGTGCGCAGGCGCACATTGGCAACGAGAACGACCCGGGGGCGCGTCATGAAGTCCATTCGTCAGCCTGCTGTTGCGATCGCCCTGATGAGTCTCATGCTGGCGGGCCAAGCCGCCCTCGCCGCCGGCCTGCGCCTGAAGGTCACCGGTACCGGCTATCTGCGCGGGCGCGGCGTGAGCGTCATGCTCTACAACAATACCTACAGCCCCGTATTCTTCGATCAGAAGGATGCGGGCATGCAGATCATTCTGCATGGCCACCGCATCGCCACCAATGGCAGCGTGCGGCTGCTGCCGACGCCGCAACAGTGGGATCGGATTCCACAGCTCCACGGCCGCAAGGTGGAGCGGGCGCGCGGACGGCTCACCGCAAGACTTTCCTACCCGGCCTTTCATTTCAAATACCAGGTGGTCGTCAAGGCCGAGCCGGGCGGCGTGCGGGTGAGCGTGAACCTCGATGAGCCGCTGCCGCCGCTGCTGCGCGGCCGGGCGGGCTTCAATCTGGAGTTTCTACCGTCCGTATACATGGATCGCACCTACGTGGTGGATCACAAGGTGTTCGGCATCCTGCCGCGCTACCCCGAGGACCGGATGGTCAGTGTGCCGCCGCGGCCCGGCAACCCCAAAGAACCGTGGTACGTGGCGCAGTGGCACCGCGAGCGGGGCTACATGCAGCCGCTGCCGCTGGCCACCGGTCACACGATCACCCTCGCGGCGGCCGACCCCCTCTACCGCATCACCGTCACCTCGCAGACGGGCCGGCTGCGCCTCTACGACGGGCGCGACCTGGCGCAGAACGGCTGGTTCGTTCTGCGCACCCTGATCCCCGCGGGCAAGACGCACGATGCCGTGGTCTGGAACATCCGGCCCCACTACATCGCGCACTGGATCCAGCCGCCGATGATCGCGCACAGCCAGGCCGGCTACAGCGCGGACTTCCCCAAAGTCGCCGTCATCGAGCTCGACCCGAGGTTTGCCGCGCCGAAGACCGCCGAGCTGCTGCGTCTTTCGGCCGATGGATCCTTCCGCCGTGTATTCACCGCGCCGGTCTCCGCGCCCATGCACTGGCTGCGCTATGACTATGTGAAATTCAATTTCTCGCCCGTGAAAAAGCCGGGGCTTTACCAGATCGAATACGCCGGTCATCGGTCCGATACGTTCCCCATCGCGGCGAACGTCTACAGCCACACGTGGCAGACCACGCTCGACGGATTCCTCGCCGTGCAGATGGACCACGTGTCGGTACGCGACGCCTATCATGTCTGGCACGGTGTCTCGGACCTGAACGATGCGCTGCAGGCACCGCCGAATCTGACTCACTTCGACGGCTACTTCATGGGTCCGAACACCGAGTCCCCCTACCAGCCCGGCGAGCACATCCCGGGACTGAACGTCGGGGGCTGGTACGACGCGGGCGATTTCGACAACGATGCGTTCGGCCAGTATGGAACCATCGAGAATCTCGCCCTGACCTACAACACCTTCCATCCCCAATGGGACGAGCTGTCGGTCAACGAGAAGACCCGGACGGTCGTGATGCACGAGCCTGACGGTGTTCCCGACCTGGTCGAGCAAGTCGAGCACGGCGTCCTGCAAACCCTCGCGCAGATCCATGCGTTCGGACACCCCATCATGGGCATCCAGTGGCCGTACCTCGAGGGCTACACCTCCACCGGCGATGCGGCGTCCTTGAACGACGGGCTGATCTACAACCCGAAATACGGTCCGGGTCCGGTCAAGGGGATCCACTCCGGGTGGCCGGACGACCCTTGGGCATGGACCCAGTACCGACCCAGCATGGAATACGCGGCGGCGGCCTCCCTTGCGGCCGCCTCCATCACCTTGCGGGGCTGGAACGAGCCGCTGTCCCGGAAGTGTCTCGCCACCGCGATCGAGCTCTGGCACCGCATGCGGACCACTCCCCCGCCCCCACAGCATTGGCCGCCCTTCACGGAAGGCTCGGGAGGCTACCGCGAGCACGCCATGGGACCGCCGAAGTGGACCGCGGCGCTGCAGCTGCTCATCGCCACCCACGGCGCGCAGCCGTACAAGCGGCAGGTCGAGAAGATGTTCCCGGGGATGCTGCGGCACATGGGGTTCGGGGGCTGGGAGGCGGTGCAGGCGCTGCCGTACCTCGGGGCGCGCTACCGCACGCGCCTGAAAGCCGCGGTCGCCGCCTACATTGCGCGCTTGCATCGCCAGCTCACCGCCACCCCGTTCGGGGTGCCGCCCTCACTCGGCAGCTGGGGCAACTCGGCGCAGGTGGCCGAATTCGGCGTCGAGATGTACTTCCTCCACGAGGCGTTCCCCGGCCTCGTCGGGCCGAACGCCACGCTGCGGGCGGCCAACTACCTGCTCGGCACGCACCCGGTGTCCAGCGTGTCGTACATCTCGGGGATCGGCCGAATCTCCAAGCTGGTCGCCTACGGCGGAAACAATCGATCGGATTATTCCTTCATACCCGGGGGAATGATCCCCGGCTACGTGATCATCAAGCCCGATTTCCCGGAGTGCATCACCGGCTTCGGATTCCTCTGGTACGAGGATGAATACACCGTCGATGCGGCGGCGACCTGGATCCTGGAAGCCAACGCGGCGAACGCCCTGGTCGAGCAGGCCGCGCAGGCACGGGCACCAAAATCCTGAGCGCCGCCCGCCCGGTCTGCACGCACCAGCGCCCCCCGGGACTCGTCAAGGAACCCCGTCACGGTTCCTGATGTCCCCGCCGGGGCGGCACGCTATACTTGCATAAATTCAAAGCCATCAGGCCGACCCAGGCGCGGATGGGCCCCGGCGGGCCTTTCGCAACTCGAAAACCTGGCGCAGGGGAGTGAGCACTCGATCGCCGCGACGCGGGCAGTCGGCATTTTATTGATTTTTGGGCGTATCGCCCGTCGCGCCGGCGGGACGGGCCAGCGTCACGTTCACCACCATGGGAGGCAATGAGATGCTTGGCAGAAGGTCAATTGCGCGTTTAGCGCTCGTGTCGCTGTGCGCCATCGCGGCCGGGCTCGCGAGGCCCGCCGCGGCCCGGGCACAAGAGGCGCACCCGTTCGGCTCGCACACGCACGATGCCGGCCCGACGGCCGCATCCACCCCGATCACCACCTCGATCGTCCTTCACGTCACCAACCTGCGCAATCTCGAGGAGTACGTCCGCTCCACCGTCACTCCGGGAAACCCCAACTTCCATCGGTTCCTGTCCGTGCAGCAGTTCCGCGACCGTTTCGCCCCGTCGAACCGGCGGATCGACCACCTGGTGCGCTACCTCGAGTCCTTCGGCATCACGGTGAACAAAGTCTACCGGGATCACCTCGACATGACGGTCACCGGCACCACGGCCGCGATCAATGCCGCCTTCGGCACCCAGGAGCACGACTACGACCGCGGCAATGAGCGCTTCCACCGGCCCGCCATTCAGCCGGCGCTGCCGGGTACGCTCGGACAGCTGGTCCTCGCAATGCCCGGCCTGAACAACCAGCCGGGCAGCTTCCGTCCGATGATCGTGCGCCTCGGCCATGGCCCGTACGCGCAGATCACCCCACCGCCGGTGCAGTGGCCGAAGAACGGCACCGCCACGGGCATCCCGCAGGACTACACCGTGGGCGACGTCGCCGACTTCTACGACGTCAACCCGCTGTATCACGAGGGCATCACCGGCACGGGCCAGACGGTGGGCATCATGACGCTCGCCAACTTCAACAAGACGGATGCGTATTCCTACTGGCGCGACATCGGACTGCCGGTGGCCTCGCACCGCATCACCAAGGTGATGGTCGACGGCGGCACAGCGGTCGCCGCGGGCGTGGGCGACGATGAGACGTCGCTCGACGTCGAACAGTCCGGCGGACTCGCCCCCGAGGCGCTCATCCGCGTGTACATCGCACCGAACACCAACCAGGGATTCCTCGATCTGTTCTACAGCGCGGTGTCGGACAACATCGCCGACACGGTGTCGATCAGCTGGGGCGAGCCCGAGGAGCTGTACTTCGCCGCCCTCAACGGCGGCGTGAGCTACACCGGCCAGTTGCAGGCCATACATCAGGCGTTGCTCGAGGGCGCCGCCCAAGGTCAGTCGTTCTTCGCCGCCGCGGGCGATGCGGGCGCCTACGACATCAACGACAGCCAGCTCGCGGCTCCGCCGCAGTACAGCACGCAGCTGACGGTGGATGCGCCGGCCGATGACCCGGCCATCACGGCCGCCGGCGGCACCACCATCGCCGCGACGGTTCCGGGCATTCCCCAGTACAACTGCCCGGCCATCGTCGTGCCCACCCAGCGCATCTGGGGCTGGCACTACCTGCTCACGAACTGGGGCAGCTGCCTCGGTCTGACCCTGTACGGCAATAGCGGCGTGTTCCCGGTCGGCGGCGGCGGCGGTGTCAGCTCCTTCTGGCCCATGCCCGCCTACCAGGGCTCGACCGAGGGAATCGAGCGGACCGAGCCGGATCAGAGTCTGTATTACTACCCGAACTACCCGAGCCGCGCCGGCGCGCAGCGTCTCATCACCCTGCCGGCCGATTTCCGCGGGCGCAACCTGCCGGATCTGTCGTTGAATGCCGATCCGGAAACCGGCTATCTCATCGTGGACTGCACGGACTATCCGGCACCGGCCAATCCGAAGTGCGCGCAGACGGGCTTCGGCGGCACCAGCTTCGTGGCGCCGCAGCTGAACGGCATCACGGCACTGATCGATCAGGCCTCGGGCGGACGGGTGGGATTACTCAATCCGACGCTGTACGCCCTGCAGAACGCGCTCGGCTATGGTCCCCGCTCTCCGTTCAACGCCGTCACGGCGGGCAACAACTGGTTCTACCACGGTACGTCCGGGTACAACGACGGCGCGGGCATCGGCACGATCGATGCCGCGCGTCTGGCGCTCAACTACCAGTTGCTGAGCGGAACGGACGCGAGCGGCGATGTTGGCGGTGGCGGCTTGCAGCACGGCAACCGCTGATTCCCCGACACGGCAGTCACGGCGCGCCGGTCACTCCGGCGCGCCGTCCTGATACGGCGTGCGGACCGCCAACTCCGCCAACTCCTCTTCCGAGGGCGGCGGCTCGGCCAGGATCTGGCTCGCCCGCGCGTGCCACCAGCGCGGCACACGCACCTCCACGCTCTGTTCGAAGTCCGGCAGCGGACCGCGCAGCTCCACCTGCACGGGAATGGACTCGGCCCGCAACCGTCCGGCGATCACCTGGCCGCTGATCCGGTCGCGGCACACCTGCAGCACGACCCAGGGCGCTTCGCTCATGCCCACGGCCCGCGCTCAGGGACCGAGATACTTGTCCACCCAGTGCAGCATCGCGGCGTAGAACAGCTCGAGATGCACCGGATCCTGCGGCATGTGATAGGCGCCGGGAATGCCGATGAATTTGACCGGCACGTGCCGGCTCGCGAGCGCGTGATACAGCGCGAACGACTCGGTGATCGGCACCGTGACGTCATCGGTGCCCGAGAGAATCAGAGTCGGCGTGGTGATGTCCCCGGCATAGGTGATCGGCGAGCCCGTGCGGTACAGCGCCGCGCTGCGCGGATTCCACGGACTGCCGCCGAGGGAGGCGCGCGTCCAGGCGAGATTGCCGGCCCCGGCAAGCTCGTACTCCTCGGTCCAGTCGACCGCGCCGTCGGCCACCACCGCACAGCGCCAGAAGTGCTGGTGCGAGATCAGCCAGGCGGTCATGTAGCCGCCGTAGGAGTGGCCGACCGCGGCGATGCGCGCGGTATCGACGATGCCCTTGGCCTCCAGCATGCGGATACCCGAGATGACGTCGCTGTCCGGCCCGACACCCGGGTCGCGGTAGATGGCATGCTCGTGGGCATTGCCGAGGTTGTCGCTGCCGCGATAGTTCGGCTCGAACACCAGATCGCCGCGGGCGGCGAACAGCAACCGCAGCGGCCCGATCTCATCGGCGTCGAAATGCTCGATCGAAGCCGCCTCCGGCCCGCCATGGCTGAAGACCACCAGAGGATAGCGCTTGCCCGGCCGGTAGCCGTTCGGATAGGTGAGGATGCCGTCGTTGAGCTGCCCATCGGGCGCGCGCCACTGCACGGCGACGCTGACCGGATAGGTGTAGGCATCGAACCGGCGGTTGAAGTCCGTGAGCCGCACCGGGACGCTGCCCGGTGTGCGCATCAGATACAGCTCCGGCGCCCGCGTGGTGTCGTCGGCCACCACCGCCAGTGCGCCCCGCGACGAGACGCCGAGGCTGATGGCCTGCAGGCCGTGCAGGCGCAGCGCACGGCCCGGGCCGCCGAGCGGCTGCACGAACAGCTTGCTGTCGATGCCGGCATCGGCGATCCCGACCAGCGCCGTGCCGCCGGGCAGCCAGGCGAAATTGGCCGCCAGGTTGCGATTGAGGCCCGCGCTGACATCCCGCGCCGCCCCGCTGGGCGAGCCGACGTAGAAATCCATCACACTGACCGGCCCCGGTCCGTGCGGATAGAGGAAGGCCACCTTCAGGCCGTGCGGCGCAAAGCGCGGCGTGTACTCGTAGCTCGTATGGCCGCCGATGGCCCGCTCCTGGCCGCTCGCAACGTTCACCGCCATGATGGTCGTGCGATCGCTGTCGCCGTCGTCGGCGTCGGCCTGGCGCGCATAGACGATCCAGCGGCCGTCCGCCGACCACGACGGTGTGCTGATCGCCCCGCCGATGGGGGGCGCGACCTCGAGCACGCCGCCGGGGCCATGCGTCAATTGCCGGGCCGTGCCGCTGCTGAGCGAAAACAGCCAGATCTCCGCCGGCACCGGCGGCCGGGTGATCAGGTAGTCATCGTCATGGATCTCGAACAGATCGTGATGCGTACGACGATCCCGCGCGCTGAGCGGGGAATTGTCCGGCGTGACATAGGCGAGGGTCTTCCCGTGCGGACTCCACGCAAACTGCTCCACGCCGTTCGGGGCCGCAGTCAACTGATGGGGCGTGCCGCCGGAGGCGGCCACGACATAGACCTGCGGCCTGTAGTGCCCGACCTTGGCGATGAAGGCGATGCGGTGCCCGTGCGGGGACCAGCGTACGCTGCGCATCGCGCGCATGCCGCGGACCAGTGTGCGCGCGCGCCCCCCGCTCG
Organism: Pseudomonadota bacterium; assembly: GCA_021843755.1. Lineage (GTDB taxonomy): Bacteria > Pseudomonadota > Gammaproteobacteria > Steroidobacterales > Steroidobacteraceae > 13-2-20CM-66-19. The sequence goes on from JAKBWB010000005.1 coordinate 151,555, forward strand.
TGGCCATCACGCGCAGCGTCGAGTCATAGCGATCGTGCACGAAATCCGCGCGGATGGTACGGAAGGCGATCCGCTTGCCGTCCGGGGAGAATTGCGGTGTGCCGAAGCCCACCAGCGCGCGAAAGTCCGACAGTTTGATCGGTCCGCCGGCGTGAGCGGCAAACGGGGCCAGCAGACCGGCCAGGAGAGCGAGCGAGAGATTCCGGCGCATCGCAGCAAGCTCCGCATCGGGCGCAAGCGCCCGGAAGCGCCATTTTCGCACATTCGCGCCGCGGACACGCCCGGGCCGGCGAACCACTGGCCAAACCGTCCGGGCCGGCCTACCCTTGCGCCTCTGCGGCGGGGCCGGGCATCGCCCCGGCCGCCCGCCGCCCCACGCAAGGAGTCGCCATGCACACCCGCACACTCGGAACCAACGGCATCGGCGCGTTGAGCGTCTCGGCCCTCGGCCTCGGCTGCATGGGCATGAGCTTCGGCTACGGACCGCCGCACCCGCGGCGCGAGATGATCGGCGTGATCCGCGCCGCCCTCGAGCGCGGCATCACGTTCTTCGACACCGCCGAGGTCTACGGGCCCTTCACCAACGAGACACTGCTCGGCGAGGCGCTCGCGCCCGTGCGCGAGCAAGCCGTGATCGCCACCAAATTCGGCTTCCGCATCGACGCCGACGGCCACCGGCAAAACGGCCTCGACAGCCGCCCCGAGCACATCCACGCGGTCGCGGACGCGTGTCTGAAGCGCCTCAACTGCCGGGTCATCGATCTGTTCTATCAGCACCGGGTCGATCCCGAGGTGCCGATCGAGGAGGTCGCCGGTGCCGTGAAAGATCTGATCCAGGCGGGCAAGGTACGGCACTTCGGGCTGTCCGAGGCCGGCGCCGCCACGATCCGCCGCGCGCATGCCGTGCAGCCGGTCACGGCCGTGCAGAGCGAATACTCGCTGTGGTGGCGCGAGCCGGAGCGCGAGGTGCTGCCGACGCTGGAGGCCCTCGGCATCGGCTTCGTGCCCTTCAGCCCCCTCGGACGGGGCTTTCTCACCGGCAAGATCGACGAGCACACCCCGTTCGAGGCCAGCGACTTCCGCAACACCGTGCCGCGTTTCACGGCCGAGGCCCGCAAGGCCAACAAAAAGCTGGTCGTGGCGCTCGGGGCGATCGCCGCGCGCCACGCCATCACCCCCGCGCAGCTCGCGCTCGCCTGGCTGCTGGCGCAAAAGCCCTGGATCGTGCCCATTCCCGGCACCACCCGGCTCGAGCGGCTGCAGGAGAATATCGCGGCCGCCGACGTACGGCTCAGCGCCGAGGATCTTCAGGAGATCGAGCGCGCCACGGCGCGGGTCCCCGTGCAGGGCGAGCGCTACTCGGAACAGATGGGCCGCATGGTGGGCCGCTGAGCCGCGGCGCACGGCATGCACCCCTGAATTCACCGCCTGACAGGAGGAGTCTGATTCGATGTACAAGGTCAAAGCCTATGCCGCCACCCATGCCGCCTCGCCGCTCGCTCCCCTCACGATCGAGCGGCGCGATCCGACCGCCACCGACGTGCGCATCGAGATTCTCTTTTGCGGCGTGTGCCACTCGGATCTGCACCAGGTGCGTGACGAATGGCACGGCGCGATGCCGACGGTCTATCCGTGCGTGCCCGGCCACGAGATCATCGGGCGCGTGACGGCCGTAGGCTCGCAGGTCACGCGCTTCAAGAGCGGCGATCTGGTCGGCGTCGGATGTCTCGTGGATTCCGACGGCACCTGTGCGCAGTGCCGCGCCGGACTCGAGCAGCTCTGCGCCGCCGCGGTGCTCACCTACAACTCCCCGGACAGGCATTCCGGCGGCGTGACGCTCGGCGGATACGCCGAGAGCATCGTGGTCGATGAGCGCTTCGTGCTGCGCATCCCCTCGAGTCTCGATCCGGCGGCCGCCGCGCCCCTGCTGTGCGCCGGCATCACCACCTACTCGCCGCTGCGCCGCGCTCGGGTCGGCCGGGGCGCCAAGGTCGGCATCGTGGGGCTGGGGGGCCTCGGGCACATGGGGGTGAAAATCGCCCATGCCCTCGGTGCGCACGTGCACGTGCTCACCACCTCCCCCGGCAAGCGCAGCGACGCGCTGCGCCTCGGCGCCGATGAGGTGATCGTCACGCGCGATAGCGAGCAGATGCGCCGGCATGCCGGCACCTTCGAGTTCATCCTCGACACCGTGTCCGCCGAGCACGACCTCAACGCCTATCTCAATCTGCTGCGCCCCGATGGCAACATCACCCTGGTCGGCGCGCCGTCGCAGCCGTTCACGATACCGGCGTTCTCGCTGCTGATGGGCCGGCGCAGCCTCTCGGGCTCGGTGATCGGCGGCCTGCCCGAGACCCAGGAGATGCTCGAGTTCTGCGCCGAGCACGCCATCGCCGCCGACGTGGAAGTGATTCCCATCCAGCGGATCAACGCCGCCTTCGAGCGCCTGCAGCGCTCGGACGTCAAGTATCGCTTCGTCATCGACATGGCCTCGCTCCGTGATGCGGGTTGAGGCCGGGAGTACATCATGGCGTATTACATGACCAACACAGTCAGCGGCGACTTCGATGCCGTCGTGGCGGCGGTTACCGCGCGCCTGAAGGCGCACGGTTTCGGGGTGCTCACCGACATCGACGTACAGGCGACGCTGAAGGGCAAAATCGGCGTGGACATGCCGAAGTACCGCATCCTCGGGGCCTGCAACCCCGCGCTCGCGCACGCCGCGCTGCAGCAGGAAACGCACCTCGGCGTGCTGCTGCCGTGCAACCTCATCGTGCGTGAGAGCAGCGATGGGCTCGTGGAAGTGGCCAGCATCGACCCGGTCGCCTCGCTCGAGCGCACGGGCAACGAGGCGCTGCGCCCCTTCGCCGAGCAGGTCCGCGTGGCGCTCGCAGCGGTGCTGGCGGAGTTGGCGCCGTAACGGCCGCGCGACCCGCCCGTGCCCCGGCGGCGGGACTGCACGGCGCTCGCACTGACTGACAATCAAATCACGGCGAACCTGTGTCCCGCAGGCGGAGGAATCTCAGTTCAACGTGTCGTCGCGCTAGGTCACTTGAAAGCCCGCGGGAAAGGGCTCGCGCGGATCGATCCATAGCATGTTGTATCCGGTCGCCCACGCCGAGCCCTCGATCGCGGGAATGATCGCGGCGCTGCCGGCGAGCTTGAGCGCCTCGAGCACCCGCCCGGTGAAGCGGCTGCCGATGATGCTCTCGTGCACGAACGTATCGCCCGGGCGAAGCTCTCCGCGCGCAGCGAGCTGCGCCATCCGCGCGCTGGTGCCGGTTCCGCAGGGCGAACGGTCGATGGCTCGATCCCCGTAGAACACCGCGTTGCGCGCGTGCGCGCCGGGGCTGCGCGGCCGATCCGTCCACATGACATGACTGACGCCGCGGATGGTCGGATCGAGCGGGTGGACGGGCTCGAAGATCTCGCGCACGCGCTGGCGCACCAGGGGGCTCAGGCGCACCAGCCCCGAGGCGCCGAGCGCATCGATCCCCGCGAATCCCGGCTGCGGCTCGATGATGGCATAGAAGTTCCCGCCGTAGGCGACATCCACTCGCAAGCGGCCGAGATCGGGCACCTCGATCTCGAGGGCGGCCTTGGCGAGATATGACGCCACGTTGCGAACGCAGACGCGAGTGACCTTCTCGCCCTCGAGCACATACTCGAGGCCGAGGATACCGGCCGGCACCTCAAGCACGAGCCGTCCGGGCACACGCGGCCGCAACAGCCCATGCTCGATCGCGAAGGTCACCAAGCCGATCGTACCGTGGCCGCACATCGGCAGACAGCCGCTGGTCTCGATGAAGAGAATGGACGCATCGTGTTCGCTCGCAAGCGGCGGCATCACGAAGCCACCGGACATCATGTCGTGTCCGCGCGGCTCGAACATCAGGCCGCGGCGGATCCAATCGAAGCGCCGCTGAAAGTCGGCGCGCCGCTCGCTCATGGTGCGCCCCTCGAGAAAGGGGGCGCCGCCGGCCACCAGCCGCACCGGGTTGCCGGCGGTATGACCATCGATACAGAAGAACATGGACTTCATGCGCACCCCCGCAGCGCCAGCGCCTGCCGCCGCGCACGCCGGCACCGGCCGCAGGACGTCCCGCAGGCCCCGGGCGTACGCGCCGGGCGCGACCGCGCATTGTGACGCCCATCGTATACGCTATGCGCCACGGCGCAAACGACCGCCCTCCCCGCCCCCTCAGGAATCTGGTGCCGCGGCAGCCGAGCCCCACCCGCCCCGGGGAGGGAAATCCGCCGCCCGTGATCGATCCCGAGAGACCCAATATCCGACGGCGCCCCGGGAGATGGCGGCCGCGCCAGGGGCTGCCGGTTGCACCCCGACCGGCCGCCGAGGGCAAACCTCGGCGCTATCGTGTTCCGGGCAAGCCGGGATACGCCTGAGCTGTGCGCGCAGGGCATGCGCGTCAACCCCAAACGGGTGCATCGAGCGAGCCGCGAGGAAGACCGGGCATCTGCAAGGGCCGCCATCCGGTACGATGTTTCATTCCGACCGCGGCAGTCAGTCAGCGATGATTTCCGCGAGGCTCTCGGCAGACTCGGCAAGATGGCCCCCATGAGCCGCAAGGGATATTGCTCAGACCATGCGGTCTCGGCGCGCGTCCTCGCGACACTGAAGACCGAGGAAGCAACCGAGCCGTGGTGAACGAAACACCAGACCCGCAGCGCGATCGGGCAATACATCCACGGATTCTGCAATCCTGTCCGCCCGCACACATCACTCGAATACTCATCGCCCAACGAGTATCGGCTGAGAATGCCACACGTCGATCAAGACCCGTCGATGAGGTCTGCGGCGCAGGGACCACTGCATCATTCGGCTCAGCGGCCGCTTGCGCTTGGGGTCAAACCCGCGGACCGGAGAAGGGCGCTACGTCGCATCCGAGCCGAGCGGGTGTGACGGCCGATTCCTGGAGTCGATCGTGGGGAGGGGTCCTCGCCGCCGGCACCGAGGACCCCCAAGCAATTGACCCAATGGCTGTATATGATGGTAATATACACCAATGGTCGATTGGACTCGCGTTGCTGGATTCGATTGGGACGCGGGCAATGCGCGCAAGAGCAGCGACAAGCACGAGGTGAGCCAGGCGGAGGCGGAGCAAGTCTTCTTTAACGCTCCCCTCAGCATTGTGCCGAATACGAGGCACAGCGCCGACGAACCCCGATTCCATGCGCTGGGCAAGACCGATGACGACAGAAGGCTGCACATTACTTTTATGGTGCGCTCCGATGGGACATTGATCCGGGTGATCTCGGCACGAGACATGCACCGGAAGGAACGAAGAATCTATGGCGACAGACAGATCCAAGGCCCGCACGCCGCGGCCGACAAGGCACGCAAAGTCGCACCCGACAAAAATGGCTCCAGCATTCAGAAGTGAAGCGCAGGAGCGGGCATTCTGGGAAGCGCACGATTCGACCGATTACGTCGATTGGACTCACGCGCCTTCGGTGCGGCTGCCGAATCTGAAGCCCTCGACCCAGACGATATCGCTGCGGCTGCCCGTCGGACTACTCGAGCGAATCAAGGTAGAAGCAAACAGACGCGACATGCCCTATCAGTCGCTGATCAAGGCGTGGCTCGCCGACCAGGTAGGCCGGCCTCGGGCGTAGAGCGCTCGTCGGCCTCGCATTCCACGGCGGTCCGCTCCAAGGGCCGCTCGGAGCATCGATTCCCATCATAGGTTGCTAGACATGAAACCTGGTCGCAATGACCCCTGCCCTTGCGGCAGCGGCAAGAAATTCAAGCACTGCTGTCTGCGGGCCGAAAGCAACACGCTCGCAACCGCGAACGCGCTCGTCTGGCGGCGAATGCGACGGGTACTCGATGAGTTTGCGATGGGCACGACGATGCTCGAATTCGTGGTGAAAACCTACGGCCCTGAGGCGCTGAGCGAGGCTTGGGCCGAATTCTCCGGCCTCGAGGCGCCATTCGATCCCCAGACCCCGAACATAGCGCTCTTCACGTCTTGGTTCTTCCATCGCTGGTCGCCGGACCCCCACGACAGTGCAACCTTGGACCCCGCCGTCAGCGAGCGCATCCCAACGCAGCTGTATCTTGAACGTGAAGGCCAACGCCTCGACCCGGCGCTGCGGCGCTACCTGGAGAGCTGCCTTGGAGCCCCTTTCAGCTTTCACGAAGTCCTGCGGTGTGATCGGGGCACCGGCTTCGGAGCACGCGACCTGTTCACGGGGGAGGAACGCTACGTTATGGAACGCGGCGCGACCGAGGGAATGCAGGTCGGCGATATTGTGTTCGGCCAACTGGTCGATGTCGACGACATCACCATGCTCGAATGCGCCGGTCCCTACTATATCCCGCCGATCCGAAAACTCGAGCTCATCGAGTTGCGCAAGGCATTGCTCAACGGGAAGACGCGTTGCACGCCGGAGGAGCTGCACGACTGGGATTTCGAGCTCATCGAGCAATACCTCGTCATCGCCGAGGAAATGCTTCACCCGAGCTTGCCGAAAATGCACAACACCGATGGCGACCCGATCGAGATGCACCGCCTTGACTTCGACATCGACTCCGCGGAAGGAGTTCTCCGTGCACTCGCGGATCTCGACCTTGGACGAACCTCAGACGAAGTGCTTGCCGATGCCGAGCGTAACCCGCTCGGGCAGATCACGCGCGTGGAATGGCTGTGGAAGAAATCCGGCAACGACATGCACAACAGTCTGAGCAACACCATTTTAGGACGCCTCGAAATCAAGGGCCGCAAGCTCATTGCCGAGGTAAACTCCGCACACCGGGCGCGCGAGCTGCGGACGCTCATCGAGTCGCGTCTCGGGGATGCGGCGCGATTTCGAACCGATACGATCCAGTCGCTCGAGAAACTGCTCGCCGATCGCCCTCCTTTCAACGCGGCCAAGGCGCCCGCACAAGGGAAGGCCGATGAGCTGGCAGAGCACCCTGAGATCAAGGCCGCGATGCAGAATTTCATGGCCCAGCATTTCGAGCATTGGGTTTCGGAGAGCATTCCGGCACTTGATGGTCGTACCCCGCTCGATGCCGTGCGCGATCCCGAAGGTCGCGAGAAAGTGCTGGCGTTGGTCATCGACGCTGAGCGACGCGCACGCACGATGACGCCGGCGGTGGACGAGGCGGTACTTCAGCGCTTGCGCGCGCGCCTCGGCCTGCCCCTGGAAGATTAGCGCGGCGTGTCTCGGCGCATCACCGCAGCGCCAACGCCTGCCGCCGCGCACGCCGGCCCGGCCGCAGGACGGCCCGCAGGCCCCGGGCGTACGCGCCGGGTGCGACTGCGAATTGTGACGCCCATCGTATACGCTATGCGCTATGGCGCAACCGACCGCCATCCCCGCCCCGCTCAGGGATCTGCTGCCGAGGCACCCGAGCCCCTCCCGCCACCGGGGAGGGAAATCCGCTGCCCGTGATCGATCCCGAGAGGCCCAATATCCGGCGGCGCCCCGGCACATGGCGGCCGCGCCAGGAACAGCCCGTTGCACCGCGCCCGGCCGCCGAAGGCAAACCTCGGTGCTATCGTATCCCCGGCAAGCCGGGATACGGCTGAGCTGCGCCGCACCGGCATGAGCACCCACCCACATGAGACCGCCGGGGAGCACATCGCGATCATCGGTGCCGGCGTCATCGGCTGTGCGCTCGCGTGGGCCCTGGCCCGCGAGGGCCGCCGCGTCCTGCTCATCGATCGCGCCGAGCCCGCCACCGCCGGAGCGTCCTTCGGCAATGCCGGCCACATCGCCTGTGAGCAGCTCGAGCCGCTCCCCTGCCCGGCGGTGCTGTGCACCTTCTGGCGGGAGCTGACGCTCTTCGGCGGCGCGGTCGATCTGCCGGTGCACCGCTGGGTGGCCCTCGCGCCCTGGCTGGCGCAATTCGTGTACGCCGCCTTCCGTCAGAAGCGCAACACACCGGCGCTGGCCGCGTTGGTGGCGCCAGCCGCGGCGGCGCTGGAGGCGGCGTTGCGCGAGATCGCGCGGCCGGAGCTGCTGGTGCGTCACGGACACTACGCCCTGTGGCGCGGCCCGCATGCGGCCGAGCGCGCCGCCCGCGCGGCGCGCGCCGCCCGCGCCCTCGGCGTGCGCACCGAGCAGGCATCGCCGGAACTGTTGCACGCCGCGCGCGCGCGCGGCGGCCAGGGCGATGCGGCCGGACTGCACTATCCGGACAGCGGCCACGTCATCGACCCGCGCCAGCTCGCCGTTGCGCTCGCCGGCGCGGCGTTGCGAGCGGGCGCGACGTTCCGCCAGGCTGAGGTCCAGGAACTCACGCCCCTCGGGGCGCGCATCGGGGTGCGTGCCGAGGGTCAGATCGTGCCGGCCGCGGCGGCGGTGGTGTGCGCCGGCGTCGAATCGAAACGACTGCTCGCACCCTTCGGCGTCCCTGCGCCCCTGACCGCCGAGCGCGGCTACCACCTCGAGATGCCGGGCACGCCGCCGCTGATCGACGCGCCGGTGCTGCACGCCGACCACAACATCATCGTTACGCCGATGCAGGGCCGGCTGCGCGCCACGAGCTACCTCGAGTTCGAGCGCCATGGCGCGCCACCGGACCGGCGCAAGATCGCGCGGCTGCGGGCCCGATTGCACACGTTCGGCTATGCCTGCGCGACAGCCCATGCCGGATGGGTGGGCTCGCGCCCCACGCTGCCGGACTATCTGCCGGGCCTCGGGCGCGCCCCGGGCGAGGCGCCGCTGTTCTACGCCGTCGGCCACCAACATCTGGGGCTCACACTGGCGGTGCCCAGCGCACACGTGATGGCCGCACTGGTGGCCGGACGCCCCCCGCCGCTCGATGCGCGGCCCTTCGACCTGATGCGCTTCGGCACCGCGCGCACCGCGCGCCGTTGAGGCCGCGCGCGAACAGTGTGCGCGAGCACCTGCAGTTAAAGCGAATGCGAGCCGTGCGGCAGCGCCTGGGCGAGAGCCGCCGCAGCATCGGGCAGATCCTGACGGAGTTCGGCGTGAGCGATGTGACTTCTTCCGCACGGTGCCTCCCCCGTTGAGCGGCTGTTCAGGATCAAAAGAACAATTGCCCGGGCGGCAGTGCGAGCCCACCGTCTCCGGTTCGCACCTCTGCAACCGGACGATCGGCCGCGACACGCCGCGGATGATCCGGCGACCTGTGTTCGTTGCGCGCAATTTCCCCGCTTCGCCGCGCCGTCCTGCGCGCATGGGCGCCCAGCCTTCGACCCGTTCTGCGCGGCACGGCCGGCGACATGCGCATTGGACACGGTGCCCGCAGGCTATACTTGCGCCATGCCCGGATGGAACGACCTGACGGCCGCGCTGCGCCGGCCCTCGATGCAGATCGCGCTCATCGTGGCGAGCGCGATGTTCATGCAAAACCTCGACTCGACGATCATCGTCACGGCGCTGCCGGCCATGGCGCACAGCTTCGCCACCACCGAGAGCCGGGTGAGCGAAGGCATCACCGGATATGCGCTTGCCGCCGCGGTCTGCATCCCCTCGAGCGCGTGGCTGGCCGACCGGATCGGGACCCGGACCCTGTTCTGCGGCGCGATCGTGCTGTTCACCCTGGCCTCGATGGCCTGCGGCCTGTCGCATGATTTCCCGGCGTTCATCGCCGCGCGTCTGGTGCAAGGCGGCTCGGCGGCGATGATGTCGCCGGTCGGGCGGTTGATCGTGCTGCGCAACACCGCCAAGCACGAGATGATGGGCACGCTCTCGGCGCTGGTGTGGCCGGCGCTGCTCGCGCCGGTCATCGGGCCGGCGCTCGGCGGTTTCATCACCGAGGCGCTCAACTGGCGCTGGATCTTCTATGTCAACGTGCCGATCGGCGTGCTCGCCATGGGGCTGGTGCTTGCGCTCATTCCCAACCACAAGGAAAGCGAGCGCACCGCGTTCGATATCCGCGGCTTCCTGCTGTTGGCGCTCGCCGTCGGCTGTCTCAGCGCCGGGCTCGACATGCTCGGCGGCAAGCACATCGAGGCGTGGCTCGCGATCGGATTGCTCGCCGCGGCCGGCGCCGCCGGCTACGCCGCGCTGCGCCACCTCGCATCGGCGCCGGCGCCGCTGATCCGGCTCGATGTGATGCGCAGACCCGCGTTCCGCGTCGCAACGCTCTCCGGGGGCGGTCTGACGCGCGCGGCGATCAGCGCCACGCCGTTTCTGCTGCCGCTCATGCTCGAGTTGGTCTACGGCCTGACACCGTTGCAGGCCGGGGTGCTGCTGCTGGTGTACATGCTGGCGAATCTGCTGATGAAGACCCTGACCAATCCCATCATCCGCCGCTTCGGACTGCGCTCGGTGCTGATCGTCAACGGCGCGATCACCGCCGCCGGCATCGCGGCCTGCGCGTGGATCTCGCCGCAGCTGCCGATGGCGCTGACCGTGATCATCCTGCTGTTCGCCGGCGCCAGCCGCTCGATGCAGTTCACCGCGATCACGTTCACCACGTTCGCCGAGGTGAGCGCCGAGGAGCGCGCGCCGGCGAGCGTCCTGTCATCGCTCACCCAGCAGATCAGCACGGCCGCGGGCGTGGCGAGCGCGGCGCTGATCCTGAACTTCTCGCGCCTGCTGCGTCATGGCAGCGCACTCGGCGCGCTCGACTTTCGCGTCGCGCTCACCTTGATGGCCGCGCTCGCGGTGTTCGGTTTGATCGGCTACGCGAGCCTGCCGAAGGACACCGGCGCGGAGCTCAGCGGGCGGGGCCGCGTCGCGGCCTCCTGAGACGCGCGCCTCAGGCGCGCACCAGCCGCCCGACCCAGCGATACAGCACGAGCACCACGGCCGCGAACGTCACGCCGCCGAGCCACATCGCGGCGGCATGGAAATCCTTCCCGACCAGCGCGATCGGCTCGGGCCGGCCGCTGAATACCACCACGCCGGCATAGATCACCCCGAGCAGGCTCTCCCCGACGATCAGTCCCGAGGCCAGCAGCACGCCGAGCTGTTTGATCGCAGCCCCGCGCGGCTTGGCGTCCGCGCTGCGGTTGAACCACCAGCCCACGAGCGCGCCCACGGTGATCATCAGCGTCGTGGAAGGCGGCAGATAGATCCCCAGGCCCACGGCGAGCGGCGGCAGGCGCACGGTCTTGAATGCGCGCCCGAGACCCGCATCGAGCGCGATCATGAGCGCACCGATCCCGAAGCCGACCGTGATCGCGCTCCAGTCGATGTTGTGCTGGATCACGCCCTGGGCGAGTGCCGAAATCAGCCCGGCCTGCGGGGCGGGCAGCGCCCGCGCGGGATTGACGCCGGGCGTGCCGAGAAAGCCGTAGGCATGATTGAGCAGATCGAGCACCGGCGGGATGACCAGCGCCCCGGCGATGACACCGACGACCAGCGCCCACTGCTGCTTGGCGGGCGTCGCATCGACCAGCTGCCCGGTCTTCAGATCCTGCAGATTGTTGTTGGCGATGGAGGCCACCGCGAATACCACCGACGTCACGAACAGCGCAAAGGCCACCAGCGCCCGGCCGGCCGTTGCCGGCAGGCCGAGCCTGATTCCCGCCACCAGCAACAGCGCAAACACCACCACGACGAGGATGCCGATCCCCGAGAGCGGACTGTTGGATGAGCCGATCAGGCCGGCCATGTAGCCGCACACGGTCGAGACCAGAAAGCCCATCAGGGCGACGAAGATCACCCCTCCGATCGCAAGCCCCCAGGCATCGGCCCCGAGTCCGCTGAGGTGGCTGAAGTGCCACAGCAGCCAGATCACCGGGACCAGACAGGCGAGCGAAATCAGCCCGACGGTGCCGATCGGTATGTCCTGTTCGGTGCGCGGCAGCAGATGTCCCTGGCCGCCCCGGCGCGCCCGCGAGGAGGCCATCGCTCCGGCAAGCCCCTTGATGACCGGCTTGATCAGCATGGCGAGCGTCCACACCGCGGCGATGCCGATCGCCCCCGCCCCGACGAAGCGCACGTAATGATCCCACGCGCCTTGCGCAGCAGCGGCGGGCGAGCCTCCCGCCGCGTGGGTGAGCAGGAAGTGCGGTACGGCCCAGCCCCACCCGATCAGCGCCCCGACGAATATCGCCACGCCCACGGCCGGTCCGACCAGATGACCGATGGCGAACAGGGCGAACGACAAGCTGAAATCGAAGCCGCTCGCGGCTCGTGTCCGGCCGATGTGAAAATAACGGGCGAGGTCGCTGGCGAAGATCTGGGTCTGCACCACCACGTAGAACGCCGCCGAGACCAGCGCACCGACCACGACAGCCTTCAGCCCCGCCCCGCCCGTCTCGACCGCCTCGACGTCCGCATTCTGGGCCTGGCCGGAGCCGACCTTGAGCACCTCGGCGCAGGCCACCCCTTCCGGGTAGGGCAGGTCCGAGTCCGTCACCAGCGCCCGGCGCAGCGGGATGGTGTACATCACCCCCAGAATGCCGCCGGCGGCACACACCGTGAAGGACATCCAGAACGGAAAGCCGGTCCACCAGCCGACGATCACCAGGCCGGGCAGCACGAAGATGATGCTCGAGAGCGTGCCGGCCGCGGACGCCACGGTCTGTACGATGTTGTTCTCCTGTATGGTCGCGTCCTTGAACGCACGCAGGATGCCCATCGAGATCACCGCCGCCGGGATCGATGTCGAGAAGGTGATGCCGGCCTTCAGACCGAAGTAGACGTTGGCTGCGGTGAATGCCAGGGTGATCAGCACCCCGATGACCATGCCGCGGAAGGTGAACTCGCCGTGCGACCCGGCGCGCTGCGGTGCGGGTGTATTCACTTTGAATTTCTTTCGATGGCGAGATTCCGCGCCGCCCTCGCGCGGAGCCCCCAAGGGGCGGCACCTTAACCGATTCGCGCCGAGGTGTCTGCCGCGGCGCGCGCCGGTCCCGCCGCGCAGCGCGGCTGCACCGCCGGGCCGGTGGGGGCCGTAACGTGAAAGTCGTTCCGAAAAGTTTCTTATCTATTTGTTTTGTAATGATTTTTTAATCTGGCGCGGCCTGTCATATCAGTGTCACATTGCCGACGTAGAGTACGCGTCGATGGCACCCTCCCACATGCAATCGGAGATCACCCTTTGAGCACGAAAAATACCGCTCGCCGCTGGAGCGCTTCCCTGGTGCTGGCGAGCCTCCTCGCCCTGGGCGCAATGACGGCCGGCCACGCCGCAATGGCCGAGGAGCGGTTGCTCGAGACCGGCTCCTCGCTGCTGTATCCGCTGTTCAACCTGTGGGTTCCGGTCTACGGCAAGACTCATCCGGGCGTGCAGATCACCACCGAATCCACCGGCAGCGGCACGGGCATCTCCGAGGCGGCCTCGGGGATTGCGCAGATCGGCGCCTCGGATGCCTACATGAGCGATTTCATGGTGCGCCGGCATCCGGGCATTCTGAACATTCCGCTCGCGATCTCCTCGCAGATGGTCAATTACAACATCCCGGGCTTGAACGGCGTTCACCTGCGCCTCAGCGGCCCGGTGCTCGCGGCCATGTACACCGGAACGATCCGCTACTGGAACGCTCCGGCGATCCAGCGGCTCAACCCCGGGGTGCGCCTGCCGCACAAGCAGATCGTGCTGATCCACCGCACGGACGGCAGCGGCGACACCTTCATCTTCTCCCAGTACCTGTCCTTCAGCACGCCCTCCTGGAACAACTCGGTGGGCTACGGCACCACGATCAGCTGGCCGCCGGTCGAAGGCGGTGTCGGCGCGGAAGGCAACCCGGGCATGGTCGATGCCTGCAAGGGCACGCCGTATTCCATCGCCTACATCGGCATCAGCTACAAGAAATACACGCAAGCGGCCGGGCTCGGCGAGGCGCTGCTCGAGAACCGCAGCGGCCACTTCGTCCTGCCGACCCCCCAGACGATCCAGGCCGCCGTCAATGCCACCGCGTCCCACACGCCGGCCGATGAGCGCACCAGCCTGATCTTCGCCCCGGGGGCTGATTCGTACCCGATCATCAATTACGAGTACGCCATCGTGAATGCCCGGCAGCCGAACCCGGCCACCGCACAGGCCTTGAAGCAGTTCTTCGAGTGGGCCCTGAGCCCCGATGGCGGGAACGCGCCGCGGTTCATGCAGCAAGTGGGCTTCGTGTCGCTGCCGCCGGCGATCGTGCGTCTCAGCGAGGCGCAGATCGCCAAGATCCACTGACGCAACGTCTCCCTCGAAGCCGGCGTCCACCACACGGATGAGGTGCGATGCCGGCTTCGTTCTGCCACGAATCCGTTGCATCGAGGCAGCCGAGCGGCCATCCTTGCCCGCCATGAAGTTCAGAGCCTGGCTCGCCATCGTGGCGGGCATCCTGCCCCTGGCGCTCATCGCCATCGTGGCGTTCCTGGCCATCTATTCGTGGCCCGCCATGCATTTCAATGGCTTCGGCTTCGTCACGCGCGACACCTGGAGGCTCGGCAATCTCTATGCCAACCCGGTCGTGGTGCACGGCACGCAGATCCCGCGCGGCGCGACCTACGGCATACTCTTCCTGATCGTCGGCACGCTGCTGTCGACCGCGATCGCGCTGCTGATCGCCCTGCCGCTCGGGGTGGGCGCGGCGATCTTCCTCGCCGAAGTGATCCCCGATGCGCTGCGCACCTGGATATCGTTCTTCGTCGAGCTGCTGATGGCCATCCCGAGCGTGGTGTTCGGGCTGTGGGGCTACGTGGTGGTGATCCCGTTCCTGGGGCAGCACTTGTACCCGGCGCTCGCCCACACTCTCGGCCGAGTCATTCCGATCTTCGGCGAGCCGAGCGGCAGCGGCTATGGCCTGCTCACCGCCGGTGTCGTGCTCTCGCTGATGATAGTGCCGATCATCGCCGCCACGCTGCGCGATGCCCTGGTCAGCCAGCCGAGCTCGCTGCGCGAGGCGGCGCTCGGGCTCGGCGCGACGCGCTTCGAGGCGCTGTGGAAGGTGATGTTGCCCGGTACGCGCAAGACGCTGATCGGGGCCACGTTCCTTGCGCTCGGCCGGGCGCTCGGGGAGACCATGGCGGTGCTGATGGTCAGCGGCAACGCGCTGAACATCCTGCCGCACCGCATCTATGATCCGATCTCGACGATGGCCGCGTTCATCGTCTCGCAACTCGACAGCGCGCTGCAGGATCCGACCGGACTCGCGGTGCGCTCGCTGGCGGAGATCGCCTTCGTCCTGGCGATCATCTCCATCATCGTCAACGCGCTCGCCCGGCTGCTGCTGCTGATGTGGAACAGCAACCAGCGCTCGGTGATGGTGTAGTGGCATGAGCGCCATCGCGGCGGCCCCACGCCAGATCCGCCTCTCGCGCCGCATCGTGAGCATCAGCGGCTGGGCGCTGAGCGGTCTGTGCCTGGTGGCGCTGTCGGTGCTGATGGTGTGGATCCTGTCGGTCGTGTTCGTGCGCGGCGTCGGGGCGCTGAACTTCAAGGTGCTCACGACCATCACGCAGGGCAGCGGGGGCGGACTGCTCAACGCCATCGAGGGCACGCTGGTGCTCTCCGGCGCCGCGCTGTTGCTGGCGGTGCCGTTCGGCGTGGCCGCCGGAATCTACTCGGCCGAGTACCGCTTCAGCTCCTGGGCCATCACCATCCGCTTCCTCGCCGATGTGCTGGTCGGGGTTCCCTCGATCGTCATCGGCTACTTCGGCTACGTCGCGCTGGTGCAATGGCTCGGCTGGAACTTCTCGCTCGCCGCCGGCGCGATCTCCCTCGCCATCATCAGCCTGCCCTATATCTGTCGCACCACCGAGCTGGCGCTGCGTCAGGTCTCCAACGATCTGCGCGACGCGGCCTACTCCCTCGGAGCCAACGAGCGGCGGGTCATCTTCGGGGTGTGCCTGCCGGCGGCCCTGCCCTCCATTCTCACCGGCGTCCTGCTCGCCCTTGCGGTCTCGGTGGGCGAGACCGCCCCGCTGCTGTATACCGCGGGCTGGTCCAACTTCATGTGGGACGGACATCTGACCCACTCGCCGATCGCCTACCTCACGTACGCGATCTGGACCTTCATCAACGAGCCGTTCGCCTCGGCCAACGCGCTCGCCTACGCCGCGGCGCTGCTCGTCACCGGGTTCGTGCTGGTCATCAACATCCTCGCCCGCTTCGTGCTCGAGCGGCGGCGCCTGCGCCGCTAGCCGCTCACGGCGGCAGCCGCTCCCCGCCGTGGCGCAGGTCGGGATCGACCGCGTCCTGCCGGCCGTAGGTGCGGAACTTCTCGATCACGCGTGTCATTTCGGAAGCATCCAACACCTCCACCGCGCCGATGGCCAGCGCCGCGCAGTACTGCGCCGCGAGATTCTCCACCTCCCCGGCGAGGCGCAAGGCGGCATCGAGGTCGGCCCCGAGGGCGATGAGCCCGTGATGCGCCAGCAGACACGCCCTGCGATCGCGCAGCGCCGCGAGGACCGCATCGGACAGGGCCTGCGAGCCGAACGTGTGGTAGGGCGCGCAACGGATATCCTCGCCGCCTGCCACCGCGACCATGTAGTGGAATGCCGGAATGCCGCGGCCCGTGCAGGCGAGCGCCGTGGCGTAGCGGGGGTGGGCGTGCACGATCGCGCCCACCTCGGGCCTGGCGGCGAAGATGTCGCGATGGAAACGCCATTCGCTCGAGGGCCGGCACCGGCCGTGCCACAGTCCATCGAGGCTCATCAGCGGAACATCGTGCGGCTCGAGCGACTCGTACAGCCGCCCGGTGGGACTGATGAAGAACGAGCGCGAGTCGCGCCGCACGCCGACGTTTCCCGACGTGCCGTGCGAAAGCCCCAGACGCGACAGCTCCCGGCATCCGCCGATCAGCGCACGGCGCAGGACCTCATCCGCGTCCGCCTCGCTCATGCGGCGCGTTCCGGATACAGCGCGGCGAGGCCGGCACGGCTTGCGGCGCACACGCCGCGCTCGGTGATCAGACCGGTCACGAGGCGTGCCGGCGTGACATCGAAGGCGAGATTGAGCGCAGCGCTCCCCTCGGGTACGAGGCGCACGCGCTCGAGGACGCCCGCGGCGGTGCGCCCGCTGATGTGAGTGACCTCCTGCGGATCGCGCGCCTCGATCTCGATGGCGCGGCCGTCCTCGAGGCTCCAGTCCAGGGTGCTGACCGGCAGGGCCGCGTAGAACGGCACGCCGTTGTCCCGCGCCGCGAGCGCCTTCAGGTACGTGCCCACCTTGTTGCACACGTCACCGGCGGCCGTGGTCCGATCGCTGCCGACGATCACCAGGTCCACCTCTCCGTGCTGCATCAGATGCCCCCCGAGGTTGTCCACGATCACGGTGTGCGCCACCCCGTGGGCCCCCAGCTCGAAGGCGGTCAACGCGGCGCCCTGATTGCGCGGCCGGGTTTCATCGACCCACACGTGCACGTCGATTCCGGCATCGTGCGCCACATAGACCGGCGAGAGCGCCGTGCCCCAATCGACGCATGCCAGCCAACCGGCGTTGCAGTGCGTGAGGACGTTGATGCGCCGGCGCGCCTGCTGCGCCAGCGCGCGGATGATCTCGGCGCCGTGCAGGCCGATCGCGTGACACTGCGCGACATCCTCCTCGCAAATGCGCCCCGCCTCGGCGAACGCCGCGGCCGCCCGATCCCCCGGCGGCAGATGCGCAATGGCCGCGCGCACCCGCTCGAGCGCCCAAGCAAGATTCACGGCCGTCGGTCGCGTCGCGCGCAGCACCTGCACCGCCTCGGCGATCCTCGCCTCCGAGGGGTCTTGACGCAGCGCCAGCGCCAGCCCGTAGGCCGCCGTGGCGCCGATCAACGGTGCGCCGCGCACGACCATGGTCCGGATGGCGTTCGCTGCGTCCTCGAGCGTCGTCAGATCGAGGGTCTCGAACTCGAACGGCAGACGGGATTGATCGATCACCCGCACCGCCCCGCAGGCGAGCGGCCAGATCGTCCGATAGGGGGTTGCAGAGATTCGCATGCGGCAATTGTAATCCCGCGGCGCAAGCCGTGGCAGCGCCGCGCGCACTCGGCCGCATCGCGCGGTCTCGGATCGGCGAGCCGTCGCCGCCCGCCGCGGCCGTGTGATCTGACCGGGACTCCACCGCAGAGGTGCCCTGATCCGCCGCACGACTTCCCGGCGCGCCGCTACCCTCATCGATACGCCGCGCATCCCGCGACCCGCAGGCGAACCAGCCTCCCAGGCACTGCCGCGCCGGACGCGTGCAGTGATGCGTAGAACGCCGCGCAGGCTGACAACCTGCCGCGCTGCGCAGCGGCTCCGCGGGCGCGAGTGCCGCGTGGATTGCGCCGAGGATATTCTCGGTGCGTCAACGAACAGACGCCCCCTCGGCATCAAGCGCAATCTCCCGCGCGCAGGGACAGGACGAGGCGACGCGATCGACTTTTCGCACCGCAGGGGTACCTCGGCGCGGATACAGGATGAATGCGCCGCGACATTCCGGACCACGATACCGCCGGGCACGCCCCGGTCCGCGTGCGAGGGTGCCAGGGTTGTACGGTGATCAGCGCGGGCCAAGACCGGTCGACAGCCGAGTTGCGCAAATGACGTCATTACAATGAGTGAACAAGATCGGAATGACACGGGCCAATGAACACACCTACAAGACAAGACGCGCGCTGGCCAAACGCCTGGCGCAACACGCGCAAGCGGCTGATGGCCGAACGGCGTAAACATCACCCTTGGAATCCCGCTCGCGATGCCACTGCCTGGCCGAGCCCCGAAGCACTTGCCCTGTTGCGCCGCCTTCACCGCAGCTCGTGGCTCCAGGGGGTGCGAGAGCCTTCGTGGCAGTGGCATTGGGCCACGGCGGCTCGCGCACCCGCGGCGCGCAAATTCCCTGCACCTTCGGTGCCCGGCGAATGCCGCGGGTTGACCGCCGCTCCGAGTCCGTGACCGCCCCGTGGGATGGCGGATGAGGCTCCGCCCGGGGCAGGTGCAACGCGATACCGGAATCGCGCCCCCATCCCGGATACGCACACATGCGTACGTTTTTTGCGCGAAGTCCCTATAGGCTATTCAGCGGATCCGGTGAGGCTTGACCTCGCCTCCGGCGCGCTCGCCGGATAGGGTTGACCTGGAATCGTGCAGCGGTCGCGCAGCCGCCGGTGCGTGATAGAGCGATGGGGACGACCGAGATGAACGGGAGCAAAACTCGACGAGCGATTCCCGTCGCGCTCGCGCCGGGTCCGGACGAGTGCGGCGCGCCGCGCGCGCAACCTCTGCAGCAAGGCGAAACGCTGTGGAACCTCGCGGTCTATGCGTCCATCGCGATCGGCATCCTGCTCATTGCCTACGTTGAATTTCACTCCGTCGTTCCCCGGGTGCTCGCGGTGGCGAGCGAGCGCGGCGACATCCGGCTGCTCGTCTACGCCGGCATCCTCTGGACGATCCTCGGCTTTGCCCTGATTATCGTGCGAACGATCCTGTGGATGATCTATCGGCCCGTACCGCCGGCAACCCGCGAAACGGCACCGACCCTGTCGGTGATCATTCCGGCTTATAACGAAGGGATCATGGTGCTGAAATCGATCGAGTCCGTGATCGGCGCGAACTATCCAGCCGATCGGCTCGAGATCCTGGTCGTCGACGATGGGAGCAAGGATGACACCTGGGAGCATATTTGCGCCGCCGTGCATCGCTATCCGGGACGGGTCACCGCGTTACGCCACGAGCGCAACCTCGGCAAACGCGAGGCGCTGGCCTGGGGTTTTACCCGTGCCCGGGGCGAGATTCTGGTGACCATCGATTCGGACAGCGTGATCGAGCGCGACGCTCTCCTCGCGCTGGCAGGTCCGTTCCGGGATGCGCGCATCGGCGCGGTGGCGGGCAAGGTTCTCGTCTACAACCGGGCGGACGGCGTCATTCCGCGCATGCTGCATGTCCGTTTCATTATCCAGTTCGACATGTTGCGTGCCGGGGAGTCGGTCTACCGCAATGTTTATTGCTGTCCCGGAGCGCTGAGCGCCTATCGGGCCGCGGCCGTCAATCGCGTGCTCGAGCGATGGAGGACTCAGGTGTTCCTGGGCTCGCGCTGCACGTTCGGAGAAGATCGCGCCATGACGAACTATCTGCTCGAGGCCAACTATGACGCACTCTATCAGCGTACGGCCGTCGTGCATACCATCGTACCGAACAGGTACTGGAAACTCTGCAAGATGCTGCTGCGCTGGGACCGGTCCTATGTGCGCGAAGAGATCCGCTTCGCGCGCATCGTGTGGCGCAGACCGTGGCGGACGCGCATCCTGGCGCTATTGGACCGGTGCACGACTGACGCGGCGCTGCCGATTTCCTGTTTGGGCCTGATCGTCGTGCCGGTCGTCATCGCGTTGCATCCGTCCGTGGTGCGCCCCATGCTGGAAGTGGTCGGAGCGATATCGGTCTTTCAGGTGTTGTATTACCTGCGTACCGAACGATCGTTCCACATCGTCTACGGGGTGCTCTACGGGTATTACTCGTCCGTCGCGCTCATGTGGATCTTTCCTTATGCGCTCTTTACGGTACGGGCCCGCGCATGGCTTACCCGCTGAGCCCCATGCCACGCCTGGCGTACCTCCTGGCCAAGATGCTCAGCAGCGCCGCCTTCGCGCTCATCGTCATGGCCGCGCTCATCTGGCTCGGCACCACCGTCGGCGGCGTGACGGTGAGCCCGGGACAGGCGGCGCGCTTGGCCCTCATCGTGCTGCTCGGCTCGATCCCGTTCACGGCCCTCGGCCTGCTGATCGGGCTGCTCATGCCGGCGAGCGCCGGGGCCGGCCTGATCAACCTGATCTACCTGCCGGTGTCGTTCGCCTCGGGATTCTTCATGCCGCTGCGCATGCTGCCGCACTGGGTGCAGGTGCTCGCCCCGGCCCTGCCGACGTATCATCTGGCGCAGCTGGCCCTGGCGGTGTTCGGATTCGCGCCGCGCGCCGGCGCGCCCCTGCACTGGCTGGTGCTCGCCGCCTTCAGCGTGTTGATGTTTGGAGCCGCCTGGATTACGTTCGCCCGCAGAGAAGTCCGAACGCCATGAGCCGATCCGTGTCGACCCGCGAGCCCTGTGGCATGCCGCCGCGCCCCCCGGAACGCGTACGGGCGGTTGATTTCATCTGGCTGTGTTATTCGATCTATTTCTTTGCCGTGCCCGCGCAGCAGCCCTCGAGCTTCGCCGTCTGGCTCACCGCCGCGCTGCTGTATCTGTGCTTCCTGGCGCTGTATGTCGGTCTGGTATTCACCCGCCGGCTGCGCACGAAGCGCCTGCTCCTGGCATCGCTCGCCCTGCTCGGCCTCGCCTACTACCCGTTCAACCCCGGTTCCGGCGTCGTATTCATCTATTGTGCGGCATTCGCTCCCCTGGTCGCCGAGTCCATCCCCGTCGTCATGGCGCTGATCGTCGCGGCGGCCGCGGCGAGCGCCGTCGAGGGATTGGCGCTGCACTTCAGCGCTTGGATCTGGGGCATCTTCGCCTTCTTCTCGTTCCCGGCCGGCATCGGCAACCTCATCTGGACACTGCATGCGCGCAGCCGGACCCGCCTCGGCCTGGCGCAGGAACAGATCGAGCACCTGGCCCAGGTGGCCGAGCGCGAGCGCATCGCGCGCGACCTGCACGATGTGCTCGGCCACACGTTGTCGCTCATCGTGTTGAAATCCGAACTCGCCGGGCGATTGCTGCACACCAACCCGCAACAGGCGCAGCGAGAGATTTCCGAGGTCGAGCAATCCGCGCGCACGGCGCTCGGCGAGGTGCGCGAGACCATCCGCGGCTACCGCTCCGAGGGGCTCGCCGCCGAGCTCGCGCGGGCCCGCGCGACCCTCGCGCTCGCCGGGGTGAGCCTGGAGTGCGCCGAGCCGCTGCCGCGCGTCGAGCCGGTCGCCGAGTCGGTGCTGGCGCTGGTGCTGCGCGAATCGGTCACCAACATCGTGCGGCACGCCCGCGCCACGCGCTGCCGCCTGATCCTCTCGGTGGATCCGCGGGGCACGGCCTTGCGCATCGAGGACGACGGACGCGGCGGCATCGAGCACGAGGGCAACGGGCTGCGCGGCATGCGCGAGCGGTTGGCCACCCTCGGGGGCCGCCTCGCCATCGACTCGCGCGGCGGGACGCGGCTGACGGCGGAGATTCCGGCGCCGGCCGCCGCCGCGCAGGCTCAACCGGCATGAGCGCGATCCGCGTACTGATCGCCGAGGATCAGGCCATGATACTCGGCGCCCTGGCCGCGCTCCTGGCCGGGGAGCCGGACCTGGCCGTGTGCGCACGCGCCGTCAACGGGCGCGCGGCGCTGCGCGCGCTGGCCGCCGAGCGGCCCGACGTGCTCGTCACTGACATCGAGATGCCGGAGATGACCGGCCTGACACTGGCCGCGGAGGCGCGCGCGCGCTTTCCCGCCACGCAGGTCGTCATCCTCACCACCTTCGCCCGCCCCGGTTATCTGCGCCGGGCGCTCGAGGCCGGTGCGAGAGGCTACCTCCTGAAGGACCGGCCGGCCGCCGAGCTCGCCGAGGCGGTACGCCGCGTACATCGCGGCGAGCGGGTGATCGACCCGGAGCTGGCCGCCGAGGCCTGGGCGAGCGATCCGGATCCGCTCACCGAGCGCGAGCGGCAGATTCTCTGGCGCGCGGGCGAGGGGCGCTCGAGCGCCGAGATCGCCGCGGAGGTGCATCTCTCGGAAGGCACGGTGCGCAACTACCTCTCCGAGGCCATCAGCAAGCTCGGCGCCGCCAACCGCATCGAGGCGGCGCGCATTGCGCGCCAGAAGGGCTGGCTGTAGACCGGCACCGCGCCCCGCCAGGCGGCGGCACACGTCCTTGTTGGGCGATCCGCCCGCCTCGTTCCGGCCGTCCGGCGCCCCATGCTATTCTGCCTGCGCCCGGCGGCATGCTGCCCGGACCGATCGGAGACCCGCCCATGATCGTCGTGCAGAATCTGACCCGCAAGTTCGGCGAATTCATCGCCGTGCACGACATTTCCTTCACCGTCGAGGCCGGGGAGATCTTCGCCTTCCTCGGGCCGAACGGCGCCGGCAAGACGACCACCATCAAGATCCTCACCACCCTGCTGCCGCCGACCGCCGGAACCGTGCGCATCGACGGGCTGGATCCAACGCGCGAGCCCAACGAGGTCCGCAAACGCTTCGGCATCGTGTTTCAGGATCCGAGTCTGGATCAGAACCTCTCGGCGTGGGAGAACCTCGAGCTGCACGGCGCGCTCTACCACGTGCCACGCAAGGTGCGCCGCGAGCGCATCCGCGCCCTGCTCGATCTGTTTGGTCTGTGGGAGCGGCGCGACGAGCTCGTCAAGCAGTACTCCGGTGGAATGATGCGCCGCCTGGAGATCGCCCGCGGCCTGCTGCACACGCCGCGGATCCTGTTCCTCGACGAGCCGACCCTGGGCCTCGACCCGCAAAGCCGCAACCAGCTGTGGACGCACGTGCGCCAGCTCAACAAGGACGAAGGCGTCACGGTGTTCCTCACCACCCACTACATGGACGAGGCCGAGCGGGTGGCCGGGCGCATCGCGATCATCGATCACGGGCGCATCGTCGCCCTCGGCAGCGCGGCTGAGTTGAAGACGCGCACCGGCACCGGCACGCTGGAGGAGGCATTCCTCGCGCTCACCGGCACCGAGATCCGCGAAGAGACCGCCGACGCCTCGGATCGCATGCGGCGCATGGCGCGTGCCTGGCGCGCGCGCTGAATCCCGGGCGGACCAGAGGCGCCGCTACGACCGTGCCGTGCGCACGATCCCGGCACGCATGACCAGTTGAATCAGCTGCGCGGTGCTGTGCGCGCCGAGCTTCCTTTTGATCGTCTTGCGACAGGATTTGACCGTGCTCTCGGCGATCCCGAGCCGCGCGGCGGTCTGCTTGATGCGCTCGGAGGCCAACAGTGCATCGAGCACCTCGTGCTCGCGCGGCGTCAGCAGCGCCACGGCCTGCGCCAACGCGCGCTCCCGTTCCTGAGCGTCCGCGCCGCGCAGCAGAGCCTGCGCATTGAGCACCGCGGCCAGCAGCTGCGCCTCCGGGATCGGCTTGTCCAACAACAACACCGAGCCGGCGCGCAGCGCGCCCACCGCTTCCCCCCGCTCGGCCTGCGTGGCGAGTGCGAGCACGGGCCACGGGTACCCGGCTGCCGCAAACTCGCGCAGAGCCTCGAACCCCCCCGGCGCGGGCAGCGCCAGATCCAGGATCACGCAGCCGGCGGGCAGGCGCGCACAGGCCTGAAGGAAGGCGATCCCGGAGGCGAAGCTGCGCGCCAGGTATCCGGCCGCTTTGAGCGTCCGCTGCAGCCCCCCGCGTATCCCCGGGTCCGCAGCGACGATGTACACCCTCGTCTGCATCATGCGCAGTCCCACATCCCGGGCACGCACCGTGCCCGGCCTCCCATGATCCCCCTCTGGCGCGCTCCGGCGCCCGCAGCGCCCGGTAGGCTCTCGATCTGACCGCGGCGGAGGTTGCCCCACCCCAACGACACCCGTCATGCCGGGTTGGAGCCCTCCGCATCCGAGTTATTGTCAACTCACCGGCTGTCCAAGGCATGGAGCTTTGCTTGCCCATGCAACACCGGCCCAACCACGGCGAGGAAATACTCCTGCGGCGAGGGCCTGTCAAGGCGTCAAAAGACGGGGCGCGCGCCGCGTGAATCTGCCGGCCGATTGCGCCACTCTACGGTGAGCGTCGCCTTCCTTTGGGGAAACATGCGCCGGCGACCTGACCTTGCTCCGACGCTATGGCATGTCATGGATCATCTCGATCTGCTCCAGTCGTTCCTCGAGCGCTGCCAGAGCGAGCAGTGCTCGCGCGCGGACATCGGCGCGGCGTTCCACGCGGCGATCGAGCGTCTCGGTTTCCGCTACTTCGCCTGCTGCTCGCGCATCGACCCGCGCGATCCGCCCACCGCGACTGTCCTGCTGCACAACTACCCGGCCGCATGGGCGCGGCGCTTCCGCGCAGCCGGACTCTTTCGGCTCGACCCGGTGCTGCAGCTCGCCGAGCGCACCCCTGCGCCGTTCTTCTGGGACGCGGCCTTCGCGACGCGCCCGATCACGGAGCGGCAGCGAGGCGTGCTGGAGGAGGCGGCCGGTTACGGCATCGCGCACGGCTACACGGTACCGCTCGAGGCCTGCGGCCCTCCCGGCTCGCCCCGCGCCTCGTGCTCGGTGGTTCCCGAGGGCGGCGCGATCGATCCACGCAGCTACACCACCGTGCAGCTGCTGGCTCTGTACCTGTATGCCTTCACCCGCCGCGCCCGCATGCAACCCAGCGGCGCCATGGGCGCCGAACTGACGCCACGGGAACGACAGTGCCTGCAGCTCGTGGCGTGCGGCAAGACCGACTGGGAGATCGCCCGCCTGTTGGGATTGAGCCCATTCACGGTCCACTATCACATCGAGCGCGCCAAGCGCCGCTTCGACGTGATCACGCGGATCCAGGCGGTGGTTCAGGCGCTGAGGACCGGGCAGATCTCCTGCGC
Source organism: Pseudomonadota bacterium (assembly GCA_021843755.1). Taxonomy (GTDB): domain Bacteria; phylum Pseudomonadota; class Gammaproteobacteria; order Steroidobacterales; family Steroidobacteraceae; genus 13-2-20CM-66-19. The sequence goes on from JAKBWB010000005.1 coordinate 176,854, forward strand.
CGATGGGGCGCCGAAGTAGGGGCCGCGACCCGCGTTGCGGGTACGGCGAGGGCGCCTCGCCAGAGGATGCAACGGACGTGCCCGCGGGCACGCCGCCGGTCAGCGCCACCCTCCCCTGATCAGAGGATTGGCGCGCGTGCGCGCAGCGCGCAGGGTTGCCGCACGGTACGCAAGCCCGGAGCGCGCGATGATTTTCCTCGTCAACGCCGAGAACCGCTCACAGTTCGCCGCCGATCTCGCCGCGATGCATCGGCAGCGCAAGATCGTCTTCGTCGACCGTGCCGGCTGGAACGTTCCCGTGAGCGGGGATCAGGAGATCGATCGCTACGATCGCGACGATACGCTCTACCTGCTCGCCAAGGACGCCCCGTGCGGTCCCATTCTCGCCTCCGTGCGGCTGCTGCCGACGCAGCGGCCGCACCTGATGAGCGAGCTGTTCCCGCTCGCATGCCTGGCCGCCATCCCGCGCGGACCGACAGTCTGGGAGGCCTCGCGGATGTGCGTGGCGCCGGGCCTGCGCGCCGAGCGCCGCGCGCACGCGCTCGTGTGGGAAATGGTGTGCGGAGTGCTCGAGACCGCCCTGCTCTACGGCATCGACCAGGTGGTCTTCGCGGTCAACCGCGCTCTGCTGCGCCTCGTGCTGCACTGCGGCTGGGAGGTGCGACCCCTGGGTCCCCGCCTCGGCGCCGGCGAGCAGGAAGTTGCTGCCGCGGCCGCGACGGTCACGGCGGCGGGATTGCGCGCCGTGCGCCAGCGCCACGGCATATCGATCCCCGCCACGCGCCTGCACGCACGCGTGTGCCTGCCGGCGGCAACATCTGCCGCCGGCTCGATCGCCACCCCGTGAGCGCGACCATGACCGAATCCTTCCCGTCGATTCCAGCGAGCGAGCCCGGCGCGGCCGCCGGCGCACCCGGACTGCCGACGGCGCTCGACCTGCTGCGCGCCAGCGGCTATGTCATCTTCGAGCGGCTGCTGCCCGATGCCACCGTGGACCGGCTGAACGCCGAGCTCGATCCGTGGTTCAGCGCGACGCCGCGCTGTCAGGGCGATTTCTACGGCTGGAACACCACCCGATTCGGGTCGGTGCCGCTGAAATCGCCGGCCTCGCACGCCCTGGCCCTGCACCCGGTGATCCTGAGTCTCCTTGACGCGGTGCTCGGGCCGCACTGCGACTGGTATCAGCTCAACCTGACCCAGGCGGTGCGCCTGCACCCCGGCGAGCGGCGGCAGGTGCCGCATCGGGACGAGGAGATGTGGCCGTGTCCGAAGGGCGGCATCGAGTACCTGGTCAATGTCATGTGGGCACTGTCGGATTTCACCGCCCGCAACGGCGCCACCCTGCTGTGGCCCCGCAGCCAGTTCACGCGCCTCTCGCGCGAGCTCGATCTGGCGCAGGCCACGGTCGCCGCCATGCCGCGCGGGTCGGCGCTGGTGTACCTCGGCTCGCTGACCCACTGCGCGGGCGCCAACCGCAGTGACCGGCCGCGGACCGGATTGATCCTGAGCTACTGCCTCGGCTGGCTGAAACAGTACGAGAATGCCTTTCTGTCCTATCCGCCGGCGGTGGCCCGCCAGTTCCCGCCGGCCCTGCGCGACTTGCTCGGCTATCGCATCCACCGACCCAACCTGGGCGGATACGAAGGACAGGATCCGGCGGTGCTGTTCGAGACCGCATCGCATAGTCTGCCCGCCGTCGATGCCTTACCCGCGGGCACCGTGCGCGAGCTGCGCGAGTTCTACGCCCGCGAGCCCCGCGAGGCCGGCGAAGCCCCGTGAGCGGGTGTCCCGTGCGCGATGCCGGATTGCTCGTAAGCGCCGATCCGTTCCGGTGTCGCAGCTGGGCACTCAACGCGCGCCTCGAAGATGACCTGACCGAGGCGTCGTGCCGGGCCGAAATCGACAGCGTGGCCCGCAACGGACAGCTGGTTCCGGTCATCGGCCGCACGCTGGCCGGCGATCCGGACTTCGACATCGAGGTGATCTGCGGCACGCGCCGGCTGTTCATCGCGCGGCAGCTGAACGTGCCGCTTCGCGTCGAGATCCGCTCGCTCACCGACCAGCAGGCGGCCGTGGCCGTCGAAGCCGAAAACGACCTGCGCAGGCAGGCCAGCGCATACGAGCGGGGACTGTGGCTCGCGAAGCTGCTGCGCCGCAATCTGTTCGGCTCGCAGGACCAGATGGCGCGCGAGCTCGGCATTACGCCCACGCAGGTGACCCGACTGCTGAAATTCGCCGAGCTCCCCGCGGCCATCATCGGCGCATTCGCCACGCCCCACGAGATCCTGGAGTCGTGGGCCGTCGAGCTGCACAAGGCCTGCAATGACGATCGCCGCCCCATGCTTCTCGAGCGGGCCCGGACGATCCACAGGCGCATGCCCCGCCCGCCGGCGGTCTCGGTCTACGAGCTGCTGCTCGCCGAGCGGGGCGCGGCCCGCCGCGCCAGCCGGCACAGCACGCGCCGCGTAATCAAGGGTCCCGCCGGAGAGGCGCTGTTGCGCTTGGAGCGCCAGCGCCGGGACATCGTGCTCAGAATTCCCAACGCACGGGTCGACGCGCGCCTCGAGCAGGCCATCACCCAAGCCGTGGTCGCGGTCCTGATCGGCCGCGACTGCCCCGAGCCCGCGCCCGGCGCGGCGTGATGCGCGCGCAGTGGCAAGCACACCATGGCACGCCCGAGGCGCTGTGAATTCCCCGGAGCTCTGCACCTGGTGAGCGTCTGCGGCCCGCCCGGCGGTCACGTGTTCTACGATCCGGACCTGTTCAGGCGATTCCCGGACAACCCGCGCGCCCACGCGCCGCATGTCGAGGTCTTCGAGGGTTTGCTGTGGGACGCGTGCGAGCAATACGATGCCCTGATCCACGCGTATGTCACGGAACCGAACGCCGGGCTGATCATCCTGCAGAGCGGCGGCGCGCCTCTGTCGTGGCTGATGCACGACCTGCTCTTGCGATACGCGCGGCACCTGCGGGGGGAAGCTCGCACGCCCGGAGGCGAGCGGCTCTTTCCACGCCGATACAAGGCGCAGCTGCTGCAGCCGGCGAAGCTCCCCTACGCGGTGCGCCACGTGCAGCGCCGGGAATTTCCTGGCGCGCGGCGCCGCGCCGCCCATCATCCGTTCAGCTCCAGCCTGATCTACTGCGGCCGAAAACCGCGGCCGGCGCGCTTCGTCGTGAGCGCCCTGCGCGCGGCGCTCGAGCCTCTGGGTTATGTCGGTCCGGGCGCCTATTTCGAGTTCATGGCGCAGCGCGACAGCCCCGCCATCGCGGACCTGCTGGCGCGGCCGGTCATCGGGGAACGGAGCTTCCGGCAGAGCGTGCGCGAGCGGTGCCGCCCGCCGGCAAGGACACCTTCCCCCGAGGACCTGCTGCGGGAGGTGACCTGCACGGTGCTGCATACCCAGCCCGGCGTCGCCTGCGCCTCGACCCATCGGGGCGCCCTCGCCCGGGCGCTCGTGGCCTGGTATGCGATGCGGACCGGGGCGGCGCGGATCGGGACGGTGGGCGGATGGTTCGGCGTCACGAGTTCGGACCTGCGCCATCTGATCGACCGGCATCGGCGCACGCATCCCCAGTACTTTGCGCTCGCCACCCCGGAATTGTTCCCGGATCTGGCCGCACGGCCGCCCGGGGCCACACCGCGCGCGCCGCCGACGCGCGCGGCCTGCGGGGCCGCGTAGATGTCCGGGAGCGGTACGGGGGTTGCGCCGGTGCTGCGGATCCTCTACCGGGAGGCCACACCCTTCGTCCGGCGCCGGCTCGCCCTCGTCCTCGGACTGGTGCTCTGCGCCGCCGTGCTGACGGGGCTCGGTCCCCTCGCTCTGAAGCTGATCATCGACAGTTTCACGGCAGCGACGCGCACCGCGCCGATCCTGCTGGTGGCCCTGTACGCGCTCAGCCAGTGGCTCGCCCGCTCGGCCGGCGAGGTGCGCGGGATGGTGTACGGGCGCATCGAGCGGCGCATGTTTCGCACCCTCAGCGAGCGGCTGTTCGCGCATCTGCTGCACCTGCCGCTGCGCTTCCATCTGGACCGCCAGACCGGCGCCGTCAGCGAGACGCTCACCAACGGCCTGGAGGGCTTGCAGCTGATCCTGCACCACCTGCTGTTTACGGTCCTGCCGGTCACCGCGGAGCTCGCGACGGTCATCGTGGTCCTGTGGCGCCTGGCACCCCTGTTGTTTCTCGTCCTCTTCTGCGCCGCGCTGGTGTGCTATGCCGCGGTCTTCGGCTATTCGGCCGCGAGTCTTGCCCGGACTGCGCGCGTGGCGTCCGCCGCCCGCGTGCAGGCCGGAGCCGCCCTCACCGATGGTCTGCTGAACTACGAGACCGTGAAGTACTTCGCCGCGGAGTCGGCGGTGCAGGCGCGGGTCGGACAGGCCATGGCGCGCAGCGAGCGCGAATGGGTCGCGTTCTATCGCCGCTTTGCCGGCAACGGCCTGCTCGTGGCGAGCATCTTCGCGGCGTTTCTCGCCGCCACCACCTGGTACGCGACGGTCGATGTGCGCAGCGGCCGCATGACCCTCGGCGAGTTCGTCCTCGTCAACACCTACATGCTCCAGCTGGTGCGGCCCGTCGAGACCCTCGGCTATGCCGTGCAGGGCTTCTCCCAGGGTCTGGCCATGCTCGAGAAGATGCTGGGACTGTTTCGCGAGGCCCCCGAGCCCGCCGGGAGCCTGACGGGCACTGCCGAGGGACCCGGCGCGCTGACGTTCGACCAGGTCAGTCTGTCGTACCGCAGGGGCTGCCCCGTGCTCCGGGACATCAGCTTCAGGATCGAGGCCCGCCGTACGCTCGCGGTCGTGGGCTCGAGCGGCTCGGGCAAGTCGAGCATCGTGCGGCTCCTGACCCGCCTGATCGAGCCGGACGGGGGGCGGATCCTGCTCGATGAGGTACCGATATCCCGCCTGCCGCTCGCGCAATGGCGCCGGGCCATCGCCGTGGTTCCCCAGGACACGGTGCTCTTCAACGACTCCCTCGCCTACAACATTGCCTTCGGCCGCCCCGGAGCAACCCTCGCCGAGGTCCAGCGGGCCGCCCGCATCGCCCATCTGCACGAGTTCATCATGAGTCTCCCGGACGGATACGACACCCGGGTCGGAGAACGGGGCGTGAAACTTTCCGGCGGCGAGCGCCAGCGCGTCTCGATCGCCCGCGCGGTTCTGACCTCCCCGCGCCTTTATGTCCTCGATGAACCCACCGCCTCGCTCGACAGCCGGACCGAGCAGGACGTCCTGGCGAGCCTGCGCGAGATCTGCGAACACCGCTGCACTCTGTTGATCGCACATCGGCTCTCGACCGTAGTACATGCCGACGAGATCGTGGTGCTCGAGCAGGGACGCATCGTCGAGCGTGGAACCCATGCCAGTCTGCTGCGGCAGAACGGCGCCTATGCCGCCTCGTGGCGCGCACAACAGCAGGACCACGCCGCATGAGACAGACCCGCTCCTGTCCTCCACCGACCCTGAGCGCGACCGTCACTTGGCGGATGTGTCCCCGGTGCGGTGCGCCCGGCCCGCGGGTCGAGGAGCAGACCGGCGTCCCTCAGGTCATCACGGCCCAATGCTGCCACCTGACCCGACAACGCCCGCACTATGCCCGCCTGCGGTCCGGGGATAGGATAGGGCGTCGGAGGGTTGACCCCGACGCGCTGGGCGAGGCTTCAGGTGCGCCGCAGCCCGCCCGGCAGGGCGGACAGCCGGCCCCGGTACAATGCTCGCCCCACCGATATCAGGGCGAAAAACAACGGCACCGGGTCATGACGTCCACCGACACCAACAAGGTCTTTCGATTCGACATCGAAGGACAGGAAGTTGTCTGCTATCAGATGGGCAACGACCGCCTCTGGGTCTGCAAGTGCGAATACTTTCAGGAGCGGCTGCGGCTGCGCCACCAGGGATACTGCCCGCATATGGCTGCCGCCATCCTGCAGGCCATGGACGAAGGAACCATCGACTTCGTGTTCTGAATCGGACGGCGCGCCGGCAACCGGCCGAGAACGCCTTTGCGGTCAAGGGCTTGCGCCCTAAATCATTGCAATCGGCGCGCGCCTCAGGCCTGCCGCCCCCCGGCCTGTAGCACCTCGCGCCTCACCCGCATGAGGAACTTCACGAAGCGCTTCAGGTGCCGCCGCGCATCATAGTCCGCGCCCTCGCGCATCCCGAATTTCTCCGCGATCGCGCCTCTGAGGTACCCGGAGAAGCGCCCCGTCAGCGCCCCGGCCCGAACCCTCGGTCCTGCGACCCCGCCGGCGGCCTGCCACGCCAGCAGCGCCGCCTCCAGCTCCCCCAGCACCAGATCGAGATAATCGAACAGACTCACCATCAGCTTGATCGACACCAGCTGATACAACGGATAGCCCCAGGTCTCGTACGTCGAGAACCACTCGCCGGCGCACGGCAGCTCCCCCGCCGGCAGACCCCTCGCGCGCCGCAATGTCCAATCAACCGTCAGCCCCTCGAAATCCCGGTAATAGAAGTCCCCGAGCGGAACCGCATCCGCCGACAGCGCCAGCAGCACATTCTGCGCATGGGCCTCGAGAATCAGGCCGAAGTCGAACACCAGATCCACCCACAAGCGCGCAAACCGCGCGAGCAGCACCCCTTCAATCAGCTCCCCGGCGCCGGGCCCCAGATGCGCCATGAGCTGGCGCAACAGCGGCGGATGGCCCTCGCTGCCGCCCATGAGCGCGAACAGCGGCGCCGCAACGACCTGCCCGCCGAGGATCTCCTCAGGAATGGCGCGGAATATGACACCCCCCGCGGGCAGCCCCCGCGGCACCAGGCCCGGCCCCTCGGGAAAGAACCGCAGGGCCTGCGGGAGCGTCTCGCGCTCCCGTTCCAGGAGGCCCGACAGCCCGACGCTGCGCGCCACTCGAGTACGCGTCAACGCTCGGTCGCCCAACTCACGAGACAGCAGCGACAATTTGACGAAGCTCACCTGCTCCGGTCGATTCTCGGGCCACGCCAGCACCGTCCGCGTGCTCGAGGTTGGTGTTGCCCACAACCGCGGACCTTCCGCCGGGAACTCGCGCGCCTTCGCACCCGCCAGAGCCGCCGCATACCGGGCCTGCTCCACCGGATGCACCGGCAACAACACCTCGCCGGGCACGACCCCAGCGCCGCCCGCGCCCTCTGCCAGAGATAACCCGGACGAGTGCCCATAGCGAACCACGGACCTTCCGCTGAGGCGAAAACACGGCAGGCGGAAGATCGCCCCACGCTCGGGAAAGTACGCTCCGAGGGATCCGGCGCCCGCGCTCGAGTCGCGCAGACGATCCGGCCGCCACAGTCCGCGCTGCTCGAATCGCAGGAGCGCACCCACGCTCCCGGGCAGCGGACCGTCCGCGCCTGCCACATCACCGTCGAAACACCCGCCACGCGCCACGATTCGCCTCGGACGTCCGCCCCGCGGCCAGCGTGTTCTCCTTGTCACCCGCGGTCAACCCCGCCCGCACGACAGACTGACTCGCGTGTTTTCCAGACACAACAGAACGCTCAAGAGAAAAAAAGAGGGAGAAAATATCTCACACGTGGCACCCCAACACGCGCCGCGCCGTCACGAACGCCGCACTCCGGACGCCACGGCGCAACCTGCGGACCCCAGGACATCACCGCCCCCGCGCCCCTCACGAGCAGAAAACCCCTGATAATTCCGTACGTTCCGGCCTTCCCTCCCGAGACTCGACTCCTGCGCACCTCGAATTGCGACGACACGGGATAGCCGCTCAACACCCCTGATTTGACCCCCTTCCGTTCATTGACGGAACACAAACAAGCATCAACCATAGTCATGCCGCGAACGACGCGGCATTCGACATCACTCAGCACAGGAGATTCATCATGATCACACTCGGTACGGTTTCGAAGGAAACAATGGGCGTCAAGCTCGTCGGGTCTCCAGAGCCGATCTTCCAGCAAGCCCAGGCCCTGTAGCCCACTTCGCAATCTGTCGATGACGTTTCAGGACGTCACGGCGGGCATGCCGACCCTCCGGCCGGCATGCCCGCCTCTTTCCAGTCTGGAGCAGCGCTGTCCCGGCATGACCGCCTACCACTTCCCCAGCCACGTGCACTACGCCGTCGTCCAGGACGCGGTGATTTTCATGGACCTGCGCGCCGATCAGTACAGCCTGCTTGCCGGCGATAAGGCACGGCTCTTCGCCACGCTGCTCGCCCCCGCTCCGCACACCCAAGGACGAACTGTCCGCATCGACCCGAGCGCGCACGACGAGAACGCGCGAGCTCGCCATGCGCTCGTGACCGAGCTTCTGAATTGCAATCTGTTGATGCCAGGGGCAGAAGCGACAGCGCTGACTCGCCCTACCCTGCCGCCGCCTCGCGAGGACTTCCTCACCGCCGGCGATGAGTGTGCCCCGCGCATCCGCCTGCGCCACGTTGGACGGTTCTTGATCGCTTGCCTCGTCTCCGCGTGGCGTCTGCGATACACAACCTTAGAAGACACCGTACGCGCCGTCGAGCGCCGCCGCAGGACCCGAGCAGCGAAGCCTCCGCTCGACGGGCCGGAACTGCACGGGCTCGTGACACTTTTTCAGCGGATGCGCCCGCTGTATCCGAAAGACGCGCTGTGCCTGTTCGATTCTCTCGCGCTCTTGGCGTTTTTGGCGAAGTACGGCTGCTTTCCCCACTGGGTGTTCGCCGTGACGCTGACGCCCTGGTCCGCCCACTGCTGGGTGCAATATGCGGACGTCTCCCTGAACGAGGACGCCGAGCGAGCGCGTCACTACACCGTCATTTTCGTCGCGTGATCGCCCGATGCGCCGCTACCTAGTTTTTCTCTGGAATCCCTCGGATCACGAGAGCACCGCTCGCGTCCAGCGCGTGGCGCACCGCCTCGGCGCCGAACCGCCGTGGGCGCTCGTGTATCAGCATCCCGGCGTGCTGGTTGGACACGCGTCCTCGGACTCGGCCGTCCCGGGCGTCCACTCGCTCGCCCATGCGCAAGGAGTGATTCTCGGCTCCCTCTATCGCCGGACACCGGATGCGCACAGCACCGCCGTCGGCGACCTCGACGAGGCAAGCACTCGAGGCATCGTCACCTCCGCGGGCCGTGACCTGATCGAGCGCTACTGGGGCGCCTATGTTGCACTGATCCGGGATGCCCGCTCGGGACAGTGCAGCCTGCTGCGCGAGCCCACCGCGTCCCTGGCCTGCTTCCACTTCATGTGGGACGGCATTCACGTCATCTTTTCCGAGTTCGCGGATCTCGTGCGGTACATCGCCCCGCCCCTCACCGTCGACCGGTCATACCTCGCCACCCGCCTGGCGCTCGGATTCCAGCCCTCGCGCCGCTGCGCCCTGACGGAAGTCGAGGACATTCCGGGCGGCGAATGGACCACGTTCGCCGAGCGCCGCCCGGCGCGCACCACCCTCTGGCACCCGGATCGATTCTGCATCGAGCGCCCGCTGGAAGACGAGTCGCAGGCCGCGGCAGCCCTGCGCGCGACCGTCCTCGACACGGTGCAGGCCTTGACCGCTGCGCACGATCGCATTCTCCTGCAGCTCTCGGGCGGTCTCGACTCCTCCATCGTCGCCGCCTGCATTGCCCGACAGACCCATCGGCCCCAGGCGCAAGGCCTCAACTTCTTCATGCCCGCCTCCGATGCGGCGCCGTACCCTCTCCCGCTTCCCGTCGGACTCGCTCCCGAGGATCGGGCCAAGCTCCTCCGCCTCGCCTCCAGCGGCGATGAGCGGGAATTCGCCCGAATCGTCGCCCGGCGCTGCGGCTTCCCGTTGACCGAGTACGAGAAGCGCCTCCTCGACCTTCGGGATCCCCGCATCGGAAACGCCCCCCTCGCCCCCGTCCCCTCGGCGTATGTCTTCAGCTACGAGGATGATGCCGCCGAATGTGAATCGGCCGCCCAGACCGGGGCGACCGCCTGCTTCTCCGGCCACGGCGGCGACACCGTGTTCTACGCCACTCAGCGCCCCGTGGGCGCCGTGGATTACGCCTTCCTCCATCCGTTGCGCGCCGGCCTGGGTCCACAGATCCTGCGGGCGGCGACCCTCAGCGGCGAATCGATCGTGAGCGTCTTGCGCAAGGTCTTCCGCCATGGACTCCTCCACGCGCCGCTCCCCCAGCCCATCGATCCGATGCGCCAGCCTCACCTCCTGCGGGATGATGTCTTCCACGGCGTCTCGACGAGCAACCCGCCCCACCCCTGGCTGGACCCGGCCGTCTCGCTGTGTCCCGGGAAACGAATCCACAGCCTCGGGGTCGCCCTCTCGATTCCCTTCTATTACAACACGTATCGCCGCGAGATCCTGGCGCCCGCCGTCCACCCGCTGGCCGCGCAACCCGTCGTGGAGCTCGCGCTGCGCATTCCCACCTATGTCCTGCTCGCGACCGGCATCTCCCGCGGCCTCGCGCGACGCGCCTTTCACGATCTCCTGCCCGCCGAGATCACGCGGCGGACAGTCAAGGGCACCTCCGCACAGTACTGGCAGCACGTCGTCCGGCACAACGTTCCGGTCTTGCGCCAGTGGCTCCTCGATGGCGAGTTGGTCCGGCACGGACTGCTCGACCGGTCAAGACTGGAACACTACCTGACGCCCGACCAACCGTTTCTCACCGTCCCGCCCACGCGCATCATGGACTACCTGGCGTGCGAGACCTGGCTGCACCAAGTTCGACCCCGGTAACGCCGCCGATCACCCGTGGCGTTTCCCCGAACGCCGCGGTCTGCGCGTCACACAGAACACCGGCCGGCCGGGATTCTCCCGCTGCTGCTCCGCGCACAGCCGCTGCCAATGGTGGTATTCGCTGCGCGTCGCCGGGCCCCGAGGCTCCTGACCGTTGAGCCAGAAATCGAACCAGTCGACACTCTCGCCCGACGCCACCGAGATGCTCATGGGCACTTGCATGATGTGCTCATCCTTTATCCGCCCATCCAGCACCAGCATCTGCACCGGCCTCCTCAGTTCCCGCAGCCCATGCAGCCACTCCCACTCGTACAGCGCAATGACCCGGTGGTGCGGGATGACGAGTAAGAGCGGCGTGTGCACACGGTTCACATGAAGGATGGGCGCCCGCCTCACCCAGTTTGTCAATGTCCTTCCGAACGGCGGCCCACCGTATAGCGACTGATCATCAACGGAATTCTGCAAACTCAGCATATACTCCATGGGACTTCCATCCCCGCCCTCCGTCACCGATGCGGCCGCGAATAGGGCCGGATCGTGCGTCAATGCCCAGTCCACGAAAAAGCAGGTATGACTGAAGCCGATGATGCCCACTCTGCGCGGATCGATCAGCCCCTTCCCCGCCAAATACGCGATGGCCGTCCGATAGATCTTGACTGCTCTACGAACCTCTTCCAGTTGCCCGATCGTCCGGTTCTCGATCAGCCTATAATCCGTATCATCGACCTGCAGGACGAAAATGCCGTGCGCCGCCAGAGGTTGTGCCGCATCGGATGTCGGAAAGTCACCCCAGAATCCGAACAGACTTGGATCGAATCCATGTGTCTGAATCACCAGCGGGTAGCGCCGGCCCGGCTGATAATGCGGCGGGTAGTACAGTCCCGCGGTGATCGAATGGCCTTTCGACCAGTCCCAGGTCACCAGCCGCTCCCGGGCGAGCGCAATGCGGCGAAACTGCGGATTCAAATTCAATAGCACGTGCGCATGAGGACTGCCCTTCTTCCGATAATACAGCTCCGGAGGCGAGTTCAGACCCTCTCGCAGGAAGACATCGAGTGGCGGCGCTTCCTCGCCGCTCGTGGCACGCCAGCGACCACCGGCCGTTTCCCGAAAATGAATCTCTCTTGGTGCGGGGCACATCGTGCTCATCGCCGACGGCCATCTGCCTTTTCTGGTCTGCGAGTGTCTCAGTTCAGTGTCGTAGCTGAAAATTTTGCTCTTGCATGCCAGGCCAGAACCGGTCCAGTTCAACGCGGCCTTACACCGCGAGTCAATCGGCGTGATCGCTCCGCTACCGATGTTGACTTCCACTGTCTGCCGCCTCGATTCTACCTTCCGCTCAATGCCTTCATGCGCCTCGAAGGGCACCAGCGTCCTACTGATGATCACATTTCTGCTGTCCGGCGCCCACACTACAGGCCTACTCACGCCTGCCGGAACTGGCGAATTGAGCAGAATATGGCTGCGTCCCGTGCGTACGTTCACCAGGACCAACCGAGAAAACGGGAAAAATTCAGTGCTCTTGTGTCTCTCTGCAGTTCCAAGCGCTGCGAATTGCATCTGAACCACTGGATCGGCGTACCGACGCCACAGCTTTGGAATTTTTCCGTTCGGAACCGTCTCCGGCACGATGACATAATGACCATTCGGTGACATCGACACACTGCGGCCGTCTAGCCCACCCAGGTCATACGCAAAATGACTTCCCGGCATTGGCCGAATCTGGCGAATCCCTTGACGATCAGAGACGAACAACGTGCCGAACGTACGCGCCCACGGCTCTTTGAGTTCGCCGTTCATGACGGACATTAGACTCTGGACCGTAACGGGTAGTCCATGCACCATCGTCCTTCGGCTCCAAAGGCTCCGCGCGGGTCCGGACGCCCCATACGCCCACGCGGTCCCGGCTGAATCCATGCTGACGCTGATAATTGACGTCTTGCTGTGCGTCAAGACTTTCAGAGTTCGCGAGGCGACCGTGAACCGGTAAAGCTGCTGATGCCCCGCGTTGCGCGCGCCGAGGAACGTCAATGACCGACCGTTGCGAGCCCACGTCACCGTTCCCGGATCGATCCCCGGATAGTACGTCGAGGATTTCATCGTGAGGACGGGCGAGGGCCCCACCGGTCCGCCCGGCCCCGTCTTCCACAAGAGCATCGTATATTCGTTCACGCCCAGGCTCACATTTCCCTTCCGTACTATCACCACGAACCGGTTCCCATGCGGTGAAAACGTCGCCACCGATTCATAGTCCGTTCCTATTCCGCACGCTGGCCCTCCGCGCATATATCCGACAAACGCCAAGTTCGTCATGTCAACCCCATCGCGTACGGTCGCTGTAGCTCGACCGGCAGCGCCTGCCGCCACACTTGTCCACCCCGCGACAACCCCGAGGATTGCGACCGCCAACATCGAACCCCTGTTAACCCCCATGACTCGACTCCTCTCAACTCCAGAGCGGTCTCTCACCGACCCCGGAGCACTCCACCGCCTCACCTACGCTCATCCACGCACGCCCGTCTGAACAACAGCGACCGCGCGTCTCGGCCGGAGAGCGGCGTCACCGGCGTCCACGAGCCACAACGTGGCGAACTTTCCGGCGATCACCCGCAGAACCCGCTTTCCGCCGCGGATCAGCTGGAGGCACCGCCGACAGATCGTGGCGGCTCGCAGCACGCCGCGGGCTGCGCGTCACACAGAACACCGGCCGGCCGGGATTCTCCCGCTGCTGCTCCGCGCACAGCCGCTGCCAATGGTGGTATTCGCTGCGCGTCGCCGGGCCCCGAGGCTCCTGACCGTTGAGCCAGAAATCAAACCAGTCGACGCTCTCGCCCGATGCCACAGCGATACTTTCCGGAAGCCGCATGGTGTGCAGGTCCTTGATGCGGCCATCCAGCACCAGCATCTGTACCGGCCTGCGCAGTTCCCGAAGCCCGTGCAGCCACTCCCACTCGAACAGCGTGGTAACCGTGGGGTGCGGGTTGACGAGCAACAGCGGCGCGCGCACGCGATTCACGTGAAAAATGGGACTCCACTTCACCCAGTTCGCCAGTGTCTTTCCGAAGGGCGGCCCTCCGTATAAGGACCGCGTAATGACAGAACCCGCCATGCTCAGCATATATTCCATGGGGCTCCCGTCTCCGCCTTCCGTCACCGACGCCGCTGCAAACAGGTGCGGATCGTGCGTCAACGCCCAGTCCACGAAGAAGCAGGTATGACTGAAGCCGATGATGCCCACTCTCCGGGGATCGATCAGCCCCTTCCCTGCCAGATACGCGATGGCCGTCCGATAGATCTCCATGGCCCGTCGGACTTCTTCGAGCTGACCGGTCCCGGGTTTCTCCTGCAAACGCAGTGACGCATCATTGACTTGCAGCACGAAAATGCCGTGCGCCGCCAAAGGCTGCGCCGCGTTCGACGTGGGAAACGCACCCCAGTACCCGAAGCGCCAGGACTGGAACCCATGCGTCTGAATCACCAGCGGGTAGCGCCGACCCGGCTGATAATGCGGCGGGTAATACAGTCCCGCGGTGATCGAATGGCCTTTGGCCCAGTCCCAGGTCACCAGCCGCTCCCGGGCGAGCGCAATGCGGCGAAACTGCGGATTCAAATTCAATAGCACGTGCGCATGAGAGCTGTTCCTCTTCCGGTCATACAGCTCCGGAGGCGAGTTCGGGCCCTCTCGCAGGAAGACATGGAGTAGCGGCGCCTGCTCGGCGGTCGTGGCCCGCCAGCGCCCGTTTGGCGCCTCCTGAAAGTGGATGTCCTCGGGCTCAGGACAGAGCCGTCTCGAGACCTGCCCGCCCCTGGCGAGCGCACGTCGCACTTCGCCATTGAAACTCTTGATCGCACTCTTGCACTCCAGCCCCACTCTGGTCCAGCTGAGCGCCGCGGCGCATTGCCGGCCTATTGGCGTCACCGCACCGCTGCGAATGCTCACCTCCACCGTCTGCTGCACGGAATCCTCTTTCCACGCCGCCTGTCCCCCACCCCCGATCGGCAACACCGTGTGGCTGATGATCACATCCCGGCTGTCCGGTGACCACACGACCGGCACGCCCGACGCGCGCCTCGGGGCGTTGAGCAAAATCCGGCTCTTTCCCGTACGCACGTTCACCAGGACGAGTCGCGAAAACAATACGATGTCCTCGCTCTTATGCCGCTCCGCCGGTCCCAGCGCCTCGGAAAATGACATTTGTACAGTGGGGTTCGTGTACCGGCGCCAGGTGTCAGGAATTTCGCGATACGGCACCGTCTCCGGGACGATCACATAGCGGCCATTCGGGGACATCGACACGCTGCGCGCGTCCTGCCCGGTCTGCTCATAGTCGAAGTGGCTGCCGGGCAGGGGCCGGATCCGGCGGGTCCCCCACGGACCCGAAACGTACAATGTACTGAATTGCTCCGCCCACGGCTCCTTGATTTCGCCGAACAGGACGGACGGCATGCTCTGAGTCGTGACCGCCAGGCCATGCGCCATCGTGCCGCGGTTCCAGAGGCTCCGCGGGGCGCCGACGGCCCCATATGCCCACGCGGTGCCGGCCGAATCCATGCTGAAACTGATCAGCGAGGTCTTGCTGTGCGTCAAGGCCTGCAGCGTCCTCGAGGCGAGCGTGAAACGATACAGCTGCTCATGTCCCGCGCCGCGCGTCCCGAGGAATGTCATGGATTTCCCGGTACGGCTCCAGGTTATCGTTGCCGGATCGATTCCCGGGTAGTACGTCGACGAACTCATCGTGAGAAGACGCCAGGGTCCTACGGGACCTTTCGCTCCCGTCTTCCACAAGAGCAGCGTGTACTCGTCCACCCTGCCCCTCAAGCTGCCCCGCTCGAGCACCACCACAAATCGCCTCCCATGCGGCGAGAAGGTCGCCACCGATTGATGGTCCGTCCCAATGCCGCACGGTGGCCCACCGGTCAGATAGGCACCAAACGCCAAATTCCGCATATCGATGCCGTCGCGGACCGTTGCCGGGGCTCGCGCGCCGGCGCCGGCCGCGACGCCGGCCCACCCCATACCCACCCCGAGAACCGCAACACCCCACATCCTGAGACTGTTCGCACGCATGAGTCACTGCCTCTCACCGTCAGAATCGATACTCACAGACCGCCGCTGATCGCAGGTTTTCCGCGACCGTCACCAATGCACGCCGGCTTGTACATACAGCGATCGCCCAATGATGCTCATTTCCGCCGCATCGAATCCCGCAAACCCGTTTTCGAAATTGGAGAACTGCGCCCCCCTGTTGAATAAATTTGTTGCCCCTGCCTCCACGTACGTGCCTCTCAGGTACTCGTCACTGTCCGTGAATTCACGCCCCAGCGCCCAGCGCACGTTGGCATCCACGATCCAGAAATTGCCGATCTCCCGCAGGCTGTCATAGTCGCGATACTTTCCCGTGTAGTACCCATCCATGACCGCCGACACCGCCCTGCCCGACCAGCCGAGTGAGATCGTCCCCTTCCACCTCGGCGTCCAGTCGCCGTCGTCTTGCGCCTTACTCACTGACTCTACCGGGGGCGCGCCCGCCACGAGCGCTTGTCGATAACGGTACGTCTCGGTGGCATTCAGCCCGAGCGACCACTTGCCGGGGCCGAGCTTCCGCGCGTAATTCGCCTGGTAGTCCAGGCCGGACACGTCAATGGAGCCGAAATTTGCATAAGAATCGTTGACCTGTACGACTTGCCCGGCGGAATTGGTGATCACTCGACCGGGAAAGAGTCTCGCATTGTCGACGATTACCTGCGCGCTCAAGCTTTGGATGACGTTGGTTTCTCGATCGGTCCATTGGGTAATCGCCAGCCTCAGCCCCGGCACAGCGCCGCTGACGTACACCAGGCCAAAGGTGCTCGAGCTGCCTGTAATCGCATTCAGACCCGTGTTACCGCCGCCGATGATTTCAATGGATTCCGGCGCGTGTGTGACCGGATTTGTGATCAACGCCTGCTCAGACACCTGGGCGCCGTACAATTCGAGCAATGTCGGGGCATCGAATGCATTGGCGTAGGTTCCGCGCAACAGGAGCGAGTCGGTTGGCTCGATCTTGACGCCGAACTGGTAGGTGTTTGCGTTTCCGAAGTCACTGTAATGATCGTGACGGCCGGCCATTGTGACCGTCATGAAGTGCCGGGTAACGCGTCCAATTTTTCCGATCACCGGCACCCGCGCCTCGGCAAATTCGGCGCTATATTGCCTGCTGTAGTTGAGTTTCGTATTCGGCGGACTTACTCCGTCATTCACCAGATTGTCATATAGGGCGCTTCGAACGTAGTCTGCGCCGACAACGGCTTTCACGGGCCCAGCCGGGAGCCGCACGATGCGCCCGCGGACGTAGGCCTCGGCCGATTCGTCTTTGCCCATCTGCTTGTATATTTCATTACCAAAGAGGGAATCGAGCAGGGACGACGAAGCGGGCGGACCATTGACAAATGGATTCAACGCCGTGGCGGGGTTGGGCGAATTCAGCGCATTTTGAATCGCGACATTATTTGGAATCGAGTATGAACTCAGCACGCGCGTCCAGTCCCTGGACTCCCACGCGGAAATCTCCCAGTGCCACCGATGATCGAGAGTGCCCTTGACGCCGACCAGCGGTCGAAAGAAGTCCGTCTCGTCGTTGTACCTGGCAGGAATACCGCGCAACGAGTCTGCCACGCCAACCGTCTCGCCGAATGGATTGTAGGGATTCTCGGCGGAGACAGTGAACTCCTGGAAGCCTGCAGTTCCGAACAGAAAGGGATAATTCGGCAGGACGCTCTCGGTGAAGTGAGTATAGACGATCTCGGTGAAGGCGCTGACATGCGCCGCGATTCTGATGTGCCCCTCGACGACGATGCCCTCGCGATGCCGAGCCGGCTGGAGCGACTCTCCGTACAGGAGCGCGCACTCGTTTAACGCCCCGTAGGTAAACTGCGACAGTGCCGGCTTGCCGGCCGTCGCCGACCCATTGACCTCGGCATACGTCGCGTCGCTCCCCGGCGGTGCGCCCGGCAGCGGCGCGCCATTGGTCGAGAACACATTTCCCGGAAAACACGCCGGGTAGTTATTATCGGGTCCCCCGAAGCTGCGATAATCATTGCTCGCCGTCAGGAGACGGTCGGCGCTCGACAGGCCGCTGTCGACCCCGTAGCTGCCAATCACCGACAGACCGCCGCGCCGCCATTGCCTTCCCCAGGCCACGCTCGTGCGCATGTTCCCCAGATCCTTCGCCCAGTCGTATCGGACGTTCGCCGCGAATCCGTTGAAGTGCTTCTTCAGAATGATGTTCACGACGCCCCCGATGGCATCGGAACCGTAAATCGCGGAGGATCCTGTCGGGTCGACCTCGATTTTGCCGACAGCGGCCAGCGGAATATCGTTCAGGTCGAAGAACTCACCGTTCGATATGCCGGAGTTCTCGAGACGTCTTCCGTTCAAAAGTACGAGGGTCGTCCCGAGCGGAAGTCCCCTGAGACTGACGGTTCCATAATAGCCGTAGGCCGTCGAACTCGACTCGACGGGCGCTTGCGGCAGCGTCGAGAGGAACGAGGCAATCGAATTCCTGCCGCTCTGATCGATGGCCTTGCGGTTGTAGATCAACACTTCCTGTGAGGTGTACTTGGAAGTCGTGGGCAGCCGCGAGCCGGTGACGATCACTTCCTGCAGCGCGGCCGCATGTGCTTTTCGATGGTTGTATTCAGGCCGACTCGCGCTCCGATGCGGTCCGGCGGCGCGGCCGGCAGCCGGGGGATCATCCGCGGACATCGTTCGACTGTCGCGACGCGATACGAGCGCGTGGCGTGCGCGGCCCGACGCACTGCCGTTGCGAAGTCCCGCTTCGGCATCAGGCTTCGGCACCACGCGCACGGTGTCGGAATCCACGTACACGGCAACCAACCGGGTGCCGGCCAGGAGTCGCGCAAAGGCGGCCTTCGGGGTGAGGTCCGCCTGCAGCGCATCGGCCTTCAGTCCGGCGACCTCCGAAGGATCGTAGTAAACGTTCAGTCCCGCCTCGGTTGCGAGGTCCTGCAGGGCCTGCGCCAGCGGCTCGGCCGGCAGATTGAAGCGAATTTGCGCGGCGGCAATGAGTGGGCAGGCGCTCAGGAGGATCGACGCGATCCACGCCGAGCCCCTGCGAGACCCGATCGTTCTGGACATAGCGAGCTTCTCCGGCAGTCCATCGCACATGGATTGATTTGTGTTGCGACTGTGGCCGTAATGACGGGCATTACGGGCCCCCTGTCGTCGAAGACGCCGCAGCGCGTCAAAAGCCTCAATGGCGAGGACCGCACGGAAGAGAGGAACTCGATTTACGGCACACCGCGGCGGATGGCACGCGGATGTGCCGCGGGAACGCTATGCCTGCGTTTCGTTTGTTCCGTCCGGGTTATCCGTACCGCAGAGCGCGGGACATCAGGCGTCCGTATGCATGTACACTTTGGCGTATGCGATAGACGTCAGGGACGATGGTCTGATGTCCCGTCCGGAACTCTCGTGCGCGGCTCCAGGATCCATGTGTCGCCTCGCGCGATCAGGCGCAAATGGTGAGCCTCGGCGACTGAGCGGACGAAGCTCTTCGCGGCGCTGAGCCGGAACACACCCCCGACACGCAGAGCCTGGAGCTGGGGCGCACCCAATATGATTTTGCAGCGGTTGTACCGGTTGAAGTGTCGGGCCGCGACCGCCAGCGGCGTGTTGTTAAAGATCAGCTCGTCTCGCAGCCACGCGGTGGCCTGGGCCGCCGGCTCGGCCCGCAGCGTGGGCGGAGCGTGCGGGCGCAGGAGTAGGCGCGTGCCGGCCGTGACCAGCAGGACGGTCCCCAACGACACCTTGGGCACGCGGTCGGCCACGTCGAGCGGCGCGACCGCCACGCGTCCCTTGATCACCGTGACCGTCAGGGTTGCGCCGACCTTTCCGCGCCGGACCACGAAAGAGGTGCCGAGGTCTATCACCTTCCGGTTGCCGGCCAGGACCACGAAGGGCCGTCCGGGATTGTGCACCACCTGAAAATAGGCCTCGCCGTAGCGCAGGATCACGCGGCGCGTGCCCCGGCCATAGCGCACGACGATGCGGCTGTTCGTGTCGAGCGTCACCCACGAGCCATCGGCCAGCTCGATCGTCTTCTGCTCCCCGGCCCCGGTGCTCACGATCGTGCGCGCCAGCACGTGCCGCGCCCAAAGCGCGATGGCGAGGCTGGCCGCGAGGCCCGCCGCGACGCTCCAGCCGAAACGCCTGCGCCGCTGCGAGCCACGGGATCCGGCGAATCGGCGCCCGAGGCGAAACGGCACGCCGCCGGTGTCCGTCCAGACGTCGGTGGCACGCTCGAATTCCGCGGCATGTGCCGGATGCTCCGCGAGCCACCGGCGCAATCCGCTCTCGGTATCCCGCGTTCGATCGGGACCGTGCAGTCTGGCGAGCCATGCGGCCGCTTCGGCCCGCACCCGCCGATCGCTGTGCGCACGCTCGGATGCGGCGGCACTCATGTCGCGTCCCTCAGATCCATGAGCGCCACGATGGCCCGTGCGACCGACTTCTCGATCGTACTGACCGACACGCCATAGGTCGCGGCCAGTTCGTCATAACTGTATCCGGCGCGGTGGGCGAGATAGATATCCCGCGTCCGCGGGCTGACCGCCTCGAGCACCTTCGTCACCTCATTGAGACGCTGCTCGGCCGCCAAAACCTCATCCGGCGCGGGCGTGGCCGCCACCAGCGGCAGGATATCCGCCAGCTCCTCGACCGGCTGCCCGGCCGCCGGATGGCGGGACTCGGCGCGATAACGGCTGATGGACAGATTGATGACGGTGCGCTGCAGGAATCCCGCCTCGTTGCGAACCTCTTCCCTGCGGCAGTATTCCATCAGGCGCAGAAACGCTTCCTGAATCAGATCCTCCGCGTCTTCCGCGGAGCGGCCGTGCCGTCGCAACAGCCTTCGCAGCCGCGCAAAGCCCGGCGGGCGCGCGAGCACTCTTTCTTTTCGCGAGGACATTCATGATCTAGACACCGACTGCGGGACGAATTCGCATTCCTTCGCTGCGACCGAGAACGCGCCGGCGCGCGCCACGCCACATCCCACCGACCGGCGCCGATTGCTCACGCGCCGTCTCGTGAACCGGCGCACCTCCGAAGTACCCCGGTTCCAGACGACCGCCACTGAGCGCCTGGCCTGTCTTCCTGGGCGACACGACGACACGTCTCTTGCGTTTAACAACCATATCTACCCGCACTCGACACTCGCAGCCGACAGTTACGCGCCTCGTCACAATGCTCGCACACGCTCGACACACGACACCGCGTCCACGTCTGATTAGCACCTTGACTCGGACGTCAATCCACAGAGTATGGCGGCCACATCAGCATCGCGTTCTCGCACGTGCGCAGGTCCTGTCCTTCGGCGCCTGGGTGCGTGAGGGGCGCGATGTTGCGATTTTCAGAATCCAAAATGCCTCGGAACAGAGCAGCCCCGATTTGTCGCAGGACCCGCCACGCTCACCCCGACACAACGCCGCTCGAACTCCGCCGTGGTATTCGCGCCTGATCAGGGTCTGCACGCGGCTGGGACGACCGCTGGAGGATGCCGAGGATCTGGTCCAGGAGGCTTATCTGCGGTTCCTGGAGTACCGTCAGACACGCGAGGTGCGCGACGAGGCGGCGCTCTTGTCGCGCATCGTCACCAACCTCGCCATCAATCAGTATCACCGGCAGCGCACCGTGTCCGTCTCTCCCGAGGAGCTCATGGCGCTCGAGCTCGATCCCGCCCTGGTCGAACCCGCCGCGAGCGCCGAAAGAATACTGGCCGCGCGCGAGCGCCTCGATCAGGTGGCCCGGGCTCTGGACCGGGTCAGTCACCGCACGTGCCAGATCTTCCTGGCACACCGCGCCGGCTACAGCTACGATGAGATCGCCGCGGCGTTCTCCGTCTCGCATCGAACCGTTCAGAAACACATTGCGCGTGCAACAGCCCTCCTCGGACTGCGCAAGACGCCGTCGCGATTCTGAGATGTGCTCCACCCCTCGGCACCGAAACAGTCACGTTGAACAGGACGCACCGCCACGCGTCCAATTGACTTGGTCATACGCCGTCTGACGCGCCGTCAGCGGCTGGACGCGATCATGGCGTCCGAATTGCTGACGCCGAGCCCCCAGGAATCGGAAAGTCTGTTGAACCGGCGTCCCCGTGATGTTCGGGCACTATCATACGGCAGCGCGAGGGCGTTTTTACCGAATCAAGCCCTGTTTGCGGGCGCTCCGGCGGCGGTGGAAGACGGGGGCAGCGGCTCGGCCTAGCGCTCGACCGGGAAGCGGAATACGCCGCGCAGATAGATTCACCCGGTGCGGGTCGGCGCAAGGCATCCGAGGAGTTCGGGCGGAACGGAACCACCGCGACGCTGTCCCCAGTGGTTGACGACCTCCTGCATCCGTGCCGTATTCCAGGCCATGATGAGGGTGGCCAGCAGACTGAGCGCATCGGTCTGCGCATCGAAAACAGCGGATTTGATTCCCTGCGGCCAATTCGCGCCGACACTCACCGAGTGGCGGTGAGGTGAATGCGGATCGTATAGGAACCTGGTTTCCGCGGATCCGGAACGATCTTCGTGCCTGGGGATAGCGTTAATACCCAACCTTTCCCATGCACCGTAGAACCCAACTGCTGTGCTGGGGCCGCCACCGTCAGTACGCTGAAATTCCGATTTATCAATACATTGCCATGAGAGGCGACGATCGTCCCCCATGCGGCATTGACTTTGAGATGGTGGTACACAGAGCCGTACGAACCAAAGTGGTCCACCTCGGTTGGCTTGTAGGTAAAATTAAAGCGCCCCAGGGGCAGGCGCAGTGTGCGGCCCACAACAAGTTCCGCGCGGTACCTTGCATAACGCGCTGCCTGCCGTGCGCTGCGGGCGGCTTCTTCTTGCTCAATTGTGGCGCCCCCGTATCGTGCCAGAATCGCGTCCGCTGCAGAGGCTGACGGTGTGGTAACCGTGATGCCGTAGGCTTGCGCAGCAAGCGCCGCAATCGACGTCTTCATCGTAACCAGGTGCCGCCAGTTTGGTTCGACGGCATCGAGCAGTTCCGAGTACGCCGGACCAATCGCGTAGCAAAAACTTCGCGCATAGCTTGGAGAGTTCTCGACGAACCGCAGGTCGCGCAGCACATAGGCGATGCGTCGCGAGCGAGGCAGTCCGACGTCAATGCCGGTGGACTCCCCAAGACCCTCCATGATGTCCAATTCGTGTTCGGGCACTACCGTGGATGGAAGAATCGCGTGCCGGTAGGCGCGCAGCTCAAGCGCAGCCGATAAGGCCTTCTTGCGCGCGGCGCCGCTCGATGTCAAAGCGACACGCAGGGCGTGAATCTCGCCACGCAACCAGATACGGCCTGTTTCGGTGTCGAGCGCCGAATCTCCGGAAATCATGATGGCTTCATTGCGAGCGCCGTGGACCACGAAGCCCAGCATCGGCTGAATGCGATGAAACGACTCGTGCATGAGCGTTACAGCTTGTGCATCGGCGCTGCCGACCAGCGGCCATATGACCTGCGCGAATCGAATGCCATCGTAAGTCGTCCAGGTGTCGGAAATTGCGGCACTGCTCGGGAGCGTGAAGCGATAGAACGCGCCGACATGCCTTGCTCCCGGCACCGGCACGTTCGAAATTGCAGCATGGGTCCGCGGGTCCGCCAGCATGAGCGGCCCGCACAGGGAGACCCCCCAGAGGCGGCCATCATCTTTGCTGCACAAAGTGTGTGCGCGCGCAAAGACTGCACGTGCCGCTGCCAACGGAATGGGAGGCGTGAGAGCCTGTGCTGCTGCTGGCAGCGTCGCGGCAACCACAGCGACCATGGTGAAACTTCGCATTGACAGTCGCTGGCCCGTACCCCCCGATGAGTCACCCTGCCGCGGCGAGTCTGACGCGGCTGCACGATCCTTGGGACGGCCACCGCGCTTGCCAGTCTCGCGCGCGGCGCGCGCAACGCGGCCGCGCGCGCCCGCCACCGCCGTCCGTGCATTGACCGCCTCGTTACGGACCGTCAATTGTCCTCCACGCCGCACACAGCGTTGTGACCTGCGGCCGCGGCGATCGTGCCAAGCGGTTGACCTGGGTGCACGAGAAGCTGTAGTTCTCGCACAATGCGATTGGCCCGCTCGGGCAGTTCGGATTGAACACGGCCTGCCGGCCAAGCCATCTATCAATGCCCTCCATCGTGCAGGATGCGCAAGGCCGTCTGCAGCAATGACCTGCCGCTCGAGGGTGGCAGATCGCCCGCGATCTGCCACATCGTCATACCCCCGAGGTCGTGGCGTTTTACGTAGTCCGCCTTCGCCGCGACCGATGCCGGATCCTCGAAACTGACCCACTGGCCCGTCCGCCTGTCGTAGGCAAATGCTGCGCTGATGACATGATCCGTCCACACGTAGTGCAGCCGGAATCCGGACTCGAGCAGTCGGGGTACGTCGCGGTAGGCGCCGCCGTCCTGATCGCGCCGGCTCGAGCGCGCGAACGGCTCGAAGAGACCGTGGCGGGTTCCCGGGTCCGTGACCCCCGCGTACCGTTCCGTAAACGCCGGAAACCCGAGCAGCAGACGTTCCGGCGGGACACCCAGGAAGGTCAGATAATCGATGGCCTGCACGTCGCTGATGTGATCGAAGCCGGCGAGCAAAGGTTCGCTCGGATCCGAAAAGAGGTTGGAGTCATTGGCCGTGATGGCGGGACCCGGATAGGACGGCACGTGCACCGCATAGCCCATGAGCGAAAGATAGGCCACGCGCGCCAGAGCGGCCAAATTGTCGCTGCACCCACGGGTGCCCCTGCACTCGATGCTCCGCAGCGTCTCCCAATCGGTGGGCAGCTCGATACTGAGGAATGCGGCCGGTCCCAGCGCAGATCTGAGCGCATCGGCCAGCGCGACCAGCTGGCGGCCCTGGTCGCCGAAAAAGAACGAGTTCGGCTCGAAGTCCAGATCGACACCGTCAAGATGGTACGCGGACACCAGCGCCGCCACGGACCGCACGAAGCGCGCCGGTTGCGCCAGCACATGGTCCATCGTTTTCTGGCTGTGCGCCCCACCCACCGAAATGATCTTGCGCAGCGTACCGGTCCGATTCTGAAGGCGCGTGAATGCATCGAAGCTGCCGTCGGCAGCCCGAGCATCACCGGGGCAGTCCGCCGGATGCCGAGCACAGAAGCCCGCGAGGTCCTGTGCCGACAGATCGACCGCCGGGTTGCGGAAATAGACGTTGCCGGCGGCATCGACCTCCAGGAACGCATAGGCGAGCACATCGACGTCATTCAACTGCGCACGGAATGCCGGGTTTCGCTGCCGGGTTCCCGCGGCGTCCAGGCTTCCCGGCACCGGGAAGCCGCGGCGCAGGGGGCCCTGATCGGCCCAGAAACTCATCAGAACCGGTCGAACCGGGAGCGCCGCCGCGCACGAGGGCACGAGCGAGACCATGAGAACGATCCAGCAGCATAGCTTCTGCAACGGCTTCTCCTCTATCACGATCGCTGCGCCAGCCGTGCGCTGTCTCTGCGCGCGGTGATTACAGCAAGCGGATCCCTTAGAATCAACGCGTTTGGCCCGGGGCCGGCCACCCTCGAGGGGTCGCGCCGGGATCCGGGTGCGTACCCGTCAACCGCAGGAGAGGCTCATGGGTGCGATCTACGTTCTCTGGCTGCGCGAGCTGAAGCGCTATTTCCGCTCGAAGGCGCAGATCGCCGCCTCGCTCGGCCAGCCGCTGCTGTACCTGCTCGCCCTCGGCTACGGGCTCTCGCCCGTGTTCCGCCGCAGCGGTGAAGGGAGCTATCTGGAATTCGTCGCCCCCGGGGTCATCGCGATGACGGTGCTGTTCTCCTCGCTGTTCTCCGGGATTCAGCTCATCTGGGACCGCCAGTTCGGGTTCCTGAAGGAAACACTGGTCGCGCCGGTGCCGCGCCTGCACATCATGATCGGGCGCACCTGCGGGGCGGCGACCACCTCGATGATCCAGGGACTGCTCGTGGCCGCGGTCAGCGTGATGGCCGGATTCCGCCCGGTGGGCGGCGCGGGCATTGCGCTCGGGTTCCTCTTCTTGGCATTGATCGCAGTGGTATTCACCGCGGTCGGCACCACGGTCGGCTCGACGCTGAAGGACATGCAGGGATTTCAGATGATCATGAACTTCCTGGTGCTGCCGATCTTCTTCCTCTCCGGGGCGCTCTATCCGCTTAAGCACCTGCCGACATTCCTGACCGTGCTCACCCGCGTCGATCCGCTCACCTATGGGGTCGACGGGTTGCGCGGAGCGCTGATTGCGCGGGCTTACTTCAGCACCTCGCTCGACCTGCTGGTCATGGTGGTGCTCGCCATAGCGGTCACCGCGCTCGGCGCTTGGCGCTTCTCGCGCATCGAGGTCTGAGCCACGCCGCTCGCGGCGCCGTGCGGCGCCACACCGGGGGGGCTTGCGCCGCCCGGGCTCCGCACTTACTGTGCAGCGCACGCTCGAGCTGCTTTTCGGCCGGAAATCCCGGAATTTCTACCCCAAGCCCAGCCCCGAACGGCGGCCGTCCCGTAAAGTCGCTATTTCTATCAAAACTCGCAGGCTATCTGCGTGGCCTTTCACGGCCCCACTGTCGTACGCTCACGCTGTCACGCCACTGGAGTGAGTACCACGAACACGCAACAACACCCGTACGTGCTCAACCTCCCTGATTGGGAGCTCCCGCACTTGGACGACCTCGAATGGACCCTGGTCGAATCACTGGCAGCTCAGGTACGCCTGCAGGGAGCGGGCTCCGAGTCCCTCGAAGACGCCTTGCACGAGGTGCTCCACGAACGGCTGCTGAAACTCGTGGAGCGCGCCGTCAACGAGACGATCGAGTACTGGCTGAAAGGCCTCGGCGATGGGAACGACGGCGACTGGCCGGAGTTGTGCATCGAGCTTCCCTATCTCGAGCACGGCGAGACCACCGAACCGCTCACCCTCACCTATCGTGTCGAGAACGCCGACGGCACGCGGACGGAACTCAACCGAACCACGCTCGGCGCGGTGCTGTCCCGGATCCTGGAGGACCCCTCCCCTGCGGCCCGGGAGCCAGACCGCGCGCGAGCGATGGCGGCTGAATTGCGTCAGCTCGCCCAGAGACTGGAGGATCTCTAGCGCATCGAGAAGGCCATCGAGACGCCGCCGTCCACGGCGGCGTCTCACGGCCCGGGTAGTGCCGCATCCGGCGCGGCCGGACCGCGCGGGATGAATCCCGCGCGACGAGCCGTTGATCGGCAAGACGACGCGAGCGTGTTTCTTACGGGGGCTGGACGTGTCAGGGGAACTCGAAACCGCGTCATTTTGGGGGCGAGAAGCGGATTTGGCACAAGAACTCGGGCCGTAGGCAGCACGAGGTGGGTATCCAGGCGCGGCATGCGCAAGCGTCGGGAGTGCACTGCGATTTCAATCGAATCGCCACTTGACATCAAGATCGACAGACGGTGCAGCTCCACATCTGCGCTTCCGAGCGCCGATCTGCAGCGGCCCCACTTGCTGGGTCCGCAGCGCCCTGATGACCGTTCCCGCCCTCGCCCGCGCGGCTCCGCGGCCGCTCTCCGTGGCGCCTCAGTCGTGCGGGTGCGCGCTCAACTGAGCTTCCAGCAGTGGGTGCCGCGTCGGCGCAAAGGGATTTGCGACCGTCACGCCGGAACGAGCACGGAGGCGAGTGACCCCGCCGGTTTGCGCCATTGCGCAACGTCCGCGCATGCCAGCCACGGTGGCGTTGCGTGCGCAGTGCAGCAGGGCGCGTGGCGGCGCATGGAGATTCGTCCTGCCCCTTGAGCCGGCCTGAGAGTGTGTATATAATTACAGTATGTGTGAGGGCCGCACCATCGAGCGTGCTTACCGCCTGCGGGTCTATCCGACCCGCCGGCAACAGCGCGTGTTGGGGCGGCTGTTTGGCGCCTCGCGCTACGTGTGGAACTGGGCGCTGGCACGGCGCTCGCAGGCTTACCAGACCGACAAGCTCAAACTCAACTGGGTGTCGCTCTCACGGGGGTTCACCGCGCTCAAAGCGGCCCGGGAGACGGCCTGGCTCGGGGAGCTGCCGCGCGAGCCGTTCAACCAGGTGCTGCGCGATCAGGAGCGGGCGTT
>JAKBWB010000014.1 GCA_021843755.1 Pseudomonadota bacterium
CGGGCGACGCTCTATGGCCTGGCCGCCGCGGGCGAGCCGGGTGTGACACGGGCCCTGGAGATGCTCACCGTCGAGCTCGATCGAGTGATGGGCCAGCTCGGCTGCCGCTCTGTCGCCGACATCGGACGGCACTTGCTGCGCGGCTGAGCGGGATCCGCCTCGAGCGGACTTGTACCCGGACCCCGGGCGCGAGTCCAGCGCCTTGCGCGGCCGTCCGTCCGGCCAGAAACACGGAAACTGTGCCGTACTCGTGGCAGTGCGTCACGTTTCCGCGGCACCGACCCTCAAGCGCGGGACGCTGCAGTCGAAGTAGCCGATGGACGATCGGCCTTTCCGCTCTCACTGCAAGGTAGCGAGCCGCATGTCGGCACCCAGGGCTCTCGCACGCACGCCATCGGCCGCTGCGGCTTCGGTTGGCCCGCGGCGCGTCAAACTTTTGACGTACGCGACGTGTGCGCTCGCTGCGCTCTCGGTCATGAGCACCCTCGTGGCGGCCGATAGTCTCGCGAACTGGCCCATCGCGTCCGGCTCGACCGGCTATGGCCGCGCCGCACTGGCTGGATCCGCGTTGATCTCGGTGCTGCTCGTCATTGTGTGCCTCGCACAACGGGCCGGCCGGCGCAGCACGGAGGCCGCACTGCGGGGGACCATCGCCAAGCAGAGCGAGCGGCTCGAGGAGATCCTCGCCACGAGCAAGCTCATGGAATTGTTGCAGGTCTGTCATTCCCTGACCGAAGCCAATCGTGTCATCCGCGGCGCGCTGCCCAGGCTGTTGCGCGACGCCGCCGGCGCGTTTTATGTGTCTCGCGGACCGGAGAGTGCCTTGGAGCTGCAGGTCAGCTGGGGTGGCCTGACCCCGGCGCAGAGCTTCGCTTCGGAGGACTGCTGGGCGCTGCGCAGAGGCCGGCCGCATCCGTATGAGCCCGATCGTTCGAGTGTCCCATGTCAGCATCTCGGCAGCGCCACTCGGGCATGTCTGTGTGCTCCGCTGGTCGCGGACGGACACGCCTTCGCGGTCTTGCACGTGCAGAGCCCCTCCGGTGAGCCGGTCTCGGCGGACGTGCAGCGCGTCGCGGCGGCTCTGGCGGACCAGCTGTCACTCGCGGTCGGCAATCTGCGCCTGCAAGAGACGCTGCGCAGCGGCTCGGAGCGCGATCCCCTGACGGATCTCTACAATCGCCGGCACCTGGAGATCTCCCTGCACCGCGAACTCGCCCGCGCGCAGCGTCACGGGCACGCGGTGAGCCTGGTCATGCTGGACGTCGATCATTTCAAGGAATTCAACGACACTCACGGGCACGATGCGGGCGACGCGGTCTTGCGCGAAGTCGCCGAGGTACTGAAGCGTCATTCGCGTGCCGAAGACATTGCCTGCCGCTACGGTGGCGAGGAATTCCTCCTGGTGCTGCCGAGCTGCTCCCTCGACGATGCCTATGCCAAGGCCGAGGCCATCCGGGAAGCGATCGCGCAGCGCCGCGTGTTCATGCACGGCAACGCGCTGCCGCGCATCACCGCCTCACTCGGCATCGCGAGCCACCCGCTCCACGGCGAGCGCCTGGAGGAGCTGATCAGCTGCGCCGACGCGGCGCTCTATCAGGCCAAGGCGAGCGGTCGCAACCGGATCATTGCCAGCTCCCCGCCGGGCGACGTCGTGCTGTTCGAGCACAAAAGCCGCGGCGCCGGTTGAGCGAGTCCAACGCCGTGCTGCGTCGTGGCGGAGGCGAGCCGCGGAATTACGCACACGCATTGACATGAGTCACACGGGCGGCCGAACCGCGGTTTTCGCCGGCCGAGTATGTTCCGGCGCGCATGCGTGGCTCGCGCGATCCGGGCTGTCGTCCCGGGCGAACGAAGTTTTCCTCGGCGCTCAGCCCGTGCTCGAGAGTACCTTGCCGGGGTTCAGAATGTTGTATGGATCGAGCGCGTTCTTCAGCGTGCGCATCAGGGCAATCTCCTCGGGCGTGCGTGAGCACGACAGGTAGTCGCGCTTCTGCAGGCCGATGCCGTGCTCGCCGGAGATGGACGAGCCCGGCCGGGTGCGCAGCGGCCCGTACACCAGTTCCTCGATCTCATGGTGGCTCTGCGGCGTGCTGTCCTTGATGCCCACCATCACGTGCAGGTTCCCATCGCCCAGATGACCCCACACCACGAAGCGGCACTGGCTCCCCCAGCGGGCCACGAGCGCCCGGTGCACCTCGTCGAGATAGCCCGGCATGTCGTCGATCTTGAGGCTGATGTCGAAGGCCGACACCGGGCCGTCGCGGGTGACCTGCGCAACATCGTCGCGCAGGCTCCATATCGCCTGGCGCTCGGTGTCGGATTTGGCGATCACCGCATCGAGGACCTCGCCGTCCTCGAGCGCCCCGGCAAGCACGCTCTCGAAAAGCTCGGCGTCGGCCTGCACACTGACGCCGCGCGTTTCGACCAGCACGTAGAATCGATGACCGTGCGGCAGAATCGGCCGGCCGGGCGCCGGCGCGGTGGTGACCAGCCGGTAGAATTCCGCCCACATCACCTCGAAGGACGAGAGTGACCCACCGAGCTCGCGCTCCAGACGACGCAACGCGCGCGGCAGTTGCTCGAATTCCTCCACCGCCAGCAATGCGACGTTCTCGCTGAGCGGCCTGGAGCGCAGCCGCAGTACGGCGCGCGTGACGACCCCGAGGGTGCCTTCCGAGCCGATGAACAGCTGCTTCAGGTCGTATCCCGCGTTGTTCTTGATCAACGTGTTCAAACTGTTGATTATCGTGCCGTCGGCCAGGACAGCCTCGAGCCCGAGCACCATGTCGCGTGTCATGCCCCAGCGCAACACCCGGTTGCCGCCGGCATTGGTGGCGACGACGCCGCCGAGGGTGGCGGAGCCGCGCGCGCCGAGATCCAGCGGCAGCAGCAGCCCGTGGGCCTCGGCCGCCTCACAGGCGTTCTGCAGGATGCAACCGGCCTGCGCGCGCATCACTCGGTTGGTCGCGTCGATTTCCTCGACTGCGCTCATTCTCTCCAGAGACAGAGCGAGCGCGCCGTCGGCTGCCGCGCCGTCCACCAGGCCGGTGCACCCGCCCCACGGCACCACGGGGCGACGCGCGGCATGCGCCTGCCTGAGAATGAACGAGACCTCGGCGGTCGAGCGCGGCCGCAATACCGCCAGCGGAACGCCCAGATCGACGCCCAAGCCGTGCATCTGGGCGGTATCCCGGACCTCCAGGGCCGCCGCGCCGCGCAGCACGGCCTCCCGGCCCAGCGCGCCTTCGAGCTGTTCGATCAGTGACGACATGGTCGGCCTTTTTGCCTCGATATAAATATGATAAATATCATGAGTCGCCGCGCCCGCCGGCGTCAAGTTGCCGGCGCTATACTTGCGCGATCGACCGCTCCGAGAGTACGCCTGCGATGCGCCCGAGGACGCCCCGCTCTGCCAACAGCGCCCCGCGCGCGAAGGCGCTGCGCCTGCATGGCACCATAGCTCGCGACATCGGTGTGCGCATCGTGTCGGGAAAACTTGCGCCGGGCCGAGTGTTGGAAGGTGAGATCGCCGCCAGCGAGCAGCTGCGGGTGTCGCGCACCGCGTATCGGGAGGCGCTGCGCATTCTCGCCGCCAAGGGCCTGGTCGAGTCCCGCCCGAAGCTCGGCACGCGGGTGAGCGAGCCGCGCGCATGGCATCTGCTCGATCCGGACGTGGTGTCGTGGATCTTCAGCGCTCAGCCGGATGCGCGCCTGCTCGCCGGGCTGTTCGAGCTACGCACCATCGTGGAGCCGGCCGCCGCGGCGCTGGCCGCCGCGCGTCGCAGCAGAGAGCAGCTGCGCGCCATGCGCCTCGCCCTCGAGGACATGGCCAGCGAATCCCTGGCCGTCGAAGCGGGCCGGCAGGCCGACCGGCAGTTCCATTCGGCGCTGCTCGAGGCCTCGGGCAATCCGTTCCTGGCTTCTCTGACCAGCGGGATCGCCGCCGCCGTCACGTGGACCACCATCTTCAAGCAACGCGGCGCGCCTCTGGCGCGCAATCCGCTGCCCGATCATCGCCGCGTGTACGAGGCGGTGGACCGGCGCGATCCGGCGGCCGCGCGCGCCGCCATGACCGATCTGGTGCGCTTGGCGCTGCTCGACACGACCCGCGCCCGACCCGCGGCGGCGCGGCGCGCCGGCGCGCCGATCAGGACGCGAGCAGCTGCTCGCTCTGCACGGCACCGGTAGTGCGATAGCCCCTCAGCGCATAGAACAACACATAGCCGTAGCAGACCCACGGCAGAATGTACGACAGATGCAGGCCGATATGGTCCGCCAGAACCCCCTGCAGTTCCGCGAGCGCGCCGCCGGCAATCGCCATGATCAGCAGCCCGGAGCCTTCCTCGGTCAGCGGTCCGAGGCCGCTGATACCGAGCGTGAAGATCGTCGGGAACATGATCGAGTTGCACAAGCCGACCGCGAGCAGGCAATACATCGCGACGTGACCGGATGTGGCGAGAACTGTGGCCACCAGCGCGAGCGCGCCGAGCGTTACCGCGGTCAGCAGCCGCTGCGGCTTCATCCGGCGCAGGAGCCACGAGCCGATGAAGCGCCCGGCCATGGCTCCGCCCCAATACAAGGTGAGATAGTCGGCGGCCCGCTGATGCGACAGTCCGCCGATCGAGGGTAGGGACATGAAATTGATCAGCGTCGAGCCGATGCCGACCTCGCAGATGAGGTACAGCGCGATCGCCGGTACGCCGAACACCAGGTTGCGGTGCTGCCAGAGACTGTGGCGTGCTCGCTCGGTCCGGGCCATGCGCCGCGTCTCCTTGCCCAGATCCGGCAGCCGCACCCGCCAGACGAGTATCGCCAGCGCCAGCAGCACCACCGCGATGATCGCGTAGGGCAGCTCCACCGTGTGTACGCTCGCGGTCCGCTGCGTGGCCGTCAGATAAACGGCGCCGTGTGCAGCGTCCGCGGCGCCGTGCCCGAGGATCAACAGCCCGCCGAACAGCGGTGCCAGCATCGTGCCGGCGGAATTGAGCGCCTGCACGAGGTTCAGGCGGCTGGAGGCCGTGTCGGGCGGGCCGATGACCGCCACATAGGGGTTGGCCGCCACCTGCAGGAGCGTGATGGAAGCGGCCAGCAGAAACAGCGCTACCAGGAACAGCCCGTAGGACTCCAGCATGGCCGCCGGGATGAACCCGGCGGCGCTCACGGCCATGCCCAACAGGCCGAGCACCACCGAAAGTTTGTAGCCCGTGCGCTCCAGGATCTTGGCCGACGGCATGGCCATGATCAGATAGGCGAGGAAGAACACGAGCTGAATCAGCAGGACCTGCGCGTAATCCAGCTGGAAGGCCGTCTTGAAGTGCGGGATGAGGGTATCGTTCAGGACGGTCACGAAACCCCACATGAAGAACACGGTGGCGAGCACCACCAGCGCCGCCGTATATGCCTGGGTCGTGCCGCCTTGCGGGCGCGCCCCGCTCGAGTCGCCGCCGATCATGACTGCCATGCTGTGGGCTCCGGATCGCGAGGCTCCGCCCCGCATGCGCGGGTCGGCGCCAGGGGTCGCCGTTTAATCAGACAATTGAGGTCTGGACAATACGAAGCGCCCGGACCGGCTGTCAAGCGCTGCGTATTAATCGGATAATTAGGCTTCCTTTGCATTATGATTCCGCTCCGAATTCGTGCTGGCCGGGGGTGTTCATGTCATTGCGTCTGGTACAGATCGAAATCGCCGCCGAACGTTGCGTGGCGGCTCTTGCGGACGAAGGGCACGCGCATCGGCTGGACGGAGTCGCCAGCGTTTACGAGCTTGCGACGCAGGCCATCGCCGCGGGCCTCACACTGCAGGAGGCGGTGCGCCGCCGCCGCACGGATCAGCGCATCGCGCTCGCGAGTGCGCGGTTGCTGCCGCCGATCGACCATCCGGATTCGGCGCATCTGTATCTGACCGGCACGGGGCTGACCCATCTCGGCTCGGCCGAGAGCCGCGACAAGATGCATGCGCTTGCCGCCGGCGAGGCGGGTCAGACCGACTCCATGCGCATCTTCCGCGAGGGGCTCGAGGGCGGCAAGCCGGCTTCGGGCGGTCCGGGGGCGCAGCCGGAGTGGTTCTACAAGGGCGACGGCTCGAGCGTCGTGGCGAGCGGCGCGCCGCTCGAATCGCCTGCCTTCGCCCTCGATGCGGGCGAGGAGCCGGAAATCGCCGGCATCTACCTGATCGACCCCGAGGGTGTGCCGCGGCGGCTCGGTTTCTGTCTGGCCAACGAGTTCTCCGATCACGTGACC
Organism: Pseudomonadota bacterium; assembly: GCA_021843755.1. Lineage (GTDB taxonomy): Bacteria > Pseudomonadota > Gammaproteobacteria > Steroidobacterales > Steroidobacteraceae > 13-2-20CM-66-19. Next base: position 6,241 of record JAKBWB010000014.1, read on the forward strand.
GAGCGGCACAACTATTTGTGGCTCGCGCATTCGAAGCTGCGGCCGGTGGCGCTCGGGGCGGAACTGCTCACTGGCGAGCTGCCCGCCGACGTGCGCGGTACCAGCCGCATCTACCGCGGCGGGCGACTGCTGTGGGAGAAGCCGTTTCTCACCGGCGAGGCGAACATGTCGCACTCGATCGCCAACCTCGAGCATCATCACTTCAAATATGCGGCCTTCCGCCGCCCCGGCGACGTACACGTGCATTTTCTGGGCACGGCGACCCTGTCGTTCTCCGATCAGGTACGCACCGAGCCGGGCGACGTCTTCGACATCCGTGCCGACGCTTTCATGCTGCCGCTGTGCAATCCTCTGAGGCGCGGCGTGGCGCTGGGCGCCGCGGCGCGCCCGCTCTGAGCGGGCACGCATGCGCTGCGCGGCGCCCGTGCGGTCAGCCTCGTTTGGCGAGGCGTCGCTCGCCATCGAGCCGATGCGGCCAGCGGGGCAGCTCGGCGGCGCGCAGCTCCACCGGAAGCAGTGCTTCGGGGAAGTCCTGATAGCACACCGGCCGCAGAAACCGCTCGATCGCCAGGGTGCCCACCGAGGTACTGCGGGCGTCGGAGGTCGCCGGGAAGGGGCCGCCATGAACCATGGCATGACACACCTCGACGCCGGTCGGCCAACCGTTGACGATGATCCGTCCGGCCTTGCGCTCGAGTGCCGGCAGCAGTCCGTGGGCGAGCGGCTGATCGGCCTCGTCCATGTGCAACGCCAGGGTCAGCTGACCCTCGAGCCGCTCGATGATCCGACGAATCTCCGCGACCGTTGCGCACCGCACCACGAGCGAGGCGGGACCGAAGGTCTCCTCGGAGAGTTCAGGATGCTCCAGAAACGTGGTGGCGGGAACGCTGAACAGGGCCGCGCGGCCACAGTTCGCCGCGTCGCCCGCGGCGCCGCGCGCGATCAGCTCGGCGCCGCGGGCCGTCATGTGCTCGACGCCCCGCGTGTAATTACGATGAATGCCCGCGGTGAGCATCACGCCGGGCGTGATGTTCGCGAGTGCCGTGCCCGTGGCGTCCAGGAACGTTTGCAGACCCGGGCTCTGCAACGCCAGGATGATCCCGGGATTGGTGCACATCTGGCCGACGGACAGCGTCAGCGAAGCGGCGAACTCGCGCGCCAGGCGCTCGGCGCTCGAGCCGAGCACCCCGGGCATCAATATGACCGGATTGACGCTGCTCATCTCGGCGAACACCGGGATGGGCTCGGGGCGTCTCGCCGCCACGTTCATCAGTGCCAGACCTGCGGCGCGAGAGCCGGTGAACGCCACGGCCCGAATGCGGGGATCGGCGGTCAATGTCGCGCCAAGCTCGGTGTCCGGGCCGTTGAGAAGCGAGAACACGCCTTCGGGCATGCCCGTCTCAGCCGCCGCGGCCGTGATGGCCTGTGCGACCCACTCGCCGGTGCCGGGATGCGCAGGGTGGCCCTTGACCACGATCGGACAGCCCGCCGCGAGCGCCGCCGCGCTGTCGCCACCGGCCACCGAGAAGGCGAGCGGAAAATTGCTCGCGCCGAACACCGCCACCGGCCCGATGGCGATCCTGCGCTGGCGCAGGTCCGCGCGTGGCGCCGGCTGGCGCTGCGGCATCGCCGGATCGACGCGCAGGCCCAGCCACTCGCCCGAGCGCAGCTCGGCGGCAAACAGGCGCAGCTGATTCGCGGTGCGGGCACGCTCGCCTTCCAGCCGTGGCAGCGGCAGCGCTGTCTCGCGGTGCGCGCGCTGCAGCAGCGGCTCGCCTTGCGCCAGGATGTGCCTGGCGATCGCCTCGAGAAACAGGGCGCGCCGCTCCGGCGGCAGTCCGCGATAGGCATCGAACGCGGCATGCGCAAGCGCGCAGGCGGCCGCCACTTCGGCGCAGCCCGCGGCGCTGAAGGCGGGCTCCAGGGGCTGGCCCGATGCCGGATCGAGCGCTTGAAATTTCCGCGGCGTGTCCCGTCGCTCGCGGCCGATGAACAACTCTCCAGTCAGTGCCATGTGGACGCTATGCTCCTGATGACGTGTCCGGTGCAAGCGTGATGGTACGCCCCCGCGCATAATGATGCGCCCCCTCCCCGGTCGTTGATTTCTACGGAGTGCACTGCACGATGACAGCTCTCTATTCTGACCTCAAAGATCGAGTCGTTCTGGTCACCGGCGGCGGTTCCGGGATCGGCGAGGCCATCGTGCGGGCGTTCGTGGCGCAGCACGCCAGGGTCGCCTTCATCGATGTGGCCCGGGAACCGTCGCAGGCGCTGGCGGCGGAGCTGGCCGGCGCCGGTGCGACTGTGCATTTCGAGCCTTGCGATCTGACTGACATCGCGGCGCTGCGGCGCTCGATCGCGGCCATCGCCGAGCGGCTGGGACCGATCATGGTGCTGGTCAACAACGCTGCGAACGACGAGCGGCACGCCACCGAGGAGGTGACCGAAGCGGTGTGGGACAGCCGCATCGCGGTCAATCTGAAGCAGCAGTTCTTCTGCGCACAGGCGGTGCTGCCGGGCATGAAGGCCGCCGGGCGCGGCGCGATCGTCAATCTGGGCTCGATCTCCTGGATCATCGGCCAGGGCGGCATGGTCGCCTACACCGCCTCGAAATCGGCGGTGCTCGGGCTGACACGCTCGCTGGCACGCGATTACGGTCCGCATGGGATCCGGGTCAACGCGGTGGCGCCTGGCTGGATCATGACGCAGCGGCAGCTCGAGAAGTGGGTGACGCCGCAGACCGAGGCGGAGATCCAGGCCCGGCAATGCCTCAAGCGCGGATTGCAGCCCGCCGAGGTGGCCAGCGTCATCGTGTTTCTCGCCTCGGACGCCGCCAGCGCCTGCACCAGCCAGCAATACATCGTCGACGGCGGCTGGGTGTGACCGCCAACGGGGCGCGCCTGGAGTTACGATGTGTCCAGCGCCGCGCCGCGGCAATCGGATGTGTCCCATGAACACCACCGCCCTCGCCCCGCCCGAAACGCGCCTGCTCATCGATGGCCGGCGTGCGCTGGGCGAGGGTCCGCCTGAGACCATCGTGGATCCGGCCACCGGGCGGTGCATCGCATCCGTTCCCGAGGCCACCGGCGAGCAACTCGAGGGCGCGGTTGCGGCCGCCGTGGGCGCTTTCGAGCGCTGGTCCCGGACGACGCCGGCGCAGCGGGCCGGGCTGTTGCTCCAGATCGCCGCACACCTCGATGCCGAGGCCGATGCCTACGCGCAGCTCGAATCGCTCAACACCGGCAAACCTCTCGAGGCGATGCGTAAGGACGAGATGCCTGCCATCGCGGACGTCTTCCGCTTCTTCGCCGGCGCGGCGCGGCTCCAGAGCGCCCCGGCCGCCGCCGAGTACGTGCGCGGTTACACCAGCCTGATCCGTCGCGATCCCGTGGGAGTGGTCGGTTCGATTGCGCCCTGGAATTATCCGCTCATGATGGCGGCCTGGAAGCTGGCGCCGGCGCTCGCGGCGGGCAACACGGTCGTATTGAAGCCGTCGGAGCAGACGCCGCTCACCGCTTTGAAGTTGGCCGGGGCACTGGCCGAGCTGCTGCCCAACGGCGTCGCCAACATCGTGTGCGGACGCGGGGACACGGTGGGAGCGCCGCTGGTCGCCCACCCGAGCGTCCGTATGGTCTCGCTGACCGGCGACGTATCGACCGGACAGAAGGTCCTCGCGGCCGCCGCCGGCAATCTGAAGCGAACGCACTTGGAGCTCGGCGGCAAGGCGCCGGTCATCATCTGCGCCGACGCCGATCTGGCGGCCGTTGCCTCGGCCATACGCGTCCTCGGCTTCTACAACGCCGGACAGGATTGCACCGCAGCGTGCCGCCTGTATGTTGCGGCGCAAGCCTACGACCGTGTCGTGGCGGACGTGACCCAGGCCGCGAGCAGCCTGAATGTGGGCAGCCCGACGAGTTCCGGTGTGGATATGGGACCGGTCATCTCGGCCGAGCAGCGCCGCCGCGTGGCCGGGTTCATCGAGCGCGCCGCCGCCGCCAGGCATCTGAGCATCACGACCGGCGGCCGTGCGCGCGCCGGCGAGGGCTTTTTCTACGAGCCCACCGTGATCGCGGGCGCCCGTCAGGACGATGAGATCGTCCGGCGCGAAATCTTCGGGCCGGTGGTGACGCTCACGCCGTTCACGGACATCGAGCAGGCGATCCGCTGGGCCAATGATTCGGAATACGGTCTCGCCTCCTCGGTGTGGACGCGGGACATCGGCACGGCGATGCGGGTGGCCGCCCGCCTGCAGTACGGCTGCACCTGGATCAACACACACGGCATCCTGGCCCGGGAAATGCCGCACGGCGGCTGCAAGCGCTCCGGCTACGGCAAGGACCTGTCCGTGTACGCCCTGGAGGACTACACCGTGCCGCGGCACGTGATGGTCAAGCTCGATTGAGTATCCTGCCGAACGGATCGGCACGCAGCCGCCGGAAGATCCGGCCGAAGCGCACATGAAATCAGCTGCGGCCGTCATCCTGCCCGTGCCGCGGGTCGGCTGGATCCGCCGTGGCCGGAGCCTGCCCTGCCGTTGCCGCGCCGAACGCCTAGTGTGGCGCTGCGACCGCGCGCTCGAGCTCGCGCAGGTCGCGGCCGCGGGTCTCGTGGCCGTACCAACCGATCAGCGCAAGACTCATCACGACCGGAACAGCAATCGCCGCAGCCGACACATTCAGCGCCGGCACCAGCGCGAGGACGCCGAGCCCCTGGCAGAGCAGGCCACCGGCCTTGCTGCAACCGGCCACCCATCCGGTGGCGCGCCCGCGGATGCGCAGCGGATAGTTCTCGGCGGAATACGGCAAGAGAATGGAGATGACTCCGGTCGAGCCGACCAGCAGCAGCACTGGTGCCAGCAGAGGGTTCTGCGCCACGGGTAGTCCGCTTTGCTGCAGGATCAGTGCGAGCACGCCGGCCGCGGTGGTCGCGGTCATGACCAGAAGTGCGCCCTTGGTGCTCCAGCGCGAATAGAGGACCGCCGCGACGGCGACCACCGGAGCCGCGAACAGCGAGGAACGGGCGATGAGGGCGGCGGCAAGTCCAATGTTCCGACCCTGTGCCATCAACTCGCCGGGCAGCCACAACAGCAGCCCGAAGTTGACGAAACCCCAGGACAGGCCGGCAACGGTCAGGGCCACAGTGGTGCCGAGGAAGCGCCGGTCCGTCGGCGGCAGGTGCGAATGGTCGAGCCTCGCCTCCTCGTCCCATTCCTCGCTGCGGCTGACCACCACCGAGCCGAAGCGCTCGAGCGTTGCCCGTGCCTCTTCGGGTCGCCCGATATGGATCAGGAATCGTGCCGACTCCGGGATCAGCGGCGAGAGAGCGATCAGGAGCAGGCCGGACGGCAGATTGAGAAACCACATGATCCGCCAGCCGAATTGCGGCTGCAGCAGCGCCGAGAACCCCGACGCTGCCAGGTACCCACCCAACGTGCCGACGCCGCCGACGAGCACCAGGCTCCAACCGCGGTGGCGCGTCGGCATGATCTCGGCGAGCAGTGCGTAGGCCACCGGCAGTAGACCGCCGGCGGACGCGCCCATGAGAAAGCACATGAACACGTTCCAGCCGAATGACGGCATCGCCCCGCAAATCGAGGTGCCGATGAACATCACGGCGGCGAGCAGGATAGTGGCGCGCCGGCCGTAGCGGTCCGCGAGCGAGCCCCAGACGAATGATCCCAGCGTCGCGCCGGTCAGCGCGGCGAACGGCAGCACCGAGACCCCCGCGGCACTGAGGCCGTACTCGGCGCGCATGCCGGGTATCACGAAGCCGAGCGTGCTCACCTTCATGATATCGACCGCGAGTGCGACTGCGAGGGCCGCCCCGGCCGCCCAGTGCCATACGGTGAGCGGCGCATCCTCGGGCGCCACGATGCGCTCGTGAATCGCGGCGGGGTCGCTCGAGGCCCGTTTGGGCAGCAGTCCATAGGCGGCCGCTGCCGCGCCGGCCAGGATGCACCCCATGCCGTACAGCATCGGTGTTCCCATCGGCATTCCGGCCATACGGTAGTGCGTGGCGCGCGCCATGAGGAATGCCGGAACATGCAGCAGCACGCCGATCACGACGCCGAGACTGCCGAGCCAGAAGGCGAGCGGACTGCGCCGGTCTTCGAACACGAACCATCGGCTCAACGGGTTCTCCTGGAGGAGGTGCCGGCCCCCCGGTCCTCAGCGCAATACGACGAGCAGATCCTTCGGGTCGACCTGCTGGCCCGGCGTGACCAGAACCTCAGCGACCTCCCCGTCGATCTCCGCGCGCACCTGAGTCTCCATCTTCATCGCCTCCAGGCTCACCAGGACATCGCCGCGAGCCACTTTCCGACCGACGCTCACCGCAATCGTCGCGATCGCGCCGGGCATCGGCGCGCCAACCTGCTTCGGATCATCTGGTTGGGCCTTGCGCGGCGCCGGACGCTTCGCGACCTGACTGCGGTCCGCTACCCGCAGTGAGCGGGGCTGTCCGTTGAGCTCCATGAATACCGTCCGCGTGCCGTCCTCGTGCACGTCGCTGCAGGCTATGTAGCGCACGAACAGGCGCTTGCCCCGCTCCAGATCGATGCTGATCTCCTCTCCAGGCTCCATGCCGTAGAAGAACACCGAAGTCGGCAGTATCCCGACGTCGCCGTAGCGGGTCCGTCCGGCCGCATAGTCGATCCAGACCTTCGGATACATCAGGTAGGAGGCCAGATCGTCGTCGGTGACCGGCCGTGTCGAGTACTGTTGGATCCTGGTCCGCTCGGCCTGCAGATCGACCGGTTGCATCGAGGCGCCCGGCCGGCTCGTGAGCGGGGCGGCGCCCTTGAGCACCTTGCGCTGCAGCGCCGGCGGAAACCCGCCGTACGGCTGGCCGAGCTCGCCGTGGAAGAACTTCACCACCGAATCGGGGAACGGCACGTCCACCTGCGGATCGAGCACCTGCTCGGCGGTGAGGCCGCTGGTGACCATCAGCAGCGCCATGTCGCCGACCACTTTGGAGCTGGGTGTGACTTTGACGATGTCGCCGAACAGTTGATTGACTTCGGCGTAGGCTCGGGCCACGCGCGGCCAGTGCGCGCTGTCGATTCCCAGGGCGCGCGCCTGCTCGCGCAGATTGGTGTACTGTCCGCCCGGCATGCCGTGCACGTACACCTCGGAGGCCCCGGAGCGGATGTCGCTCTCGAACGCCGTGTAGAGCCGCCGCACCTGCTCCCAGTAGCCCGACAGCAGGCGCAGTTTGTCCGGATCGATGCCCGAGTCGCGCGGACCATGGCGCAGCGCTTCGACGATCGAGCCGAGATTCGGCTGGGATGTCAGACCGCTCATCGCATCGATGGCGCCATCCACCGCGTCCGCGCCCGCCTCGACCGCCGCCAGCACGCTGGCCGCGGCGATGCCGCTGGTGTCATGCGTGTGGAAATGGATGGGCAGGTCGATTTCCGCCTTCAACGCCTTGATCAAGGCATACGCCGCGCGCGGCCGGCACAAGCCGGCCATGTCCTTGATGGCGAGGATGTGTGCGCCCGCGGCCTGCAGCTGCCGCGCCATCCCGAGGTAATAGTCGAGCGTGTATTTCGTCTCGCGCGGATCGCTGAGATTGCCGGTATAGCAGATCGCCGTCTCGCACAGCCGGCCGGTCTCGAGCACCGCGTCGATCGCCACGCGCATGTTCTCGACCCAGTTGAGCGAGTCGAAAATGCGGAATACGTCGATGCCGCCGAGCGCCGCCCGCTTGACGAAGAAGCGCACCGCGTTGTCCGGATAGTTGGTGTAGCCGACCGCGTTGGACGCGCGCAGCAGCATCTGCAACAGCAGATTGGGCATGCGCTCGCGCAGGGTCGCGAGCCGCTCCCAGGGATCCTCGCGCAGGAAGCGCATCGCCACGTCGAACGTCGCGCCGCCCCAGCATTCCACCGAGAACAGGTCCGGGACGAGGCAGGCGTAGTACGGCGCTATGGCCGCCATGTCGATGGTACGCATGCGCGTGGCGAGCAGCGACTGGTGCGCATCGCGCATCGTGGTGTCGGTGAGCAGCACGCGCTCCTGGGCCTGCATCCAGCGGGCGAAGCCCACAGGTCCCAGCGCGTTCAGCCGTTGCCGGGTGCCCTCGGGCGGCTCGCTCAAGGCCACCGTGGGCAGCTTTGCGCTCTCGATCCGCTCCGGGCGCGGGCGGGCGCGCGTCTCCGGGTTGCCGTTCACGATGGTCTCGGCGATGTAGGTCAGGATGCGGGTCGCGCGGTCGCGCTTGCGCGGCCACTGGAACAGCTCCGGTGTCTCGTCGATGAATCGCGTGGTGTAGGAGCCGTCGGCGAAGCGCGGATGCGTGATGACCTGATCGAGGAATCGCAGGTTGGTGACCACACCGCGGACGCGGAATTCCCACAGCGCGCGATGCATGCGCGCGATCGCCTCGCCCGGCGTCGATGCCCAGGCGGTCACCTTGACCAGCAGCGAGTCGTACGAGCGGGTGATGATGGCGCCGGTGTACGCCGTGCCGGCATCGAGGCGAACCCCGAAGCCCGCCGGGCTGCGGTAGGCGCTGATCTTGCCGTAGTCCGGAATGAAATTGTTCTCCGGATCCTCGGTGGTCACCCGGCACTGCAGCGCATGCGCCTGAATGCGGATGTCCTGCTGGGCCGGCACGCCGCTGTCGGGTGTGCCGATGCGCGCGCCCTCGGCGATGCGGATCTGCGCCTTGACCAGATCGATGCCGGTGGCGCATTCGGTGATGGTGTGCTCGACCTGGATGCGCGGATTGACCTCGATGAAGTAGAAGCTGCCGCTGTCGGCATCCTGGAGGAATTCCACCGTGCCCGCGTTGATGTAGTCGGCGGCTCGCCCGATGGTGAGCGCGGCCTGACAGATCTCGGCGCGCTGCGCGTCGGTCAGGAACACCGCCGGCGCCCGCTCGACCACCTTCTGATTGCGCCGCTGCACCGTGCAATCGCGCTCGAACAGGTGCACCAGCGTGCCGTGGGTGTCGCCGATGATCTGGACCTCCACGTGCCGGGCGTGGCGCACGAGTTTTTCCAGATACACCTCGTCGTTGCCGAACGCGCTCTTGGCTTCCCGCCGAGCCACCGGCAGCAGCTCCCCGAGCTGCGCGTCGCTGTCGATCGCGCGCATGCCGCGGCCGCCACCGCCCCAGCTTGCCTTGAGCATGACCGGATAGCCGATCTGCCCGGCCAGGCGCCGGCACTCGTCGAGATCGCCGGGCAGCGGGCCGGTGGCCGGCATCACGGCCACGCCCGCGCGCACGGCCAGATTGCGCGCCGAGACCTTGTTGCCCAGCAGGCGCATGGTCTGCGGCCGCGGACCGATGAAAATGATGCCGGCCCGCTCGCAGCCCGCGGCGAATTCGGGGTTCTCGGAGAGAAAGCCGTAGCCCGGATGCACCGCATCCACGCGCGCCTCGCGCGCGATCCGCAGAATGTCTTCGATATCGAGATAGGCGTCGATCGGACCTTTGCCCTGCCCGACCAGGTAGGCCTCGTCAGCCTTGGTGCGATGCAGCGAAAAGCGGTCCTCTCGCGAGTAGATCGCCACGGTCCGCAGGCCGAGCTCGGTCGCGGCCCGCATCACGCGGATGGCTATCTCGCCTCGATTGGCGACCAGAATGCTTCGAATCCCGTGTGACATGCGCTCGTTCACCGTTAAAATTCACCTCCGATCATAGCGGCTGCGCACCGCGCGCGCGCGGGACTGATTCTGAATGTATGCCATCGCGATTCATGGCGGCGCCGGCGGGCTGCCGCGACAGCACCTGCCGAGCGAGCAGCAACGGCTCTACCGCGATGCCCTGGCCGCCGCGCTCGATTGCGGCTACGCGCTGCTCAAGGCCGGCGGGTCGAGTCTCGATGCGGTCATCGCGGCGGTCCGTCTCCTCGAGGACGATCCGCTGTTCAACGCGGGCCGGGGCGCAGCGCTTACGCGGGAAGGGATTGCGGAGCTCGACGCGGCCGTGATGGACGGCAGCACGCTGCGCGCCGGCGGCGTGGCGGCGGTGCGACACGTGAAGCATCCGATCGAGCTTGCCCGCCGCGTAATGGAGAAATCCCGGCACGTCCTGCTGGTCGGCGCAGGCGCCGAGGAATTCGCGCTCGAGGAGGGCTTCGAGCTCGTGCCCAATGCGTACTTCCGGACCGCCGAGCGCCGGGCCGAGTTGGATCTGTTGCGCAGCGGGCAGCACGTTTCGGAGCTGGTGCCGGCGCCGCACGGCACGGTCGGAGCGGTGGCGCGGGATGCGCACGGCAATCTGGCCGCAGCAACCTCTACCGGGGGCATGGGCAACAAGCGGCCGGGCCGGGTGGGTGATTCCCCGGTCATCGGCGCAGGGACCTACGCCCGAAACGGCGCATGCGCGGTCTCGGCCACCGGCCACGGCGAGTACTTCATGCGCCTCGTGGCCGCCTATCACGTCTGCGCCGCGGTGGAGTACCGTGGGCTGGGCGTTCAAGAGGCGGTGCGCGAGACGATACACGAGCGCCTCGCCGGGCTCGGTGGCCGCGGCGGCATCATCGCCGTCGACGCCGGCGGGCGGATTACCCTCGACTTCAACACCGAGGGCATGTTCCGTGGCGCCCGCGACTCCAGCGGCCGGCGTGAGATTGGCCTCTAGCCGGAATCTCTGTGACCGCCGCGATGCATGACGGTGGCCAGCTCGGCGACCACCAGCCGTATCCCCTGCAGCCCGGCGCGCGTGTGGGCAATGCCGCCCTCGGCGGCACCGCGCACGAGGTCGTCCCAGACCTCCGGCGCATCCAGCCAGCGGGGCCGCAGCCACCCTGCGGCGCGGCGCGCGAGCAGCAGCATGCGCAGAATCGACTGCTTGGCGATCTGCTGCGCGCACTGCGGATGCATGCCGAGCGCCAAGGGCGCATGGTTCGCGTAGCGCCCGGCGATCGACCACGCATAGCAGAGCACGAATTGCGCGCCCGTGATCGCGCGTGGCGTCGCTGACTGCGCCTCGTACTCGGCCTGTGGTGCGTCGCAGACCTGTGCGGACTCCAGATTCCGCCAGCGGCGCGGATCGGCAAATCCGGCGTCGAACAGCAGATACGGGTGGCTGGCCAGGCGTCTGCGGGCCTCGGCGTCGAGTGCCAGCCATCTCTCGGCGATCCGGCATGCGGCCGGATTTACCGTTCCGGCGTGAGCCTGTTCCACGAGCACCTCCAGGCAGTAGGCGTTCAAGTCGGGCAGCGGCTCGACCACCTCGCGAGGCGGCTGTGGAATCCAGGAACGGTACCCACTCACAGTATTCCAGTCATAATCGATCATTGTAAGACCCTCCGTGCAACCCTCCCCACGGATCATGGTAGCTCTCGGGCAGTGGTTCCCACTGCTGCATTTCTGTCATTTTTCGCAGCTAAGTGAGATTGTTCTTTTCTGGAATTGGCCGAAAATGTGCCGCGTGGGCCGCAGTCGCGGCATAAAAATACGGGAAAGGAACGGATATGCGTATCGTGGAAGATCGCTATGAGGGGGAACTGCAGAACTTTCATCTAGCTCTGCGGCTCGTTCTGCGCGAGGCTCGCACGCGGACCATCCGCCTGTACACGGGTCTCACGGATCACCGGATCCGCCGGTTGTGGCAACGCTACTGCGGCGGCTCGCGGGGTCTGGCGCGCCACCGCGGCAAATCGCCGCACCAGGCCAGCTACTTCGTCCGCTCGGTGCGTGTGCGCGAGGAAGCCTCGGTGCTTGCCGCGGCCTACTGCGCCTACGGGCTGACCCGCGAGGAGCAGGTGCCGGGACAGCCGGATGCCGTGCCGAATGTGGTGATGGGTATGCTGCTCAGCGATATCTATGACTACTACTCGGCCATGGCGCGCAAGCCGGCGGTGTCGTTCGAGCACGCGGTGTTTCTGTCCCAGTGCCTGCGCGAGGGCAATGAGCTTGCGGTGCGCCGCTGCGCCAAGTGCCACGGGCACATGGTGGTGGAGCGCTTCCCGGTCCGGGACCGCTGGTGCGACCATTGTGTCGCCCACAGGGGCGCGCCGCACACCCCGGGAGGCTGACGCACGCGCGCTGTCCCGTCATCCATGCCGGCTCGTCCGATCTTCTTTTCCGGTGCGTATCTCGACCGTCGCACCGAGGCTCGAGAGCAGACGGATTGGCTGGGCAGCGCGCTCGCCGACCCGCACACGCAGTTCCTGTTGGTCCGCGACAGCACCCAGCTGCTGTTCGGCGGACCGGAGCCGCGCATCGCGTTCGTCAGCGGCCGGCATCCGGCGGTGGCGGCCGCCGAGGCACACCGGTTCGTGTTGCTCGGATGGTTCCGGCAGCGGCGCTGTGTGCTGCTGATGCTCGCGCCCGAATGGCAGGACATCGACCTGCCCGAGGGCGCGGGCTTCCAGGAGTTGCGCGCCCTGTCGCCACAGCTCGCGCCAGAGGAAGCGGGCTTGGCGGCGTGCGCCCGGGCGCTGTCGATCTGGCGCGGACGGCAGCGCTATTGCGGTGTGTGCGGGGCGCCCACCGCGCCGGCCCGGGCCGGCCACAGTGTGGTCTGCACCGACAAACGATGTGGGCATGAGTTCTTCCCGCGTCTCGAGCCGGCCATCATCGTGCTCGTCACCGATGGCGAGCATGCGCTCCTGGGCCGCCAGCATGCTTGGGAGCCGGGCCGCTACTCGACGATCGCCGGTTTCGTCGAGCCGGGAGAGAGCCTCGAAGACACCGTGCGCCGCGAGGTGATGGAGGAAACGGGTATCCAGGTGCTCACCACCTGTTACGCCGGGTCCCAACCCTGGCCGTTTCCCGCCTCGCTCATGGTCGGCTTCCAGGCCGTTGCCGCGCCCGGGACGGTGCGCGTCGGTGGAGAGCTCCAGGACGCCCGTTGGTTCACACGCGCCGAGTTCGGCGGCGGTGCCGTCCGGCTGCCGCCGGCCTATTCGATCTCCCGGCGGCTCATCGACGCGTGGCTGGGAGCGGATCCCTAGTGTGTCTGCTGGTGCTGGCCTGGTGTGTCCACCCGCGCTATCGGCTGATCGTCGCGGCGAACCGGGACGAGTATCACGATCGCCCGGCGGCGGCGCTCGCGCCATGGCCGGCGCCCGACGCGTTCCTGGCCGGCCGTGATCTGCGGGCGGGCGGTACCTGGCTCGGCATCGACCGCGGGCGCCGCTTCGGCGTCATCACCAACTACCGCGACCTGCATCAGGCTCCGCTCGGGGCGCCCTCGCGCGGCGGGCTGATCCCCGATTTCCTGCGCGGCGCGAGCGGCGCGGGCGAGTATCTGCGCGCGGTCGAGCCGCGCGCAGCCGATTACGGCGGCTTCAATCTGCTGCTCGCTGACGGGGAGTCCCTGTGGTACGCCTCGAACCGGTCGCGACCTTTCGCGCGCCGGCTCGAGCCGGGCGTCTATGGCCTCTCCAACGAGCAGCTCGATGCGCCCTGGCCGAAGGTCCTGCGGGTGCGCCGTAGCTTCGAGCAGTGGCTGAAGGCGTCCGTTTCGCAAGCCGAGCCGGCTGGCCTGCTGGCGCTGCTCGATGATCGCCGCCCGGCCGACGAGAGCGAGGCCGCGCTGACGCAGGCGGAACCGCTCGGCTGGACGCGAGTCCTCTCCGCGCCGTTCGTCGAGCACCCCGAATTTGGCACGCGCTGCTCCACCGCCGTGCTGCTCGAGCACGACGGCGCCCTGCGGATCAGCGAGCGACGCTTCGATCGCTCGGGTCGCTATGCCGGCGAGGCGCAATACCGCCTGCGCGCCGCCGAGTGGTGCTGAGGGAGCCCGAACCCGCCCATCGCCGGCGGTCATAACAGATTACAATGACTCGCTTAACGCCGAGCCGATTCGGGTCGGAAGGGTAGATGGCGAGTCGCAATCCGTTTCGCGGGGCTCTGCTGGCGCGGCTCTCCGGCGCGCTGGTATTGGTGCTCGCGAGCGTCGCGGCTCATGCCAACATCGCGCTGACCGTCCGGGGCGTCGGCGGCGAGCTGCGGACCAATGTACTCGCGTACCTCAGCTTCGAGCGTTACAGGAACAGCGCCCATCTGAGCGCCGCGACCATCGAGCGGCTGGAGAACCGGGTCCAGAGCGAAGTGGACTCGGCTCTCGAGCCTTATGGATACTTCAGTCCAACCGCGCGCCTCCAGGTCGCCAGAATCGGACCGAACGACTGGCGGGTGATCCTCACGATCGATCGAGGCCGACCGGTCCTCGTGCGCGGCATCGATGTACGCGTGCGCGGCGCCGGCGCGGATGATCCGCTGTTCACCCGCATCACCACGCGTCTGCCGTTTCACCTCGGGGAGCGGCTGAACGAGACAGCCTACGAAGGGCTCAAGAGCCGGCTGCTGCAGACCGCCGCGACGTACGGTTATCTCGACGGGCGCCTGACGCGCCACGAGCTGCTGGTGAACCCGGTCAGGCACAGCGCGCGCATCGCGTTGACTTTCGACACCGGAGTTCGCTACCGCTTCGGCGCGACGGAGTTTCATCAAGATGCCCTGACGAACTCGCTGGTCCACCGTTATCTGCGGTACCGGCAAGGCCAGCCGTTCAATCTGAGCCGGGTGCTCGGCACCCAGTTCGTACTCGACGACTCGGGATACTTCTCCAATGTCGAGGTCGTGCCCGGCAAACCCGACACGGCTGATCATACGGTGCCGGTGATCGTTCGCGCCAAGCGCAGCCGGCCCCAGGTCTATTCGATCGCGGCGGGCTACGAGACCGACACCGGCGCACAGGGAATTTTCAGCTGGCAGGATCGGCGGCTCGATGCGCAGGGTCACCGGATGAGCATCAATCTGGAGTTCGCCCAGGTCACCAAATACAGCCTGCAGAGCAGCTACGTCATTCCCATGGGCGATCCGGCCACCGAGAACCTGGCGCTCTCGGCGCGTATCGAGCAGCGCCAACTGGCCTCGGTCGATGCCCGTACCGTGACCATCGGCCCGCGATTCACCCGCGTCTCCGGCCGTTGGCAGACGGTATTCTTTGTCGAGGCCGTGCATGCCACCGACACGGTGGAGGGAACCGCCTGCACGGCGTTCGTCGGTCCGCACTTCCACTGTGTCTTCCCGCAGTTCCACAATGCCATCTCGAGCATCGGCAACGCCGATCTGGTAGTGCCGGGGGTGCAGATCAGCTCGGTGCCGGCCGGCTATTTCGGCGAACCGGTGCTTGAGCACGACGTGTCGATCCAGATACGCGGATCGCGCGGCGTGCTCGGCTCGCCCGCCAGCTTCCTGCAGATCCTCGTCCGGCTCGAGCGGGCATTCGCGCTCGAGCCGCGCTGGCACCTGCTGTTGCGCGAGGAATTCGGCGCGACCGCCGCGTCCCACTTCGACGAGATGCCGCCGGTGATGCGCTTCTTTGCCGGCGGCGCCGACAGCGTGCGGGGCTTCGAGTACAACGCGCTGAGCCCGATCTACACGGTCTATGCCCAGGAGAGCAAGTCGCAGTGCCCCGGCCGGATATGCCCGCTGCGCGTGCAGGCCGGTGGCAAGGACGTGATCAGCGGCACCGTGGAGATCGACCGTAGCCTGCCGCACGACCTGGGCGTTGCGGCTTTCCTCGACTACGGCAACGCGTTCAACAGCTTTCACACGCCGCACCTGCTGCAGTACGGCGCCGGCGTCGGCCTGCGCGTGCGTCTGCCGGTGCTGACCCTCGGTGTCGACGTCGGCCAGCCGCTTTCCGCGCCCGGCAGCCCGCGGCTGTACATCAACTTCCTGCCGCGGTTGTAGGCGCCCGCGACCGTGCGCAAATTCCTGACATTGAGCGGATTGCTGATCGGGCTGGCGGCAGCGCTCGGCGCCGCCGCATTGTGGTTTCTGATCTTCACGGCAAGCGGTGCGCGATTCATCGCAGCACGCCTTTCGCGGCGCTTCGGAACTGCGCGCGTACGGATCGAGCAGGTCAGCGGCACGCTCGCCACCGGTGTGCGCGCCGGACGCGTCGTGATCGATCAACGGCACGTGTACGTGCGGTTGCAGAACGTCTATATGCGCGTGCGGCCCTCGGCGCTGTCCTGGCGTACGCTGGTCAGCCCGGACACGACGATCGCGGCTGCGTACATCCGCATCAGGCCGGTTCCGCCGTTGCCCGCGGTCCATCCGCAGTTCCTGCCGTGGTGGCTCGGTGTCCGCGTCGAGCACGCCCATATCGACCGGCTCACGGTGGTGACGGCGAGCGGCAGTCACTTGAGCGCCGAGGACATCGATGCCGCCGCACGGCTGAGCGCCGGCATTCTGAGCGTCACGCGGCTGACATTGCGCGATTCGGCACTGTCACTGGAGCTGTCCGGCCGGCTGTATGCCGCGCGGCCGCTGCACATCTCGCTCGCAGGCACGTATCACTGGCGCGCGCCGCGCGCGCCGCAATGGTCGGGCGGAGTTGCACTGCACGGTGACTTGGCCAACCTCGACGTGGAGGCGGGTTTGCGCGCACCGTTCCGAGCGCAGCTGCGCGGTCTGCTGAGCGAGCGCAACGGCTTGTGGCACGTGCGCAGCGCCCTGACTGTGCGCGGCCTGGATCTGCGCACGTGGCATCGCAGCGGCCGGCTCGGCCGCATCAGCGCACAGCTCGCCCTGACCGGCACCCCGGAGCATTTCACGATCGGCGGTACTCTCGATCCGGCCGGACTGCACGCCGGGGCCTTTCATGTCGAGCTTCTCGGCGCCTATGTCCGCGACGTGCTCACCGCGCGCCGGCTTGCCGTGACCCAGCTCGCCACGGGAGCGTCGGCCACGGCCGCCGGAACGGTGCGCTGGCGGCAGGGTCGCCCGCAGCTGCATCTGCGGGGCGAATGGCACGCCCTGCAATGGCCCTTGGCCGGCACCGCGCGATTCACCAGCGCGCAGGGCCGGTTCTCCCTGGACGGAGACCTGCCCTATGCGGTCGACGCCCGCGGGGTTGCGCAGATCGGGCACGGACCGCAAGTCCCGGTGCGTTTGACCGCCGAGGTGCGCCGCACCGGCCTGACGGTCGATCACGCCAGCCTCCATCTGCTCGGCGGCGAGGTCCGTGCGAGCGGCGTCGTGTCGTGGCTGCCGCCTACGCGCTGGTCCCTGCGGGCCCGGGCTTCGGGTCTGGATCCCGGGCAGGTACGCACCTTCATGGCCGGACGGATCGGCGTGAGCCTCAGCGCCTCGGGGGAAGGCTTCGGCCCCGCAGCGCCGCTGAGTGTGCGCATCAGTCGGCTCAGCGGTCTGGTGCGCGGCCAGCCGGCCAGCGGCGGCGGCGGCATTGAGCGCAGGGGCGGGGCCTGGACGTTCCGCGACGTTCACCTCGACCTCGGTCACACTCGGCTCGCGCTCGACGGCCGGGTGAGTCAGCAGCTCGATCTGCGGTTTACGGTGGCAGGCGACTTGGCCCTGATCGAGGCCAGCGACGGCGGGCGCTTCGATGCCACCGGCGTGATCCGCGGACCGCGGACTGCGCCGCGGGTGCGCGCCTCGCTGTCGGGGTCCAACCTGCGCTTCCGGAATGCGACGCTCCAGTCCCTGGTCGCACGCGTCGATTTCGACCCGACCTCCCAGCGCCGCTCGAGTGTTGCCGTGCATCTTCGCGAGCTGCGCTGGCGCCACCGGCGGCTGGCAGATTTCGATTTCACGATGAGCGGTTTCGCGTCGGATCTGCACGCGAATCTCACGGCGCGCGCGCCCGGATTGAGCGTGGCGGCGCACGCTTCCGGAAGCTTCTCCGGCGGGATCTTCACCGGTCAGATCTCGGCCCTCAATGTGCTCGGACCGCAAGCGCTGCGGATGCATTTGTCCCGGCCGGCCATGCTGTCGCTCTCGCGCACGCAGAGCCGTCTGTCCGCGCTGTGCCTCGAGAGCCGGCTGGGTGCGCTGTGCACGGCGTGGACCTGGAGCCCGGCGCGCTGGTCGGCCTCCGTGACGGCCCATGACCTGCCGCTGGCGACCTTGACCGCCGGCATGACGCCGACGGTGCAATACGAAGGCCGGATCGGCGCGAAGATCGAGCTGTACGGCAGCGCGGGCCTGCCGGCGCAGGGTACGCTGCACGCGACGCTGGCAGACGCCGTGTTGTCGCGGCGGCTGCTGAGCGGTCAGGTCGAGCAGACGGTGATCGGCTCGGGGGTGCTGAGTGCCGTGGCGCTGCCTGGCGTGATCCACGCACAGGCCTCGTTGACTTCGGGCGCCATCGGCACGGTGGATGCGGCACTCGCGCTCGAGCGGGACACCCCGACGTGGCGGGCCATGCCCCTCGAGGGCACTCTGCGCCTGCGGACCACCCGTCTCGATCTGATCTCGCTCTATATGCCGGGCGTCGATCAGGTTTCCGGTGTGCTCCTCGCGCGAGCCGCGATCGGCGGGACCCTGGCCCATCCGCGCCTCACCGGCGATGTCCGGGTCGAGGGCGGCTCGGCGAACCTGTATCGGCCGAATCTGCAGATGCACCAGCTGGCGTTGCAGGCCAAGATCGTTCAGGGCGCGGTCACGGTCGAGGGTACGGCGCGGGTCGGCCAGGGGCTGATGCATGTCCAGGGCGAGATGCGCTGGCGTGACGATCTGCCATACGGCGCGCTGCATCTGTGGGGCAGCAACCTGCAGATCGTGAATCTCCCGGAAGCACAGATCGATGCCGCGCCGGACCTGCACTTCCGCATCGCCGGGCGGCGCATCGATGCCACGGGCACGGTGTTGGTCTCGCGAGCGCGGATCGCGCCGCGCAGCTTCGCCGGCGCCGTGAGCGTTTCGTCCGACCAGGTGATCGTCGGGGAGGAATCGTCCAGTCCCGCACATCGCTACCAGGTTGTCAGCACCATCACGCTCGAGCTCGGCAAGGACGTCAACATCGATACCATGGGATTGACCGGCCGGCTCGCCGGGCACATCACCGTGCAGAGCGGATTGGGCAGGGGCCGGACTGCCACTGGCGAGCTGTCGGTCGTGAAGGGGCGGTATTCCGCGTACGCGCGCAACCTGACGATCGAATCCGGCCGGCTGTTCTTCCGGGGCGGGCCGATCGATGACCCGGGCATCGAGATCCGGGCCGTGCGCCGCTACCCGGACGTGACGGCCGGGATCAACGTGAGCGGCACCCTGAAGCAGCCGCAGGTGTCCTTCTTCTCCAATCCGTCGCTGTCGCAAGCGCAGATCATGTCCCTGCTGCTCTCCGGCGGCGGCTCGCTGCAGGCGCTGCAGACCAGCACGGTCGCACGGAGCCAGCAGAATTCGGCCGCGAACGAGCTGCTGACCCAGGGCGGAGCGCTGCTGGCGCAGCGGCTCGGCTCGCGCATCGGCCTGCCCGATGTGACTCTGCAGACCGATCTGAACAACGAGACTTCGCTGGTGCTCGGAAAGTACCTCTCGCCGCGGGTGTATGTCAGCTACGGCGTCGGGCTCACCGAGCAGCTCTCGGCCATCAACCTGCGTTACACCCTCGGCAATCACTGGACGCTGCGCCTGCAGGCCGGGCAGGGCAAGACTCTCGGGATGAGCAAGAGCGGGACGATCGGCGGGCTGGATCTGGTGTTCACCGTGACCAAATGAGGGCCGGACGAGGGCTTGACGTCTGTGAATTAATATGCACAATGCGTGCACTTTTATGCAAAAGACCACGGTTGCCTGACCCCCATGGACGCCCAGCAGCTTGAGCGGCGCCGGACCATCCTGCGCATCCTGCGCAGCGGCGTGGTCCATCGCCAGGCGGACCTGACGCGACTGCTGCGTGAACAGGGGTACGAGGTGACCCAGTCCTCCGTCAGCCGCGACCTGCGCGATCTCGGGGTGTTCAAGGCGAGCGGCCGCTATGTGTTGCCTCCGGAGGAACTCACGCGCACCCAGGGCGATTTCGCGATGCTCGGTCAGTTCGTACGCGGCTTGCGGCGCGCGGGCGCTTCCCTTACCGTACTGCGCACCACCACGGGCGCGGCGCAGAGCGTTGCGGTCGCCATTGACCGCGCCGATTGGCCGGAGGTCGCCGGTACCCTGTCCGGCGACGACACCATTTTCATAGCCACCGCCTCAGCGCGCGCGCAGGACGAGCTTGTCGCTCGGCTGCAGGCGCTTTTTCGGATCTAGCCCATGACCACAGCCTCCACCGCGGGCGAGCAGCCCATTGTTCTTGCTTATTCCGGCGGCCTCGACACCTCGTTCCTGGTGCCGTGGCTGACCGAGACCTACCGCCGGCCGGTCATCACCTTGACGGTGGATACCGGCGGGATCGACGCCGAGGCGGCGCGCACGCTCGCGGAGCGAGCCCGCGCGCTGGGGGCGATCGAGCATCATCAGGTCGACGCGCGCGCCCAGTACTTCGAGCAGGTGCTGCGCTTCCTGATCATGGGCAATGTCCGGCGCGGGCAGGTGTATCCGCTGTGCGTGGGGGCCGAGCGGGTGATGCAAGCGCAGACCCTCGCCCACATGGCGCGCAAGCTCGGCACCTCCATGATCGCCCACGGCTGCACCGCGGCCGGCAACGACCAGGTGCGCTTCGAGGTCGCGCTGCGCACGCTCGCGCCGGAACTCGAGGTCCTTGCCCCGGTGCGCGACCGCGCCTTCAAGCGGCCGCAAGAGCTCGCGTTCCTGCAGGAGCGCGGTCTGCCGGTGCCGCCGTTCGGCGCGGCGTACTCGATCAACCGTGGTCTGTGGGGCGTGACCATCGGCGGCCAGGAGACCCTGACGTCCTCGGGCGGCATTCCCGAACACGCCTGGGTTCTGACGCGGGAGGCGTTCACACGGCCGCGGCCGCCCGAGCACCATGTCATCGCCTTCGAGCGCGGCCGGCCGACGGCCCTCGACGGCCGCGCGCTGGAGCCGGTGGCGCTGATCGAGGCGCTGGAGGCGATCGCCGCGCCGTTCGGCATTGGCCGGGGCATCCACCTCGGCGATACCATCATCGGTACCAAGGGCCGGGTCGCTTTCGAGGCGCCGGCCGCCGAGGTGCTGCTCACCGCGCATCGCGAGCTCGAGAAGCTCGTCCTGACCGGCCGCCAGCAGCGCATCAAGGAGCTGCTCGCTCAACCCTACGGCGACCTGGTACACGAGGGGCAGCTGCTCGACCCGGTCTGCCGCGACATCGAGGCGCTGCTCGAGTCCTCGCAGGCGCGCGTGACCGGCTCGGCACGGGTGGCGCTGCGTCCGGGCAATCTGTTCATCGAGGGCGTCGAGTCGCCTTACTCGCTGATGAGCGCCTCCAAGGGTGTCTACGGCGAATCGGCCGGCGAGTGGACGGCGCGCGACGCGCTCGGCTTTTCCAAGATCGTCGCGCTGAGCGGCGTGTTTCACCGGCGCGCCGGCGCGCCGGGCGAGAGCGCTTGAGATGGCCAACGGCATGCGCAGCATCGTCGTCGACAAGATCGCCTCCGTGGCCCAAGCGTGCGGTCTCTCGCACGAGGTGCGCGTCGCGGCCGACATCCCGGCCGAGGAGGGCGTGGTGATCGTGGTCGAGGTGCTGACCAACAAGTCGACGTACAATCAACTGGAGCTCAGCAGCGGCCGCATGGCCAAGGTGCGCAAGGGCGATGTCGTGGTCGGCGCACTGGGGCACCGCAAGGCCCTGTTCGGCTATTCCGGCCACATCCCGCCGGCGGTCAAGGTCGGCGACGTGATACAGATGCTCAACATCGGCGGGGTCCTCGGGGTGTGCGATTCGATCAACCCCGACAAGGGCCAGCCGTTCGACTGCCGGGTGATCGGCGTCGTGCTGCGCTTTCCCTACCTCGGCGAGCGCATCGGTGTGCCGGCCCGGGTTGGACACCGCAAGCTCGATCCGTCGGCGCGTTTGGAGACACTCAACGTCCCGGTCGTGGCGCTCGCCGGGACGTGCATGGAGGCCGGCAAGACCGCAGCCGCCTGCGCCGTGATCAGCCGCATGCGCCATCGCGGCCTGACGATCGATGCGTTCAAGGCCACTGGCGTCTCGCTGCGGCGCGACATTCTCGCCATGGAGGATGCCGGTGCGCGACGCTCCGCGATCTTCACGGATTTCGGCGTCGTCACCACCACGCGCGGCAACGGCCCGGCTCTGACCCGGGCGATGCTGACCGAGCTCGCCGCCGGCAAGCCTGACGTGATCGTGTTCGAGCTGGGCGACGGCATTCTCGGCACCTACGGTGTGGATGCCATCCTGGAGTGTCCCGACATCCGCGCCGCGCTGACCGGCGTGGTGCTTTCGGCCAACGATCCGGTGGCGGCCTGGGGCGGTGTGAAGCTGCTGCGCGAGCGCTTCGAGATCGAGCCGTGCGTGGTGACCGGACCGGCCACCGACAACCAGGTCGGTGTCGATCTGATCACGGAGCAGCTGCGGGTGCCGGCGTTCAACGCCATCAGCAGCGGTGCGCAACTGGGCGAGCATGTCATGCAGGCCGTCGGCCTGGCGCGCCAAGGCGAGCCATGAGCGAGCGCATTCCCGCCGTGGTGCTCGGCGGCACCGGCTACGTGGCCGGAGAGTTGCTGCGGCTGCTCGCCGGACATCCGCACTTCGAGGTGCGCGCGGTGATGTCGGACAGCCAGCCGGGCGAGCCGCTCGGGGCAGCCTTCCCCCACCTCGCGGCGGCCTATGGGGAGGCGTGCTTTCAGCCGTACAACGAGATCCAGTCACTCCTGACCCGCGTGCCGCACAGCGCGGTGTTCTGTGCTGCGCCGCACGGGGTCTCCGCCCAGCTCATCGATTCGCTGCTCACCGCCGCCGAGGCTGCCGGCACCCGACCGCGCGTGGTGGACATCTCCGCCGACTTCCGTTTCCGGTCGGCCGACGCCTATCAGCGGGTCTACAAACATCCGCACGGCGCGCCGCAGCGCCTCGCGCAGTTCACCTGCGCCCTGCCGGAGCATCTGGCCGCATCGGGTACGCCGCACGTGGCTCATCCGGGCTGCTTCGCCAGCGCGGTACTGCTGGCGAGCGTGCCGCTGCTCACCCTGGGACTGACGCCGCCGCAGCTGTTCGTGTCGGGGGTGACCGGAAGCACCGGGGCGGGACGCAAACCGGTGGCGGGCACGCATCATCCCGTGCGTCACAGCGATCTCTATGCCTACAGTGCGCTTGCGCACCGTCATGCGCCTGAGATCGCAGCCTGTGCCCACGCCGCCGCGGGTGTGTGGGCGGATATCGCGTTCGTCCCGCATTCCGGACCGTTCGCGCGCGGTATTCACGTGACGGTGCAGGCGCCGCTGGTGCGGCCGCTCGAGACCGCCGAGGTGATCGGTGCGCTGCGCGGGTTCTATGCCGGATCGCGGTTCGTGCGCGTGCTCGAGACGCCGCCGCGCGTGAAAGACGTCGTCGCGAGCAATTACGCGCACCTGAGCGCGGTGAGCGACGGCCGAACGGTGGCCGTGATGTGCACTCTCGACAATCTCACGAAGGGCGCCGCCGGCGGCGCGGTGCAGTGGATGAACCGGATGTTCGGCCTGGCCGAGACCGACGGTCTGACGGCGCCGGCACCCGGTTGGACCTGAGGCGCAAGAGAACGACATGAACGCAACGACACCGGTCCATTCCGCGCCGCCCGAGGCGCCCCGCGACGCTCTGGCGCCGGTCTACGCCCAATACCCGTTCGAGGTCGATCACGCCGAAGGGGTCTGGCTGATCAACGCGCGCGGCGAGCGCCTGCTCGACCTGTACGGCGGACACGCGGTGGCCGCCCTCGGTTACGGCCACCCCGGCTGGACCGAAGCGCTGGCCGCGCAGGCCCGCGCCTGCCAGTTCCAGACCAATGCGCTGCCGATGGCGATCCGCGCCCGTGCGGCGCAACGGCTGCTGGCGTTCTCCCAACTCGATCTCGCCAGCGTATTCCTGGTCAACAGCGGCGCGGAGGCCAATGAGAACGCGCTGCGGCTGGCTTTGCGGCTG
Organism: Pseudomonadota bacterium; assembly: GCA_021843755.1. Lineage (GTDB taxonomy): Bacteria > Pseudomonadota > Gammaproteobacteria > Steroidobacterales > Steroidobacteraceae > 13-2-20CM-66-19. The sequence continues at coordinate 29,977 of JAKBWB010000014.1, forward strand.
ACCGCACGGCCGCACGTGGCGGCGCTCGAGGGCGCCTTCCACGGCCGGACCGCCGCGGCGGCGGCCGTGACCTGGGGTTCCGAGGCCTGGTACGGCTTTCCCCGCAAGCCCTTCGATGTCAGCTTCATGCCGCGGCACGAGCCCGGCGCCATCGCCGAGCACGTGACCGAGCGTACCGCCGCCGTCATCGTCGAGCCGGTGCAGGGCCTGGCCGGCGCCGTCGATCTCGGCGCGCCGTATCTTGCGGCCCTGCGCGAGCGCTGTGACCGGGTCGGCGCGCTGTTGATCTTCGATGAAGTGCAATGTGGGCTCGGGCGCGTGGGCGCCCCGTTCGCCGCCACCCTGTACGGGGTCACGCCGGATCTGCTGACGACGGCGAAAGCCCTCGGCAATGGCTTCCCATGCGCGGCGCTGCTGACATCGGCGCGGGTATCGGCCGCTTTGAAGATCGGTGAACTCGGCACGACCTACGGCGGTGGGCCGATGGCCTGTGCGGCCTTGCTGGCCTGCATCGAGGCGATCGAGTCGCAGCGGCTGTTGGAGAACGTCCGGCACATGTCGGAGACGATCCGGCGCACGTGCCACGTCGGGCCGGTGAGCGCCATCCAGGGCGCCGGGCTGTTGCTCGGGCTGCGCATGCGCCGCCCCGCCAAGCAGATCCAGGCCGAGCTGCTGCGCCGCGGCATCCTCGCCGGCACGGCGAGCGACCCGCAGGTCCTGCGGCTGCTGCCGCCGTTCATTCTCCGGGCCTCGCACGTCGAGCTGCTGCGCCGGGCGCTGGCGGACATCGGCGAATGAAGCGCTTCCTCGACCTGGCGGAGCTGGCCCGCGAGGAGGTGCTCGCGCTGCTGGAGCTGGCCGGACGGCTGGAGCGGCAGCCGGAGCCGCGCGCGCTCGAGGGCAAGATCCTCGGCCTGCTGTTCATGAACCCCTCGCTGCGCACGCTCGCCTCGATGCAGGCGGGCATGGCGCGGCTCGGGGGCAGCTCCTTCGTGATCACACCGGGACAGGGCACCTGGCAGCTCGAGACACGCCTCGGAGCGGTGATGAGCGGCGCGGCCGCCGAGCACGTGCGCGAGGGCATCCCGGTGCTGACCTCCTACTGCGATGCGCTCGGGATCCGCGCCTTCGCCGATGGCCGCGACCTGGCCGCCGATCTGGCCGAGACCAACTTCAACGCGATGGCGGCGCTGACCGGCAAGCCCCTGATCAACCTCGAGTCCGCCGTCAATCATCCCTGTCAGGCGCTTGCCGACTGGAAGACGCTGGACGATCTGGGCGTGCCGCGACACGGCCGCTTCGTGCTCTCCTGGGTCTATCACCCGCGGCCGCTGCCGCTGGCGGTCCCGGCCGCGGCGCTGCACATGGCGGCGCTGCGCGGGATGGAGGTGGTGGTGCTGCGGCCCGCAGGCTTTGCGCTGCCGCAGGCGATCATGGACAAGGCGCGCCGCGCCGCCTCGATGAGCGGCGGCTCGATTCGCGAGAGCGACGTGCGGCGCGAGGCCCTGGCGGGCGCGGCCGTCATTTACGCCAAGGAATGGGGTGCGACCGAATGTTACGGCGATACGGCGGCGGATGCGCGTCTGCGCGGTGCGCACGCCGACTGGTGCGTGCGCGGCGACTGGTTCGAGCATGCGGCGCCGGAGTGCCGCCTGATGCATTGCCTGCCCGTGCGGCGCAACGTCGCCGTGGCCGACGAGGTCCTCGACGGCCCGCGCAGCGCCGTGCTGCGCGAAGCGTACAATCGGCTGACGGTGCAAATGGCGGTGTTGTACCGTCTGCTGAAGGGGCTGTGATCCGGACATGGCTATCGATATTCCGACGAGGACTCTGCACTGACATGATCATGCAACCCGGGGACCAGGCACTGGCCATACGCGCGCTGAAAAGCGCGGCACCCTACATCCGCATGTATCGCGGCAAGACGTTCGTGGTGAAGGTCGGCGGTGGGGTGTTTGTCGAGGAGGCTGCGACGCGCGCGCTCATCGAGCAGATCGCCCTGTTGCATTATTTCGGCGTCCGTGTGGTGTTTGTACACGGCGGCGGCCCGCAGGTCACGGAGCTGGCCAACGCGCTCGGCCTGGAGTCGCGCATGGTGGAAGGCCGCCGCGTCACCGATCGCCGATCGATGGACGTCACCGCGATGGTGCTCAACGGCACGATCAATACCCGCATTCTGGGCGTGTGCCGCGAGCTGAACGTCGAGGCCGTCGGGGTCAGCGGGGTCGATGCCGGCCTGGTGCGTGCGCACAAACGCCCGCCGGTGCAGATGGCTTCGAATGGCGAGTCGGTCGATTTTGGGTTCGTGGGCGACATCGACGTGGTCGATCCGACGGTGCTGCGCACGCTCCTTGACAGCAATCTGATGCCGGTGGTGAGTCCCCTGTCGGCCGACGATGCAGGGACCCTGCTCAACATCAATGCCGATACGGTGGCCGCCGCCCTGGCCGCGGCGCTCGGCGCCGAGAAGCTCGTCCTGTGCACCGGCGCGCCGGGCATCCTCGCCGATCGTGCCGATCCGGGCTCGCTCATTTCCTACACCGACCTCGCGGGCCTGCGCGAGCTGTGCCAGCAGGGGTGCATCGCCGAGGGCATGTTGCCGAAGACCAAGGCCATCGAAGCGGCCATCCGCGGCGGGGTGCGCCGCGTGCACGTGGTGTCGTACCGGGCGCCCGAGGGCATCCTCGGCGAGGTATTCACCAACGAGGGGACCGGCACGCTGATCGTCGCGGACGTCAATGCGCTGACGCCGGCCGAGCAGCACGGCGCCGGGGGCTGAGCGTGAGCCGGCTGTGGGACAAAGGCGCGCCGCTCGATGAGCGGGTGCTGCGCTTCACCGCCGGGGAGGATTTCAGCCTCGATGAGCGGCTCATCGCCTATGACATCCGCGCGTCGATCGCGCATGCCGAGATGCTGCACGAGCAGGGACTGCTTGCTCGGGCGGACCTCGAGGCCATTCGCGGCGGTCTGACGGCGCTCGGGCAAGCCCATGCCCAAGGGCAGTGGCACGTTGAGCTGGCCGACGAGGATGGGCACACCGCCCTGGAGCGCCGGTTGACCGAACGAATCGGTCCTGCGGGGGGCCGGGTCCATCTTGGGCGCTCGCGCAACGATCAGGTGCTCGCTGCCCTGCGGCTCTATCTGCGCGATGCGCTCGAGGACCTGAGCGCCGGCGCGGTAGCGGTCGCGCAGGCACTGGAGCGGCTCGGCGTGCGCGAGCAGGCCACGGCGCTGCCGGGCTACACGCACATGCAGCAGGCGATGCCGAGTTCCGTGCCGTTGTGGGCGGGTGGCTTCGCCGCCGAGATCCGCGACGATGCCGACGCCCTGCGCCACGTCCATCGCCGCCTGGGCCGCAATCCGCTCGGATCGGCGGCCGGCTACGGCACGCCGGGCCTGCCGCTCGACCGCGAGGCGACGCGCGCGAAACTCGGCTTCGCGTCCGTGCAGGAACCGGTGACTGCCGTGCAGCTCTCCCGCGGCAAGGCTGAGGCGGAGCTGCTCTTCCACGTCACGATCCTGCTGCAGGACGTCGGACGGCTGGCCGCCGACGTGTTGCTCTTCTATACGGAAGAGTTCGGCTTCGTGCGGCTGCCGGAGGCGTTCACCACCGGCTCCTCGATCATGCCGCAGAAGCGCAATCCGGACCTCTTCGAGCTGATCCGCGGCCGCTCGGCCACCGCCCAGGCGTGCCTGCTCGAGGTGCTGGCCATCTGTGCCAAGCTGCCGTCGGGATATCAACGCGATCTGCAGCTGTTGAAGTTTCCGCTGTTTCGCGCCATCGATCTGGCGTTGGAGACGCTCGGCATCCTGCCCGCCGCGCTCGATGCGCTCTCGTTCCGGACCGAGCGTATCCGGTTGGATCCGGCCATCCACGCTGCCGAGGAAGCCAACCGCCTCGTCGTGCGCGAAGGCATCCCCTTCCGCGAGGCCTACCGGCGCGTGGCGGCGAAGCTGAAGGGATCGGGATAGACCGGGTCTGCCGCTGCGCAGCGGGCGCGCTCCTGACGCCGGGTCCGGTGCGCTGCGCGAAGAGAATCCCGCGCGGCCTCGCGGCGGCGGTTGAGGCATAATACGACCGTGATCGGCCAGGTGCGCTCTCAGATCCTGCCGCGGCCGGCGCCCCCGGACCGGGCCTTCCGCGGCGGCGACGCCTTCTATCTGCCGAATTTCTGTGCTTCGCGGGCAGCGTTCGCCATCGTCGTCGTGGCGGAGCTGACCGCCATCGTGGTGTCGATCGCCCGCAGCGCGGCGCAGGGTTTCTGGTCGGAGCTGGCGCTCAGCTCGCTGTTTCTCCTGTGGGTTGGGCTGCTGTCCGCGGCGCTGCTGTGCGTGCTGCGCCCGCTGCTCGCGCGCCTCGGGGTGCAACGCGGCTCGAGCGTCGCATTGGCGCTGATGATCGCGGTGGTCGCGGCGGTGTCGGCCGGCGTGGTTCTGCTCGGCCAGACACATCTGGTGCGTGCCGCCGGTGCGGACTCGCTGTTCCCGCGGCGCTTCGGGCCGTTCGTGCTGCGCAACACGGCGATCGGTTTCGTCATCGCCGCGGTGACGCTGCGCTATTTCTACGTCACGCATCAATGGCGACGCAACATCGAGCTGCGCGCCGCGGCGCGCGTGCACGCCCTGCAGGCGCGCATCCGTCCGCACTTCCTGTTCAACAGCATGAACACCATCGCCGCGTTGACCCGCAGCGAGCCGCGCGCGGCCGAGCAGGCCGTGCAGGATCTGGCCGACCTCTTCCGCGCCTCCCTTGCCGAGCCGCTCGCGACCATAACGCTTGCCGATGAGCTCGAGATCACCCGCACCTATCAGCGCATCGAGCAGCTGCGCCTCGGCGAGCGGCTGCGCGTGGCCTGGCATGTCGAGGCCCTGCCGCTCGATGCGCGCGTGCCGGGATTGCTGCTGCAGCCGCTGCTCGAAAACGCAATCTATCACGGCATCGAGCCGCGCCCGGCCGGTGGCACGGTCGAGATCAACGGCGAGCGCACCGGCGAGCTGCTCTGGCTGGTGGTGCGCAATCCAGTCGGTGTGCCGGTGCGCGAGCATGAGGGCAATCAGCTTGCACTGCAGAACATCCGCGAGCGCCTGACGCTGCACTACGGCGAGCGGGCGCTGCTGAAGGCCGGTCGCTTCGAGGAGGAATACATCGTGACGCTGCGTTTTCCTTACCTTCCGGCGCTGGCGCCTGCGGGCAGCGCGCGCGACTGACGGCCGCCCATGCTCAGGGTGCTCATCGTCGATGACGAGCCGCCGGCCCGCGAGCGGCTCGGTCAGCTGCTCGATGAAATCGGCGGCGTGCAGATCGCCGGGCAGGCCTCCACGGGGCTCGAGGCGCTCGAGCAGGCGGCGCGTCTGGCGCCGGATGTCGTGCTGCTCGATGTGCGCATGCCCGGGTTGGACGGTATCGAGACGGCGCGTTACTTGAATGTTCTGCAGGAACCGCCCGCGATCATCTTCACCACCGCGTACGATCAATACGCGGTCCATGCCTTCGAGACGCACGCGGCGGGCTATCTCCTCAAGCCCATCCGCAAGGACAAGCTCGCGGCGGCACTCGCGCATGCAGGGCGGTTGACGCGGCCGCAACTGCGGCAGCTGGCCGCAACCACCGGCGCGCGCGGCCGGACACACGTCGCGGCGCGGCGCCGCGATCAGGTCAGCCTGATCGCCGTCGACGAGATTCTGTATTTCCAGGCGGATCAGAAATACACCACGGTCCGGCACACCCAGGGCGAGGACCTCATCGAGGAGTCGCTGCGCACGCTCGAGGAGGATCTCGGGGAGAATTTCGTGCGCATCCATCGCAATACACTGGCCAATATCCGCTACCTGCAGCGCATCGTGCGTGACGCGGACGGGCACTACTGCGTCCTGCTGCGCGGGTGTTCGACCCCGTTGCCGGTCAGCCGCCGCCTGGCCGGGGAGCTGCGCGAGCGGTTCAGGGTCTGACCGCGGGCAGGCAGTTACGGTATGCTCGCGTCGATGCGCATCGGCTTCACCAAGATGCACGGCCTCGGCAACGACTTCGCGGTGTTCGATGCGCCGGCCGGGCCCTCGCCCCTTGCGCAGGCGCAGCTGCGCCGGCTCGCCGACCGCCACACCGGCATCGGTTTCGATCAGGCGTTGCTGCTGCAACCGCCGCAGCGAGCCGGAACGGACGCGTTTTACCGCATCTTCAACGCCGATGGATGCGAAGTGGAGCAGTGCGGCAACGGTGCGCGCTGCATTGCCGCACTGATCGCGGGGCGCGGCGGCGGGCGCGGCGGCGGCGTCACGCTCGACAGTCCGGCCGGGCTGGTGCACGCGCGCGTGCGGCCCGGCGGGCCGGTTTCGGTGGACATGGGGGCGGTGCGCTTCGAACCGGCTGCCCTGCCGTTCGATGCGCCGCAGGAGGCCGACCGCTATCGGCTCGAGGTCGAGGGCGAGGTGCTCGAGATCGGCGCGGTCTCGATCGGCAATCCCCATGCCGTGCTCCTCGTCGACTCGGTCGACACCGCGCCGGTGGCGCGCCTGGGCCCGGCGATCGAGCATCATCGGCGCTTCCCCAAGCGGGTCAACGCCGGGTTCATGCAGGTGCTGGACCGTGCGAACGTCCGTCTGCGCGTCTACGAGCGCGGCGCCGGCGAGACGCTCGCCTGCGGCACGGGCGCATGCGCGGCGGTGGCGGTCGGACGCCGTTGGGGCCTGCTCGATCGCGACGTCAGCGTCGGCGCGCGCGGCGGCGAGCTGCTCGTCAGCTGGGGTGGTCCCGGCGAGCCCATCTGGTTGACCGGACCGGCCCAAGTGGCCTTCGAAGGTCATATCGATCTATGAGGAGCTGCCACTCACCATGACAACACGCGAAGCCCACGGAATCACCGCGAGCGAAGTGGACGAGGAGTCCATCGCCGCATTCCTGCAACACAACCCGGATTTCTTCGAGCGCCACCAGGGGTTGCTGCTGCGACTGCGGCTGCCGCATGCGCGCGGCGGCTCGACCATCTCGCTCGTGGAGCGTCAGATCGAGGTCATGCGCGAGAAGCACGCGCAGCTGGAGGGCAGGCTCGCCGAGCTGCTCGCCGTAGCCCGCGCCAACGATGTCGTCGCCGACAAGCTGCACCGCTTCACGCGCCGGCTCCTGCTGGCCGGCAGTCGCGCGGATGCGATCGGGCGGATCGAGACCAGCCTGCGCGAGGACCTCGACGCCTATCACAGTGTGCTGCTGCTGGTCGGGGAATACCCGGATCTGGCGCCGCAGCGCTTCGTGCATGGCGTGAGTCCGGAAAGCCCGGCGCTGAAGTCCTTCGAGACGCTCTTCAGCGGTGGTAAGCCGCGCTGTGGTCAGGTACGCGATTCGCACCGCGAGCTGCTGTTCGGGCCGGACTCGGCACAGATCGCCTCGGTGGCGCTCGTGCCGCTGATCGACAAGGGCGTGCCGCTCGGCCTGCTGAGCCTCGGCAGTCCCGATCGCGACCGATTCCATCCGGGCATGAGCACCGAATTCCTGGCCCGCATGGCGGACCTGATCGTCGATGCCCTGACGCTGCGCCGCGGTGCCTGAGCGCCAAGCGGTCGCGGCGGTGGCGATGAGTCCGGGGGCAAGCGACTGGCTGGAGCGGTTCCGGCGCTACCTGGCGAACGAGCGGCGTGCATCGCCGCACACTGTCTCGAGCTACCTGCGCGACCTGCGCGCGCTGAGCGCATTCTGCGATCGGGAGGGAATCCCGCAGTGGAGCGACCTCGATGCCGTGCGGGTGCGCGTGTTCGCCGCGAAAGCGCATGCCGGCGGGCTGGCCCCGCGCAGCGTCCAGCGGCGCCTCTCGGCGGTGCGCAGCTTCTATGAGTTCCTGCTGCGCGAGGCCCAGGTGCAGCGCGAGCGGGGCGCTGCCGGCGCGGGCGGCGATCTGCGGGCGCTGCGGGGCAATCCGGCGATCGAGGTGCGCGCGCCCAAGGCCGCGCGCCGGCTTCCCGGTACCCTCGACGCGGACCAGATGGCGCGGTTGCTGGCCATCGCGGATACCACGCCCCTTGCGGTTCGCGACTGCGCCATGATGGAGCTGCTGTACTCCTCGGGACTGCGGCTCGCCGAGCTCACCGGGCTCGACCTCGAGCATCTCGATCTGTGCGACCGCACCGTGCGAGTGCTCGGCAAGGGCCGCAAGGAACGGATCGTGCCCGTCGGAGGCAAGGCCGTGCAGGCGCTCGAGCGCTGGCTGAAGCAGCGTGCGGCCTGGGCGGCCGGGGCCGAGCAGGCGCTGTTCCTCGGGCGCGGCGGCGGGCGGCTCGGCCGCCGGCAGATCGAGAAGCGCATCCTCTATTGGGCGCGCCGCCAGGGTCTGCCGCAGCACGTGTACCCGCATTTGTTCCGCCATTCCTTCGCCTCGCACCTGCTCGAATCCGGCGCCGAGCTGCGTGGTGTGCAGGAGCTGCTCGGCCATGCCGATATCGCCACGACGCAGATATACACGCACCTTGATTTCCAGCATCTCGCCCGCATCTACGATGCGGCGCACCCGCGGGCGCGGCGCAAATCCTGATGCGCGGGATCTGGGCGATACCCGCTGACTCGACCCGGCGAGCAATTCATGACTGATCGCACAGCCTTCTTCGATCCGCACGGCACGACCATCCTCGGCGTGCGCCGCAACGGCAGCGTCGCCCTCGGGGGCGACGGCCAGGTGACCCTGGGCAACACAGTGATGAAGGGCAATGCCCGCAAGGTGCGCCGCCTGTACAACGACAAGGTGCTGGCCGGCTTCGCCGGCGGCACCGCCGATGCGTTCACGCTGTTCGAGCGCTTCGAGGGCAAGCTGGAGAAATACGGCAACCTGACCCGCGCGGCCATCGAGTTGGCCAAGGATTGGCGTGCCGACCGGTATCTGCGCCGTCTCGAGGCACTGCTGCTGGTCGGGGATCCGGACAAGCTTTTGGTGATCTCCGGGAACGGGGACGTCATCGAGCCGGAATTCGAGGCGGCCGCCATCGGTTCCGGCGGACAGTTCGCCCTGTCGGCCGCGCGGGCGCTGCTGGCGGCCACGGAACTTCCCGCCCGCGACATTGTCCAGCGTTCACTCGAGATCGCCGCCGACATCTGCATCTATACCAACCGCAATCTGACCATCGAGGAACTGCGGCACGACGCGTCCTGAGGGACTCGGCGGACGCCCTACATCATGTCCACGCTCACTCCCCGCGAGATCGTCCAGGAGCTCGACAAGCACATCATCGGCCAGAACGCCGCCAAGCGCGCCGTCGCGATCGCGCTGCGCAACCGCTGGCGGCGCATGCAGGTGCTCGAGCCGTTGCGCCAGGAGATCACACCGAAGAACATCCTGATGATCGGACCGACCGGGGTCGGCAAGACCGAGATCGCGCGCCGCCTGGCGCGGCTGGCGAATGCGCCGTTCGTCAAGGTCGAGGCCACGAAATTCACCGAGGTCGGTTACGTCGGGCGCGATGTCGACTCCATCGTCAAAGAGCTGGCCGACGTCGCCGTCAAGATCACGCGCGAGCAGGAAATGGAGAAGGTGCGGCAACGCGCCGCGGCGGCCGCCGAGGAGCGTGTGCTCGATGCGCTGCTGCCCAAGCCGCGCGTGATGGGCTTCTCGACCGACGAGCCGCAGCAGCCGCGCGATGCCGAAACCCGCGAGAAATTCCGGCGCATGCTGCGTGCCGGGGAGCTCGAGGAGCGCGAGATCGAGATCGAGCTGCGCTCGCAGCCGATGGGCGTGGAGATCATGGCGCCGCCTGGCATGGAAGAGATGCAGCAGCAGCTGCAGTCGATGTTCCAGAATCTCGGCGGCAACCGCACCCGCAGCCGCAAGCTGAAGGTGCGCGAAGCGGTCAAGCTGCTGGTCGAAGACGAGGCGGCCAATCTGATCAACGAGGACGAGCTGAAGATCAAGGCCATCGAGAACGCGGAGCAGAACGGCATCGTGTTCATCGACGAGATCGACAAGGTCACGCGCCGGCAGGAGACCATGGGCGCGGACGTGTCGCGCGAAGGCGTGCAGCGCGACCTGCTGCCGCTCGTGGAAGGCTCGACGGTCACCACCAAGTACGGCCCGGTCAAGACCGACCACGTGCTGTTCATCGCCTCGGGGGCCTTCAGCCTCTCGAAGCCCTCGGATCTGATTCCCGAGCTGCAAGGACGCTTGCCGATCCGTGTGGAACTCGAGTCGCTGAAGGTCGAGGACTTCGTGCGTATCCTGACCGAGCCGGACGCTTCGCTCACCGCCCAATACCAGGCGCTGATGAGCACCGAGGGTGTTACGGTGCGGTTCTCCACCGATGGCGTGCAGCGCATCGCGCAGATCGCCTATCAGGTCAACGAGCGGACCGAGAACATCGGCGCGCGCCGCCTGCACACCGTCATGGAGCGGCTGCTCGAGGCGGTCTCATACGATGCGTCGGAGCAATCAGGCTCCGAAATCAACATCGACGCGCGCTACGTCGACGAGCACCTCGGCAGTCTCGCCCAGGACGAGGATCTGACCCGCTACATCCTCTGACCCGGGCCGCCGCGCAAATCACCCCGTTTGCGGGTGATCGTGGACCCACCGGGTGAGGAAGTTGATGAGCTGGATCGTCCGCCGATCGCCGCTGGCCAGCCGCGACTCGTTGCCGTGATAGGCGAAGAACGATGGTCCAGTCTTGAAGCGCCCGTCGACGATGATCGTCGGTGTGGCGGTGATCTGATACACCGTTTGCAGTTGTCGCGCCCTGTCCAGCTCGACGTGCACGTCGAACGAGTCGTAGGCGTTGACGAAGGCGCTGCCGGAGATGCCGTGCCGCTCGGCGAAGGCCTCCTGGAGCGCCAACGTCTTTGCTTTCGTACTGCCGATCATGACGTTCTCGTTGCCGCCGGCGGCCAGCTCCAGCCGGTGGATGGTGTTGAACGCCGTCGGGACCAGGTCATCCCGTCCCAGCGCCAGAAGCGTGTAGAACAGCCGCGCATCCGACACCTGCAAGGGCGCCCACATGACCGGCACCTGCACGAATTGCACGTAGGCCGGTTTGGTCTTGCGCCAGGCGACGATGTGAGGCTCGAGCGCATGGCAGAACGGGCAGGCGAGATAGAAGAATTCCATGACCTGCACCTTGCCCGGGGGTGCGTTGGTGGGCTGAGCTGGGCTGAGTACCTTGTAGTTGATGCCGGCCTTCCACCGGCTGCTGACCGGCAGGTTGGCCGCCGCGGCGCGCGCGCCCGGGCCGCCGATGAGACACGCCAGCAGCGCAACCGAAACGGCCAGCACCCCCGAATTGCGTACGACTCGCATCGACTTAGCTCCTTTGCAGGTGTTCGTGGTCCCACGTGGTCAGGAAGTCGATCAGCTCGATCAGCTGCTGCTCGCCGCCCGCCATGTCGGGGTTGGTCTTGTACCGGCCATCGACGATGATGGTCGGCGTGGAATCCACCTGGTAGGTCTGCTGGATCTGCTCGGCCTGCTGCAGGTGCGTGTTGACGTCGAACGAATCGTAGGCGCTGGCGAACGCCGCGGCCGAGACGCCGTTCTTCGCCGCGAACGCCTCTTGCATCCTCAAGGTGTTGCCCGGGGTGCTGCCCACCAGGATGGACTCCGAACCGGTTCGCGTCTCCAGCGCATGGATGTATTGGAACGCCTTTCCGACCAGATCGTTCCGTCCGAGGGCCTCGAGCGTATAGAAGAGGCGGGCATGCGCCTGCTGCACCGGGCCCCACATCACCGGTACGCGCACGAACTGCACGTAGGATGGCATGGTCTTGCGCCAGGCGCGGATGTAGGGCTCGAGCGCGTAGCAGTGCGGGCAGGCGAGCCAGAACACCTCCATCACCTGCACCTTCCCGGGTGGCGCGTTGGTCGGTTGCGCCGGGGAGACCACGTCGTAGTTGATGCCGGGCTGCCACTTGGGGCTGGCCGGCAGGGCCAGCGGACTGTCCGCGGCCGAGCGGATCGAGGCGGAGGCGGCGCCGCTCGAGGTGATTGGCAGCGCGGCGGCGGCGCTTGGCGAAGCGCTCGCGCTCGCAGCGTTGGTGCCATGCGGCGCGGCGCTGCTCGAGGCCGGCGGCTGGCGGGAACTGCAGGCGCACAGCGCCAGGGCGGCCACGGCGGACAAAGCGAGCTGGCGGATCATGGTCTGGGCTACTCCTTCTCTGGACTGCCTAACGCAAGCCCTGCACGGACGAGGCCACCGCCGGCATTTGCGCGGGGGTCAGGCGTTCGGCGATCGCGGACATGATGGGATTGCGGCGCCCGCCGGGGGTGCTCGCGGCGGCCAGTCCGGCCGCAGACGCCGCGACGACGGCTGCAGGGGCCGGGAGAACGCGTTTTTTCGCCATGGCTCGCTCGATTCGATTCCGACCCGATGGTGCGAAAGCCCGGAATTGTACACTACGAGGATGAGCGCATTTCCCCAAGCAAAGTTTCTGCTGAGCGCCGCGGCGGCCGCGCAATTTCCCGCCGATCATGGCGCGGAGATCGCATTCGCCGGTCGTTCGAACGCCGGCAAGTCGAGCGCCATCAATGCGCTGGTGGGACAGCGGGCGCTCGCGCGAGCCAGCAAGACCCCGGGACGAACCCGGCTGATCAATTTTTTCGCGCTCGGCGCCGAGGCGCGCCTGGTGGACTTGCCGGGCTACGGCTACGCCAGCGCGCCGGAGCGGGAGCGGCGCGCCTGGCCGGCGCTGATCGAAGCGCTGCGCCGGCGGAACTCGCTGCGGGGCGTGTTTCTGATCGTGGATGCGCGGCGTGGGATCGGCGAGGGGGATGCGGCGCTGCTGCAGTGGGCGGTGGGCCGGCCGGCCCACGTGCTGCTCGCGAAGTGCGACAAGCTCGCCCGCGCCGAGGGCCGCAAGGCGCTGGCGGACGCCCGCGATGCGCTGGGCGCAGGGGCGACGGTACAGCTGTTCTCGGCGCACGGCGGCGAGGGCGTCGAGCAGGCTCGGCAGATGCTGGCCGCCTGGCTCGGGATCCACCATTAAAAGACCCCGATGGCCGCGCAGGCCACCGGGGCAGACCAACCCGGCACAGGTCTCGTGTGAACCGGGTTTTGACCCGCTCAGGGAGGGAAGCGGGGAGTGCCGTAGCACTCGCAGAATTCGACTGGGGCCGTGCCGGGAAGTTCCGTGTGACCGAGGCTCGTCATGGCTGATATTACATACAGTTTCGCGGCGGGAAGTTCTGTCTCCAGAATCATGCCCCATGCCTCGGCCGGCAGGCCGGCGCCCCGCCTTGTATCGGAGACACCATGCTGAAACTCCGTGATCCGAGTCTGCTGCGCACGCAAGCCTTTATCGGCGGCCGCTGGATCGATGCGGATTCCGGCGCGTCCGTCACGGTCCGTAATCCGGCCACCGGCGCCACGCTCGGCACCGTACCGCAGCTCGGTGGTGCCGAGACTCGCCGGGCGATCGCGGCCGCGTATGCGGCCTTCCCGGCCTGGGCGGCCAAGACCGCGCGCGAGCGCGCGGTGCTGCTCGAGCGCTGGTACGCACTGTTGATGGAGCAGCAGGATGATCTGGCGATGTTGATGACCGCCGAGCAGGGCAAGCCGCTGGCGGAAGCGCGCGGGGAGATCACCTACGCCGCCTCGTTCATTCAATGGTTCGCCGAGGAGGCCAAGCGTCTCTACGGCGAGATCATTCCCGGGCATCAGAGCGACAAGCGCCTTCTGGTGCTGCGCCAGCCGGTCGGGGTGGTCGGCGCCATCACGCCATGGAACTTTCCGGCCGCGATGATCACCCGCAAGGCGGGACCGGCGCTGGCCGCCGGCTGCACGCTCGTGTGCAAGCCGGCGATCCAGACGCCGCTCTGCGCGCTCGCGCTGGCCGCGCTCGCCGAGCGCGCCGGCATCCCACCCGGCGTATTCAACATCGTCACCGGCAGCGATGCGGCCGCGATCGGCGCGGAACTCTCCGGCCATCCGCTGGTGCGCAAACTCACCTTCACCGGCTCGACCGCGGTGGGCAAGATCTTGATGGCGCAATGCGCCGGCACGGTGAAGAAGATCTCGCTCGAGCTCGGCGGGAATGCGCCATTCATCGTGTTCGACGATGCCGATCTCGACGCCGCGGTTGCCGGTGCGATCGACAGCAAGTATCGCAACTCCGGCCAGACCTGCGTGTGCGCCAACCGTCTGCTGGTGCAAGGCGGCGTGTATGACGCCTTCGCGCACAAGCTCCGGGATGCGGTCGCCACGCTGCGCGTCGGCGATGGCCTGGCGGGGCCCACCGATCAGGGGCCGCTGATCGATGCGCGAGCCCTCGCCAAGGTGGAGCGCCACCTCGCCGATGCCGTGCAGAAAGGGGCGCGCATCCTGCTCGGCGGCCATCGCCATGCGCTCGGCGGTACGTTCTTCGAGCCGACCGTGGTCACCGGCGCGAGCGCCGAGATGCTGCTCGCCCGCGAGGAGACTTTCGGCCCGCTCGCGCCGCTGTTCCGCTTCGACACCGAGGCCGAGGCGATCCACATGGCCAACGATACCGAGTTCGGGCTGGCCGCCTACCTCTACACGCGGGATCTGGCGCGCAGCTGGCGTGTGGCCGAGGCGCTCGAGTACGGCATCGTGGGCGTGAACACCGGGCTGATCTCGACCGCGGCCGCACCCTTCGGCGGCGTCAAGGAGTCGGGCATCGGCCGGGAAGGCTCGCGCCACGGCATCCTGGAGTACACGGAGATGAAGTATCTGTGCGTCGGGGTGTAGTAGCCGGCGCGCCCGCGCTCAATGTGCCTCGTCCCAGTTCGACCCGGTGCCGATCTCGACCCGCAGCGGCACGCGCAGCGCGGCTGCCTCGGTCATGCGGCTGCGGACCGCCGCGGTGACGGCCGCGACATGCTCACGGGCGACCTCGAGCACCAACTCGTCGTGCACCTGCATGATCAGATGCGCCTGGTCCTCGTGACCGGCGCACCAGGCGTCGACCGAGATCATGGCGCGCTTGATGATGTCCGCGGCGCTGCCCTGCATGGGCGCATTGATGGCGCTGCGCTCGGCGTACTGGCGGGTCTGCGAATTGCCGGAGCGGATGTCCGGTAGATAGAGCCGGCGGCCGAACACGGTCTCGACATAGCCCTGCTCCCGCGCCCGCCGGCGCGTCTCGTCCATGAAGCGCCGCACGTCCGGGTAACGCTGAAAGTAGCGCTCCACGTAGCTCTGCGCCGCCGCGCGATCGATGCCGAGCTGGCGTGCCAGGCCGAACGCCGACATGCCGTAGATGAGTCCGAAGTTGATGGTTTTCGCGAGCCGCCGCTGCTCGGGCGTCACTGCGGACGGCGAGGCCGCGAACACCTCGGCCGCGGTCGCCTGATGGACGTCGCGCTCTTCGGCGAAGGCGCGCAGCAGACCCTCATCGCCCGACAGGTGCGCCATGATGCGCAGCTCGATCTGCGAGTAATCCGCCGCCAGCAGCACGTACCCGGGCGGCGCGATGAACGCCTGGCGGATGCGCCGCCCTTCGGGCGTGCGGATCGGAATGTTTTGCAGGTTGGGGTCGGTGGACGACAGCCGGCCGGTCTGCGCCACCGCCTGATGATACGAGGTGTGGATGCGCCCGGTGCGCGGGTTGATCTGCTCGGGGAGTTTCTCGGCATAGGTCGACTTCAGCTTGGCGAGCGCGCGGTAGTCGAGCACCGTGCGCGGCAGCGGATACGCCGCCGAGAGCTCCTCCAGCACGTCTTCGGCCGTGGACGGTTGCCCGGTCGGGGTCTTGCGCAGCACCGGCAGACCGAGCTTCTCGAACAGCACCGCGCGGAGCTGTTTGGGCGAATCGATGTTGAACGCCGAGCCCGCCTCCTCGTGCGCCTGCCCGACGAGCTGCGCCATGCGCGCGGCCAGCTCACCGCTTTGGGCGCGCAACCGCTCGCGGTCGATGAGCACGCCGCGGCGCTCCATGCGCAGCAGCACCGGCACCAGCGGCTGTTCGATGTCCGTGTAGAGGCGCTCCAGGGCCGGGACGCTCGTGATCCTGGGCCACAGCGTCCGATGCAGCTGCAACGTGATGTCGGCGTCCTCGGCGGCGTACTCGGCGGCCCGGGCGATCGGTACCTGGCTGAAGGGAATGGCCTTGGCGCCCTTGCCGGCGACCGCCTCGTAGGCAATGGTGTGGACCCCGAGATACCGGCGCGCGGCCGAGTCCATGTCGTGCCGCGTGGCCACGCTGTCCCACACGTAGGACTCGAGCATGCTGTCGTAGCGCATGCCCTCGAGGGTGATGCCGTGATTGGCGAGTACGTGCGCGTCGTATTTCAGATGATGGCCGAGCTTGCCGCGGCGCGGGTCCTCCAGAAGGGGCCGCAGAGCCTCGAGCGTTTCGGCGCGATCGAGCTGGACCGGCGCGCCCGCGTAGTCGTGCGCGAGCGGCACGTAGGCAGCCTTGCCCGGCTCGACGCTGAACGACAGGCCGACGATCTGCGCCTGCATGTAATCGAGACTGGTGGTCTCGGTGTCGAAGGCGATCAGCTCGGCCCGTTCCAACTGGGTCAACCAGCGCTGGAGGTCCGCACGTGTCAGGACGGTCGCGTAATCCCGTGCCGCCGGCGCCGCGGCCGGCCGGTGGGGCATGGTGCTGGCGTGCTCGGCCGTACTGCCGCCCACCGCGATGCCCGCGGCGGCTGTCGTGGCCGGCTGTTGCTGGGCATCGGCACCGGCCAGACCCGCCGTGGCCGGGTGCTCCTGGTCGAGCTGATGCAACAGCGCGCGCAGGTCGAAGCGCGAATACAGCGCGCGCAGGAGCGGCACGTCGGGTTCCCCGGGCGCCAGATCATTGGGACCCATCGGCAGATCGACATCGGTACGAATGGTCGCGAGCTGGCGCGACAGCTCCAGCGTGGCGAGCCCGGCGCGCAGGTTCTCACCCACCTTGCCGCCGATCTCGCTCGCGTGTGCGACGAGGTTGTCGAGCGAGCCGTACTGCGCGAGCAGCCTGGCCGCGGTCTTCGGTCCGACCTGCTGGATTCCCGGGATGTTGTCCGAGCTGTCGCCAGCGAGCGCCAGATAATCGACGATCTGCTCGGGCATGACATCGAACTTCGACTTCACGCCCGCGCGGTCGAGCCGTGTATTGTTCATCGTGTTGATCAGCGTGATCGAGCCGTCCACCAGCTGCGCCATGTCCTTGTCGCCGGTGCAGATCACCACCCGGCTTCCGGCGGCGGCCGCGCGCCGCGCCAGTGTGCCGATCACGTCGTCGGCTTCGACGCCCCCGACGCGCAGCATCGGCAGGCCCTGCGCGGCGATGATCTCCAGCAGCGGGGCCACCTGAGCGCGCAGCTCCTGCGGCATCGACGGGCGGTGCGCCTTGTAGGCGGTGAACAGCTCGTCGCGGAACGTCTTGCCGGGCGCATCGAACACCACCGCGACGCGTGGTGCCGGGTATTCCCTGAGGAACTTCGCCAGCATGTTGAGCACCCCGAGCAGAGCTCCGGTCGGCTCGCCGTGCGCGCTGGTCAGCGGCGGCAGGGCATGGAATGCGCGATAGAGATACGACGAGCCGTCGAAGAGCACCAGGTCCGGAATGTCGGGCATGCGCCCAGTATAACGAACGCCTGTCGCGGCGCTTACGCTGCCGGCGGGCTCGCGGTCCCCTCGTCCGAGCGTTTCTTGGCGGCCCGCGCCGTGTCGCGCAGCGGGGATTTGGCCGCGCTCGCGGGCGCCGGATGCGTGACCACGGCGGCTCTGCGCGCCGGCAGGTAGAGGGGGCCCCTGAACCCACAGGCCGCGCAGCTCAACAGCAAACAGGCGCCGCCGGCGATCAGGCGAGTGCTGCGCGCGATCATGAGTGCCTCAGGTTGCCGCCGCGCGGCACGACCGCCATCGTCAGACGCGAGACGCAGATCAGCCGCTCGCGCTCGTCACGGATCTCTATGCCCCAGACCTGGCTGCGATGGCCGATGTGAAAGGGTCGCGCCGTCGCGGTGACCCTGCCGCTGATCACCGGGCGCAGGTGGTTGGCGTTGAGCTCCTGGCCGAGGCACATGAAGCGCTCCGGATCGATGCAGAGGTTGGCCGCTACGCTGCCGACGGTTTCGGCCAGAGCGGCCGATACGCCGCCGTGCAGGACGCCGTAGGGTTGGTGGAGATCGGGCGTGACCTCGAGCGTTGCCCGCAGATAGTCCGCCCCGATGTCCGACAGCCGAACGCCGATGCGCTCGGCGAACCCGCCGCGCGCGACCTGCGCCAGGGATTGGCGCGAAATGTCGCTGAACCAGATGCCCATGCGGCCGGATTCTAGCCCGGAATGCGCGCGGCCCGCAGGGGGCCTCGATGGCCGAGGCGCCCCACGCGGACGTTTCCTCGAGATCGCGACTTCCCGTCGCTGCACGGATGGTGGCACTCTTGGCGCCATCCTGCGTGTCTCGAAAGAGAGCGTGCGCTCGTGAAACTCTACACATATTACCGCAGCTCCGCCGCCTACCGGGTTCGCATCGCGCTGAACCTCAAGGGCATCGCCTATGAACAGGTGCCCGTGGACCTGCGCGCGGGTGCGCAGCGCGCGGCCGAGTACCTGGAACACAACCCGCAGGGCCTCGTGCCGAGCCTGCAGGACGGTGGCGCGACGCTCGGTCAGTCGCTCGCCATCATCGAGTACCTCGAGGAGAGGCACCCCGAGCCGCCGCTGCTGCCCGGCACGGCGCTCGATCGCGCACGCGTGCGCGCACTGGCGCTCGCCGTCGCCTGTGACCTGCATCCGCTGAACAACCAGCGTGTATTGAACTACCTGCGCGGGCCGCTGGGTCAGGACGAGAGCGCGGTCGAGGCATGGTATCGGCACTGGATCGCCGAAGGTTTCCGCGCCCTGGAGCAGACGGCGCGGCATACGAGCGATGGTCATCATCTGTATGGCGGGCATGTCACGCTGGCCGACGTCTGTCTCGCCCCGCAGGTCTTCAACGCCCGGCGCTTCAACTGTGACCTGGCGCCCTACCCGACCCTGTGCAGTGTCTGCGCGTATCTCGAGACGCTTCCGGCCTTCGCCGCCGCCGCGCCCGCGGCGCAGCCGGATGCGCCCTGACGCGCCTCTCAGGCGCGCGGATCGCCGTTTCTGGCGGGCTCGAACAGCTCGGTCTTCAGGCGGAAGATCGCCGAGATGTCCTCGTCACCGTGGCCACGGGCGATGAGCTCGGCGTATTCTTCCAACATGCGCTCGACCATCGGCAGTGAAACGCCGAACCGCGCCGCCATGTCGCGGCAGATGGTCAGATCCTTGGCGTGCAGCCGGACGCGGAAGCCCGCGGGGTAGCTGCCGCGTAGCATGTTGGGCGCGCGATGCACGAAGTACCAGCTGGAGCCGGCGCCCTTGCTCAGCGTCTCGATGAGCTTCTCGAGCGGCAGGCCCTGCGCGTGCGCGAAAGCCATCGCCTCGGCGACCGCCTCGATGATCCCCGCGCACATGATCTGATTGGTGGCTTTGGCGGCCTGACCGCTGCCGACCGGTCCGAACAGCGTCACGGTGCGGCCCAGGGCTTGGAGCACGGGACGGGCCCGCTCGAAGGGCTCGGGGTCGCCGCCGCACATGATCGCGAGCGTGCCATCGCGCGCGCCCTCCACGCCGCCGCTTACCGGGCAGTCGAGAAAGCTCACGTCCCGGGGACGAAGCAGATCGGCGGCGCGGCGCGCGGTGTCCGCGGCCGTGGTGGAGCAGTCGATCAACAGTGCGCCGGCGGGAAATCCCACGGCGAGCGCGCCCGCCATTTCCAACACATCGGCATCCGCCGAGACACAAGTCACCACCGCCTCGACGCTCGCGGCCAGCTCGGCCGGCGATGCGCTGGGGGTGACGCCGAGTTCTGCTGCGAGCGTCTGGGCCTTGTGCGGCGTACGGTTCCAGATCGCGCTCAGGAGGCCCGCCTTGTGCAGATTGCGGGCCATGTGCATACCCATCGCGCCGAGTCCGACGAATCCCACACGCATCGCTGTCGCCGCCCCTCCGTCCGTTGCCCGTCACCCTCGGCCGCGACCCATGAAGCGTTGGCGCGTCAATGTGCGCGCCGCCGAAGGACACACTGTGGCGGCAACGATCGTCCGCGCGCAATCGCGCGGTGCCGTGCCGCCCGGGACGGTCATCACGACGCGCCGGTCGCGATCCCCGTCCGCGACCGCGACTATAGGGCTATTGGGACGAGAGCGGAACCATGCTCAGGGGCTGGAATTCGACCCCGGTCCGCAAAGCTGGTCCATTTCCTCGCGGGCTTTGACGCGCGCGGCATCGTCCTGCGCGCTGGTCATGTAATGGCGATGGCCGTTCTTGCCGACGGTGTACAGGCGCCGCGCATACAGAAGATGCTGGTAGACCGCTTTGGCCTCCTTGCAGCGCTTAGCTCGCAGTCTGGCTTCCACCGTCGCGACGGCGCGCTCGGCCTTTCTGTGCTCGAGCGTGCGGTTCGCTGCTTGATCCTCGGCCGCGACGCTGTCCTGCGCATGCGTCGCGCTGGCGCTCGAGGCGGCGGGTGTCCCGGTTTCCGTCCTGATGCGTACGGCTCCGGGGCGCCACTGATCGCTGTAGTGGACCACGCCATGTTTGCCCACCCAGCGGTAGACGTTGGCGTGGGCCACGGACACGGTCCCGGCGAGCAATAAGGCGGCAATCGAGCTGATGCAGATCGCAGTGCGTGACATAGGCGGCTCCTGGCGTCGCGGAACGCGAACCGGACCCCGCGGCACCCTTTTTACTCTGGCACAGCACGGACCGGCAGGCCAAGGCCTAGCTCTCAAAAATGAGATCCCCAGCCGGCGAAGCCGGCCGGGGACCCGCACGTGCTACATGTCGTAGGCCCGCTCGCCATGGATCGTGGTATCCAGACCCTCGCGCTCGTCTTCCTCGGAGACGCGCAGTCCGATCGTGTGCTTGACCAGGTAGAAGCCGATCGCCGCCACGACCGCGGTCCAGATGATCACGACGCCCACGGCCTTGGCCTGAATCAGCAGCTGCGCCCAGATGCCGGGGTAAGCCGCGCCGCCCGGGCCCCCGAGCGCCGGGTCGTTGAAGATGCCCGTCGCCAGGGCACCAAAAATGCCCCCTAATGCGTGGACGCCAAAGACATCGAGCGCATCATCCACGCGGATCATCCTCTTGAGCCCCGTAACGCCCCAGAAGCAGATCGGGCCGACCGCCAGCCCGATCACGAAGGCACCCGGTATGCCGACATTGCCGGCCGCGGGCGTGATCGCCACCAGCCCGGCGACCGCACCCGAAGCGGCCCCCAGCATCGACGGCTTGCCTTTGATCAGCCATTCCGTAGCCATCCAGGTGAGCACCGCGCACGCCGTGGCGAGGTAGGTATTCATGAAGGCGAGCGCGGCTGAGCCGTTCGCCTCGAGGGCCGAGCCGGCATTGAAGCCGAACCAGCCGAACCACAGGAGCGATGCTCCGATCATCGTCATGGTGATGCTGTGCGGTGGCATCGGCTCGCGGCCGAGACCGATGCGCTTGCCCAGGAAGGCTGCGCCCACCAGCCCGGCAACCCCGGCGTTGATGTGCACCACGGTGCCGCCGGCAAAATCCAGGGCGCCCCACTGCCACAAGAGGCCACCGACCGGTTTTGCGCCAGGGGCCGTGTCGAGTCCCGGCCAGTACCACACCATGTGCGCCACGGGGCAGTAGCAGAACGTGAACCAGAACACCAGGAACAGCAGAATGCCGGAGAACTTCACGCGCTCGACCAGCGCGCCCACGATCAGGCAGCAGGTAATGGCGGCGAAGGTGCACTGGAACGCAACGTACACGAGCTCGTTGAGCACGACGCCTTTGGTAAAGGTGCCGATCGTGGAAAACGCGCCGGTCGCCGGATTGAACGTGCCGGCGAGGAACAGGCGGCTCAATCCGCCGATGAACGCGTTACCGGAGGTGAACGCCAGAGAGTAGCCGTAGACGCACCACAGGACGGTGATGAGGGAAAACCCCACGAACACCTGCATCAGCACCGAGAGCATGTTCTTGGTGCGGACCAGACCGCCGTAGAACAATCCGAGCGCCGGCACCGACATCAGCAGCACCAGGGCGGTGGAGGTCAACATCCACGCCGTGTCGCCCTTGTTCGGCACGGCGGTGCCCGCGTGGGCCATCGAGGGGCTGAGTGCCGCGAGGAGGAGGGCCGCCTTCGATACGAAGGACCTGGGGGTCTTTGTAGTGCTGTGCACGTTGTCTCCCGAGCGGTTCGGTTGAGTCGCGCGTTTTTGGCCGATCTCGCCGCAATTCGGGCTGCACGATCGGCCGGGACGCGCGTAAGCTGATGACGCGGGCGCTGGTGCAGAAACCGTGCCACAAAGATTTTCGTTGTCGTTTCAGGAACTTGAGTGTGTTTGCGCCTGGTGCGCGCACTGTTTCGGTGCCCGGCGCGAGGCGCTCCGCCCCAATACAGGGCATGCGAGGTGAGTGATGACGGATTTGTTCGGTATCGATGCGATTGCCAGCCGGCTCGCCGAGAGCGTCCCGCCGGCCGTGCGTGCGGTGCAAAAGGATCTGGAGACCAATTTCCGGGCCGTGTTGCGCGCCAGCCTGAGCAAGCTCGACCTGGTGACCCGCGAGGAATTCGATACACAGACCCGGGTGCTGCAGCGCACGCGGGAGCGCCTTGCCGAGCTCGAGGCTCGGCTGGCGGCGCTCGAGGGCGCTCCGCCTGCCGGCAAGTGACGCCGGTTGCGCTGACCGCCGCCGCTGGCGTGCGCGATGTTCTTCTCGCTCGCGCGACTGATCTGCCGCGCCCAGGTGGGTCTCGCGGCGCCGCTCGTGCAGGTGGAAGTCACGTTGGCCGGCGGCCTGCCGGTCTTCCACATCGTCGGGCTGCCGGCTCCCGTGGTGAGGGAGAGCCGCGAGCGGGTCCGTGCCGCGCTGCTGTCCTGCGGGTTTGAGTTTCCCGCCGGACGCATCGTCGTCAATCTCGCCCCGGCCGAGATCCCCAAGGACGGTGGCCGCTTCGAGCTGCCGATGGCCATCGGCATCCTGCTGGCATCCGGGCAATTGACCGCGCAGCCCGCAGCGCCCCCGTGTGAGGTGTACGGCGAACTCGGTCTCGATGCCGAAATACGGCCGGTGCGCGGCATTCTGCTCGCGGCCGCTCACGCGGGGCGCGCCGGCCACGAACTCATCGTGCCTGCGGCCAATCTCGAAGAAGCGCTGATCGCGGGCACACCGGTGCGCTCGGCCTCGCACCTGCGCGAAGTGTGCGCACACTGGTCCGGAGGCCACAGCCTGCCCCTGCACCGAGGGTCGCGACCCACAGGATCGGGGGCGGCGCATCAGCCGGATCTGCGCGATGTGCGCGGCCAGCTGCGCGCCAAGCGGGCGCTCCTGATTGCGGCGGCCGGCGGCCACAACCTGCTGCTGATCGGTCCACCCGGCAGCGGCAAGACCCTGTTGGCGCGGCGCCTGCCGACGCTTCTGCCGCCGCTCACGGACGCCGAAGCGCTCGATTGCGCGGCCATCGCCTCGGTCAGCCAGGCGGGCTTTCGGTTGGAGCGCTATGCACAGCGGCCGTTTCGCGAGCCGCATCACACCGCTTCCGTACCGGCACTGGTCGGCGGCGGCGCCCGCGCGCTCCCCGGAGAAGTCACCCTGGCACACCACGGCGTGTTGTTTCTCGACGAGCTTCCCGAGTTCGACCGCCGGACGCTCGAGGCGCTGCGCGAGCCGCTCGAGGCCGGCGTCGTCAATGTGTCACGCGCGGCGGTGCACGCGATCTATCCGGCGCGGTTTCAGCTCATTGCCGCCATGAACCCCTGTCCGTGCGGCCACGAGGGCGATGAGCAGATCCCATGCCGCTGTACCCCGGCGCAGGTCGCCCGGTACCGCGCGCGGATCTCCGGTCCGCTGCTCGAGCGCTTCGATCTTCACATCCCGGTGGATCGGCCCGAGCCTGGAGCGTTCAGCGCCGGCGCCGCGCGCGGCGAAGACAGTGCGGCGCTGGCCGAGCGCGTCGCCTGCGCCCGGGCGCGCCAGATTGCGCGTCAGGGCTGTTGCAACGCGGAGCTGACCGACGAGCACTGCGAGCGCTGGTGTGCCACCGATGCGGCGGGCGAGCGCCTGCTGGAGCAGGCCGTCGCGCGCTTCCATCTCTCGGCGCGGGCCCGCCGGCGCATCATGAAGTTGGCTCGCACCATCGCCGATCTGGACTCCGGCCCCGGTGACATTACCGCCGCGCAGCTCGGCGAGGCGGTGATGCTGCGCTGCCTGGATCGGGAACGCCTTACTTCGGTTTGCCCTTGACCATCCGCGGATCGACCAGCGACACCAGGTCGTTGACGGCCCGCCTGACCACCGCGTCCGGACGGTTCGGACGGCCGCCCTCGGCCGGCATCACGCCGGTCGAGCCGTGGTAGCCGTGCAGCGCGTGCTCGTATCGCCTCGCCGGCCTCGGGTGCCCCCGCGATGACCGGTCCGTGGCAGGCGCTGCAGATCTGCTCTAATGTTTGCCCGTGGTCGGTATGCTGAGGCCGCCGCTCGAGGCGCCCGTCGCGGGCGCGCCTGCCGGGCCGGCAGTGCTCCGCCCGGCGACCGCTTTCGCCTTGGACGGTGCGACGTTCCCTTGCAGCTTGTGGATGTACTCGTTTTCCGACAAGACTTCCCGTTCCTGCGTGTGGGCGCCGATGTAGCGGGCGATAATGAAGAAGACAATGGCGATCGTCGCCAGGGTGCCGATGACCAGGCTGAACACTCGGATGAAATGCGAGTCCTGCTTGCTCACGATACCTCTCTGGGGAATCTGTGAACGCGGAAGCCGCCAGTATAGCCGCTCGCGGGCGCAACGGCTGAAACGGGCGCAGGGTGGTGGTCGGGCAGGCCACCGGGGCGGGAGCATGCTCCCGCAATCGCGGTGGCCTCTCCATGGACGGGCGTGCGTAGAGCCGCGTATCATCACCCTCCCCCGGCGGAAGGGGGCCGTGCAGGACACGTCCCTGGACAGCCCCCGGCCCGGCCATCCGTGGCCAGGCGCGCGCCGTTGCGCGGCGCGCCCGTAGCTCAGTTGGATAGAGTGGCAGCCTCCGAAGCTGCAGGTCGCTGGTTCGAATCCAGTCGGGCGCGCCAATTTGCACGGGTCGGTGGACCCGAGCGGCCGGATCGCTGGTTCGACAAACGCGCCGGGAGCGCGTTTGGACGGTGCGTAGCACCGGCCCCGAAGGGGCGCCCGCCAGGGATGGTAGGGCGCAATCCAGTCGGGCGCGCCAATTTGCACGGATCGGTGGACCCGAGCGGCCGGATCGCTGGTTCGACAAACGCGCCGGGAGCAAGCGCGGCCGGACCGCAAGACGCCTGAGCAGCGAGGAACTCGACTCGATGAAAGCCGTTCCCCTGGCCATTCTCACCCTGGTTCTCGTGCCTGCGGCAGCAATGGCCGCCGCGGCGCCGAGCGCGACCTCTTCGGGCAAGTTCACCGGCAAGGGCCAGCTCGGCTTTCTTGCCTCCCAGGGAAACGCGCACGGCAAGTCCGGCAACGTCGCGCTCGATCTCAGTTATGTCATCGGACCCTGGAAGCACATGCTCGATCTGACCGGTCTGTACGGACAGAGCCAGGGCATCGTATCCGCCGAGCGCTGGACGGCCATGTGGCAGACCAACCGCAGCATCAGCGCCGACGTGTTCGCCTTCGGCTCGCTGCGCTACGAGCACGACATGTTCGACGGCTTCCAGTACCAGCGCAACCTGTCGGCCGGCTTCGGCTATGCGGTGCTGAAATCCAAATCGATCACGCTGAGCACGCAGCTCGGCGCCGGCTACATGATGTCCCGGCCGGAGCTGCTGATCCGCAACGCGCAAGGCACCGTGGTGGAGCGCATCCCGCAGCTCGTTCAGAACTACGCGATCGCCACCGCGGGTATCAATTACGATGAGAAAATCACCTCCACCACGACGATTACGGACAAGCTGCTGGTGGACGCCGGATCGCAAAACACGTTGCTCACCAATCGGCTCGCCTTCGTGGTGAAGATCTCAACCAAGCTCGCGATGAGCCTGGGCTATGACATTCAGGACAACACCCGGCCGCCGGCCGGCATCAAGACTCTCAATTCCACCGAAATGGTCAATCTGGTCTACGCGTTCTGAGCGCTGTGGCCGCCGCGGCGCAGATCCTCGATGACGACGCCCGCATCGCGCGCCTCCTGCTCGTGGCTTGAATCCCGCCAGGGCTCCTCGAGCGCCGCCTCGTACCAGCAGCGCATCGCCGGCAGCTCGAGCAGCCGCCGCGCGTACTCCAGCCCCGCCGCCGGGAGCGGCAGCTCGTAGGTTTGGATGCGAAACGCCACCGGCGCGAAGAATGCATCCGCGCCCCCGAAGGCCGCGCCGGCGAGATACGGTCCGCCGAAACGCCGCAGGCCATCCTGCCAGAGCGCCTGCAGCCGCTCGAGATCGGTGCGCAGCGCGCCCTCGATGCGCTGCAGTCGCACGCGCAGGCCGCAGTTCATGCCGCAGATCTGGCGCAGGGCGCCAAAGCCGGAATGCATCTCGGCGGCCGCGCAACGCGCGAAGGCGCGCGCGAGCGGATCGCCCGGCCAGACGCCCGCATGGCGCTCGGCCAGATACTCCACGATCGCGAGTGAATCCCATACGGCCGTCGAGCCGTCGTGCAGGCAAGGCACCTTGCCGTTGGGCGAGAACCTGGAAAAGTCATGGGGCTGGGCGGCGGTGCCGAACGGAACCAGCCGCTCATCGAACGGGATCCCGAGGGTGCGCATCAGCACCCAGGGGCGCAGCGACCAGGAGGAATAATTTCGATTGGCGATGTAGAGCGTGTACATGAGTTGCTTCCCGGTCAAAGCCAGCGGTAGGCCGCCAGGACCCCCGCAACACCGCCCGCCGTCAGTACCCAGCCGGGCCACACCGGGTGGCCCACGGCCGTCCACACCAGCCCGCCGAGCAGCACCGCGCCGGCCACGGTCACTGCGTCGCGCCGCCGGGCCGCGGCCCGCAGCTCCTGGCGCAGCGGACTCAACTCCGTCACCTCGGTGTGCGACTCAGGCTCCTGGGCGCGCCTGAGGGAGGCCCGCAGCAGCACCGGCAGGCCCTGGATCGAGTCGAGCACCTCCGGGAGCTGGCGCCACAGGCTCTTGATCACGCGGCGCACGCTGGCGCGCTCGCGCATCCATTCGCGCAGGATCGGCGTGGCCGTATTCCAGATGTCCAGTTGCGGGTACAGCTCCCGTCCCAATCCCTCGATGTTGAACAGCGTCTTCTGCAGCAGCATCAGCTGCGGTTGGATCTGCATGTCGAAGCGGCGAGAGATCTCGAACAGCCGCAGCAGCAGGTGGGCGAAGGAGATGTCGGCGAGCGGCCGGTCGAAAATCGGCTCGCACACGGTGCGCACGGCCGACTCCATCTCATCGATGCGGGTCTGCGGCGGCACCCAGCCGGACTCGACGTGCAGCACCGCCACGCGCCGGTAGTCGCGCTGGAACACCGCGAGGAAATTCTCGGCCAGATAGTGCTGGTCGCGCGGATCGAGCGTGCCCATGATGCCGAAGTCGATGGCTGCGTAGCGCGGCCGGGCCGGGTCGTCGGCCAGCACGAAGATGTTGCCCGGGTGCATGTCGGCGTGGAAGAAGTTGTGGCGGAACACCTGGGTGAAGAAGATCCGCACGCCGTTTTCGGCCAGGCGCTTGAAATTGGTGCCCAGGGCCTTCAGCCGCGTCATGTCGCTGATCGGAATGCCGCGGATGCGCTCCATCACCATCACGTCGGTGCGGCAGTAGTCCCAGAACACCTCCGGCACGTACAGCAGATCGGAACCGGCGAAATTGCGCCGCAACTGCGCGGCGTTGGCCGCTTCGCGCATCAGATCGAGCTCATCCAGGATGGTCTTCTCGTACTCGTGCACCAGCTCGAGCGGGCGCAGCCGGCGCGCCTCGCGCCAGTAAGTCTGCGCAAGGCCCGCCAGGGTGTAGAGGACCTCCAGATCCCCCTCGATGCGCATGCGCATGCCCGGCCGCAGAACCTTGACCACGACCTCGCGGCCGTTCTCCAGGCGTGCCGCGTGCACTTGCGCGATCGAGGCTGCCGCCAGCGGCTCGTCCTCGAACGCCGCGAAGATCTCCCGGATCGGCCGGCCCACGCTGCGCTCGATCGTCGCGCGCGCCGTTGCGGCCTCGAACGGCGGCACGCGGTCCTGCAGCTTGGCGAGTTCGTCGGCGATGTCCGACGGCAGCAGGTCGCGGCGCGTGGAGATGGCCTGGCCGAATTTCACGAACAGCGGCCCGAGCTCCTGCAGGGCCAGGCGCAGCCGCAGCCCGCGCGGCGCGTCGCGGTCGCGCCGGAACCACATCCACGGCGCCAGATAGAACAGGAAGCGCAGCGGACGGTACAGATGGGTGGCGTGGACGAAGTCTTCCAGGCCGTGCTTCAAGAGCACGCGCTGGATCTGCACGAGTCGAGCGAGGACCCGCAGATTGATCATCCGGCGCGCCGGCGTCACGGCGCTGCCGCTCGGTGCTCTAGCAGCTCCAGGCGTGCGGCCAGTCGATCGACATCCTCGCGCAGCGCATCGACATCGCGCAGGAAGGCCTCGCCTTCAGGCCGCGACACCAGATCCCGGCGCTCGTGGCTCGCGTACTCGCCGATGTCCCGCCACAGCGTATCGAGGGCGGATCGGCTCCAGCGCAGCGTGCCGCGCACCAGTTGCCCGGCGCGGTGGGCGGGGACGTCACCGACGAGCAAGGCCAACTCCTCTTCCAGATCGGGCGCGAGCAGCCGCAGCAGCTCCTGGAATTTCTCCGCGATCTCAACGTCACCGCGGATTTCGACCGTTCCGCGCCGCAGCGGCTCGCGGGACAAGGCCGCGCCGGTCAGCAGCAGGCTCAAGGGACCGCCGACGATGGATGCGTCCGCGGTTTCGGACCCGCGGTGCAGGCGCAGCGAGCTCCCCGTGGACTCGATCAGCAATCGCAGCAGATCCGGTGCCTCGACCGCCAGTCGCCGCCCATCGAGTTCCGTGCACAGCTGCCGCGCGCGCACCGAGCGCGGCAGGCCGCGATTGAGCAGGTTTTCCAGAGTCGAGCGGATCATGCGCGAGGGTCAGTACTTGTAGCCGCGGTGGACGGCGACGATGCCGCCGGAGAGATTGTGATAGCGGCAGCCCTCGAGGCCGGCCGCGCACATCATTTCCAGCAGTTTCTCCTGCGGCGGATGCATGCGGATCGATTCGGCCAGGTAGCGGTAGCTCGCCTCGTCGTGCGCCACCCACTTGCCGATCTTCGGCAGGATCCCGAACGAGTAGGCGTCGTAGAGGGGCTTCAGTCCCGGCAGCACCGGACGGGAGAACTCCAGCACCAGCAGCTGGCCGCCGGGCCTGAGCACGCGGAACATGGAGGCGAGCGCGGCGGGCTTGTCGGTGACGTTGCGCAGCCCGAACCCGATGGTCACGCAGTCGAAGGTGTCCGGCCGGAACGGCAGGTTCTGTGCGTCGGCCAGTACGTACTCGACGTTGCCGACCACGCCGCGGTCGATGAGCCGGTCGCGGCCGCGCTCGAGCATCGCGGCGTTGATGTCGCTCAGGACCACACGGCCGCGCTCCCCGACCTGCCGGGCGAGTCCCGCGGTGAGATCGCCCGTGCCGCCGGCGACATCCAGCGCGGACTGTCCCGGGCGCAGCCCGGTGAGCGCCAGCGTGAATCGCTTCCACAGCCTGTGCGCGCCGCCGGACATCAGGTCATTCATCAGGTCGTAGCGGCCCGCGACCGAGTCGAACACGCCACGCACGCGGCGGGCCTTCTCGCCCCACGCCACGCGCTCGTAGCCGAAATCGGTCGACGGATCCTCGCTCATTTCGCTCGCCGGATGGTAAAGACCCGGACATTGTATCCTCGGGCGCCGCCCCGAGCGCGATCCGGCGGACCGGAAGCGTCCTCTACCGCGACCGCGGTCGCGGCGTCAAGCGCCATCGGGAAGAGGGAAGTATTTGCAATTTGGTGGACGCGGAGCACACAATCTGTGCCGCGTACGGGGGTCTTGAAACCTTCGGGGCCGGACGGTGTCTAAACCCCTCCGGCCTTTTTTATGGGATTCCCCGGCGCTCGGGCCGCGGCGGGCTAGGGCTGCGGGCTCGGCTTGCACTATGATTGTGCATCCGCCGCCAGCCGTGGAACCTCGTGGACGCCACCGATACCTCGCATCCCGATTATTACCATCGAGTGGTCGATTGTCAGTGGGCTTGTCCGGCGCACACGGATGTTCCCGAATACATCCGTCTCATCGCCCAGGGCCTGTTCACCGAGGCCTATCTTCTCAATCGTCAATCCAACGTCTTTCCCGCCATTCTCGGCCGGGTGTGTGACCGACCGTGCGAGCCGGCCTGCCGGCGCGGCCGAATCGAGAGCAAGCCGGTGGCCATCTGCCGGCTCAAGCGCGTGGCGGCGGACAATCGCGGCGACATCACCGGGCGGCTGCCGCCCGTGCCGCGCCTGAAGAACGGCAAGCGCATCGCCTGCATCGGTGCCGGCTGCGCCTCGCTCACGGTGGCCAACGATCTGCTGCCGCTCGGCTACGAGGTGACGATCTTCGAGCAGAACGATCGGCCCGGCGGGCTGATGCGCAGCAACATCCCGGCGTTCCGGCTGCCGGAGCCGGTGCTCGATGAGGAGATCGGGATGATCCTCGGGATGGGGGTAGAGCTGCGCCTCGGTGAGCGTATCGACAGCCTCCGTGCCCTGATCGAGACCGGGCGCTTCGATGCGGTGTTCGTCGGCTCGGGCGCGCCGAAAGGCAAGGAGCTGCGTTTGCCGGGACGCGACGAGGCCGCGGCCAACGTGCACATCGGCATCAGCTGGCTCGAGTCGGTCGCCTTCGGACACGTCGATCGCATCGGCGAGCGGGTACTCATCATCGGCGTCGGCAACACGGCGATGGACTGTTGCCGCACCAGCCTGCGGCTCGGGGCCCGGACGGTGCGGGTCATCGCGCGCAAGCCGCGCGGCTTCTTCAAGGCCTCGCCCTGGGAGCTGGAGGACGCCGAAGAGGAAAACGTCGAGATCCTCGTCAACCGCTCGCCGAAGGCGTTCGTCATCGATAACGGCCGCCTGGCGGGCATGCGCTTCGAGTGCATGGAATACGAGCTGGACGCGCGCGGACGCATCGTCGCGGAGCGGGTCGCCGGCGAGCAGTTCCTCCCGGCCGACGACGTGATCCTCGCGATCGGCCAGGAGAACGCCTTCCCGTGGATCGAGCGCGACATCGGCATCGCGTTCGACAAATGGAACGTCCCGGTCGTCGACGCGACGACGTTTCAGTCCACGCGTCCCGGCGTTTTCTTCGGCGGCGATGCGGCGTTCGGACCGAAGAACATCATCTGGGCCGTGGAGCACGGCCATCAGGCGGCGATCTCGATTCACCGCCATTGCCAGGGCGAGCCGCTCACCGAGCGCCTCTCTCCCGGGGTCAACCTGCAGAGCCGCAAGATGGGCATGCACGAGTGGGCCTATGCGAACGACTACGCGCCGATCGAGCGCCGGCTGATGCCGCACGTATCGTTGAAGGAGCGGTTCAAGAAGCTGAATATCGAGGTGGAGCTCGGCTTCAGCGCCGCGCAGGCCGCCGAGGAGGTGCAGCGCTGCCTCAACTGCGACGTGCAGACGGTGTTCAGCGCGAAGCTGTGCATCGAATGCGACGCCTGCATCGACATCTGTCCGGTCGATTGCCTGACGATCACGAGCAACGGCACGGAAGCCGAGCTGCGCGCGCACCTGAAGGCTCCCGCGGAGAATCTCGCGCAGCCGCTGTACGTGTCGGCGGCGCTGCCGCAGACCGGCCGGGTGATGGTCAAGGACGAGGACCTGTGCGTGCACTGCGGGCTGTGCGCCGAGCGCTGCCCCACCGCCGCCTGGGACATGCAGAAATCCCTCCTTCATTGGCCGCATGCCGAGGACGAGGCCCGCGCGCTCGAGCAGCGCAAGCCCAAGATCGCCTGACCCCGCCATCGTGGAGCCACCATCGGCAACAGCCACGGCCCCCCCGTGCTCGCCCGCCCAGGGTCGCGCCGCGATCGCTGTCTGCCCGGGACGCCGTCCACGGACGCCTGGGCCGAAGCGGCGTGGGAAATTCCGACCCCAGCGGCCCGTCTCACACCCGATGCACCCTTCCTCAATGACTTGCCAAGCGCCATGACAACCGCCAACCGCGTCAATGATTTCACCATCAAGATCGCCACGGTCAACGGCACCGGCTCGGCGAGTGCCAACACGCTGCTGATGAAGTCGATCTTCCGCAGCGGCGTGCCGGTGATGGGCAAGAACTTCTTTCCGTCGAATATCCAGGGGTTGCCGACCTGGTACGAGATTCGTGTCTCGCGGGACGGGCACGTGGCCCGCTCCGGCACGGTGGAGCTGATGGTGGCGCTCAATCCCGAGACCTACGCGCGCGACGTGCGCGAACTCGCCCCGGGCGGCTACCTGCTGTACGACTCCACCTGGCCGCGCCCGGTGCTGCTGTCGCGCGCCGACATCACCGTGATCGGCGTGCCGCTGGCGAAGCTGTGCAACGAGAACTTCACCGGCGTGCGCACCCGCATCCTGATGAAGAACATCTGCTACGCGGGCGCACTCGCGGCGCTGCTGAACCTCGACGTCGAGCGGATCCGCGATCTGCTCGGCGAGACCTACGGGCGCAAGCCGCAGCTGCTCGAAAGCAACATGAAGGCCATCACGTTGGGCTTCGAGTACACGCGCGCGCATTTCCCCTGCCCGCTGCCACTGTCGGTC
This sequence comes from Pseudomonadota bacterium, assembly GCA_021843755.1. Lineage (GTDB taxonomy): Bacteria > Pseudomonadota > Gammaproteobacteria > Steroidobacterales > Steroidobacteraceae > 13-2-20CM-66-19. The sequence goes on from JAKBWB010000014.1 coordinate 62,608, forward strand.
GAGCGGATGGATCGCACCGCCGGGCACATCATGATCGACGGCAACACGGCGGCTGCGCTCGGGTGTGTGTTCGCCGGCGCAACCGTCGCGGCGTGGTATCCCATCACGCCCTCGACGTCGCTGATGGACGCCTTCAAGCGTTTCTGCGAGCGCCTGCGCATCGACCCGGACACCGGCGCAAAGCGCTTCGCGTTCATCCAGGCGGAGGATGAGCTGGCCGCGATCGGCATGGTGCTTGGCGCCGCATGGAACGGCGCGCGCGCCTTCACCGCGACCTCGGGGCCCGGCATCTCGCTGATGAACGAGTTTCTCGGCCTGGCGTACTACGCCGAGGTGCCGGCGGTGGTGTTCGATATCCAGCGCGTGGGGCCTTCCACCGGTATGCCGACGCGCACGCAGCAGGGCGATCTGTTGTCCTGCGCCTACGCCTCGCACGGGGATACGCGCCACATCTGTCTGTATCCCGCCGACCCCGGGGAGTGCTTTGAAATGGCGGTCGAGGCATTCGATCTGGCCGAGCGGCTGCAGACCCCGGTGCTGGTCGTGTCCGACCTCGACATCGGCATGAACGATTGGATGGTCCGCGAGTTCCAGTGGGACGACGCCTACCGGCCCGATCGCGGCAAGGTGATGACCCTCGAGCAGATCGAGTCGCTGGAGAAGTTTCACCGCTACCTCGACCCGGACGGTGATGGCATTCCCTGGCGCACGCTTCCGGGCGTGCACCCCAAGGCGGCCTATTTCACGCGCGGCTCCGGCCACAACCAGTTCGGCGCGTACACCGAGGACGCCGCGGAGTACCAACAGGTCCTCGACCGGCTGTTGAGAAAATGGCAGACCGCCAGGCAGCGCGTGCCGCGCGCGCTGATCGACGGCGAGGGGAGCGAGATCGGCATCGTGTCGATCGGCAGCGGCGACAGTGCGGTGCGCGAGGCGCTGGCGTTGCTGCGTGCGCAGGGCGTCGCGATCGACTATCTGCGGGTGCGGGCGTTCCCATTCGGCGAGGAGGTCGAGCGGTTCCTCGCCGGCCACCGGCAGGTGTTCGTTGCCGAGCAGAACCGCGACGCGCAGTTGCGCTCCCTTTTGACGCTGGAGACGGCGGTCGAGAAGGCCAAGCTGAGATCCCTGCTGCACTACAGCGGCTTGCCCGTGAGTTCGCGGTTCATTGTCGATGGCGTCCTCGCCGAGGTGCGTGGCCCGGCGGGGGCAAATCACGATCGCCGCGATCGGCCGGCCCCGGAGGGCCGGGCCGGATCGGATGCCGCGGCAGAGGCGGCCGCGATGCCCGGACGCGAAGCCCCCTCGCCCGCGCAAGCCACGACCACCGTCTGAAGCCGGAACCCACCATGACCTTCATCGCCAAGCCCAAAGTCACCCACCCGTCACTGCCGCACAATGCGCTCGGCCTGACGCGCCGCGCCTACGAGGGGGTGCTCTCGACGCTGTGCGCCGGCTGCGGTCACGATTCGATCACGGCGGCGATCGTGGAGGCCTGCTGGCGCCTGTCGCTCGAGCCGCAGAATCTCGTGAAGCTCTCCGGCATCGGCTGCTCGTCCAAGACCACGGCCTATTTCGTCAGCGGGGCGCACGGCTTCAACGCGGTGCACGGCCGCATGGCCTCGATCGCGACCGGTGCGAATGCCGCCAATCGGCGCTTGAGCTACATCGGTGTCTCCGGCGACGGCGATACGCTCTCGATCGGGCTCGGGCAGTTCTGCCATGCGATCCGCCGCAATCTCGACATGCTGTACATCATCGAGAACAACGGGGTGTACGGCCTCACCAAGGGTCAGTTCTCCGCTTCGGCCGATATCGGCAGTCGAGCCAAGAAGGGCGAGACCAATCGCCAGCCGCCCATCGATCCGGTGCTGCTCGCGCTCGACCTCGGTGCTCCCTTCGTGGCGCGCAGCTTCTCCGGCGACAAGCGCCAGCTCGTGCCGCTGATCGAGGCGGGCCTGAAGCACGGTGGCTTTGCGCTCATCGACGTGCTTTCCCCCTGCGTGACGTTCAACGACCACGAGGGTTCGACCAAGAGCTACGCGTATACACGGGAGCACTATGAGCCGGCGGTGCTCGCCGATTTCGTGCCCCGCGAGCAGCCCATCAGCGTCGACTACCCCCCCGGCGAGGCCCGCGAGATCGCACTGCATGACGGCAGCCGCATCGTGCTGCGCAAGATCGGTGCCGACTACGATCCGACCGACCGGGCGGCGGCGGACGCGGCTGTGCAGGCCCGCGGGGGCTCCGGGGAATACCTCACGGGCCTGATCTACCTCGACGCGGCGGGCCGGCACCCGGAGTTCCACCAGGTGAACGCGACGCCGGAGGCGCCCCTGAACAGCCTGCCGTTCGAGCAGCTCTCGCCCGGATCCGCCGGGTTGCGGACGGTTCTCGCCCGCTATCGGTGAGCGGCCGACGGATGCTGCTTGTGTCTGATGAGCGGACTCGGTTACCATGACGCCGGGTCTGTGACCATTCCCTTTCCTGTCGCCTGCGGCCTGCTCGGGTGCCGAGCGGGCTTAGGGAGAAAAGCCGAATCGTTGCCCGACCAGGTGGCAGTAATTCTGCCGGTAGTTGTCCGGAAGTCGTCCCGTCCGCAAAACACAAACAGAGCGCATCGGGATGGCCAATTCCGTTTCTGGAGTCTGATTGCATGACGAAGATTTACGTCGGAAACCTCCCGTTTTCGGCCACTGAGAGCGAAGTCCGCGAGCTGTTTGCGCAGCACGGGACCGTCGAGTCCGTAAGCCTGATCACCGACCGGGAAACCGGCCGGCCGCGTGGCTTCGGGTTCGTGGAAATGGCGCGCGCGGATGCCACCCGCGCCATCCAGAACCTCAACGGCAAGGATCTGGGCGGCCGCCCGCTGCGGGTCAACGAGGCCCAGGAGCGTGGCGCTGGCGGCGGTCGCGGCGGCGGCGGCGGCGGCGCGCCGCGACGCTGGTAATCTCTCGAGCGCGACCGGCCCCGGGGGAGTTCCTTCCGGGGCCGGTTTGCTTTATTCGGTTTTTGGGCGCTTCAGTGAAGCGCTCTGCTAGACTCGCGCCCGCGATCTCAGACGTCCGAGGAGACGATTCAATGGGCAAGGGTGACATCAGGACCCGCCGCGGCAAGATCTACCGGGGCTCATTCGGCAAATCTCGCCCGAAAGACCCCGCAGCCAAGAAGACAGTCAAGCGCGCCGTCCGGAAATAACGGACGCGTGATACCCCGGCGGCAGGACCGCGGCGTCGCCGCGGCCGGCGAGGCCGCCGGATCGAGACCCTTTAATGATTACCCCTTCCGCCCACTTCAACTGGCGGCCCCATCCTTGGCACGGTCTTTCACCCGGACCGGAATGCCCGGAGGTGGTGACCGCCTACATCGAAATCACCCCGTTCGACCTGATGAAGTACGAGGTCGACAAGGTGACCGGCTACCTGCGCGTGGACCGACCGCAGCGCACATCCTCGCATCCGCCGGCGCTCTACGGGTTCATTCCGCAGACCTATTGCGGCGAACGTGTCCGGCGCCTCGCGCCGGGCTGCGCGCGCGGCGACGGCGATCCGCTCGACATCTGCGTCATCAGCGAGCGGCCGATCACCCATTCGGAGATCCTGCTGCGCGCGCGCATTCTCGGGGGCTTGAAGATCGTCGATCGCGAGGAGGCCGACGACAAAATCGTCGCGGTTCTCGAAGGCGATTACGTGTGGGGCGGCGCGCGCGAGCTGAGTGACCTGCCGGCCGCACTGATCGAGCGCCTCGAGCACTATTTCGTGACGTACAAGATGGTCGTCGGGGAGCCCTCGGGCATCAGGCTCACCGGCCGTTACGGCCACGAAGACGCCGCCCGCGTGATCCGCGCGGCCATCGCCGACTATCGGGAGGTGTACGGGGCGCCCGAGGCGGGGCACATTCCCTGAATCACGGCGCGAGGTGCATGCGCGCGAACCGGTTCGTGACGCCCGGGTCGATTTCGACTGCGGCCGCGAGGTCCGCCCTGCCCGCTGCGACCTTGTGCGTCTCCAGCTCCGCCAGACCGCGCCCATAGAGGGACGTGGCGAGCCTGGGCGCGATCGCGAGCGCCGCGTCGTAGCTCGCGATCGCGCGGGCGAACTCAATCAGGCGCAGATACACCAGTCCGCGGCTGTCGAGAATGGCGGCCGAATGCGGCATGCGCGCGCGCGCGCGATTGCAGTCCCGCAGCGCCCGGTGCAGCCCGATGTCACCCGCGGCGCGCGCCCAGCACAGCGAATTCCAGGCCACCGGCAGCAGGACGTCGCGACGGTGGTAGTAGATCCACAGCTTGATGGTGCGTATGGCGGCTGCATACTGCCCGATGCGGGTGTACAGATTACCGACGGTGAGTCCGGCCTCGGACTCGTTCGGCGCCAAAAGCGCCACGATGTTGATGTCGGTTCCGGCCTGAGCGGCGCTGCCGGGCGGCGCGTGTTTCCAGCCGAGCAGCAGCTGCGCGCGCGCCAAGTGTGCCGCGTACAGGTCCGGCTGCAGAGCGATGGCGGCGCTGAAGTTCGCGAGAGCCTTGGCGGGCTGTCGCATCGCCCGGTAGAGGGTGCCGCGGCGCAAACGATATCTGGCGTCCTTGGGCTCGAGCCGGCAGGCGCGGTTCAGGTACGCCAGCGCGCGATCGTACTGACCGTCGGACATGAGCGCCATGCCGCGCCGCATGAGCGCGCTGGCGCGCGCGCGCAGGGCTGCGGCCGAGCGCGCCCGCGCCGCGCCGGGCCGGCTCGGGGCCGGCCCGCCCGCCTGGGGCTTCAGGCCGGGATTGACCACCACGGGCGCGCCGGAGCCCCGCTGAATGAGATAGCGGTGCCCGATGGCGAATATCGGACCGCCGTTGTACGTGAAGTAGAGCCGGCGCCGGCGGCGCGATATCAGGACGTGGTTCGACAGGAAGAAATCCTCACCGAGAATCATCCCCACGCGCAGTCCGGACATGTGAATCGCGCTCACCATGACGTGCGTATGCTCGATGACCTCGTCTGCGATCTGGAACTTCGCGATCGGCGCGACCCAGGTGTTGATCCACTCCCTGCCGATACCGCCGCCGACCCTGCCGAGCCACTTGACCCCTGGACTCGAGGGCGTGATCCCGGCCCGCTTGGCCGCCGCAACGGTGAGCACCGAGCGCGTCGCCCCCGTATCGAACAGGACGCGGATGCGCTTTCCGTTGACCAGGGCATGCCCGATGAGATACGGGTGACGCGCGCTCGAGGGTTGCAGCCTGACCACGCCAATGTGCGCAGCCCGTCCCTGCGCCCAATAGGCGAGCGGTACGCCGCCGCAGTGCTCGGTCTTGACGATGCGCATCAGGCCGCGGGAGAAGTCGAGTTCCAGGTCCCACAGACGCAGCACACTGCCGCCGAGCAGACCGACGGTACCGGATCCGAACGCGTTGCCGCCGACGAAGAATTTCGCGTTCCGAAACTGCACGCCGAGGAACTCGAACCTGCGCACGGTCGCGAACTCGACCGCGGTGGAGCCGTTTACCCCGCCGAGCCGCACATACGGCATCGCGTCCGTTGCAAACAGGTGATACTGGGCGCGTGCCGCCGGGGAGATCATGCTCCAGAACGCCCCCGTATCGATGATGAAGCGCGCCGGCTTGCCGTTGATCCGGGCCCACACCAGCGGCTGCATGTCCTTGACGGTGACGGCAATCGGGTGCGACCGCTCGATTTGACATTGCGTCGCCAGCGCCGGTGGCAGACACAGCGCCGAAAGCGCTGCAATCGCCCCCCATTTGCCCTGATGCCACATGAGCTTGTTGGTATTGTCTCGGCCCCGGACACGTGCCCCGCGCACAAGCCTAGCGCACACCACGCTCGCCTGGCTACCGCAAGTCAGAGGCTTGGTTGGGCCGACGTGGGCCGCTCACGCGCTTTTCGGTTCGAGCCACACGGCTCGGGCGCTGCCGCAAAGCTCGCCCTCCTCGCCGTACACCGCCGTGCCCGCGGTGTGCTTGCGGCCCTCGGACTCGATGCGCCAGCCGATCACGACGCAGCGCTCCCCGATGTGTACTCGGCGATTGATGCGCAGCGTGATCTCGCCCAGGAGCATCATGCGGTCATCGGGGCTGACGGCGTAGAAGCCCGGGCAATCGAGCGCCGCGGACATGAACTCGGGCCGCACCTTGTCGTCACCTGCCTCGAGCGAAGGGTCCGGCACCCACGGGGCGGCCACCAGATCGCGCTCCGGCAGGGGGCCGGCGAAGATGCGCATGCCATCGCCGCGGACGCGCTGCGTGCCGCAGACGAAGCAGCTCGGGAATCGGTGGTGCTTGAAGCCGGCGTAGCGGCGCGAGGCCTCCACGGCCTCGAAGTAGGTGGGTCCGGGGCGCGGTGTGAGGGTCAGGTCCGCCGGCTGCGCCAGGCCGATCCGCTCCGATCCGCGCAGGATGGCGAGCGCAGCATCGGGGAGGGCCTGCACTTCCAGGGGCGTGTCGAGCGGCGGTGGACGCAACAGCCGCACCGTAACCGGATACGTGACCTGCGCGGCGACACATCCGGCGAAATAGCCGCCGTTGGCGGACTGCGCCGGTCCGCGAAAACGCTTGGCAATCGTGATTGTCGGCATGTCGAGACCCTTCTCACGATCAGGAACACAGTGCCTCCGGCGCAATCGGCGCCCCCCGGCGGCGGCCGACTGCGCCTCCAGCGCTCAGGGCCGCGTGCTCCGCAGCGACTGCAGCCACTGCGCCGGGTCGCCTCCCTGCTCCAGAAGCTCCACCAGCGCCGAGCCAATCACCACGCCGTCGACGTGTCCGCGCAGCTGTTCGAGCTGTTCGCGTCCGCGGATCCCGAACCCGGCACACACCGGAACATTGGCGTGCTGGCGCACGATGTCAAGATACTGAGTGACGTTCGCCGCCACGCCGGTGTTGCGGCCGGTGGTGCCCGTGATCGTAACGGCATACACAAAGCCCTGGCCGCGCGCACAGATCCGCGCGAGCCGCTCCTGCGAGGTGACGGGGGTGACCATCTGCACCAATGCCAGTCCGCGCGCCGTCAGCGCCGCATGCACCGCATCGCCTTCGTCGAAGGGCAGATCCGGCACGATGAACCCCGTGACCCCGGCGCGCTCGGCCGCTGCAGCCAGCGATTCGATGCCGAAGGCGAGCAGCGGGTTGAGATAACTCATCAACAGCAGGGGCGTCGCGAGCCGGGGTCGTATCGCCTCGAGCTCCGCCAGAATCCAGCGCAGGCTCACGCCCTGCTCCAGTGCGGCGCGGCTCGAGCGCTGGATCGTCACCCCGTCGGCCATCGGATCAGTGAACGGTACGCCGATCTCCACGACATCGGCCGCCCCGGCGATGCGCCGCAGGTCCGTGCGGAAGCGCTCGCGGCTCGGGAAGCCGGCCGTCAGGTAGGCCACGAGCGCCGGGTCGCCGTCCGCGCTTGCCGTGCGGATCGCCGCGCTGATCCGTTCGTGGGCGCTCATGGGCGCTCCGCCAGCAGCGTCTGCTGGAAAGTCGGCATGTCCTTGTCACCGCGTCCGGACAGGCACACCAGGACGGTGCCGCCGGCATGAGCGTGCGCCCACCGGCGGGCGCCGGCGAGCGCATGGGCGCTCTCGAGGGCCGGCAGGATGCCTTCGAACTCGCACAGCGCGCGCACCGCCGCGAGGGATTCCTCGTCGCCCGCTGTCTCGTAGCGCACGCGGCCGCTGTGCGCCAGCAGCGCATGTTCCGGTCCCACGCCCGGATAATCCAAACCGGCCGAGACGGAGTGCGTCTCCTGGATCTGGCCGTCGGCGTCCTGCAGCAGCATCGAGTAGCTGCCGTGCAGCACGCCGGGGCGCCCGAAGGAGAGCGTCGCGGCATTTCCTCCGAGCATGGCGCCGCGCCCGCCGGCTTCGATCCCGATGATCTCGACACCGCGGTCCGGCACGAATGCATGAAACATTCCGATGGCGTTGGAGCCGCCGCCGACACACGCAATCACCGCATCCGGTAGCCGTCCCGCGGCCTGCTGGTACTGGGTGCGCGCTTCCCGGCCAATGACCGCCTGCAGTTCGCGCACCAGGTAGGGATAGGGGTGAGGCCCTACGGCCGAGCCGAGCAGATAGTAGGTGCCCAACGGGTCCGACACCCAATCGCGCAGCGCCTCGTCGATGGCCGCGCGCAGGGTCCGATCGCCGCCGGTAACGGGCACGACCTGGGCCCCGAGCAGCCGCATGCGTCCGACATTCGGCGCCTGGCGCTCCATGTCGATCGCGCCCATGTAGACGGTGCACGGCAGCCCGAGCCGCGCGCAGGCGGCCGCGCTGGCCACGCCGTGTTGCCCGGCGCCGGTCTCCGCGACGATGCGCCGGGCACCGAGGCGCTGGGCGAGCAGCGCCTGTCCCAGAGCGTTGTTGATCTTGTGCGCGCCGGTGTGGGCGAGATCTTCGCGCTTCAGCCAGATGTGCGCGCCCCACGCCGCCGACAGCCGTCCGGCGTAGGTCAATGCCGTCGGTCGGCCCGCCCAGGTGGCCAGCTCGCTCCCGAGCGTCTGACGGAACTCGGTGTCGTGCAGATGGGCTTGCACGCCCTCGGTGAGCCGCTCCAGCGCCGGGATCAATGTCTCGGGCACGTAGCGTCCCCCGAAGGGGCCGAACCGCCCGCGCGCATCGGGAAAGCGTCCCGCGATCAGCTCCTGCAGCGCTTCGGAATTCATACTCATCAGTTACTCCACGGATGCCGGACACGCGGCGCGTGCCGCGGCCACGAACCGCCTGACCGCTTCGGGATCCTTGATCCCCGGGCGTGACTCCACGCCGCTCGAGACGTCGACCCCGAACGGCTGCACCGCGGCGATCGCGCCAGCCACATTATCCGGGTCGAGCCCACCGGCGAGCACCAATTGTGCGCGCTGGGCGACCGCGGACGCCGCCCGCCAATCGCAGGCTCGACCGGCGCCGCTCACCGCGCCCTCGAACAGCAGGCGCCGGGGCAGTGTGTCGCCGGCTTGCCAGCTGCGCAGCACCGGCAGCCGCTCGATCTCGCGCGGCAGCACCAGCCGCTGCAGGTCCTGCGCATCGCTCTGCAGGATATCGGGACGGAACCCGGTGATGATCTCATCGATCTGCGGCTGCTCGGGGTGGCGTGTGACCGCTACACAGCGCACCTTGCCCCGCGCCGGCCCGGCCAGCCGGCAGGCCGCCGCGGTGCCCACACGCCGGACCGACTCGGCAAACACGAAACCGATGGCGTCGGCTCCGGCGGCCAGCGCGGCTTCGACGGCCTCGGGCGTGGTGAGCCCGCAGATCTTGATCCACAAGGTGCCGGGCGAGGGGTTCATTTGGGGCCGCTCGGGCCGGCCGCCCCGCCGTCCCGGGCATCCTGTCCGAGCGAGTGTCGCCGGCCCTCCCGCCCCGCGCGCAGAAGATCCGCGGCGAGCGCCGGCGGGTCGGGGGCGCGCATCAGTGCGCTGCCGACCAGCACCAGGTCGTAGCCTGCCCGGCCCATGCGGCGGGCGTCCTCGGCGCTCGTGACGCCGCTTTCGGCCACGCGCGGCAGCGCGCGTGGCAACAGGGGGGCCAGCGCCTCGAGGCGCTCCGGCACGACCGCCAGCGTGCTCAGATCGCGGCAATTGACTCCGGCGAGCAGCCCCTCACCACCCACCCGCGCGGTCAGCCGATGCAGGCGCTCGATGTCAGTCTCGTCGAACGCTTCCAGCAGGGCGAACAGGCCCAGCTCGCGGGCATGCGCGATCATGGCCTCGAGCTCGGTGTCCTGGAGCATGCGCACGATGAGCAGGAGGCCGCCGGCGCCGGCAGCGCGTGCCTCGGCGACCTGATAAGGGTCTACGAGGAAATCCTTGCGCATCGCCGGCACTCCGAGCGGGGTGAGTCCGGCCGCGGCGCTGCGCAGATGTTCCAGGGAGCCGTCGAAGCGCTCCGGCTCGGTCAGGATGGAGACTGCCGCTGCGCCGGCAGCGGCATATGTGGCGACGCGCGCCCCGAGGTCGCCCGCCGATTCAGCCAGGGATCCCGCAGCCGGCGAGCGCAGCTTCACCTCGGCGATGAGGCCGAACCCGCCGGGCGTGAGCCGCAGCGGCGGTGCGGGCGATTGCGCGCGGGCCCGGCGCAGCATTTCCTCCGGCGGACAGGCGGCCCGGGCGGCTTGCGCCCTTGTGCGGCTCGAGGCGGCCATCTGCGCGAGAAAGTCGCGACTCATGCCCCACGCCCCACCCGGGCCAGCGTGTCCAGCACGCGACCGGCTGCTCCGCCGTCGATGGCTTCACGGGCCCGATCCATCGCGGCGCGCGGGTCGGCCACCTCGCCGGCGACCTCCAGGGCCAGCGCGGCGCCGAGCAGCAGACAATCCCGCTGCGCGCCATGTGCCCGTCCCGAGAGCACCGCGCGCAGCGCCTCAGCGTTGTGCCGGGCATCACCGCCGATCAAGGCGGCCGGCGGGCAGCGGCGCAGCCCGTAATCCTCCGGCGCACGGGTCTGACGTGTCACCCGGCCCGGCCGCACGTCGAAGACTGTGAAGGGACCCACCGGCGTCGGCTCGTCCCAGCCCTCGGCGCCGTGGATCACGAATCCCCGCTCGATATGCATCCCCGCGAGAGTGTCCGCCATGAGCGCCGCGACGTCGAGGCTGAACGCGCCGATCAGGCGCAGCGGCGGATGAGCCGGGTTGGTCAGCGGTCCGAGGATATTGAATACCGTCCGCACCCCGAGCGCGCGCCGTGCCGCGGCTACGGCCTGGGTCGCGGGGTGGTAGTGCGGGGCGAACAGAAACGTAAAGCCGCACTGCGCCAGGCACTGGCCCACCGCCTGCTCCCCGAGCGGCATGCGCACGCCGAGCGCCTCGAGCACATCGGCGCTGCCGGCGCGGCTCGAGACCGAGCGATTGCCATGTTTGACGACCGGCAGGCCACAGGCCGCGGTCAGCAGCGCCGTGCCGGTGGAGATGTTCAGGCTGCCGGAGCGGTCCCCGCCGGTGCCGACGATGTCGATGGCGCGGGCCGATTCGGGCAGGTCCGGCCGGCGCGCCAGGCGGCGCATCGCCTCGGCGAACCCGCGCACCTCGTCGGCCACCGCGCCTTTGGCGCGCAGGGCCGCGAGCACCGCGCCGATCAGCGCCGGGGAGGTGTCGGCTTGCGTGAGCAACTCCAGCAGCTGCTCGGCCTGTGGTTGGGTCAGATCCGCGCCCTCGAGCAGCCGCTCGAGCAGTTCGCGCGCCTCGCTCATGCGGCGCCCCCGGCACTTTGTTTCAGGAAGTTCCCGAGCAGCCGCGGTCCGAGGGGGGTGAGGATGCTCTCGGGATGAAACTGTACGCCCTCTACCGCGAGCCCCACGTGGCGCACCCCCATGATCTCCTTCGCCTCGGTCCAGGCGGTGACGGTGAGGGTCGCGGGGAGCGAGTCCGGTGCGGCGATCAGCGAGTGGTAACGTCCGGCCTCGCACGGCTGCGGCAGTCCGGCGAAGACCCCCAGGCCGTCATGTTGGATCATCGACGTCTTGCCGTGCATCAGCCGTCCGGCGCGCACCACCTTGCCGCCGAACGCCTCGACGATCGACTGATGGCCCAGGCACACGCCGAGCACCGGAATGCGTCCGGCGAACGCGCGGATCATGTCCATGGACACACCGGCATCGTCCGGGGTGCCCGGACCCGGCGAGATGCACAGGTGCGTCGGAGCGAGCGCCGTGGCCTGCGACACGTCGATCGCATCATTGCGGTAGACACGCACATCGGCGCCCAGGACGAGAAACGCCTGCACCAGGTTGTAGGTGAAGGAGTCGTAATTGTCGATCAGCAGCAGGCGTGCCATCAGAAGCCCTCCTGCGCCATCTCGAGCGCGCGCGCCATCGCGCCGCTCTTGGCGAGCACCTCCTCGTGCTCGGTGGGCGGGTCGCTGTCGGCGACGATGCCGGCCCCGGCCTGATAGCTGTACTGGTCGCCGCGAAATACCAGCGTGCGGATGGTGATGGCGTGATCCATGTCGCCGCGGGCGCCGAAGTAGCCGACCGTGCCGCCGTAGAGGCCGCGGCTCACCGGCTCGAGCTCATCGATGATCTGCATGGCCCGCACTTTCGGCGCGCCCACCAGGGTCCCCGCCGGAAACGCCGCGCCGAACAGGTCGAACGCGTCGCGACCCTCGGCCAGCGTGCCCTTGACCCCGCTCACCATGTGCATCACGTGGCTGTAGCGCTCGATGGAGCGGTACGGATCGACCGTCACGCTGCCGGCGCGGGCCACCCGGCCGAGGTCGTTGCGGGCCAGATCGACGAGCATGACGTGCTCGGCGTTTTCCTTCGGGTCGGCGCGCAGCTGTGCCTCGCGGGCCCGATCGAGCGCCGGATCGTCGGCGCGCGGCCGCGTACCGGCGATCGGTCGCAGCTGCGCCGTGCCCTCCTGCAGGCGCACCAGCGCCTCGGGCGAGGAGCCGACCACGGTCAGGTCCCCGAGCGCGCAGTAATACATGTAGGGCGATGGGTTGATCAGGCGCAGCGCGCGATATGCCTGAAACGGTGTCAGCTCGTGCTGGCCCGCGAAGCGTGTCGACAACACCAGTTGGTATACGTCGCCGGCGGCGATGTGCTCCTTGACGCGCTCGACACCCAGCACATAGTCCGCGCGGCTGGTCGTGGGGATTGCGGGGCTGCAGCGGCCGCGCCGGGGTGTGGCCGGCAGCGGGCCGCGCAGCGCCCGGATGATCTCGGCGCGCAGCTGCGCCCGTTCGGCCTGCGAGCCGGCATGCAGCAGCGCGATGCCGCGCGTCAGATGATCGAACACCAGCAGCGAGCGGGGCGCAACATAGTGCAGCGCCGGCACCTCGGGGGTCTTGCCGGCGCCGGCGGGGAGTCTCTCGAAGAAGCGCACCACATCGTAGGCGGCATAGCCGACCAATCCGCCGGCGAGCGGAACGCCCGGAATGTCCGGCTCGGGCGCCGGCGTGCGCGCGAGCCCGGTGCGCAGTCCATCGAGCAGTTCCGCGGCCGAGCGGGGGACGGGACGGCGCTCGGCGCCGATGGTGAAACCACCGGTGTCCAGGCGCACGGTGAGGGCGTCGCCGAAGCCGATGAACGAGTAGCGGCCGAGCCGCGCGCCGCCCTCGACGCTCTCGAGCAGGAAGTGCGGCACGAACGCCCCGAGCTTCATGAACGCCGAGACCGGCGTGTCGAGATCTCCTGGTATGTCGAACGGTGGCTTCAATGCATTCTCCGAATCAGTCAGGCAATAAAAAACCCATTCCGGCGGTTTTTCCGGAATGGGTTCTGGTAGTTCTACCGATGTCGCGAGGTTACAACGAGCAGCCCGCGGCCCACTCCGGATGTGAAGTGCGCCACCACCCCTGCAGATTGGCCGGTCGCGGTTGAAGCATGGCCACGAGCCTATCATCACCGGCTCGCGGGATACAATACCCGCCGGTCCAGCCGCCAGGTTCGCCGCGATGCCGTCCTTCGATGTGGTCTGCGAACTCAACGCGCACGAGCTCGCCAATGCCGTCGATCAGGCCAACCGCGAGATCGCGCAGCGGTTCGATTTCAAGGACACCGGTGCGCGCTTGGAGCTCGAGGGTTTCACCGTCACGCTGCATGCGCAGGTGGATTTCCAGCTCAAACAAATGCTGGAGATCCTCAAGCTGCGCCTCGGCAAGCGGGGTATCGACCTCGCCTGTCTCGAGGCGAAAGAGCCGCAGATCGGCCTGTCGGCGGCCCGCCAGGAGGTGCTGCTGCACCAGGGCATCGACGCCGAAGCGGGCAAGAGGATCACGCGGCTGCTGAAGGATTCGAAGCTGAAGCTGCAGGCGAGCATCCAGGGCGAGAAGGTGCGCGTCACCGGGAAGCAGCGTGACGAGCTGCAGGCGGCGATCCAGCTGCTGCGCGGGGCGAAGCTCGACCTGCCGCTGCAATTCAACAACTTTCGCGACTGAGGGTGCCAACATGACGATCGCAAGGCTGATCGGGGGGCTCTGGGCCGGCTTCCTGGTCCTGTGGTGGGCGTGGGCGCTGTTCAACAAGAAGGCAGACCGCGGCGCCACCTGGCGAGGTCGGTCGTGGGGATTGCGAGTGGGCATGATCGTCGTGATCATGCTCGTGATGCGGCTGGTGCGCCGCTCCGAAATCGCCGGATGGCTCTCGGGTCACGCGCCCGCGCTGCTGCACCCGGCGCCGCCGTGGCAATGGATCGGGGTGGCGCTGTGCGTCGCGGGCTTCGCGTTTGCGATCTGGGCGCGGGCGTATCTCGGCGGCAATTGGGGAATCCCCATGTCGATGCGCCAGGGGCACGAGCTGGTGACGTCCGGACCCTACGCCCGGGTGCGCCATCCCATTTACTCGGGCCTGGTGCTCGCGGGCCTCGGCACGGTGTTCGCGCTCGGTGTCATGTGGCTGCCGGCGCTCGTGCTGGTCGGGCTGTTCTTCGTGATCAGCGCGCATACCGAGGAGCGGATGCTCGCGGAGCACTTTCCCGCGGCGTATCCGCCCTACAAGGCGCGTACCCGGATGTTGATTCCGTTCCTGTATTGAGGCGGGGCGTGGGGACGGTGCGCGAGCTGCGGGGCCCGGGGACCGGCCGGCTCTCCGCGCGGGTGTTGCAGGCGGTCCGCGCCACTGTGACGCGCACGCCCACCGCGCCCGCTGCACGCTCCGTGGCGCGAGAATTCAGCGGCTGTCAGCCATGCCCGACATCAAGCTGAAAGACCTGCGCTACCTGGTGGCGCTCGCCGACACCCGGCACTTCGGGCGGGCCGCGCAGCGCTGCTGCGTCAGCCAGCCGACGCTGTCGGCGCAGCTGAAGAAGCTGGAAGCCTCACTCGGGGTGCAGCTGATCGAGCGCCGGCCGAGCAACGTGGCGCTGACCGAGGCGGGCCGGCAGATCGTCGAGCGCGCCCGGCTGATCATCGAGGCGTGCGACGAGGTCGGCACGCTTGCGCGCTCGCACCGCGATCCGCTCGCAGGGACGCTGCGCGTGGCGCTGTTGCCGACGATCGGGCCGTATCTGCTGCCGCACGTGGCGCGTCCGATCCAACGCGCGCTGCCGCGGCTGATGCTGCATCTGCACGAGTATCGGACCGCGCCGATGCTCGAGAAGCTCAGAGCCGGCGAGTTGGATCTGGGCATTCTCGCTCTGCCGGTCGAGCTGGAGGGTCTCGAGGCGCTCGAGCTGTACAGCGAGCCGTTCGTGGCGGCGCTGCCCGAGCGGCACCGGCTCGCGCGACGCGAGCGCATTCACGCGAGCGACCTCGCCGGAGAGCCGCTGCTGCTGCTCGAGGAAGGGCACTGCCTGCGGGATCAGGCGCTTGCGGTGTGCAGCCAGGCCGGCGCGCGCGAACAACAGAACTTTCGCGCCACCAGCCTCGAGACGCTGCGGCAGATGGTGGCCGCCGGCGCGGGCATCACCCTTCTTCCGCAATCGGCCACCGAGGGAGCATACGGCGGCGCGCGCGGTGTCGTGGTCGTGCCGTTCGCAAAACCTGCGCCCACTCGCCGGGTCGGCGCCGTCTGGCGCAAGACAACCGCGCGCAAAGCGGCACTCGATGCGCTCTGCGCAGTGGTCGCGGAGCGCGGCGCGCAGGCTGTGTGTCTCAAGAGCCGCTGATCGGTGCCGGCATGGCATAATCGGCGCGTTGTGGGCCGATTCAACGCACTCACCGATCACGTTACCCCGTACGATCGCTTCTGTCGCAGTGACATCGCCGTCGAGCGGTTCCTGTTGGAAGGCCAGCAGACTCAGGCGCTCGAGGCGTACTTCGGCGCGCGCGAATACCGAGAGCTGCGCGAACTGGCCGCCGCGGCGGCGCGGCGGGCTCCCGCGGCATCGCTCCCGCACGTGTTCGTCGTGCCCGGCATCCTCGGATCGCAGCTCGGCCTGCGTCGCCGCGCGCCCCTGCCCGATGACGTGCTGTGGCTCGATCCGCTCGACATCCAGGGCGGCCGCCTCCTTTGGCTCGATCCCGCGCAGGGTGCGCCGATCGTGCCGCTCGGCGTCGTGCTCTACTCGCACCTGAAGCTCAAACTGCGGCTGCGGGCCGCGGGCTTCGCGGTTACCCTGTATGACTACGACTGGCGCCTCGACATCGAGGCGCTCGGGCAGGATCTGGCGGCCCGGTTGCGCGAGCATTCGGGGCAGGCCGTCGCCATTGTCGCCCACAGCATGGGCGGGTTGGTCAGCCGCGCGGCGCTGGCGCTGCCGGGCACCGGCCATGTCGAGCGCGTGGTGTTGCTCGGTACGCCCAACCGCGGGGCCTTCGCGCCGCTGCAGGCCTTGCGGGGCACCTACTCGGTGGTGCGAAACATCGCGCGGCTCGACCTCGGCCATTCGTCTCTGGAGCTGGCCGAGCGCGTGTGGAGCGGTTTCCCCAGTCTGTATCAGATGCTGCCCGGTGGGCAGGGGGACGGCCCCGATCTGACCAACCCGATGCAGTGGCCGTTGAGCGTGCCGGCGCCGCGGCTGGCGCTGCTCGAGCGCGCCAGGCGGCTGCACGGCACGCTGCCGGAGCCCGACGAGCGCTTCGCGGCCATCGCGGGCGTTGCCCGCGCGACCGTGACTGCGGCGCAGCGGGGTGAGGCTGGGTTCGTGTACACGGTGACCCGCGACGGTGACGGCACCGTACCCGCCTTCAGCGCGGCACCCCCGGGCCTGCGGGCCTATTACACGCGGGCGGCCCACAGCGAGCTGACACGCGACGCGCAGGTCGCGGCCGCCATCATCGATCTGTGCAAGCACAACGAGACCAAGCGTCTGCCGCAGCGTTGGCGGAGCCGTGCACGCGCGCGCGGGACGGTCACAGATGCGCAACTGCTCGGCATGAATGCCGGGAAGCTCGATTGGGCGCGCCTCGAGCCTGCCCGGCGACAGGCTTTTCTCGATCAGCTCAATGAGCCGTTGCCGCTGCGCTTGCGCATCGCATGAGGCGATGCCCGTCGTCCGTGCGGTTTGCGCAGGGTCCGGGTCAGATGTATTCCGCGCCAGTTTCGAGCACGCTGGAGGCACCGCCCTCGACCACTTGCGCGAGCATCGCGGCCGCCGGCAGCACCTGCTTGGCATAGAAATGCGCGGTGCGAATCTTCGCGTGATAGAACGCGTGCTCCTCGCCGTCGAGTCTGCGGGCCGCGATGGCCGCGGATTTGGCCAATAGCCAGCCGCCGATGACCAGCCCGCACAGTTTCAGGTAGGGGACCGACACCGCGAAGCCGTGCGCTGGACTTTCGGCCATGTCCGCCAGCAGCGCGCGCGTCGCATGCTCGAGCCGCTCGACGGCCTGCACGGTCGCTTCGCGCACTTGACTCACCGCCGGCACCGACACCTCGAGCGACTGCAGCTCGCGGCGCATGTCGCTCACCAGCGCGTGCATTGCCGCGCCCTGATCGCGCCCGAACTTGCGGCCGATCAGATCATTCGACTGAATGCCCGTGGTGCCTTCGTAGATGGTCGTGATCCGTACGTCGCGCAGATACTGCGCCGCGCCCGTCTCCTCGACGAAGCCCATGCCGCCGTGGACCTGGATTCCGATGGTCGCCGTCTCGTTGCCCGTCTCGGTGCACCAGCCCTTCACGATGGGAATCAGCAGCTCGCCGCGCTCGAGCGCCGCAGTGCGAAGCTTCGCGTCCGGATGGTGCGCGCCGAGGTCGAGCTGAGTGCCGGCGTAGAAGGCGAGCGCACGCGACGCCTCGGTGCAGGATTTCATGGTGAGCAGCATGCGCCGGACGTCCGGATGTTCCACGATCGGCGCCGGCCCGGACTCCCGTGCCGCCGGCGGCTTGCCCTGCAGGCGTGTGCGCGCATACTCGAGGGCCTGCTGGAACGCGCGCTCGCCGACGGCATAGCCCTCGACGCCCACCGCCAGGCGTGCCGTGTTCATCATGACGAACATGTACTCGAGGCCGTGGTTGGGCGTGCCCACCAGATAACCGACCGCGCCGCGGTCGTGGCCAAATTCCATCACGCAGGTCGGGCTGGCATGGATGCCGAGCTTGTGCTCGATGGACGCGCAGCGCACTTCATTGCGCTGCCCGAGCGACCCGTCGGGCGCGACCAGCACCTTCGGGACGATGAACATCGAGATTCCCCGGGTGCCGGCCGGCGCGCCGTCGATCCGCGCCAGCACCATGTGCAGGATGTTCTCCGTGAGGTCGTGCTCGCCCCAGGTAATGAAGATCTTCTGCCCGAACAGCCGGTAATGATCGCCTTCGGGCACTGCGCGAGTGCGGATCTGCCCCAGATCCGAGCCGGCCGAAGGCTCCGTCAACGCCATCGTGCCGGACCACTCGCCGCTGATCATCTTGGGCAGGAACAGCCGCCGCTGCGCCTCCGAACCGCACAGCTCGAGGGCGTGCGCCGCTCCGTGGGTCAGCATGGGACAAAGTTTGAACGCCAGATTGGCCGAGGCGACGATTTCCTGGACCGCGCTGTTGAGGGCCTGCGGTACCCGCTGTCCGCCGAAGCGGGGGTCGGCTCCGAGCTGCGGCCAGCCGCCCTCGGCGAACCGGCGGTAGGCGTCCTTGAAGCCCGCGCAGCTGCGCACGCCCTCGGCGCTCCAGTGCGCGCCTTCGAGGTCGCCGGCGCGATTCAGAGGCGCGAGCACATCCTCGGCGAAGCGCCCGGCCTCCTCGAGGATCGACGCGCCGAGCTCGTCGGAATAGTCGGCGTAGGCCGGGTAGGCGGCAAGGGTGGCGATGCCGAGCAGCTCCTCGAGCACGAAACGCAGCTCTCTCAGCGGCGCGCGATACATGGTCGTTCTCCCGGATCACCGATTATTCGAGCATTTTAACCCGATTCCCGCCCCATCCTACTGCCGAGTAACGTTCCTTCCAGCCAGTAGGATCGGGTCGGGCGCCGCTCGCGGCGGTGAGCCGCGGGGCTGACCGGCCGGTCGCGGGCGCGCGCGGCGGCCCGCTTGCGTACCCGAATATGACAAGTCGGCGGTGTGATCGCGACCCATGGCATTTCGCGAAACCGAAACGATGGAGCGGAACGCGAGCGAGTTCACGGTACCTCACGCGCCGTGGTGTCACCCTTTCGCTACATCCAGCCTCGCACTCGCTCCGCAATGGGAAATGTCATGCACTCGGCCGCGCGGCACGCGCACCGGACTTCGGATATCCACACGGCCGCCGCCAGCGAGCCGCAGGGCGTGGAGTCGATCGGCCGGCAGCTGTGCGGGGCCTTGCCGCCGCTGCGGCTTCATTCCGTTTCAATCTACGACAGCCAGTGCAACGTGCTGTGGTTGAGCGAGGGCGCGCTCGGTCCGGACGAGCATGCGCTGGTGGTCGATGCTCTGGAGCGCTTCGCGGCCGAGCCCGGCGCCGGCGAGCCCGAACAGCGCGTGGAAGACGGCCGCGCCGCGGTCTTTCTGCCGATCGGCCCGCCGCAAGGGGCGCTGGCGGGGCTGGTGATGGTGCTGGCGGATGCCAAGTTCGCCGGCGACAGCCTGCTCGAGCGCATCGTGACCCGGGAGGTGCGGGAGCACGTGCAGGCACTGGCCTGTGTGGTGCAGCCTGTGGTGCCGGGCCGCGTCGACCACGATCCCACCAGCCTTGTGCTGAGCTTGGCCAATGATGATGCGCCGGCCGATTCCCGGCCCTCGCCGGATCGCCACGCTCACCGGGAGCTCGCGCCTGCGGCGGTCGACCAGATTCTCCAGACTGGCGAGCTGTCGCTGGAGTTCGAGCCGCGGGCCGAGCCCGCCGCCGAGGTGCCGGCGCCCGCCCAGGGGCCCGAACCTGCGCCGCAACTGCCGCCCGTCCTGCAGCCGCCGGCGGCTTCCGGCGCCGCAGCGCCGGCGGCGCAGAGCGCGCCGGCGGTGCTTCTGGAAGTCCTGCCATTCGTGAAGCTGCGCTCAGGCGGGCGGATGCGCTGGTTCGAGGTCCTGCCGCGCGGCACACCGCGACAGAATCGCGATCCGGCGGCGCTCGATGTGCTGGCCGTGCAGGGGCTGCTCGGCTGGCTCGCCGAGCATCGTGACGCCTGGACGGCCGAGCCGACGACCTTCACGCTCAATCTGTCCATCGCGACGCTCGAAGACGATCGTTTCCTGCGCCAGCTGAGCAGCGGCCTCGGCCGCAGCGCGATTTCCCCCGATGCCCTCGGGTTCGAGATTGCCGAGCCGCTGTGCACGCAGCGCCGTGCGCAAGTCGAGCGGTTCATCAGCGGCTGCGAGCGGCTCGGATGCTCGGTGGTCATCGATGGGTTCTCATTCGATTCGGCCGTGATCCCGCTGCTGCGCTCCAAGGCTGTGCGGCTGGTGAAGATGGATCCGCGCCTGACGGTGGCGGCCCTGAAAGACAAGCTGTCCCAGGCCCTGGTCGTGGCGATCGTGCAGGCGGTCAAGGTTCTGGGCATTCACTGCGCGGCCCAGCAGATCGACTCGACGCATGTCCTGCGTTGGCTGACGGCGGTGGGATGCGACTTGGGACAGGGCTCGGTCCTGGCCCGCCGCGTGCCAATCGAACATCTGCAAGCGCCCGCGCCCGCCTGACGGAACCCCTGGGGCAAGATCGGGTAAGCTTGGCGCCGCGCCGCGGGTTCCCAGGCAGGGCCGCGGCCAGGTGACCGATGTGAAGATCAAGACCGTCATCGTCGACGACGAGGCGCTCTCCAGGCGCGGGCTGGAGCGTCTGTTGCGCCGAACAGAGGATTTCGAGGTGATCGCCGAATGCGGCAACGGTCGCGATGCGATCGCCTTGATTCAGCGGGAGCATCCGGACGTGCTCTTTCTGGACATCCAGATGCCCATGCTTTCCGGCTTCGAAGTGCTCGCGCGCCTGCCTCAGGAGAGTCTGCCGCTGGTGGTGTTCGTCACCGCGTTCGACCAGTATGCATTGCGGGCATTCGAGGCGTGCGCGGTGGACTATCTGCTCAAACCCCTCGACGAAGCGCGCGTCGAGACGACACTCGAGCGCGTGCGGCACACTCTGGCAGCGCGTCATGCCGCTGATGAGCGCGACAAGCTCATGGAAGTGGTTGTGCAGATCACCGGCGCCGGCGAGATCGAGCTCGAGACGATGCTCGCCCAGGGCGGCACCGCGATCGAAGCGAGCCATCCGCAGATCCTGCCGATCCGTCAGGGACGGCATACCACCCGGGTGCCGGTGGCGTCGATTCAATGGATCGACGCGGCCGGCGACTACATGTGCGTGCACGCCGAGGGCGACACGCACATCCTGCGCGGCACGATGAAGGAGCTCGAGGAGATTCTCGACCCGCGGATGTTTCAGCGGGTGCACCGCTCGACGATCGTCAATCTGCATTTCGTCAAGAGCCTGCGGGCGCACATGAACGGCGAGTATTTCCTCACGCTCGAGGGTGGGCAGGAGCTGAAGCTCTCGCGCACCTATCGCGACAAGATCGAGCTGTTTCTCGGGAACAGTCCCGCGCGGCGCGGGGCCGCCCCATAGGGGCGGCGGCTCGATCCTTTCAGCGCGCTCGGCCGTTCCGCGCTGCGCGCGTCCCGGCGAGCGCCGCTCGGATGCGCCGCTTCAGCGGCCGAGGGTGCCGCCGCGCCCAGCCGGCACGTCCCGTGAGATGGCGCACATCGGATTCCGCGGCTGCGGCGCCGCACGCTACACTGCGCCGCTTGTGGGGAGCTGCGGCCCGGGCGGCGGAGGCTCCACCTGCGATCCTGAAGAGGGGGCATCCGATGAACCGAATCTGGCTCCAATCGTATCCGGCGGGTGTACCGCCCGAGATCGATCCGGCGCAGCTGAGCTCGCTCGGTGAGCTCGTGGAGCGCGCCTGCTCGGCATATCGCGACCGCCCCGCGTACGAGCAGTTCGGCGCCGTCCTGACGTACGGGCGGCTCGACGATCTGACGCGCGCATTCGCCGCCTGGCTGCAGTCGGTGGGGCTCGCCAAAGGCGACCGAATCGCGATCATGCTGCCGAACTGTCTGCAGTACCCGGTGGCGCTCTTCGGCGCGCTGCGCGCCGGACTGGTCGTCGTCAATACCAACCCGCTGTACACGGCGCCGGAGCTGGCGCACCAGCTCATGGACTCCGGCGCCGAAGCGATCGTCGTGCTGGAGAACTTCGCGCACATCGTCGAGCAGGTTGCGCCGCACAGTCAGCTGAAGCATATCCTGGTGAGCGCGGTGGGTGATCTACTGCCGGCCCCGAAATCATGGGTCGTCAATTACGTGGTGCGCCACCGCCGCAAGCAGGTGCCACGGTGGAACATCCCGTTCGCCGTGCCGCTGCGTGCCGTGCTGCGCGCGGGCCGGGCGCTGACCTGGCGGCCCGAGCCGTTGGCCGCGGAGGACCTGGCGATGCTGCAGTACACGGGCGGCACGACCGGCATCGCCAAGGGAGCCATGCTGACGCACGGTAACCTGTGCGCGAACATCCTGCAGGCGCAGGCATGGCTCGGAGATTCCTTCTCGGACGAGCCTGGAACGCTGATCACGGCCATCCCCCTGTATCACGTGTTCGCGCTCACCGCCAACTGCCTGCTGTTCGCCCACCTGGGATGGAAGAACGTGCTCATCATCAACGCGCGCGACTTTCCGGCTCTGGTGGCGGAGATGAAGCGCCAGCCGTTCGAGTTCTTCAGCGGCGTCAATACCCTGTTCAATGCACTGCTGCATACTCCCGAGTTCGCGTCGGTCGACTTCAGCCATCTCAAGATCACCCTCGGTGGCGGTATGGCGGTGCAGGCTTCGGTCGCCCAGCGCTGGAAGGAAGTCACTGGCACCAGACTCACGCAAGCCTGGGGGTTGACCGAGACTTCCCCCGCGGTGGCCATCAACCCGATCGATGCGGAATTCAACGGCTCGGTGGGATTGCCGATTCCGTCGACGGAGGTGTCGATCCGGGACGATGCGGGAAACGACTTGCCGATCGGGCAGCCCGGCGAGGTCTGCGTGCGCGGACCGCAGGTGATGCGCGGCTACTGGAATCGTCCCGATGAGACCGCCCAGGTGATGCTCCCGGGCGGGTGGTTGCGGACCGGCGACGTGGGCTACATGGATCAGAAGGGCTACATCTACCTGCAGGACCGCAAGA